>JBBQRR010000016.1:0-83000 GCA_038214655.1 Bacteroidia bacterium | reverse complement strand
AGGCACTGCATCAGGAGACTTAATGGCAGAGGGATTAGGGCTTGGTTATTTAAAAACAGGCCTTATTGTTGCTGCCATAATTGCAATTTTTATAATAGCACAAAAGCTAAAACTAAATCCTGTACTTTCTTTTTGGATTATTTATATAATGACAAGACCCTTAGGGGCATCTATTGGAGACTATCTCTCTCAGCCAACTAAATTTGGTGGTTTAGGCTTGGGAGCTACTTTTACAAGTGTATTGTTTTTACTTGGAATTTTAGCCATCATACTATATTTTACTTTTTCTAAACGAGACGTTATTGCAAATACAGTTAACGAAGAAAAACAAACTAATGAAGATAAAGGACTTGTTGTTCAAAGCTTAATTACCGTTGCATTATTTATACTAGTTGGCTTATCCGCCTATTTTTGGCAGCGAGGGCAGTTACAAAAAGAAATTGTTCAACAGCCTGTTTCTAGCGGATCATCTAACACTATTTTACCGGTATCAGCACTTGGAGATTTATCTGAATTCAAAAAAATAACACAGGATACCAAAGATTTAGTTGTAGCAAATAATATGGAAGGGGCCATAACCAGAGTGGCTGATTTGGAACACGCATGGGATGTTTCTCAGGCTAAACTTAAAGCAATGGACGGTAATAAATGGACTGAAGTAGATGATGCTATTGATAAAGTACTAAGGCATCTTCGTGCAGTAAATCCAAATCAGCAGGATTGTAAATCATCGCTTGAAACACTATTGACTTTGCTTAAATAAGTGACTATTTGTATATCCTGTAAAAAAACAAATTAGCGTTTGACCCTGACTCAATCTTAAGTCGAGAAAAAATATTCGGTTGTTTTTATTTACAGCGCCTATACCCGCGGAAAAGCAAAATTAAAAACTTACTTTTGCACTAAACAATTGGAAAGGTAATTGGAACAAGTTTATGATGTAACAATTGTTGCACTTAAGATTTAACTAGATGCCCATACAAGTCCCAAATCCGAGCAAGTGCCTTTGTATCTTCAAGGATCTCGTTCATATTTGGTGTGTAAGCCGCTAAATTTATTTTAATTGGGAATATAAATATCAAACCTTGCCCCTTTATTTAACTCCCCGCTTGCGGTGATGATACCGTTGTGATTCTCCACTATTTTTTTTACTATGGCAAGGCCAATTCCGGTACCCGCATATATTTCTTTGCTATGAAGTTTTTGGAACACTCCAAAAATGCGTTCGCTAAAATGAGGTTCGAAGCCGATACCATTGTCTTTAACAATTATATGGCAGTAATTTTTTTCGGCTGAAAGTTTTTCATTATTTAGTTTACTTCCCTTTACCACTTCACTCTTAATGCTAATCTTAGATGGCACATCCGGATTTGAAAATTTGAGCGCATTACTTATAAGATTGTACAAAAGCTGACGAAACTGAAAAGGAATAACATTGGCAGCACACAATTCAATAGAATCGATAGTTGCCAGTTTTTCCTCAAAGGTTTCCTTTAACTCGGTCTTTACTTCTTCAATAATTAAACTTAGATCAGTTTTTTCAAACTTATGGTCAGTCATATTGATTCGCGAAAAAGCAAGCAGGTCATCAATAAGCTGCTGCATTCTTCCGGCCGCCAATTGCATTCGTTTAAAATTATGCTTGCCACTCTCAGAGAGGTTTTTATTTTCATTTTCAAGTATAATGGTAACGAAAGTTTGTATTTTACGCAGTGGCTCTTGCAAATCGTGACTTGATATATAGGTGAATGCCAAGAGCTCTTTATTGGCAATCCTTAACTCGGCTGCACGTTTTTCTTTCTCTTCGTTTTGAAAGGCAAGTTCTTTGTTGGCAATACCTAATTCTGCCGCGCGTTTTTCTTTTTCTTCATTTTGAAACGCAAGTTCCTTATTAGCAATACCTAATTCAGCAGCGCGCTTTTCCTTTTCATCGTTTTGAAAAGCCAGTTCTTTGTTAGCCACGATTAACTCTTCGGCACGTTTTTCTTTCTCCTCATTTTGAAAGGCAAGTTCTTTATTGGCAATTCCTAACTCGGCAGCGCGTTTTTCTTTCTCTTCGTTTTGAAAAATAAGTTCTTTATTGGCTATGCCAAGTTCAGCGGCTCGTTTTTCCTTCTCTTCGTTTTGAAAAATAAGTTCTTTATTGGCAATAATCAATTCTTCTGCCCTTTTTCCTTTTTCTTCTACCTCAAACGCAAGCTCTTTATTGGCAATGCCTAACTCTTGTGCCCGCTTTCCTTTTTCATCGTCTTGAAAAGCAAGCTCTATATTAGCAATACCCAGCTCTGCGGCACGTTTTTCTTTTTCATCATCCTGAAAGGCAAGTTCTATATTAGCAATGCCAAGCTCCGCAGCACGTTTACCCTTTTCTTCTTTTTGAAAAGCAAGTTCCTTCTGAGCAATAAGTAATTCTGCTGCGAGTTTTTCTTTCTCTTCTTTTTGAAAAGCAAGTTCTTTACGAGTAATAATCAACTCATCTGATTCTTTTTTATTATTCATTGCAGGCTCTATGAAATGGTTTATTCTTTTATGTAAGGTGCTATAAACGAATTAATCGTTTTGCAAAGTGATTACAAAATTTTCTCTGCTTGGTTGCGCAGTGTTTTTTTGCGCTATAATCGTTAATGTTTGCAGAATTATTTTTTTGAACTGCGAAAATTCAGAAGGTTTACGCATAAAATATTGTGCGCCATTTTGGTAAAGCCGGTTTACTACTTCCTTCTCAAAGGAGGTGGAAAAAACAACTACAGGAAGCAGTTTAAGTTTGCTGCTTAATTTTATTTCTGACAAACACTCAAATCCATTTTTACGTGGCATATTTAAATCAAGAAAAAGCACATCCGGCAATTGATATGTTTTATGTAAAAGAAGATGCATAAGATGCTCCCCATCAGGAACCGTTGTAAGGTGCGTGGAAACGCGCGACCCTGCCAATGCTTCTTTAAAAAAGAAACAATCGTCAGAATCATCATTTGCAAGAAGTATATTCAGATTTCCTACGCTCACGGATTGAAGACGTATTTTAATTTTCCGTTTGAAAATATATTTTCGGTAGCAACGGGTAGTGCATGGTTAATTACCTGAACTAACTCCAAAAAATTAGAAGGCTTACGAACATAAACGTTCGCTCCGGTTTTGAAAAGTATACTTATATTATCCTTCGAATTAGCCGTAGAAAACATAACTACAGGAAGATCTTTTAGCTTTTCATTTTGTTTAATCTCTTTTAAACATTCAAATCCATTTTTCCGAGGCATATTGATGTCAAGAAAAAGAACATGTGGAAGGCGCCCTGAATTTTCAAAAAGATAAGCCATTAACTCTTCTCCGTCAGAGACTATTGTAAGGTTCGTGATTAAAGGCACGACTTCCAAAGCCTTTTTAAAAAATCTTGATCGTCAATATCATCATCTGCAAGCAGAATGTTCATTTGTTTTAAATTCATAGCTTTATTCATTTGTCATTCCTTCTTCCGTTTTTAAATGAATCTTTTCCCTTACTTTGATTATTGCCTGGTTAAGGACTTGTTTGAGTTCTTCAAAACCGGCCGGCTTACGCAGGTAATCTTGGGCACCCATAGTAAAAAGGGTGTTTGAGAGTTTCATCTCTAATTCCATGCCTCTCGTAAAAGACGTCGTAAATATTAGCACCGGAATATGTTCAAGACTTTTTTCATTTTTTATTTCAATTAAACATTCTATCCCGGTTTTGCGGGGCATACTTATGTCAAGAAAAATAATATCGGGAAGGGTTATTGTTGTTTGTGAAAGGTAATCCATAAGTTCTTCTCCGTTTTCAACTGTTGTAAGATGATGGGAAACGGCTATTTCCTTTAATGCTTTCTCAAAAAAGAACCGATCATCTGTATCGTCATCTGCAAGCAAAATATTAATAGGGGTATTTACTTCTTTGGTGTGCATGGATAATTATTTTAAAGCGTACAATCAGATAGCTTTCTAATTTGACAGGCAGTTGAAAAATAAGGCTTTTTTTTAAAGACACGTAAATTTGCCCTGTTTAAGCCGCCAAAAGTTACATAGTTCTATTGAAAAGTTACACAATTCACAGATTACGATATTGCAAGTGGAAAAAGGCCTTGAGTAAATAGGGTAACTGTACAAGTCACAAATACAAGCAAGTTCACGTATATCTTCACTGCTTTCCTTCCTATTTTGTGTGGAATGGACACTTAACCGAAAAGCCTGAACTTAGCCTTGCTGCATATTTTGCTCCTTTTTAATTGCATTAAACTCCTCTTCCAACTCTTTACAAGCATGCATGCAAACAGTTTCAAGTTGTGAAACCATACCCGGCAATTCATCCAGATGCTGCTCTGCACGGGCATATTCCTGAATTTTTTTTGACATGGCCTCATATTTAACATCAATCCCTACAATAGAAAATGAAGAAATCATTTTATGAGCTGCCGCCTGCAATGTATTCCAGTCTTTATGCTGCAAACTTTCTTTCATTACCTTAATTAAAGGAGGCGTCTGTTCCAGATAGGTTGCAATCATTTCAAGCATCAATGTAGGTTTCGATTTTGTTAGCTGATGCAGCCGATCCATATTAATGTGCTTTACCTTTTTATCTTTTATTTCTGCGCTGCCCGAATGCTTCGTTCCTTTCTCCTTCAAATTTTCCTTTACCAATTTAGCAATTTTGCTGTATAACAATCGTTCATCAATCGGCTTAGATAAATAATCGTTCATGCCTACTGTTTTACATTTTTCTAAATCTATCGTTGTTACATCAGCCGTTAAAGCAATAATAGGAATATTAGAATTCATCGTGTTGCGGATGTACTGCGTAGCTTCAAAACCATTCATTTCGGGCATCTGCAGGTCCATCAAAACAATATCGAAAAGTTTGCTGTTTAGCTTTTCGATTGCAATTTTTCCATTTCCGGCAAAATCACTCTCAAATCCAAATTCATCTAACAATGTTCTCATCAGTAATTGATTGAGAGAAATATCTTCAACAACAAGCACATTAATATTTTTAATCTCCGGATCTAACTGTATAGTTGCAAGTTCTAATTGTGCTTTATCTTTAGTTTTCAGAAAATCCAATATAAAACTAAAAGTGGCCCCTTCATTAATCTTACTTTTTACAGAAATGGTTCCGCCTTGTGCTTCTACTAATTGTTTAACAATGGCAAGTCCTAATCCCGTTCCTCCATATAAGCTGGAAGTTTCATTAGTTGCCTGCTGAAATTTTTCAAAAATAGTTGCTATTTTATTTTCCGAAATTCCAATTCCGGTATCCTTTACGGTAAACCGTATGGTTGCTTTATCTTCATCTTCGTTGAGCAGACCAACACTTACGGTAATTTTTCCTTTAGATGTAAACTTAACGGCATTACTTACCAGATTTAAAATAATCTGATGCAGACGTACCGCATCACCCAGCAATATTTCCGGAATAGCGCTATCGTATTCTTTAACTAATTCAATATTCTTTTCCTGAATTTTTGTTTCAAACAAATGTAGCATGGCTGATATGGATACCGACATCTTGAAAGGCGTTTGTACAAATGTCATTTTCCCGGCATCCACTTTTGCCAAATCAAGGACGTCGTTAATCAGTACAATAAGTGCATCGCCGCTTGTTTTTATTGCATGTAAGTATTCTTTTTGTTTTGCATCTAACTCTGTTTTTAATATCACTTTTGTGAAACCGATAATCGCATTCATAGGCGTACGGATTTCATGACTCATGTTCGATAAAAATTGCTGCTTAGATTGCGTGGCTATTTCAGCTTTAGCTTTTTCATCTTCTGCAATTAGCGTTGCCATTTCCGAAATGACTTTTGCCTCCATTAACTCTCCGGTAAAAAGTTTATGTTCATCAATGTTAGTGCTACTGCCTACCCACCCTATAATATTTCCTTGCTCGTCTTTTTGTGCAATGTCCCTGCTAATATGCCAAAGGTAAGTTCCGTCATGATGACGAATACGCTTTTCCATATAAAAATCTTCGCCGGTTTTAAGGGAGTGATGCCATAACTGCAAATCTTTTTCGAGGTCATCCGGAAAAATAATTTTATTGAAGCCATTTCCTTCCAATTCTTCAAAAGTTTTTCCGGTGTAATCCAGGAAATATTTGTTAAAGTAATTTTTCTTTCCTTCGGCTGAGGCAGTCCATATCATGTGAGGTATGTTCTCTGAAAGGGCTTTGAATTTTGCTGCACTTTCTTCAACCTGTTTGCGGGCCATTATCTGCTCGGTAACATCATAGCCAAAATTTGCAACCCCGATTATTATTTTTTCTTCATTATATATTGGTTGCATGGTGGTATTAAAATAGCGTTGTTCGGGAGCAGCATTGTCAGATCTAGCAATAGTAACGGGAATCTCGGTACTTTTAAAAACTTCTCCTGTATTGTAAACATTGTCTAATATTTTATCAACTCCCTGCCCCTTCAGCTCCGGCAGAGCATCCAGAAATGCCTTACCCACTAGATCTCGTTTGTCAAATAATTTTTGGTAAGACGGATTAACCAATTCATAAATATGTTTTGGACCCTTAAATGTACAGATAGAAGCCGGTGCATTCATATATATGTTGTGAACCATGAGCGAATTAGCTTCCACTAATTTTCGAGCTGCTGTTTGCTCGGTTGCATCTTCAATAGCAAGAAGAATCAACTGCTCTTTGTTTTTTTCATTGATAACATGACGAGCGTTTAATAACATGGTGCATTCTCCAATAGGAGGAACATTGATGAGAATCTCATAATCATTCATCTCTGTTTTCTTTGGAAGAATTTTTTCTAACAAAGAACGTAGCCCTGTATTATCAAACAGATGATTTTGTATTTCGTAGATCAGTTGTCCTTCTGCTTCCTCTTCGGCGATATTGAATTTTTTGATGAAGGAAGCGTTGACACTTTTTATCCGAAGATTTTTATCCAACACCACCAGCGGTTCCCTTATGGTAGCAATAATTGCTTCTGAATATTGTCGTGTTACATTAATCTGCTCCTGCTTGTCGAGCATCTCTTGATTGATGATAATCAATTCTTCATTGGTTGATTGCAGCTCTTCTTTAGATGTTTCTAATTCTTCATTAAGGCTTTGTAATTCTTCGCTGCTGCTAAGTAATTCTTCATTTGCACTTTGTAGTTCTTCATTCGCAGCTTCCTGATCTTCTGTGATTGCACGCATATCCTCGCGTGTTAGTGTAATCTCTCTTTCTAATTGTTCAATTCGCTTATGCGCTTCGTCGTTCATTATTTTTTCCGGCGATGCTTTTCCTTTTATTTTGGCCTTACTTTGGGGCAGTACCGTTTTATGAAAAAGAATCAGAAAGTGAGGTTCAACATTATTGCTGAGTGGTAGAACCTCCACTGTTATCTGCATAATCTTTCCATCACATTTAACCAATATATCTTCTTTAATAGCCGTTTTATTGGTAGTTTTTGCTTTGTGCAATGTATTTCGTAATTCGAAAGCCAACCCTTCGCGCGCCATTTTTAATAGGTTAAAAGTGGGTTTGCCTTGCGGTGTTTCCAAAAATGGGGTAATGCTTCCGTTAATATGCACCACATCCATCTGATCATTTACAATAACACTTGCAGGAGTATATTTTGAAAGGAGAAGTGCTTCTGCAGTTTTACGAAAATCGTTTTGCAGTACTTCGGGCTTAGCTGTTTTTTTAACTTTTTCGGTTAATGCTATTTCTTTTCTATCCGTATTGTAATGCATAAAGTTGTTAGGTACCAACTTGCGAGCATATATTTTATCATCTTTTGCGAATGTGGAAAATAACTCTGCTGCAGGGCCGGTGGTTTCGGATTTTCCTAATAAAAGAAATCCGTTTTCTTTCAATGCATAATGAAAGGTGCTCAGTGCTCTTTTCTGCAAAAAGGTATCCATGTATATTAAAACGTTGCGGCAACTTATCAAATCCATTTTTGCAAATGGAGGGTCCTTCAAAAAATCGTGAATCGCAAACACGCACATATCGCGTATTTGTTTGTTTACCTGATAACCCCCGCCATTTTTTGTAAAATAGTTTTTTAGTATCGTTTCCGGAATATTTTTTAAATCAGTGCTGCGATAGATACCTGTTCTTGCTTTAGCAATAGCGGCTTCAGAAATATCGGAAGCGAATATCTGAATTTGCCTGCCCGATATTTTTTCTAAAAACTGATGGAGCGAAATGGCCAATGAATAAACTTCTTCTCCTGTTGAGCATCCTGCCACCCATATTCGAATTGGATCAGCAGAAGGTTTGTTTTTTAAAACAGCTGGAAATACATTTTGCGTAACGGTTTGAAAAATTTTTGGGTCACGAAAAAAGGAAGTAACCGGAATCAACATATCATTAAAAAGTGCGCCCTGTTCCGCTGTATTTTTCTCCAAAAATTTTAAATAGGCTGCCAGTTTTGGTTTTTCAGTAATTACCATTCTTCTTGCAATGCGCCTGCGTACTGTTGTTTGTTTGTAATACGTAAAATCAACGCCGCTGCTTTGACGAAGCACTAAAATAATCTGATTGAAAATATCTTCGTCCTCTTTCTGGAGATTTTTTTCTGTATTGGGATATCCACTGTAGGTGTGCATCATCTGCAACAGCTTTTCAGGCATTTCTTCAGGGGGCAAAATAAAATCTACCACTTCGGCATCTACTGCATTTTTAGGCATATCGCCATAAGTTGCAGACTTTTGATCTTGAGCAAATGTTATTCCACCATGCTCTTTAATGGCTTTTAATCCTTGCGTGCCATCAGCACCTGTACCCGAAAGCACAATACCTACTGCTAAATTTTGATGAACTTCGGCAAGAGATGTAAAGAAAACATCAATGGCTCCATTTGTTTTTATCTTATTTCTGGGAGTGAGATTAAGTATACCATCTGTTGAAGTCAGTATTTTATTCTCGGGAATAACATAAATATGATCAGGTGCTAGATGAATATCATCTGTAATTTCATGCACCGGAATTTTGGTTACTCTTGAAAGAATATCAGGAAGAATACTTTCATGCGTAGGATCTAAATGCTGTACAAGCACATAAGCCATTCCGGAATCAGCAGGAATCGCTTTAAGAAATCGTTTAAAAGCATCCAGACCGCCGGCCGAAGCACCTATGCCTACTATTGGAAAATTTTGCTCAGTTTTTTGAGGTGCCGGGGAATCACTCTTTTTTTTAGATGCCATTATCTTAATGTATTTAATCTATTGTGAAAGTACCACCTTATAATGGATAAACCTTTTATATATGTAAGTGTTTGAAGGTAGGGTAATTGAAAAAGCTCAGAAACGATTTAGCTATGAGGAATTAAGAGCTTTTTCTTTGATTAGAGAATTGTTGGAGTGAACCGCCGGAGAAAACCATTGTCATTATGTAGAGATTATCGCTTTTATTTTTAGAAACTCCATCAAATTCACTTTTAAAAAGGTCAAGCACACTTTTAGCGAAAAAAAACAATTAGAGCTTTTAATCTTCAATCTCTGATACCTATGACAGGTTTTACTGTTTTTTTTTAAAAGAAAAGTTTTAGTTCACTTTTAACAGGTGGTCTTGCAAGTCGCAAGTCCGGGCAAGTTCTCCTCTATCTTCAAGTAGCTGGTGCGTATTTAGTTTTGAAGGGTTCCGTAATAAAAAAAGCCTCTCAAACTGAGAGGCCCTTTTTTTACAATGCAAAGAAATTAATTGGAAAGGCTTCCGGTGTCATTATGTGATACCATATGATACATTTGAGTAACCGTTGCCTGAAAACTTCCGCTGATTGTAGCCGCGTTACCCGTGCTGTTTTGACCACCCGTAACCGTAAACGAAAAACTACCTGTAAATAAACCGGTGCCTGCATTATACATCAGCCCGGTAATAGCTGCAGCAGGACTGTTGCCCAATATAAACTCAAACTTTTTATTCGTGCCCAATGATTTGGAGAACATAAAGTTGCTTAGAGTAATAATACCTGTAGAGCCGGTTTTTGTAGAAGTATTAACTTGGATACTTGCAGTATTAGCGCCAAAAATATCCACACTGCGGGTAATTTTGAAATCGTAACTCGCAGCATTGTTGCTGTCTAAAGTTGCTGATGGGGTACCCCAGTAATTATCAAAATCAAATGCTTCATTAAAAGCAGTACCGTCCTGGCGCGTACCCGAAAGGTTACCTTTAATAAATCCATCGGTCATTGTAGGTACTACTCCGTTTGAACCATTTGCTCCTGCAGTGCCTGCCGGGCCCATATCGCCTTTTTTACATGACGCTAATAAAATTACGCATGCAACTACACCTGTTGCAAAGGTTTTCATTTTAATTTTTTTCATTTTTGTTTTTTTAGATTGATTTATTTCACAAAAGTGGCTTTCTTTAGCGCGAAAAACTTATACATCGTCCTAAATAACTTATATAATTGCTGCATCTGTTTATTTGAACTCAAACAAAAATTCTTCGTCCTTATCGTCCGCTTTATATTGATATTCTACGAGCTTTTCTTCTTTTTTATCAGCTTTGTTCTTGGCCCTTTTACTTTCATTAAATACGAGTGTGAATGATGCAAGACTTTACTTAAATTGTGTAACGGTTTAAATCTTACATGTAACCACTTTTGCAATACAATAAATTAATCGGTATTTAAATCTAGAAATTATGGCAACAAAAACCGCAACAAAAGAGATTTTGAAAAAGGAAAAGGGAATACTTCGTAAAGAAATTTCTTCTTTAAAAGTCGGTCTCACGAATTACAAAGCTGCAAGAAAAGCTAATTGGAAGTCGTTTAAAAAGAAAACGAAAAAGCAGATTGATACTATAAGTAAGTCAATAGATAAATTATCAGCTTCTAAAAGGAAATAGCACTTTTAAGAAAAAATTAAAGCGGCCAGTATTTTACAAAAACATTTTGTTTTCCGGCAAACTAAGAAAGAACACTATCCGGAACATATAGCAATTCAAGAAAAAGATTTAATCAAATAATATGTGCTTTTCAGCAACAGCAAGTTTTGGAGCTAGTGCAATTTTGACAATTGCCGGTGTTGCATCTTTAAAAAAAGTGTTAACACCATCGCAGGTGATGTTTGCACTTATTCCTATTGTTTTTTCTTTTCAACAGTTTACCGAGGGGTTTGTATGGATTACTTTAACAAATGCTAATTTGCAGCATTGGCAATATATTCCAATCTATACATTTGTGTTTTTTGCTCAGGTTCTCTGGAGTATTTGGGTTCCGCTTTCTTTTTTTCTCATTGAAAAAAAAATTCAAAGAAAAAAAATCCTGTTCATCTTTGTTGTAATAGGTTCAGCGGTCTCACTTTTTCATTTTTATAATTTACTCTTTTTTAAGGTAACTGCATCCCTAAGGCCGTATCATATATATTATGATTTAGATTTTCCATTGAGGGATAATATCCTTGCAGAAAGTTTGTACTTATTAGCCATCATCGTTCCTGCCTTTATTTCAAGTATTCAAAGGACGTTCATTTTGGGTATTTTACTTTTAACTTCATTCCTTGTAACAAAGTTCTATTTTAACGATTATGTTATTTCTGTTTGGTGCTTTTTTGCAGCATTAACCAGCATACTTGTATTTCTGATTATGAGAGATTTGAAGGAGCAGAATCAGTCAAGGAAAATTGCTCCTGACTTTGTAAAATTAAAAAGTACCTGAGCTTCGGGTTTTAGTATCACTAAATCATGACTAATTAAAACAAAAATGAAAAATATAAATACAATATCTACTAAGGCTCCTAATACACTTACTAAATCAGAAGCAAAAAAACACCTGGATAAATTGCATAAAAAGATGTTCTCGCTTCAAAATCTTTTTTATGCAGAAGCGAAGCACGCGTTCCTAATTGTTTTGCAAGGGATGGACACCTCCGGAAAAGATGGTATTATACGCAATTTATTCTCTCACGTCAATCCGCAAGGTTGCGATGTAAAATCATTTAAAACTCCCACAGAAGAAGAAAAAGCGCACGACTTTCTTTGGCGGATTAACGCTAATCTTCCAAAAAAAGGAATGATTCATGTGTTTAACAGATCGCATTATGAAGAAATTCTTTTTCCTGTAGTGCATAAAGAATTAAATGAAAATCAAATTAAGGAACGCCATACCGTGATTAACCAGTTTGAAGAACATCTTCAACGGAATAACACCGTTATTTTAAAATTTTATCTCCATATATCTAAAAAAGAGCAAACCAAGCGACTTAAAGAACGCTTAACAAATCCTGAAAAAAAATGGAAATATAATATTGCAGATAAAAAGGAGGCAAAAAAATGGGCATTGTATATGGACGCCTATCAAAACATATTTGACGGGTGCAATAAAAAAAACCCCTGGATTATTGTTCCTTCTGATGAGAAATGGTATCGCAATTATGCGGTAGCAAATGCAATTGTAAAAACGTTTGAAGGCTTAAAAATGAAATATCCCAAATAAATTTTAATTACAAATTAATTCGCACCTATCCTGCGGTATTATTTATTGGGCTGAATGCCTTGTTCTGTAGCAGGCTGTATACTTAAATTTTCGCTTGCAATGTATATAATCAGCGCAACAGCTATTAAAATTAAACCTAGCCAAAACCCCCACCTCTGGTGTATAAGTTTGCCATTTTTGTGATGCGCTTTATAAAAATTCTTACCGTTATGAAGGCTATGTTCGGGTTTTGTAATTTCCATTTTTATTTTCGTTTAGTTAGGTTTAATCGTTTCCTCTTCCTTTTTCTTTTGTTCTTTCAGTTCTTCTTTTTTAATCTTTTCTTTCTTGCCTTCCAATTTCTTTTCAGCCTTTTTCTTATCATATTCTTTCTGCTGCACTTTTTCGTTGGCTTTTCTTAATTCTTCGGCCTTATCATCTGTTTTGTTTTGCGATTTACGGTACTCATCCGATTTTTTATCGGTTTTGCTTTGCGCCTCTCTTACTTTTTCTTCTTTTATATCGGCTTTGTCCTGCGCCTTTTTTATTTCTTCGTTCTTATTCTCAACTTTTTTTTCTGCCTTAGCTATTTCCTTATTTCTTTTTTCAGTTTTTTTTGCATCTTCGGCCTTTTGCGTTTCAATTTTTTGCTCTTCGGCCGATTTGATTTTTGCAGTATCGCTTTGCGCAAACCCCGAGCCTGAAGAGATTAGTAAACATACTGTTGCACATAGTGCTATTTTTTTTATTGTTTTCATACCTTTTTTTTAAACCGTGAATGTATTTTCACACTACAAAAGTGAGAATAATGGAGGCGCGCGCCTTACACACTATTAATAATTTGTTACATCTATCACAGGTAACTTAAGCCAAGTTTACTGATTGATGCGTACATTTGCGGAGTGAAAATTATTACAAGAAATATACTCGTACTTTCCCTAATCAGTCTTTTTAACGACATTTCCAGCGAAATGCTGTATCCGGTAATGCCGGTATATTTAAAATCTATTGGGTTTTCGATTGTATTAATTGGTGTGCTCGAGGGTTTTGCAGAAGCCGTTGCCGGATTAAGTAAAGGCTATTTCGGAAATTTAAGCGATAATCTCGGTCGCCGTTTACCATTTGTACAAATAGGATATACGCTTAGTGCAATTGCAAAGCCTATGCTGGCCGCCCTTGTAAATCCGTTTTGGGTGTTTCTTTCAAGAAGTTTGGACAAAATAGGAAAAGGTGTGAGAACAGGCGCAAGGGATGCCATGCTCTCTGACGAAAGCACTAAAGAAAACAAAGGAGCCGTATTTGGATTTCACCGCATGATGGATACGTTTGGCGCTGTATTAGGCCCTTTGCTTGCCTTACTTTATTTAATGTATTACCCAAAAGATTATAAAATGCTTTTTCTGATTGCGTTCTTGCCCGGTGTACTTACCATTGCAAGCACATTTCTTATCAAAGAAAAAAAGAAAGAACAAACACAGAAAAAAAACAAACCCGGTCTGCTGGATTTTGTGCGCTACTGGAAAGACAGCCCCGCCGCTTACCGTAAACTGGTAATTGGCTTATTGGTATTTGCACTGTTTAACAGTTCGGATATTTTTTTACTCTTAAAAATAAAAGAAGCGGGTTATTCGGATACAACCGTTATAGGAGCTTATATTTTTTATAATTTAATTTACGCCTTATTCTCCTATCCATTAGGAAAGCTGGCAGACAAAATTGGAATGAAAAAAATATTTATAACGGGGCTCATTCTCTTTGCCATTGTATATTCGGGAATGGCCTTTGCGCAAAATGAAATCATTTTCTTTGCGCTGTTTTTTCTTTACGGAATTTACGCAGCCGCAACCGAGGGCATCGCAAAAGCATGGATTACCAATATCTGTGCTAAAGAAAATACCGCCACCGCCATCGGTACATTTACGGCATTTCAAAGCATTGCTACTTTACTTGCCAGTTCTTTTGCCGGGCTCATCTGGTTTGTTTTTGGAGCCAAAATTACATTTATAGCAAGCGGATTTATTGCCCTTTTAGTGATGGTTTATATCTCGCAGATTAAAAATAAAATTGAAACGGAGTAATCGGGAGATACCGAAAATTATAATAAATTTACAGCCCTATGACAAAAGCAGAAAAAATAAAAAACTTTAACCCAAACGATATTGGCAATACAAAAGCCGGCATGTTTGGCTTACCTTTTACGCAAGACGAGTGCCAAATACAACTCATTCCCGTTCCCTGGGAAGTAACTGTTAGTTATGGAGGCGGAACAGCAAAAGGCCCTTATGCAATTTTAGACGCATCGTATCAGGTAGATTTATACGACCCCATTGTACCCAATGCCTGGAAAATGGGAATTTTCTTTGATGATTTGGAAGAGGCAATCAGTTTTAAAAGCCACACGCTGCGCATTAAAGCCGAAAAACACATTGATAACCTCGCTAAAGGCAAAGCACAAAACCATAAAGTAGTTGAGGAAGTAAATGAAGAGTGCAGAAAAATGAACGAGTGGGTAAAAACAAAGGCCTTACATTTTTTAAATCAGGATAAAACCGTTGGGCTTTTGGGTGGCGACCACTCTACCCCACTGGGCATGATGCAGGCTTTGGCCGAAAAATTTGGTGATTTTGGAATTCTACAAATCGACGCGCACGCAGATTTGCGCAACGCATACGAAGGTTTTGAGTTTTCGCACGCATCAATAATGTTTAATGCGCTAAAAATAAAAGAAGTTAAAAAATTAGTACAGGTTGGCATTCGCGATTATTGCGATGAAGAATTACATTTAATAAATCACAGCAAGGGCCGCGTGCATACTTTTTTTGACCGCGATATTAAACACGCGCAATATGCCGGCGAAACCTGGGTAAGTATTTGCGATAAAGTAATTGCCGCCTTGCCCGATAAAATTTATTTAAGTTTTGATATTGACGGGCTCGACCCTAAGCTTTGTCCGCACACGGGCACCCCCGTTGCCGGCGGTTTTGAAGTTGAGCAGGTTTTACTGCTTTTAGAAAAAGTAGTAAAAAGCGGTAAAAAAATTATTGCCTTCGATTTAAACGAAGTTACGCCCGGCCCTAAGGGCGACGATTGGGACGCTAATGTAGCGGCTCGACTGCTTTATCGCATTGCTAATCTAGTGGCGCACTCGCAGGGTAGGAAAGGTTAGAAATTTTACGTAAATTCGTTAAAGGAATTATGCGTTGTTTTAAGCTATATCTGATTATTGGCCTTTTCTTTTGCCTCGGAAAAATAAATTCCCAATCTTATAATTTTAAAAACTATTCGGTCGAGAATGGCTTAACCTACATTCACATCTACGATATTTTTCAGGACAACAAAGGCTATTTATGGACCGGCGGTTACGGTGGCTTAAGTAGTTTTGATGGTTTGCGTTTTACCAATTATAGTCCTAGAAACGGACTTGTGCATTACTCGGTACAAGCCATTACGCAAGATGTCGATAAAAATATGGTAATCGGTACCATTGAGGGTTTAAGTGTTTTTAACGGAAAAAAATTCACTAATTACACCGCCGAAAACGGTTTGCTAAACGAACATGTTAACACGCTTGCCGTTTACGAAAACAAAGTAGCCATTGGAACCGACGAAGGTTTATTTTATTTAACGGATAAAAAAATTATTCAGGAGGCACGACTTTTAAAAGAAAATGTAAAAAAGTTAGAAGCATACCAAAAAGGTTTTGCCGGAATAACAGAGAAAAAATTATTTACCTTAAACGAAAGCGATTTCTATGTTCTGTTTTCTTTTAGGCCCGAATCGGATACAGTGATTAAGGCTTTTGAGTTTGACAAGAATAATGATTTGTGGATAGGTACTAACAAGGGCCTCTTTAAAATTGAAAGCAAAAAAATCACTTCGCAATTGCTAAAGGGGGAAGAAATAACCACTTTGTATGCTGATAAAATAAATTCTTTGTGGATTGGTACCCACGAAAAAATATTAAATTATACCGGCACGCTTAAACAATATACTTTATCAAAAGAATACAATGCCAATGATATTTTAAGTATTATTTCTGACTACGAGCAAAACATTTGGATTGGAACTCACAGCGGGTTATTTAAATTCCGCGATGAAGGTTTTGTTTGTTACGATTTTGAAGACGGATTAAAAAGCACCATGATTTACCCGATTGTGCTTGATAAAAAAAATAATATTTGGTTTGGCACCGAGCGTGGCGGCATGTATAAATTTGACGGCAGTACTTTTACCAATTACAACACCACTAATGGCTTGCCGGGTATTACAGTAAGAGGTTTGGTTTTTGACAGTACCGGAAAACTTTGGATAGCCACCGAAAAAGGTTTGTGCTATAAACAAAACGAAACGTATGTAAAAATTGCAGGGCTGCAGAACGTGTTTATTCAATCTGTTTACCTCGATAAATTGCACCGGCTTTGGCTGGGGCTTACAGATGGTGTTGCAATGATTGAAAACATTTACGATATAAAAAATCTTAAAATAACTAAAATGAAACTGCCTACGCAGTTAACAGCTACCGATCATTTAATAACTTCGTTTTGCGGTGACGAAAAGGGAAATGTTTGGATGGCCTCTTTTGTGAGCGGCATTTATTTGTACGATAATAAAGAAATAAAAAATGTAACAGCGCTTTACAAATTACAAACACGCTCTGTATCCGACATTGTTATTGATAAAAATCATACGCTTTATATAGGCACGCTGGATGGTATTTATATTATAGCCCCCGGCACTATTGTTCATGAAAAAATAAGTGAGGAGGAGGGCTTGAACTCTAATCTGGTTTACTCGCTGATGCTTGCCGATGATGATAAAACTTTATGGGCAGGTACCAACCAAGGCGTAAATAAAATTGACTTACAAAATTATTCGATAAATCATTCGGGTAAAATTTTGTCGTTCGGAAAAACGGAAGGCTTTAAAGGGGTTGAGTGTAATACAGGCGGCATTTGTCGCGATACAACCGGAGCACTTTGGTTTGGTACAGTTAATGGAATTGTAAAACACACACCCATAAAATATACGGAAAACACCGAAGAGCCCAAATTGTCTTTTACAAATCTTAAATTGTTTTATACCGATACGGTCTTGCCGCAAAACGCAGTTTTGCCGAGCTCCTTAAACAATATTACATTTCAGTACACCGGTATTTGTTTAACCAATCCCGAAAAGGTGCGTTATGTACACAGGCTGGAGGGTTTTGAAAAAAACTGGAGTCCGGAGACGAATCAAAATTTAGTTACCTACTCTAACTTACCCGCCGGCAAATACACATTTAAAGTACGTTGTTGCAATAATCAGGGCGTTTGGAACAGCACCCCGCTTTCTTTTTCGTTTACGGTTACACCACCTATTTGGCAGCGCTGGTGGTTTATTGGCTGCGAACTGCTTTTTATGGGCGCAGTAATTTTTCTGATTTTCAGAATCCGTTTAAATCAATTACAAAAAGAACAAAAACGCGAGAGCCGTACGCAAATAGAAATTGCTAAAAACGAATTGAAAGCTTTACGCGCGCAAATGAATCCGCACTTTTTATTTAACTCGCTTAACTCAATTCAACAATTTATTTTAAATCATAAAGATGAGGAAGCCGTTTTTTACCTCAACAAATTTGCACGCTTAATGCGGATGATTTTAAATAATTCGGAAAAACAAACGGTAACGCTTAGTGAAGAAATAAACGCGCTTAAAATTTATATTGAATTGGAAAAAATGCGCTTTAGCGGAAAGTTTGATTTTGAAATTAACCTGGAAGAAAATGTAGATGCCGATTACGAACAAATTCCAACGATGCTTTTACAGCCTTATGTAGAAAACGCCATTTTGCACGGATTAACCCCTGCTGAGGGAAAAGGTATGCTAAGCATACGATTTTTTACCAAAGACAATTTTATACACGCAGTTATTGAAGATACCGGCATAGGGCGAAAAAAATCGGCCGAGATAAACAAAGAATCGCGCCGCAGCCACGCCTCTATGGGTATGAAAATTACCCGCGACAGGCTTAAGCTATTGGGCGATATACAACAAACAACCTATACCTCAACCATAAGCGACCTTACCGGCCCTGATGGCAGTGTTACCGGAACCCGCGTAGAAATTACCTGGCCCGTTTTATAGAACAATTTAAATTATTTTTGTATTTTAACCGCTGAAAACACACTATGATTAAAGCCGTAATAGTTGAAGACGAAGCAAAAAGCCGGGAGCTTTTACAAGCCTTGGTAACCAAACATTGCACAGGTGTTGAAGTTGTTGCCACCGCCGGAAATGTAAAAGAAGGCGTTGAAGCCATAAACAAACACAATCCTGATTTAATTTTTTTAGATATAAGCATGCCTGATGGCACCGGTTTTGATTTGCTCGAAAAAATTTCGCCGGTTAAATGTGATATTATTTTTACTACAGCTACTGATAAATATGCTATTCGTGCCATTAAGTATTCGGCTCTTGATTATTTGCTGAAGCCCATTGATACCGAAGAATTAAAAATAGCGGTAGATAAATTATTAGAAAAAAAATCGAAGGGAAACACGGTTGAAAATTTAGCGCATCTTTTACAAAACCTTAAACAAGGCAACGATTCTTATCAAAAAATTACACTCCCTACCACCAACGCTTACGAAATAGTGTACATCAAAGACATTATTCGTTGCGAGGCAGATGGCAGTTATACCGCTTTTCACCTTACCGAAAAAAGAAAGCTTTTAGCTTCTGCAAGCCTTAAGCATTACGAAGATTTATTGCCTACCAGTCAGTTTTTACGCATACATCACCATCACCTCATCAACATAAGCCACGTTATACGCTACCTTAAAACCGATGGCGGCTATGCGGTTATGAGCGATGGCTCTCAGTTAGAGATTTCGAGGCGTAAAAAGGATGATTTTCTGGCTATGCTTAATAAAATCTGATTTTAGCTTTGCCAGATATCGGCTAAACAGTACCACTTACCAAACCACCCTTACCACTTATTAGGCGGCCCTTTTAAAAGGCTCTTTGGTAGCGTAACTTTATGTCAGTTCTTTGTTGTAAACATGTTTTTGTTTGGTTGCAAACACAAAATAAAAACCCCCACCGTGCAGGGACGTGTGGGGGTTTTTGCATTATTTTAACAAAGGCTAACCTAAGGGCTCTTTAATTTATTACAATTCTTTTTGTTTTGTTAAGCGTTTCTGTTGCGATACTAAGCACGTACATACCCTTGGCCAATCCTTCGGTTGAGAAGGAGTCCATATACATAGCAGGCACCGCTTTTTTATCGGCAAATGTTTTTACCAGTTTTCCGTCTAAAGAAAACAAGCGTATGCTTACATTATTTTCTTTAGGCAAATTAAGCCTTAGCATAATTAAATCGGTTGCGGGGTTAGGAAACACATCCAACATCAGATTATCTTCTTTTACACTTGCAATTCCAACGCCTGAAGCTGTTAGTTGAAGCGTTTTTGTATACACATTATCCTGGGCATTTTCCAAACCATCGCCGTTAGAGGCGTTACCCGAAGCATATAAATTAACGGTTCCGCTTGCAGGTGCTTTCCAATCAAAATTAAAAGAAGCTGCATTTACAAAAGCACCACCGTTTGTTTGATGCGTAACATTCCATCTGCCAAAAACAGGCTGACCATTTACAATTTGAGCAGGCTGGCCCTTACGTGTATGCGCAGCGTCTGTTATAGAAAATGTACCTACCGAGTTATTGGTAAAAGGGTTTGTATTCCCACTATTATCCAGTGCTTCAAAATCAAAGCCAAAAAGGCTCTTACCCGTTTCGCTAACATTAATGGTCATGTGATAAACCGTGTTGGGCACATATTGGTTACCGCTTACAAAAGCCGGATTTGAGGTAATAGTTAAACTACCCGGACCTCCGTTATCGGGCAAACCACCGGTGCTTAATTGTCCGTTACCCGCCCCGTGGCAATTGCTTGCCGAGCAGGTGTTTTCGCCGGGGCTGCCGCTATTAATGAATTTTCCGTTAGAATCGAGCGTGCTTGAAGTAAGCAAAGCGATGGCCGGGATGGCCACCATGCTTAAAATTAGTAGTTTTTTAGTGTTCATAGCTTGGTTTTTTATAAAGACTGCTTTAAAAGCCCAAAGGTTGCCTAAAATCTTTAATTTTTAAAATATTTTTAAAAGGCAACCTTTTATACGAAATTTACATCTTTAGAGGACTTGGGAACAGAAGAGCAAATAGTAAGGGGCTGTATAGCCGGAAAACGCGAGTTTCAGAAGAAGCTGTATGATACCTATGCAGGTAAAATGCTGTTTGTATGCTTCAGGTACACCAAAAACCGTGAGGAAGCCGAAGATGTGATGCAGGATGCCTTTATTAAGGTGTTTAAAAACATCCACACTTTTAAATTTCTGGGCTCTTTTGAGGGTTGGGTGCGGCGCATTATGGTGCATACCGCTATTGAGCATATACGCAAGAAAAAACAAACCACCGTTTTTGATGATATAGAAAACATTGTACACCATCCGGAAAGCGAAACGGATGCAAGCGGTAAACTAAGTGAAAAAGAATTATTGCGCATGCTTACCATGTTACCTGATGGTTACCGCACCGTTTTTAATTTATACGTAATTGAGGGTTATGCGCATAAAGAAATTGCAACGATGCTGGATATTAATGAAGGCACATCCAAGAGCCAGTTATCAAAAGCAAAAGATCATTTAAAAACATTATTGCATAAATATTTAGATACGGATATAGAACATAAAAAATAAGTAATCATGACTGAGTTAAAGTCACCTAACGAATTCGACAGCCTGGAGGCCTTCTTTAATGAAAGGCTAAAAGACGCTTCGTTTGCATCGCCGCAGGGGCCCTGGGTGCAAATTGAAGCTGAGCTGCAGCAGATGGAAAAAGAAAAACGCAAGCGCCGTTTCCTCTGGTTTTTTGCAAGCGGATTAATACTGCTTTGCGGCCTGGCATCGCTTTGGTTTTTTGTGCTGAGCGATAAATTTGAATCTAATACAATTGCCCAAAAACAAAATACAGAAACTATAGCTGCTAAAAATAATTCTATCCAAAAAAATGTAACTCCTCCTGTAACCGAAAATAAAACAATTGAAAATTTAAATCCGCCAATTGCCGAAAAAACAGAAAAAGTAAATGCTGAAGAGAAAAGTACAACAACCGAAAAAACTGCAGTTGTCCAAAAATTAGTTGCGAGCCTTACATCGTCCAATACTAAAATACAATTGGCTGCCTGCACTAAAAAAGCAAACCCGGCCATATTTAATAAAGTTCCGTTTAAAGTAATTGAGGTGCAGGGAAACGACGGCTACATTCGTTATTTTGCCGAAACTTCAACCAATAAAGAAGAAGCCTTAAAGACTATTCATAATTCGGGTTTTGAAAAAGCTTTTGTAAAAAAGAATTTTCAGCCAATGGGTGAAAGCGCCATTGTAAAAAATGAAGGCGTGATTGAAACGGAGCTTGCAAGTTATGTTGCGGCAAATATTCCGGTAGCCAAAACTAAAATTGTTTCCGAGCCCACACAAAACAATGCAATCGCTGTTGCCGCAATAAAAAATACTCCCGAAACAAAAACCGTAAAAATTCCTACAGAAAATAACGCTATAAAAACAACTGAGCCCGCCAATACAAACGCAATTAGTGTAAATTCAACGCCGGCAAAAACCGAAAGTAATACTACTACGCCTGCTGTTGTATATACAAACATCCCAACAGGTAACAACAGCAATAGCACTGCGGTCATTCCACCGGCAGAAAATAAAAATACAAATACGGCAAGTGTACCCGAAACAAAAACGGATGAAGTAAAAACTTCTCCCCTCGAAAATCAAAATACAAATACAGCGGGCGCAACAAAAACAGATTCGGTTGCACAAACAATTGTTACTAATGAAATCAAACCCGACAGCCTTCCTAAAAAAACCGAAGTTGTTGATTCGGCCAAAACAACTGTAGCCGATGTTTATCCGGCTTCGTTTACGCCCGAGTGGGCTATTTTGCTTTTAGCAGGGCCCAATATTTTTGCGCAAAATGTACAAAGCAGTGTAATTACTCCGGCCAACGAAAGTCAAACATCAACAGTTAACATAGAAGCTAAATTACAATTCAAGCCCTTTCAAAAATTTTCTTTTTCAGCAGGTGTAAATTACAATCAGCTTTCCATCAGCCAAGGCAATCCCGCCTATTTTCAGTTTAATAAAAATCAAACCACTGATTACATTTTTTATTCTTCGCACGGAGCGATGCCAGTGCGGATGAGAACCATGTTAGATGGCTTTAATGTGGCAGTACCCTTTGATACTTTCTTCGCAAAATATACTTACACTTCAAAACTAAATGTACTTAGCATTCCGCTCGAGGCTAATTTTCATTTCTTAAACAAAACCAAATTCAGTTTGTTTGCAGGTGTAGGAGTAAACACCTCTTATGTTATCTCGCAACAAACCAAGTTAACCATCATTAAAGAAAATTTTAATAACGATGTTAGCTACAACAACATCACCGTAAATAAATTTAATATAAGTATGCTGTTCAGTTTGGGTTGCGATATACGCTTGGGCAAAAAATTATACTTAACGCTCGTACCTTCGTATCGTTACGGCCTCACCAATATGTCAGCTACAAGCGGCACCACATTTAGTCCCGCGTATTTTTCGGGTAATGCAGGAATTAAATTTAAATTTTAAAACAAGCTTTATTTTAGGGCTTTAAAGCCCTGAATTGTTTTTTCGATAACCCCTTTGTATTGGGTGAGTATACTTGGCTTGGCCCAAAAATAAACGGTATAATACGTTTTGTCTTTGTGTGTTTGATAAACCCAAACCATGTGCTCCTTAAAGCGGTGCTCGCCTGTATAAACAAGTTTACCGGAATAATGTATCCATTGCAAATTGGGCGTTTTTACTGAGTCGCCTCCATCAGGGTGTGTAATTTTATATTGCCAAACATATCCGCGCTGAGGGTCGGCAATACCTTTTTTATCACTCGGATAAACTACCATGTGCAAATAATCAAAATCTCCGGCTCCGTTAGGAACTTTTAAAATATTTACCGATAAGGCGCAATGACAAATGCTGCTGCCGGCGGGTTTATCCCAATTGTCTTTAAAATATTGTTGCACGGTCCAATCGGCAGGCACTTCATATTCTGCCTTTAAATCGGGTTGCGATACCTTTTGCTGAGCATTAGCGGTAAAGCACAGAGTTATGGAGAAAGCTAAAAATAAGCGTTTAAACATAGGGTAAAAGTATTAAAAATATTACATGCAAATAGTATGCCCTAAAAAAGTATATTTGAACCGTAAATACGATGGAAAACCTTAAAATTACCCTTGTACAGTGCCCTTTGGCCTGGGAAAACCCCGATGCCAACCTTAAAAACTTTGACTCTTTGTTAAAGAAGGAAAAAACGGGCGATACCGATGTTATTGTGCTTCCCGAAATGTTTACCACCGGCTTTACTATGAAGCCCGAGAAGAATGCCGAGAAGCATGAAGGAAAAGGTTTGCTGTGGATGAAACAAAAAGCCAAAGAATTAAATACGCATATTACAGGCAGTATTTGTGTGGAAGAAAATACAAAATACTATAACCGTTTATATTTTGTTGATGCAAGCGGGAAATACCAAACTTACAACAAGCGCCATTTATTTAGAATGGGCAATGAAGACCGGCATTACGAAGCAGGCAAAGAAAAAATTATTGTAAACGTTAAGGGCTGGAAAATTTCGCCGATTGTTTGTTATGATATACGTTTTCCGGTTTGGAGCAGAAACAGCTGGAAAAAAAATAAAGATGAGTTAGTTGCCGATTACGATGTTTTAATTTGCGTTGCCAACTGGCCCGAAGCGCGCAATTATGCCTGGAAACAATTACTCATTGCACGCGCTATAGAAAATCAATGTTATGTTGTGGCAGTTAATCGTATTGGTGCCGACGGAAGTATTATTATGCACGCGGGCGATAGTATGGTAATTAATCCATTAGGTGAAATTATCAGCAAGACAAAAGCACATCAGGAAAGTGTGGAAACAATTACACTTGATTACGAATTTTTGCAAGCCTTAAGAAAAAAATTTCCGGTGGGATTGGATACAGATGATTTTGAATTGAAGAATTAACTGCAGATTACGGATAACAGTCGTATTGATATACGGATGGCATTTCGCTTAGTAAAAACTAAATACAAAAGAATAAACTATCCGTATACTTGTACTAATCCGTAGTTAGCGCCAACTTTTTTAAATGACACGACAAATAATAATTATACTGACACTTTTAATTTCAGGTTGTTGCTCTTACGACAAAGAAGATTTTGAGTTTAACACAAACGACCTTAAACATTTTTCGTCATTTAAACTTGGGGATACAATCTACTACGAAAGCACTAACCACAATATCGACACAATTTTAATTTTAAACTACGACAGCGAGCAGCATAAAAATTGCGGAGGCTTCTTGGGTCCAAGACCTATCAATGGAAAATGGATAAGAATAAAACACTTGCCGACAGACAAGTGGTACGGAAAGACACAAGAAGAAGGAAAACCGACACGCATTGACTATCAATCTCTATTTTGGATTACAAAATATCCCCTTGCCAAAAAAACTGAGTACAGTATTAGCTTCAAGGACTTCTGCTCCCGGTATGACACTATTATTGGCGACTTTCACACAGATACAATAGTTTTAAACGGCAAGCAAATGACAAACTACTATATTGTAAATCATGCTTATCCAGAAAGGGTGACGGACTCGACAAATATTGAACGTGTTTATTGGACGGATAAAGACGGCTTGACTGCATACATGAATAAAGGCGGTGAAATTTGGATTAAAAAAAGCGGGCGCTAACAACACCTAAAATTTACGCGGTGGACTTTCAAGTGCTTAGGCAATTATTTTTGAGGCACATTCGTCCGACCGTTTTTTTGTTTGCCTCCGCTTGCAAACTTTTGTATCTTTATTCAACATTTCGGTAGCGGATTTGTTTGCGGTTCCAATTCACCGCGAAAATTTTAGCTGCAGAACGTTAAAATAATAATACACTAATTAAAATTAGAAAAATGAAATTACACATTGGTTGCGATCACGCCGGATTTGAATTAAAGGAACCGCTAAAAAAATATTTAATAGAAAAAGGCCACGATGTAACCGATCATGGTTGCTATAGTTTAGAGCGTGCCGATTATCCCGACCACGCACATAAAGTTGCCGAAGCAGTTTTAGCGGATGCTAATTCATTAGGCATTTTAATGTGCGGCAGTGGAAACGGAATTAACATTACAGCCAACAAACACAAAGGAATTCGATCGGCCCTATGCTGGATGCCTGAAATTGCCGCTTTAGCAAGGCAACATAATAATGCCAACATAATTGCGCTCCCTGCGCGTTTCATCGACCTAAAAACGGCTTCAGCCTGTGCAGATGCGTTTTTATCGGCAGTTTTTGAGGGTGGCAGGCATGCCGACAGAGTGAATAAGATAGAAGCTTGTTAAAAAACATTGCATAACTTCATACTACGCTCCTATTAATACCGTTATATTCGCTGCATCTAAAACGATATACAAATGCTTACTATGACATTGCAAAACATATTGACCGAGGTTACTGACAAGGTGATGATTATTACCATTAACCGCCCCGAAAAATTAAACGCGCTTAATGCAAAAACCATTGAGGAATTGCACGAAACTTTAATGGAGGCCGAAAATCATCCCGAAATTTGCAGCATTATTATTACAGGTTCGGGTACTAAATCTTTTGTGGCGGGCGCTGATATTGCAGAGTTTGCAAACTTTAGTGTTGCACAAGGAAAACAATTAGCCGCTACCGGGCATTTTAAAATATTTAATTTTATTGAAAATTATTCTAAACCCGTTATTGCAGCCGTAAATGGTTTTGCATTGGGCGGAGGTTTAGAATTAGCTATGTGTTGCCACATACGTGTTGCAAGCGATAATGCAAAAATGGGGTTACCCGAAACTTCTTTGGGAGTTATACCGGGTTATGGCGGAACGCAACGTTTGGCGCAATTAGTTGGAAAAGGAAAAGCATTTGAAATGATTGTTACCGCAGATATGCTTAATGCACCCGATGCTTATAAATGGGGATTGGTAAATTATGTGGTAACACAAGAAGAACTTTTAAATAAGTGTAAAGAGATTGCAAGCAAAATTGCTTTGCGCTCGCCAGTTGCTGTTAAAACTGCTATTAAAGTAATTAACGCAGGCTACAATGCACATGTAAACGGATTTGATGTTGAGATTGAAGAATTCGGAAAAATGTTTGGCACCAAAGATTTTAAAGAAGGCGTGAAAGCATTTTTAGAAAAACGTAAACCTTTATTTAATGGGAATTAAAAGGTACAAGATTCGAAGTGCGAATTTACTTTTTTCTTATCTCGTACTTCTTACCTCGTACCTCGTACTTTTTTCCTGTGCTCCCAAGCAGGAAAACCCACCTCCTAATGATTTAATTGATGAGAAAGAAATGGCTTCGGTAATAACCGACCTTACGCTTTCTGAAGCCGCGCTTACAGGCCAGCCGCTTGCCGAGTTTAACGATACTTTACGAAAAATAAATGTGCTTAAAGAACATAAAATAAACAACGAACGTTTTTTAAGCAGTTTTAAATATTACTCGCAAAACCCGCAAAAACTAAAAATCATTTATGCCGATGTGCAACTTATTTTAAACGAGAAGCAAGGCATAAAAGATACTACGCAGGTAAAATAAATCTTTGTCATGGAAAATTACGAAACGCTTAGCGAAGCCATTAACGCTTTAAGGCAACAAGGTTATACGGTTGATTTTAATCTGAAACAAAACTGCATTGTTTGCAAAGACAGCGTTCACAAATTTGCGCATAACGAATTTCACATAGATAAATCTTTTCGTTTTGATGTGAATGAAGACCCTGCTGATCAGTCGGTGTTGTACGCCATTTCTTCTGAAGACCAAAAAGTGAAAGGTGTTTTGGTAAATGGCTACGGGGTTTACTCGGAGGCCTTAACCAATGAGATGTTAGATAAACTAAAATAAGATTTTTTCTTGTTGTACTTCAAGCAGTTTTGGGGTGGTGTGCTTGTACCTTTACTGTACAAATAAAGAATACCATTTTATGAAAACAAAAAATATCGAAAAAGTAATACCTCCGCCGCCACATCATTTTGTGGGCGATGGTTTCCGTGTACACAATTTTATTCCCGGCGCATACGGGTTAAGTATGCAGCGTATGAGTCCGTTTATTATGATGGACTACGGCGCTAAATTTTATTTTGAGCCCAGTGATACGCCGCGTGGCGTAGGCGTGCACCCGCACAGAGGTTTTGAAACAGTAACCATTTCTTACAAAGGAAAAGTTGCGCATCATGACAGTGCGGGTAATAGCGGAGTTATTAGTGAGGGCGATGTGCAGTGGATGACTGCTGCCAGCGGTATTTTGCATAAAGAATATCACGAAACAGAATTCAGTAAAAAGGGTGGCGATTTTCAGATGGTGCAGTTGTGGGTTAATTTGCC
Source organism: Bacteroidia bacterium (assembly GCA_038214655.1). Taxonomy (GTDB): domain Bacteria; phylum Bacteroidota; class Bacteroidia; order B-17B0; family Aurantibacillaceae; genus PALSA-968. The sequence continues at coordinate 55,109 of JBBQRR010000016.1, read as the reverse complement.
TGCTAAATTTAAAATGAGCAAACCTAAATACCAGGAGATAGCGAATGCAAAAATGAGTAAATATAATTTACCTGATAATGGCGGCGTTATTGAAGTGATTGCCGGAAATTATAAAGATGTGAAAGGAGCTGCAAGCACTTTTACTCCTGTAAATTTACTGAATGCTAAGTTACATAAAGGCGCGAAGGCAGAATTTAATTTTCCGCAAAACTATAATACAGCTTTAGTAATTATTGAAGGAAGTGTAAAAGTAAACCGCGATACAAATGTTGCTTACAATAATTTTGTGTTGTTTAAAAACGACGGAGAAGCATTTACCATTGAAGCAAGCGAAGATGCAATAGTTTTGGTATTAAGCGGCGAGCCCATTAACGAACCCATTGCTTCTCATGGTCCGTTTGTGATGAATACTAAAGAAGAAATTATACAGGCCTTTGAAGATTACGAGGCTGGAAAATTTGGCGTACTGGCGGATTAAAAAAAATTCCCACTCTACCCTCCGCCGCGGCGCGTGCCAGAGCGATGCTTGAAAAGATGGAGGAGATTAGGCATGTGAGGTTTTAGTAAAAAAATATTTGCAACCTAGATTTACTTTTCGATTCTTGAGGCTACTCTTCTTAAAATTTATTTTGCGGTTGATTTTTTCGTTGTTGACGGGAAAAATATTATTGTTTTAAAGCTGCAAAGTTAGTTTAAGGGTGCCACCCAAGCCGTTATGTATAATTTTCCTTAAAGTAGAGAGGCGTATGTCAGAAGCATCGTTTTCTATACGCGAAATATACGATTTATTGGTGCCGCATTTATTGGCCAGCTCTTCCTGGGTCATACCTAATTTAGTTCGGGCTTCTTCAAGCATTACGCCCAACCTGAAATTTTCAAAACCTTGTTGCCACCTTTCGCGTTTTGGGGTACCACGTTTGCCGTATTTTTGATCGATAAAATCTCCCCATTCGATACTATTTTTATTCTTCTTTTTCATTTTTATACTCCTCCATTATTTTAATTGCTCTTTCAATTTCGTTCTTTGGTGTTTTCTGAGTTTTCTTTTGAAACCCATTAGTCAGTATTATTAAATTTCCTTTGTCGAAGAAAGAAAATATTCTAAATATATTACTTCCAACCTCCACCCTTATTTCGTACAAACCTTTTGTACCCGTCATATGGTCGAAATATTTTTTCGGAACGCGCTGAGTTACTTTTATGAGTTGTAGTACCCAATCTATTTTTTCCTTTGCGGTTTCTGTTTGTTCATTATAAAAATGCCAAAAATACTTTTTATAAGGAATTATTCTTCTCTCTGATTTCATAACAAAGTTAACTATTTAGGCAACTATTTCAAAATTTATTTTTATACTTTTTAATTACCGAGGCCAAAAAAAAGCCCCTCCCTTGCAGGGAGGAGCTTTCACATACTCAAAATTCAATAATATGGTTAAGAATTTAATCCACCGGAACAGATACCGGAGCGTTGCCCGCCAAACTTTCTTTGATGCGGTATTCAATCTCGCCCGCTAACTCCGGATTATCAATAAACAATTGCTTAACGCTGTCGCGGCCCTGCCCCAACTTAGTGTCCTCGTAAGAAAACCAAGAGCCACTCTTCTTAATTACATTCAGCTCAACGCCCAAATCAACCATCTCGCCCACTTTGCTTATTCCCTCTCCGAAAATAATATCAAACTCGGCCATACGGAACGGTGGAGCAACTTTATTTTTAATAACCTTAACGCGGGCGCGGTTACCAACTACACTATCGCCATCTTTAATTTGCCCGATACGGCGAATATCCAAACGCACAGAAGCATAAAACTTTAAAGCGTTACCACCCGTTGTTGTTTCGGGGTTACCAAACATAACACCAATCTTTTCGCGCAACTGATTTATAAATATACAGCAGCAACCGGTGCGATTAATAGTACCCGTAAGTTTACGCAATGCCTGGCTCATTAATCGTGCCTGCAAGCCCATTTTGCTTTCGCCCATCTCTCCTTCAATCTCTGCCTTAGGCGTAAGTGCCGCAACAGAATCTATCACAATTAAATCAATAGCGCCAGAGCTTATTAAATTATCAGCAATCTCTAATGCCTGCTCGCCATTATCCGGCTGCGATATTAAAAGACTGGATGTATCTACACCCAACTTTTCTGCATAAAAACGATCAAAGGCGTGCTCTGCATCAATAAACGCTGCAATACCACCGGTACGTTGCACACTTGCAATTGCATGTATAGCTAAAGTTGTTTTACCCGACGACTCCGGACCGTAAATTTCAACTACTCTTCCTTTTGGTAAACCGCCTACGCCAAGTGCTATGTCTAATCCTATAGAGCCCGTGCTTATAACTTCTATGGGTTCAATAGCTGTATCGCCCAATTTCATTACGGCGCCTTTGCCATATGTTTTTTCTAACTTATCTAAAGTAAGTTGTAGTGCTTTCATTTTTTCGCTGCTGACTTTGTTTTCGGCAGCCTCTGTGTTTTTCTTTGCCATGATATATATAATTTATGTTGTTACGTGTTTTGTTATACAAATTTAAAACAAAGCTAAGTCTTTTTTACGTAACGATAAGAAACTTATCAACATATTTTTTATTTTGCTAAATTTATTAGCAAAGTGTTTTTGTTAAAATTTTATTTAAGTAGTTGATTTTTAATTTATTATATGTGTTTCCGAAAGATCTTTACGTATGCCCCTTAAAACAAAAAGCCCCTCCTTAATTAAAAGGAAGGGCTCAATTATTTTAAAAAATTACTTCACGATAGTTAAACTACCCTGTGAGTTATGCGGTTTGCTATCGTAACTTGATGCAACAACTACATAAAAATAAGTTCCCTCGCTGGCCGTATTGCCATTATCTAATTTACCATCCCACTTATCGGTAGGACTGCTAAGTGTTTTTATTTTTTGTCCCCAACGATTAAAAATATCGCAGCTAAGCGAACTTATACCCGAGGTAATAAAACCAAAGTCATCATTTATACCATCACCATTTGGCGAGAAAATATTTGGAACGACAATAGATATTGACTGGTCTACATGTATAGTAAGTGTATCTGTGCTTTGGCAAGTTCCGTTGTGCGCAATAAGCACTACCGTATATGTACCGCCACTTGTATAAATTGTATTTGGATTTTGTGTTGTTGGCGTTGACCCGTTACCCAAATTCCAATTATAAGTAATAGCACCTGTTGAGTTATTATTAAACGTTACGTTTAACGGAGCCGTACCACTTATTGGATTTGCAGTAAACGAAGCCACAACCGCAGGCGTGCCACCAATAACAAACAGCCCTGCAGTTGCCGTACACATGTTAGCATCAGTTACAACAAAACTATAAGTACCCGCAGGCATACCGTTTAAATTAAGCGATGTTCCCGCAGCACCCGGCACCACAACACTACCCATATACCATTGGTAAGCATAGTTTGGCGTACCGCCTGATACCACTAAGTTTTTAATATCTCCGGTTGGAATTCCACAAAAAGCGCTGTCAATTAAAGGAGGCCCCGTAACAACAGGTTTTGGATTAATTACAATGGTAAATGTTTGCGATGCGCCCACACAACCTGTTATAGGATCGGCAGGTATTGCAGTAATAACACCAATTTGTTGTGTAGTAACAACAGGCGCCTGATAGCCCGAAATATTTGTAGTTCCGCTGGCAGCAACACCAATGTTGATATTGGTATTTGTCCATCCCACAACAGCACCCGCGCTTGCTGTAAAGTTTATAGAGTTAACATTATTGCCGCTACAAACTGTTTGACTTGATATAGCTGCTAAAGTTGGAATTGGATTTACCGTTACTGTAACCGATTGCAATGTTGTGCAACCTGCATTCTCGCCCGTAACATTATATACCGTAGTTGCAGCAGGAGTAACTGCTACAGTTGTACTTGATACACTACCTGCATTTGCACTCCACGTATAAGTTGTTGCACCCGATACAGTAAGCGTAGAACTTTGTCCTGCACAAAGTGCGGCAGGATTAGCCGAAGCAGTTACGGTAGGTGTTGCAGTAACGCCAATACTTATTGTTGCTGTGCCCGTACAAGTTCCGTTAGCACCTGTTACTGTATATATAGTTGGATTTGTAACCGGAGTAACTGTTGTTGATTGCGTTGTTACACCACCTGCGTTTGCACTCCAGGTATAAGTTGTTGCACCGCCTGCAATTATTGGTAGCGTTTGGCCCGAACAAACTGTTGGACTTGGCGATATAATAATTACAGTAGGTGTTGGTGTTACGGTTACTGTTACAGTTTGCGTTACAGTACATCCTAAAGCATCACCTGTTACAGTATATGTTGTTGTATTGTTAGGCGAAACAGTTGTTGTTGCCGCAATAGCGCCGCCTGCATTTGCACTCCATGTATAAGTTGCTGCACCGCTTGCTGTAAGTGTTGAGGTTTGTCCCGAACAAATAGCTGTTGGATTTGCAACCGCAGTAACAGTAGGCGTTGGATTTACATTTACGGTAACCGTAGTTGTATCCGAGCATCCGCCGTTATCACCAATTAATGTATATGTTGTTGTTGTGTTGGGAGAAACGGTTATTGGATTTGCACTTCCGCCCGGGCTCCAAGTATAATTTGTTGCACCGCTTGCTGTAAGCGTTGTGCTTTGCGACGAACAGATAGTTGTGTTTGTTGCTATTGCAGACACTGTTGGTTGCGTACCAACAGTTACAGAAACAACTATTGAATCTGAACATCCTGCCTGCGTACCTGCAAGCGTATAAGAAGTTGTAGAACCCGGAGAAACAGTAATGGGATTTGCATTTCCTCCGCCCGAGTTAGCGCTCCATGTATATGTTGCAGCACCGCTTGCAGTTAATGTTGTTGTGCCGCCCGTGCAAATACTTGCAGGTGCTGCAGTAACTGTTAATGTTGGAAGTGGTGTAACAGTAACCACAAAAGTTCCGGTAGAAGTACATCCTGCATTATCGCCTGTTACAACATAGGTTGTAGTATTTGCGGGAGTAACAGAAATAGTAGGTGCATTTATATTACCCGGCATCCAGGTATACGTTGTAGCGCCCGTTACTGTACAGGTAGCTGCAGCGCCCGCGCAAATTGTTGCGGCGCTTGGAGTAAGCGTAAGTGTTGGAGGAGGATTTACAACAACCGTTACAGTTTGCGTTGCAGTACATCCTAAAGCATCACCTGTTACTGTGTAAGTATCTGTAACTACAGGAGCAACGCTTGCTGTTGGTGCAATAACGCCACCGGCATTTGCACTCCAAGTATAAGTTGTTGCGCCGCCCGCTGTAAGCGTGGCGGTTTGCCCTGCGCAAATTGTTACCGGCGATGCAACCGCCGTTACAACAGGTATTGGGTTTACAGTTACAGAAACAGTTGCGGTATTAGAACAACCGGCAGCTGTACCTGTTACAGTATAAACTGTTGTTCCTAAAGGTGGTGTTACAGTAGCTGTAGTTCCACCACCGCCGCCGGCATTTGCGCTCCAAACATAAGTTGTTGCGCCACTTGCCGTAAGTACCGTATTTTGACCCAAACAAATTGGATTTGCAGCAGGCGTTGCAGTTACTGTTGGTAAAGGATTAACGGTTATTGCTGTATTGGCGGATTGAGTTAATCCGCAAGCATCAGTAACAATACAATATAAAGTATAAGCACCGGGCGCAGGAAAAGTTATTGTTGGATTATTTCCCGATCCTACTGAAGGAATACCCGTAGGACTAAAACTCCAGTTTACTGAATAAGCCGGAACACCATACAAACCTCCGTTAAAAGTAGCGTTGATATTCTGCCCGAAACAAACTGTATTTGCTGAAACTGTAAACGGTGTACCGGGGTTTGCAAACTCAAGCGTGTGGCCCTCTACAAACATAGTCCAGTTTGAGTTAGCAGCAATGAAAGTGTTTGAGCAAGCGCCACCAAATCTATCGTAAAAACGCATAGTAAAACTCATGTTGTACGGAGCGCACTGAGGAGCAGGAATACAAGATTGAATATCGGTGTACATAGATATACCGGCAACACCTGTTGTACATTGTCCAGCCGTAGCCTGATTGCAAAACCAGTAAAAAGTAGAAGTACTGGGGCTGCGACAAATTCCATACAAAAAATCAATAGCTCCTTCGCTTTTTACAGCTCCGTTTTGCGCTACATAATCAAACGCAAATTTTACATCTGTAATGGTACAGTTTGCGGGTGTTGGTACCACCAATGTATACGGACAAGCTGTTGCCGGGTTAAAAGTACCGCTTCCGTTACCACCCGAACCTGCGATGGAACCTTGCAATAGTGTATTTGAACTGGTAACAAGCGGGTCAATTACTAATGGATACGAAAAACCGGGAGTGTTCATCCATTTTACTGGCACAGCAATAGAAAGATTGTTTCCGCTGATGCGATAAGCGAATTTCTCGGTAGGATTAATACGATGGTCTGAATTATCATACCCAACCGCCGCGCCAATTTCATAAAGTGTATTACCGGTTATTAAATCGCTAACGGTAATCATACCTTCATATCCCATATTTTTTTTGGTAGCCAAACGGGTGGTTAAAGCAGTTCCTGCAGGCAATTTCATTTCATCTTCAATTAACAGGTAACCTTCCTGATAAGAAAGCGGGCTGCTGATAATAAAACTACTTTTCAAACCTCCATTGATAGCATACACCTCCAAATTAATTCCCGGAAAAATATTTTTAACACGGGCGCCATCGTTACCAACTGTTGCTTGGCTCCAATCTGCACTTGCAACAAGTTTTGTTCCTTCTTCTGTTTGATGATATAATTTTAAATTGCGGTTAAACGAAAGCACATTGTTTCTGTTATTTATAGAAACTTCATTTTTTGTTAGGTCGATGCGTGTAGGAGAAAGTTGATTGGCTGCTTCAAACACATTCGCATTATCAGTAGGAAACATACGCGGATCAATCGCTCTCCAGTTTCCGTTGTTATCCTGATAATTTATGGGACCCGCTCCTGCCTGATTATAAAACCCGCTACCGTTTGTTCCTTTTTTAAGATAATGACGTGTGGTTGCTGTACGGTCAGCTAAAATTTCGTAGCAATTTTCTGATGGAGCGTTGTATGGAAGCACACCATACTCCGGGTGATTTTTTAATTTGTCTGAAGTTCTTTTTGAAAGTTCTTCGATTACTTCTTTTTTTGCAGGAGCCATAAAAGAAACATAATTATACTCTTTACCTGACATGCCCGCCGGCCCTGAAGTAAAATTCTTTTTTGCAGTAGGGTCATTTTGCCCGAAAGCAACAAAACTCAATACAGCAACACAAAACGATAATACTACTTTATTCATTTTTTTATTTTTTAACAAATTTACAAGACTCTTTATTATTCCTGATTTTTTACTGCCAAAAATTAATTTAGCACCAGTCTAAAGTACAAATTTTTTATTTACTGCTAAAATTTTTTTATACCTCGCAAAAAAAACCCGTTCCGGCTATGCCGAAACGGGGTAGTTTCTAATTTTAAGACGTTTTTACTTAACCAAAGTAACGGCGCCCTGCTTAGCGTATGTTTTACCATCCGTTCCAACAGCCGATAAAATATAGTAATAGGTTCCTTCTGAAGCCTGACTGCCATTAGGTGTTTTACCATCCCAAACCGATTGAGGTGCGTTTAGCGTAAACATCCTTTGACCCCAACGATTAAATATATCTACGTTTAAAGTGCTTAAACCTGTATTGTAAATAAAGAAATCATCATTGATACCATCTCCGTTTGGCGAGAATATATTAGGTATTACAATAACCGTAGGCTGGTCTATGATTACAATTGCCGTAGCAGTATCCCAACACCCGCCATTGCTGGCAAGCATGGTTACTGTATAAATACCCGCGACCGAATAAGTTACCGCAGGAGGTAATTGAACAGAAGAACCTGTACCGTTTCCAAATACCCATGTATAACCAGTTGCACCTACCGTATTATTTCCGAAGGTTACATTTAAAGGCGCAGGACCTTGAGATACCGCAGGTGTAATTGCAGCTACAACAGCCGGTGAACCGGGAACAATAAATACTCCCGAGGCGCCATTTGCAACGCAACCATTAGCATCAGTAACAACTACAGTATAAGTACCGGCCGCCACATTTATTAATGAATCGTTTGTTGAGCCGTTAGACCATTGGTAAGTATAACCCGGCGTACCACCTGTTACAGTAATACCTGTTACGCCGCCATTTGATGCACCGCATTTTGCACTATCTAAACTTGAACTATTACCTAAAGTTGGGTTTGGATTAACAACCACAGCAACTGTTTGCGTGGCAGTACATCCGCCATTTGCACCGGTTAAAGTATACGTTGTATTGGCAACCGGAGTAACAGGTGTATTTGCAGCAGTTGATCCGCCGGGCATCCAGGTATAATTTGTTGCACCGCCGGCATTAAGTGTTGTACTTTGTCCTGCACAAATTGTACCCGACGAAGCAGTAACCGCAAGTGTTGGTGTTGCATTTACAGTTACAGAAACCTGCGCTGTATTTGTGCAACCACCGGTTGTACCGGTTACCGTATAAATTGTTGTTGTTGTTGGATTAACCGTAGCCGTGCTGGCAGTAACACCACCCGCGTTGGCACTCCAAGTATATGTAGTAGCCCCACTTCCGGTTAATACTGCGCCGCCTGCTTGTCCCGAACAAATTACTCCGCCCGATGATGCAGTAGCGCTTACCGTTGGTGAAGCCGTTACTCCAATACTTACTGTTTGTGTAGATGTACACGTACCATTAGCGCCTGCTAAAGTATAAGTGGTGTTTGCGCCCGGAGTAACTGTAACAGTTCCGGCAGTCATATTACCCGGCGTCCAGGTGTAATTTGTTGCCCCGCCACCGGTTAATACCGAACTTGATCCGGAACAAAGTGTAGCTGTTGAAGCACTGGCAGTAACAGTTGGTGTTGGTGTTACGTTTATAGTAACTATTGAGTTAGCATTTGTATTTGTACATCCGTTTGATTCGCCAATTAAAGTGTAAGTTGTTGTTGAACCCGGAGTAACAGTAACCGTACTTGCATTTGAACCACCCGGCATCCAGGTATAATTAGTTGCGCCTGCAGCAGTAAGCACCGTGCTTTGCCCCGAACAAATTGACGGCACAGAAGCGGTTGGTGTTGTTGTTGGCGTTGCCGTAACTCCAATTGAAATAGTTTGTGTTCCGCTACATCCACCGTTACTACCAACTAAGGTATACGTTGTATTTCCACCCGGAGTAACGGTTACACTTGTAGTTGTCATATTACCCGGTGTCCATGTATAATTTGTTGCACCGCTACCATTAAGGACTACACTTTGGCCCGAGCAAACAGTATTTGTAGCTGCAGCAATACCAATGGTTGCACCCGAACCTACTGCAACAGTAATTGTATTTGTATTTACACAACCGTTAACATCGGTTGCAGTTATTGTATACGTATCGGTTGCAGCAGGAGTAATTGTAACCGTTGTTACAGTACCACCACCGGCGTTTGCACTCCAGGTATAGGTATTTGCACCGCTTGCTGTAATCACAGTTGTTTGTCCTGTACATAACGATGGAGGAGCCGCGCTTAATCCAATTGTTGGTAATGGATTAACATTTACCGCAACAGTTTGTGTTGAGGTACATCCTGAATTATCTCCGGTTACAGTATAAATAGTTGTCGATCCCGGTGTAACAGGTAATGGATTCGCATTAGAACCACCCGGCATCCATGTATAATTAGTTGCGCCCGACGCAGTAATACTTGTACTTTGTCCCGCACATAAAGTTCCGCTGGTGGCAAGAGCCGTTACAGTAGGTGTTGGGGTTACGTTAACAGTAATTACTTGTGTAGATGTACAGCCTCCGGTTTCACCCGTTACTGTATAAGTATCCGTTGGATTTGGTGTAACCGGAACCGGATTAGAATTACCACCACCCGCATTAGGGCTCCAGGTATAATTGGTAGCGCCGCTCGCTGTTAATGTTGTTGTTTGTCCCGAACAAATGGTTGTACCACCCGAAGAAGCAATTGCCACTGTTGGGTTTGGCGTTACGTTTACAACTGCTGTTGCACTTGAAGTACAACCTGCGTTAGCTCCCGTTAAAGTATAAGTTGTTGTGCCGCCCGGTGTAACCGTTGCAGTACTCGCGTTACCACCGCTTGGACTCCAGGTATAATTTGTTGCCGTACCACCTGTTAAAACAATGCTTCCTCCACCACAAACTGTACCGGCTCCGCTTATGCTCATTGTTGGAGTTGGTGTTACGTTAACAAGTGCAGTTGTGGTACCTGTACACGCGCCATTGGTTCCGGATAAAGTATAGGTTGTTGTTCCTCCCGGACTAACTGTTGCAGAAGATGCGCTACCGCCGCTTGGCGACCAGTTATAACTACCTGCGGCAGTTCCTGTGTTTGTCAAAACAATACTTTGACCCGAGCAAATATTTCCGCCGGCAACACTTAATGTGGGGGTTGCAGTTACAATAAAAGCAACTGTTTGCACGGCCGAACAAACGCCGTTGGTGCCCGTTAAAGTATAAGTAGTGGCACTTGTAGGTGCCGCCGAAATTGTATTTGTATTTACAGAACCCGGCATCCAAGTATAATTGGTTGCGCCCGAACCGGTAAGTATAGTGCTTTGGCCGCTGCAAATACTTGTGTTACCTGTAATATTTAAAGTTGGAGTTGCCGTAACAATAATATTATGTGTTTGAGTTGCCTGACAGGTTGGAGAAATACCAACTGAATACGTTACAGGAAAAGTACCTCCACCCGATGTTGAAGGACAAAAAGTTGTTCCTCCTACGCCTGTTCCACTCCATGTTCCTCCCGCGGTGCTGCCTCCGTTTAAAGTTGGAGGAAGGCTTACACAGCCATTGGTAGAGCAAAGATTTACAGGCGCAGTCCAATTTGGCACATAGGGATTATTAATAGTAAAAACAAACTGACTGGTAGTTCCTGCACATTGCGAACCTGAGAAAAAATAAGTCATAGTATAAGTGCCGGCTGGTAATAAACGAGGCCGTACATAAACATATCCCATTTGTAAATCAGTAATAGCACCTGCTACAGAAGGATTTAATGTAAAACTACAGAAACCAATATTTGTATTTGCCGCAGTAGTTGCCGTAAAACTTGTTGTTGCACTTGGCCATGCAACAGGCGTGGCTACGACAGAAGGGAACGTAGCATTATTCCAACAATCTCTGAGTGTTACAGTTGGCGGACCATTCCAGGGACCGCCTGCAGGTTTGGTAAAAACAAAATCATGCGACTGGGTAGGGGTTAAGTAACTTAACAAAACATCCCACGTACTCGCACCGTTAACTGTAAATGGACTCAAAACAGTTCCCCCTATTGGAAAAAAACAACCTCCAGGGCCAACACAACCTAAATTACTGCCGCCTTCATAAAAGGTTTCAGTACCCCGGTTACGTAAAGTAGTCCAGTAAAAATTATAATCCGTAGATATACAAGGAGTAAAAATTGCTGTGTCTACATTACTAACACCATTTGTATACGTAATTATGGGCAAGGTTTGGTTAGCCCAAATATAAAATGGCGCAGCATTGCAATTATAAGTAGCGCCACTATTAAATGTCGTACCTGTTCCACTATATACATAACCGGTATCCCCGGCAATTAACGGCATTGTTGGAGGGCAGACTTGCGCTTTAACAAACATGTTAAGGCCAAGTAAAAAAACAACTGCAAGTGTTGATGTAATTTTTTTCATGGCTTTTATTTTTGTTCGTTAATGTTTTCTTTTTTAAGCAAGGAAGGATTAGCAGCGTACCATTTATTTATGAGGATGGTATATTGCTCATTAGTATACTCGGGTTTGTAAATCGGAAAATCGGAAGGAATGCCGTCCGTATTTAGTTTGGTCATGATTTCTGCCTCACGATTATTGTATCGGTTACTTTGCACAATGGTAGTTTTACTCTGAAGATGTTCCATCCTGCGGGCTTGCATACCCTGCTGAAATTTACGCGCTAATTCCTGATTTTCTTTTTCTTCTGCAGTTAAGGTTTGTTTACTGGTTTGCGCAGACAGATGAATTGTTAGTCCAAAAAAAAGGAATAACAAAACAATGAATTTTGTTTGTTTCATGTGTTGGAAGGTTTAAACAAATATAATACATAATTTAAAAAAAACAAGGGTTAAATGTTGTTTTTAAGGATCAGCAAGGACAAAAAAAAGCCCCACTATTAGGCGGGGCTTTAGAAATTATGTGTTTTTACTTAGTTTCCTCCGGGAGCGTCAGGAATTTTTTCTGAATCTTCCTCGCCGCTAACCTTAGGGTGATATTTTGGAATATCTGTTTTAGGCGCTTTAGGATCTACATAATCCCAGCTAAGAATTTTGAATACTGTACGACGGTTAATAGCGTGTAAAGCTTCTTTTTCTTGCTTGGTTTTAGCTTTTGCAATTTGAGCATCCGTGATTTTTAATTTCTTCTCGCCATATCCTTTTGCCGTTAAACGCTCAGCAGGAATGCCTTTAGAAATAAGCCAATCAACACAAGTTTTGGCACGTGCCTGAGATAAATCTGCGTTGTGTTTATCACTACCACGGCTATCCGTATGCGCGCTTAGCTCAATAATAATAGTTGGATTATCGGTAAGTGTTTTTAATAAGAAGCCAAGAGAATCTTCAGAGTTAAGTGGCTTCCCGGTGTCATTACCTTTTGCACTGCCGGTAGCATCAATTAATAAATCTGCGTGGTCTAATGCATAAAGTACAGCAGGGAATTTAATCTCGGCAGTAACCGGCTTTAATTGGAAGTCTTTTTTGAATTTAGTTGATTCCATCAAACCCACTGTGCTGAATTTACCGCGATCGTCAGACGCTAAGAACCCTAAAGGTGCAGTAGGTGTTTTAAGATCTTTGTTTGTTTGTGTGTAATCTTCGTAAGAAACTTCAGGTTTTAAAACAATCTCGTAATTACCGTCTTTATCAGAAGTAGTCTGGATTAAAGTACCGTCCGAACCCTTTAAGATGATAGGACAATTAGGGATAATAGTTTTATCATCCATATTAGTAATCTGACCACTTACGCTGAATACCAATGGTGGTAAGTAGAAAGACCAGATATCATCACTTCCTTTACCACCTTCGCGGTTAGAAGAGAAATAGCCTCGGTCTTTAGTACCATCATAAATAATTCCGAAATCATCCCAAGGAGAGTTCATAGGGAATTTTAAGTTTTCGGGTTCGCCTCTAAAACTGCCGCTTTTATCGCCAACAATTTTATAAATATCAAGACCGCCCATACCTAAATGCCCGTCTGAAGAGAAATATAATGTTTTGCTGTCGTTATGGATGTAAGGATATCCTTCGTTGAAAGAAGTATTAACCGAGCTGCCTAAGTTTGTAGGCTGGCCCCAATTTTTAGTTTTTCTGTCCATCTCACTTTTCCAGATGTCGTATTTACCTAAACCTCCCGGCATGTTAGAAGAGAAGTAAAGGATGCTTCCATCGGGTGACATAGAAGGGTGACGGAACTGGAAACTGTCGATATCAAAAGGCACTAACTCGGGAGTACCCCAGTTTGGACCTGTTTTTTTAATCGTATAAAGCTGACATTTAAGTTGCTTCTTTTTTTCATCACCGCAACGGGTAATAATCATAAAATCATATTTACGACCTACATCAACTGTTCCTTCGTTGGCAGTAGAGTTAACCGGCTCGCCTAAAGGAATTGGCGTGCTCCATTTTCCGTTCTTATCTAATTTTGTTTCAAATATATCAGAGTATGTTTCGCCAGTAGTACCATCTGTTTTACCACCCATTGAGCCTTCGCGGGTAGAGGTGAAATAAAGAGAAGAGTTCTTTTTATCAGCAAAAGTTGGAGAGAAATCTTCGGCCTTGGAATTAATCAGGGCCATGTTCTCAATTTTGTGGCGGGTAGGATTATCAACCCATTTTTGTGCCAGCTCGCAGGATTTAATTTCGTCCTCGGCGCGTTTATCAGACGGCACTTCTTTCTTATACTTTTCAAACTCAGTGATTGCCTCGTTATAAAGTTTTTGTTCTTTTTTGATATCGCCTATCCAATAGTACGACATTGGATCAGGGTATTTAGCAGCAATTGCTTTTGAATAGAAGGTTACCGCTTCATTTAACTGATTGATGTGCCTGTAGCACTCAGCCGTACGGTAAAGGATTTTTGCTTTTTTCTCAGCTTTCTTTTCACGGCCATAAGCTTTTTTATACCAGTCAATTGCTGTATAAAACTCTTTTGCTCCAAAGGCTCTATCTGCTTCTTTTAACGGGTTTTTTTGTGCAAAACCGGTTGTGAAAACAAAGGCTGCCATCAACAAAACGAAGGTAATTTTCTTCATCATAATTTTTGTTTGTTAAATTAACGACTGCTAAAATAATAAAAATGTTACATCTACAAAAAAATAAAAAAATTAAGTCTTGGAAATCTGTCAGTTCGGCTTAAATTTAAATATGCTCGTGGGCTTTTATTTGTGAAACAACCTGCGTACTTTTGCTCTCTAATCCACAGAGCATGAGAGTTAAAACATTGGGCCAGTTTATTATTGAGAAACAAACCGATTTTCCCTTCGCAAAGGGCGAGTTATCAAGGCTTTTGAGGGATATTGGCATAGCTTCTAAGATTGTAAACAGAGAGGTTAACAAGGCCGGACTAGTAGAAATTTTAGGCGAAACAGGCGAAGTAAATATACAGGGCGAAAAGGTAAAAAAATTGGATGTATTTGCAAATGAGCAGTTTATAGCAGCATTAAGGGCTGGTGGCGAGGTTTGCGCCATTGCCTCAGAAGAAAATGAAGAATTTATCCCGATTGAGTCGGAAATATCAAAAAATGCCAAATATGTTGTGGCTATCGACCCTTTAGACGGCTCCTCAAATATTGATGTAAACGTGTCGGTGGGCACTATTTTCTCTATTTATCGCCGTACAAGCCTTAACGGGCCGGGCACTTTAGAGGATTTTATGCAGCGTGGAACCGAGCAGGTTGCAGCCGGATATGTTATTTATGGCTCATCCTGCATGATGGTTTATACTACCGGGCGCGGGGTTAACGGTTTTACACTTGACCCAAGCATCGGCGAGTTTTGTTTATCGCACCCAAATATGCAAACGCCTAAAAACGGAATGGTTTATTCGGTAAATGAAGGCAATTACCTGCATTTTCCGGATGGCGTTAAGAAATACATTAAATACTGCCAGGAAGAAGACAAGGCCACCAACAGACCTTATTCCTCGCGTTATATTGGCAGTGGCGTGGCAGATATACACCGTAATTTAATTACGGGCGGTATTTATATTTATCCTACTACCACAAAATCGCCAAAAGGCAAATTACGTTTGTTGTACGAGTGCAATCCTTTAGCTTATATAATTGAACAGGCGGGCGGAAAAGCTACGGATGGCAAAATGCGCATCATGGAAAAAGATATTAAAGAATTGCATCAACGCACGCCTTTGGTTTTAGGATCAACCGAAATGGTTAATAAAGCCATGGAGTTTATGATGAAGGCAGAAGCTGTTGAAGTGAAATAAGAATTTTTTACAGCATCGCAGCTCTCTTCACAAGATACGAATGAAGAATTTTATCAAAGCCTTCTGAAATATCCGCTTCAATAAAATCTACTTTAAACTGGCCGCATTTGGTTTTTAAATCGCCGATGTACGAATTAAGTTTTTCTAAATAATGTTGTTTTGCCTCAATAGGATTTAATTTTATTTCTTCGCCGCTCTCCATGTCTATAAAATGATAAGGGCGGTTTTCAAAATCAAAATCCATTTCGCTTTTTTTATCGTTAACGTGAAATAAAAGTACTTCATGTTTTTTATGTTTTAAATGCTGCAGGGCCGAAAATAATTTTTCTTCGCTCTCTTTATCATCAAACATATCACTGAAAACAATTACCAGAGAGCGCTTGTGTGTAATCTCTGCAACCTGATCTAACATCAAACCCGCCAGTGTGCCGATTTTTGTTTCGGGCTTATACTGCTTCATTAATTGCTCGAGCTGATCGAACAGAATTTTTTTATGCGTATGACTGGAGCGCGCCTGTGTGTGAAAATTTATTTTATCGGAAAAAATGCTCATGCCAACAGCATCGCGTTGTTTCAGCAGCAACTCCGTTATGGCCGCCGCGCTTTTAATCGCAAAATTAATTTTGTTGTTTTGCTCAGCCGGCGATTTTTTTTCATCCACCGGATAATACATCGAAGAAGAACAATCTATTACTAGCTGACAGCGTAAATTAGTTTCTTCTTCGTAGCGCTTAATAAAAAGTTTATCGCTACGGCCATATAATTTCCAATCGATATGCCGCGTGCTTTCGCCCGGATTGTAAATGCCATGCTCGGCAAACTCAACCGAAAAACCGTGAAAAGGACTTTTGTGTAAACCGGTTATAAATCCTTCAACCACCTGCTTGGCCAACAATTCAAGGGCAGAATACTTTTGGATATATTGCGGATGTAAGATGGGCATACCAGTTAACAGCCGATATGCAGTTGGCAGTATGCAGTATTAAACTGCCGACTGCTGACTGCTGACTGCCTTCTTATTTAAAGTTGTGCAGTAAGCTTTGCAGCAAGTTGCGCTTTTGGAACCGCGCCTACTTGTTTATCAACAACCTGTCCGTTTTTAAAGAACAGGATTGTTGGAATATTGCGAATACCAAACTCCATTGAGATATTGGGATTATGATCTACGTTTACTTTTCCCACAATTGCCTTTCCTTCAAATTCTTTAGAGATTTCTTCAACAATTGGGCCTACCATGCGGCAAGGGCCACACCATTCTGCCCAAAAGTCTACTAATACGGGTATGGTTGATTTTTTTACAAGCTCCTCAAAGTTTGCGTCGTTAATTTCTATTGCCATGTTGCTAATTATTGAATTGTTGAGTTATTGAATTGTTGAGTTATAAATTTACTACTTTCTTATAGGTCTTTATCAAATATTCGTCCAATTACATTTTTCTGCCAATGTGGCTTATTTATTAAGTTTTGAGTTTTTCTTGCTGTATAAGAAGTAAACCACAAAACCCAAAATCATCCATAAACCTGCTGCTTTAAGGGTAAAAGTATCCAGAGCTATAATCATTCCGGTACAAATCAAAATACCCAATATTGGAACTAATGGCACTAAAGGAGTTTTAAAAGGCCTCGTAAGGGTTGGTTCTGCCCGGCGCATAATCCAGATACCGGCGCAAACTATCACAAAAGCAAAAAGGGTTCCGAAAGAAGTTAAATCTCCTGCGATACTTCCCGGCACAAAGGCGGCAAATAATCCTACAAACACAAAAAGAATCATGTTTGATTTATACGGAGTCCCAAATTTTGGATGCAATTCTGAAAAAACTTTTGGCAATAGACCGTCGTTTGCCATTGAGTAAAACACACGACTCTGTCCCATTAACATTACTAATATCACAGAAGAGAATCCGGCAAGAATAGCAATACTTACTGCGGTACCTAACCAACCGTAACCAATCATATACGTTTTAATTGCGTAGGCTACAGATGCTTCTTTACCTGCGTGTTCTAATTCTTCGCGGCTAACAAGGCCGGTTAATACGTAAGAAAATAAAATGTATAAAACTGTACAAACAGCTAAAGAACCCAAAATTCCGATTGGCATATCACGTTTTGGATTTTTTGCTTCCTGAGCTGCAGTAGAAACCGCATCGAAACCTATAAAGGCAAAGAACACAATTCCCGCACCACCAAGTATACCGCCCCAGCCGTATTTAAAAATTCCTTCGTGGCCAACAATTCCTTCGGGAATCATATAAGGTGTGTGGTTTGCAGGATTGATAAAGCCCCATCCTAATGTAATAAATACAAGTACAATGGCTACTTTAATAAATACAATGATAGAGTTTACGAAAGCAGATTCTTTAGTGCCTTTAATTAAAAGTAAGGAAAGCATCAGCAAAATAAATAAAGCAGGGAGGTTCATCATACCCTGCACTCCCGCGGCAGAGGTTTCAAATGGCGAATGGCACCATTGATAGGGAATGGAACCGCCTAACAAATTATTTAAATATTCGCTCCATGCAATTGATACGGTTGCGGCGCCTAATGCGTATTCCATAATTAATGCCCAACCAATTACCCAGGCAACAAACTCGCCCATGGTAGTGTATGCGTAGGTGTATGCGCTACCTGCGATAGGAATCATGGCAGCAAACTCGGCGTAGCATAAACCTGCAAATAAGCAACCAACAGCGGCTACTACAAATGAAAGAGTTACAGCGGGGCCGGCAGCCTCAGCAGAGGCAGCAGCAGTACGTACAAATAAACCTGCTCCAATAATGGCACCTATACCTAAAGCTATTAATGCGCCAGCGCCTAAGGTTTTTTTAAGCCCTTTTTCTTCGGCAGCGGCTAAAAGTGATGCTAAAGATTTTTTTCTGAATAAAGACATATAGCTTTAATTTTTGTTGAGGTTCAAATATAGCAAGATTTTTAAACCACAAGTACTATCGTCGAAAAATCCCGTCAAAGAAGGGATGTTAGTAAATTGTACTTCTTTTTATTCTGCGAATTAAGCAACAATTATTTGCTTTGCACTGTTATGTATAAGAAGATTACTCCTGATATAGTTGAGGCGCTCAAAAAAATTGTTGGCACCGAATTTGTTTTTACTGACGCAGAAAAATTAAACGCTTACGGCCGCGATGAAACCGAAGATTTACTTTTTTTACCCGAGGTTGTTGTAAAGCCGCACACGCCGCAGGAAATTTCAGAAATTTTAAAACTGGCCAATAAAGAATTAATTACCGTTACGCCGCGCGCAGCGGGAACAGGATTAAGCGGAGGCGCATTACCGATTTTTGGCGGAATAATTTTATCGGTTGAGCGCTTCAATAAAATTTTACAGATTGACGAACGCAATTTGCAGGCCACAGTTGAGCCCGGAGTTATCAATGAAGTTTTTCAGAATGCTGTTATTGAAAAAGGTTTGTTTTACCCGCCCGACCCCGCAAGCAAAGGAAGCTGTTTTATGGGAGGAAATATTGCAGAGAACAGCGGCGGTCCAAAATGCGTGAAGTACGGAGTAACGAAAGATTATATTTTGAATTTAGAAGTTGTATTACCAACCGGCGAAATTATTTTTACCGGAGCAAATACTTTAAAAAACTCTACCGGATATAATTTAACGCAATTGATGGTTGGCAGCGAGGGCACCTTGGGAATTGTAACAAAAATAATTGTCAAGCTTTTGCCCTACCCCAAACATAATTTGCTAATGCTTGTTCCTTTCAGAAAAACGGAAGAAGCTTGTGCTGCTGTGAGTGAAATTTTTAGAGCCGGATTTACGCCGAGTGCATTGGAGTTTATGGAGCGTGATGCATTGGACTGGGTTTGCAAATTTGTTAAGGACTCAACCATAAAATTAGAAGACGATATACAAGCCCATTTATTAATTGAGGTGGATGGCAATGATGTAGATATTTTAATGCGCGACATGGAAGCCATTAGCAACGTAGTTAGCAAATTTGATATTGCCGAAATTTTATTTGCAGAAAGCGCCGCGCAGAAAGCAGAGCTGTGGAAACTTCGTAGAAAAATAAATGAAGCTGTAAAAGCAACGGCAATCAGTAAAGAACAAGATACCGTGGTGCAGCGCGCCGAACTTCCCGCATTAATAAAAGGTATAAAAGAAATAGGCACCCGTTATAATTTTAAAAGCGTTTGCTACGGCCACGCCGGCGATGGTAATTTGCACACCCGCATGATAAAAGGCGATATGCCTGATGAGTTGTGGAACGGCGAGCACATTAAAAAAGCAATAGCCGAAATTTTTCTTCTCTGCAAAAAATTAGGCGGAACTATTAGTGGCGAGCATGGCATCGGATACATACAACAGGAATACATGCCACTTATGTTCACTGAAAAATCATTGGAGATACAGCGTAACATTAAAAAAGTTTTCGACCCCAACAACATTTTAAACCCCGGGAAGATCTTCGGCTAATAGAACGCGGATAACGCCGATTGCTTATGGTTAGCGATGATTTAATTTTTTTGGAAGTGAATTATTATAAATCACAGCTTCATTAAATAAAAAAACCATATTTAATCTGCCCTTTCAGCGTCATCAGCGTTCCATTTTGTATTTTTACAGCGGATGGCCACTTTTCTTGAAACCCAAATAGAATATTTAAAAGGCGTTGGCCCGCTGCGCGCCGATTTGCTGAAAAAAGAATTTGGCGTTTTTACCTATTACGATTTGCTTACACTCTACCCTTTTCGTTATGTTGACCGCAGCAAATTTTACAAAATAAAAGACATTACCGAAGATTTGCCCTATGTACAATTAAAAGGAAAAATCATTAAAACCGAATTGCTTGGCGATAAATTTCAGAAAAGATTTTTAGCGTATTTAAAAGACGATACCGGAATTATAGAACTGATTTGGTTTCAGGGCGCAAAATGGCTGGAAGGAAAATTTAAACCGGATACAGAATATGTTGTTTTAGGAAAACCTGCCGAGTACAGAGGGAAATTTAATATTCCGCACCCCGATGTAGATTTAGCGAGTGATGATAGTTTGAAATTAAATTCGGCGCTGCAACCGGTTTACCCGAGTACCGAAAAATTAAAAAGCAAAGGGCTTGACACCAAGGGCCTGATGAAATTGCAGGAAACTTTAATCTCGCAAATAGCAAATAAAATTCCTGAAACATTACCGGCGCAATTAATTGCAAAAAATAATTTAGTAAATAAAGAGCAGGCTTATAAGCAAATTCATTTTCCGGATAACGCCGAGTGGCTGAAAAAAGCGGAGTACCGTTTAAAGTTTGAAGAATTATTTTACATACAGTTAAAACTTTTAAAGAGTAAAAATTTTAGAAAACAAAGTACACAGAGTTTTACTTTTGAGAAAGTTGGACAATATTTTAATTCTTTTTACAACGAACATTTGCCTTTTGAATTAACGGGTGCACAAAAAAGAGTACTGAAAGAAATTCGTGCCGACGTGCGCACCGGAAAACAAATGAACCGTTTGTTGCAGGGCGATGTAGGAAGCGGAAAAACCATTGTGGCTTTTATGAGCATGCTTATGGCAATCGACAATGGTTATCAGGCCGCGCTGCTTGCCCCTACCGAAATTTTATCGCAGCAGCATTTTAAAACAATTTCTACTCTTGCGTCAAAATTAAATCTTACCTGTGTTTTACTTACAGGCTCTGTAAAAGCAAAAGCGCGTAAAGAAATTTTTCAAAATTTAATTGAAGGAAAAACAAATATCATTATAGGCACGCACGCTTTGCTGGAAGACCCTGTGCAATTTAAAAATTTAGGTTTTGTGGTTATTGACGAGCAGCATCGTTTTGGCGTTGCGCAGCGCGCAACCATGCACAAAAAAAATACGAGCCCACCACACGTGTTGGTTATGAGCGCCACGCCTATACCACGTACATTGGCAATGACGCTATACGGAGATTTGGATACTTCTGTCATTGACGAATTACCTCCCGGCCGCAAGCCTATACAAACTTCGCACTATACCGACGCAAAACGTTTGCGTTTGTACGGATTTATGAAAGAGCAAATACAATTGGGGCGGCAGGTTTACGTGGTGTATCCGCTAATTGAAGAATCTGAAAAACTGGATTTAAAAAATTTAATGGAGGGTTACGATTCTTTGTCGGAACAATTTCCTTTGCCGCAATACAACATTAGTATTTTGCACGGGCGTATGCCGAGTGATAAAAAAGAATTTGAGATGCAGCGCTTTGTAAAAGGGCAAACACAAATTTTAGTTTCTACCACCGTAATTGAAGTTGGCGTTGACGTGCCAAACGCAAGTGTGATGGTTGTTGAAAATGCAGAACGTTTTGGTTTATCGCAATTGCATCAGTTGCGCGGGCGCGTTGGCCGCGGTGCCGAGCAGAGCTATTGCATTTTAATGACCGGACATAAATTGGGTCACGAAGGCCGCATACGAATGGAAACGATGGTGCGCACCAACGACGGCTTTGAAGTTGCCGAGGTAGATTTGCAATTACGTGGTCCCGGAGATATAGAAGGCACGCAGCAAAGCGGCGTTTTAAATTTGCGCATAGCAGATTTAGCCAAGGACCAACAAATTTTGCAACTCGCACGACAAATAGCAACAGAAATTTTAGACGTCGACCCACTTTTGCAAAAAACCGAAAATCAAATTTTAAATACGCAACTGGTTAACGAGAGTAAAACGAAGATTAACTGGAGCAAGGTGGCGTAATTTTTAAATCCACGACGAAGTTGCCTTTGTACCGTTAATATTTAGTTTTGAATGGTGCAGCGAAAAATTAAAAATCCATACCCCCCTTACGTACGCACCCATACCCGGCATTATACCACCCTCAAGTGTGGCGTTAAGAGGAGTACCCGTACATTCCATAAAAGCCCCCACCGTAAAACCTACATGATCCGAAAAATTTGGAAAACGATTTTTAATCTGCATATCGGCTGTAAGATACTGACTACTTAAAATAGGCGCGGCTAGTAATTTTGCATACAAATTTATTACATATGCATGTCCGAAAAAATTCGATTTATCACCTACACTATAATCCTGGTTTGCTGAATATCGTATTTCGGGCCCAAAGGCAACAACTAAGCTTTTATAAGGAAGTGTAACTTTGTTTTTATAAATTTCTTCGCCGTTGTATTGCACACTCTTTATTAATTGGTTTGATGAGGCGTAAAAATTTCCGACGGTCGACTGCAATCCGAATGAAATACCATATTGTCTGATTCTTTTTACCAGGCAGGTATCCCCTGTTCTATAATCGTAATCGTGCTTTTTCCATCTCTCGCGTGCCTCAGATTTGTATTTTTTATTTTGCTCTTTAAAATAGTACGTGTATTTAAAATCTGCCTGGTACAGGCTTTTGTTATAATTTATATTTTGAATTGCACCATTTCGGGTTGTGTCGCTCAAACCGCCAAAAATATAATTTATGCCGTAGCGATATTCGCCATACAAACCGAGCCGTGTATATCCCGAAAAACCCAAACTGAAAATAGTATATTTTGAAAAGAAAAAATTAGGGTTAAAAAAAAGCTTGCTTTTGCACATGGCAAAGGGATCGTTTCTTTCAATTTTAAAGCTGTAATCCAGTTTGCGGCTTCGGTTATAAGCAAAAGCGCTGTCGCCCTTGTTACAAGGAAAATAAGTTTGCTGCGCATTAGCTAATGAACTTATACAAACCAGCAAAAGAAGTATTTGTTTTTTCATGATATTGTATTTTTAAATCTCACCAGTTTCAATTTCATAATAAAGGTATGCCAATACCGGGACGGGTTTATTTATTTGCTGTTAAAAGTCCTTAAGTGAAATGCTAAAAAAGCTTAAAAGATATGAGGTGTGCGGTGAAATAGACGCTGTATGGGATACAAAGTACAAAGTTGTTTGGGCGTTACCGCGAGGTGAGCAACAGCCGGACTCACTCGCGGTCAGGCTGCGCCGGGGTTCGCTTTGCTGCCGTTTTTTGTCCCGCCGAAAAGGCGGGAGCAAAAGAACCAAGCCATTTGCATCCTTAACGCAAATACAGGTTTTACTTCGCTTTATATTTTTTCACAAACTCAACTGCTTCCTTCATCGTACTCGGATAATTAATATAGCCTTCCTTATTAGTCATTTCGTCGCCCTTAGCCTTGACGTGTTGAAAATAAAATCCGTTTTGAAACAAATACGCAATCACTTTCCATGCTTTTACCTCTGCTTTTTTTGGAGGGCGAAATCTTTGATTAAATAATTCCAGGGTATTATCGCATTCAGGGCACTTTGAAGGAACATGTGCTGTAAAATCAGTTCCGATACTGAAAGCCTTTCTGCAATTTAAACAAACTACTTTGTGTCCCATAATTCAAAATTACTACTTTTATATTAGCAATACAAATTTGTTAGAAGCGTCGACGAGGCCCCAAAATAATTATGATGTACTACAGAATAGATAAAATGACTGTACTTCAAAAATCGGTAGCTTTAATTTTTGTAGTCATGTCGGCAATAGGCCTCTATTTTTTATTGTATCAGCCCGATTTTATGGAAATTAAGTCCATACAAATTGTTAGAATCACTCTTGAAACCGTTGACAGTGAAGATAAAACGATGCCCGGTAAAACAATTATTATCGTTGAAGATAGTTTGGCAATAAATGAATTTAAAACAATTCTCTTAAATGCCCCGGCAAAAGAAGTTGACAGAAAAAATATACAGACAGGGTTTTATATTCTGCATCTTTTTGAGGCTAGCGGCAAAAAAGCAGAATTACTTATTCTCGATACAAAATTCAGTGGCGAAATTGTTACATACGGCGGTGATGACAGGGATGCAGCAAAAATTAAACAGTTTTTCAGAAAGCTCGAAAAAAACAATGAATAGCAGATTGTTGTATTCTGCGTAAGGGATGCAGCGGGCCCGCAGGGGCTCTTTTGCCTTGAAAAAAAAATAATAAAATTACAGATACCTTAACCGTAAAGACACTTTTTGACAGTGGATATTGGTGTTGCAAAAAGCGAAACCCCGCAGCAGCCCGGCCCCGCCAAAAATTATTCTTTGAAAGAATTTGTTAATGCGGGGATACGCCCTAACCTTTATCCTAAAGATTTAAATCCATTCGTTTATAGTAAATCAAAAACGTTACTGTAATCCAAATGCCGAGAAGCAGTTTATCCCTCTTCACTAATAATCTCTTGTAGCTGATAACGTAATTCCGGTATATCACTTAAAATCGTATTCCATACAACATCATAATCTACTCCAAAATAATCATGGATAAGAACATCCCGCATTCCTGCCATATCAGTCCAACTTATTTGCGGATATTTACTTTTAAATTCTAAAGGAAGTTTTTTTGTGGCTTCACCGATTATTTCCAGACTACGAATAATGGCTTTGCTTAAAGTTTCATCATCCAATAACTGCTCTCTCGACTTTCCTACTTTCATGCGAAGGATATAATCGCACTCATGCAAAATATGTTTTAAAAAATCAAGCAGCGAGGGAGACATACTCAACTTCTTGTATAATGTATTTGCCGGTAAATTTATTTAACGATTGCGGCGTAACTATTTCCACTTTACGGCCTAAAATACTTTGAAAGTAATTAGCGAGCCCCACAAAATTATGAAGGGTTTTAAATTCAGGCTTAAAGTCTATATAAAAATCCACATCGCTTTTTTCTGTAACCTGTCCTTTTACAAACGAGCCGAAAATACCAAGCTGCCTTACCCCGTAGGCCTGTATATCTTTAGTATGATGTACAATTACATCAATTAGTTCTTGTTTGGTATTTACTGCTGTTGCCATTTACACAAAGGTAGAAATAATTACCGAAACGCTCTATTTACGGTTTTTACACTAAATTGCATTTATTACAGCTACCCTCATGGTGCCATTGGTTACTAAAGATTCGTGTCCATCTTACGGTAAAAAATCAAAAACGTTACTGTAAACCAGATAGAGAATAAAATTCCTACCACGCTGCTGATGCCGAAGGTGTGGGTTAAAACCAAAAATAAAATTTTTGCACAAAAAGACAATACGTAGAGCTCGGTGCCCCAGCGCTTCATGTGCCACACGCCTATGAACGAAATAAAAGTGCCGGCAATAATTAATCCGTAAACAGCGGGCATAAATACGCCCAGCTTTTTTACTGAAGGAGAAAACACACCCGGAAAAGTAAATAACACCCAGCAAAAACCGAGAATGCAAATTACTGAGAGTATGGTTGGGCGTTTGGTATTTCTCATATTAACTTCTTATTGCTTCAACAGGATCTAATTGCGAAGCGCCGTATGCGGGAACGAAACCGGAAATAATTCCAATTAGAAAAGAAACCGTTAAACCTAAAACGATGTTTGACAAAGAAAGCGTAATCTCCATACCAAAAGAATCGCCGGCAATAAGTGTAATGAACCAAATTAGTAAAAGGCCAATGGCACCGCCGGTAAGCGAAAGAAAAACGGCTTCGCTTAAAAACTGCAACAACACAAAATAATTTTTTGCGCCCAAAGATTTTTGTATGCCAATTAAATTGGTACGCTCTTTTACCGATACAAACATGATGTTTGCAATACCAAAGCCACCAACCAAAATAGAAAACCCTCCTATAATCCAACCAATAGTTCCTATAACATCAAACATACTGTCAAAGCCTTTACTTAGCACACTGGCTTCGTTCAAAGCAAAATTATCTTCAATACCCGGCGCCAAGCGACGCTCGCCACGCAAAATTCCGGTCAACTCATCTTTCATTTGCAAATTACTTACACCTGCTTTTGCTTTAATGGCCAAACGCGGGCCATTATTTTCCTGACGCACATCAATAATGTTACGCATAAAGTTTACGGGTATCATCACCTGGTCGTCTTTACTATCACCAAGCAAACTCTCCCCTTCTTTTTTTACAACACCTATCACTAAAAATTTACGTCCAAATATTTTTATTTCTTTTCCCACGGGGTTTTCGCCCTGCGTGAATAATCCGTCTTGAATAGTTTTACCGATTACGGCCACATTTTTTCCGTTATCAGATTCTATCTGATTAAAAAATCTGCCGCTTGCAATTTCAAATTTTGAAACGTTTTCGTATCCGCCCGATACGCCACACACATGTGCATTTTCAACCGAACTCGAAAAACGCTGAATAGTTTTGCGCACATCTACTTTAAACGTTGCGGCTTCAACAGTTTTTGCATGTTTTAAAATTGCTTCTAAATCGCTAACCTGTGCATTGGGCCTTAGCATATATCTCCACCAAGGGTAATTAGGTCCAAAATCCCAGGGCCATTTTTCTACAATAACCACGTTGTTGCCTAAAGATTCTATACTGCCACGAATATTTTTTTCGAGACTGTCGACCACCGTAAACACTGTTATAATGGCAAAAATGCCAATGGTAATGCCCAAAAGCGACAAAAAAGTGCGCAGCTTATTGGCCAACAGCGAGTGCGAGGCAAAAAAGATACTTTCTTTTATGAGGCGAAGGAATAATTGCAATTTAGTAAATTAAGATGCAAAGGTACAGATAATGGTTTTAACGAAGCCGCCGTTTAAACGGGATTTTCTTCTTCTGTGTAATCTTCCCAAAAAACATCCCCCGTTCAGCTTCGCTTGAACGTCCCCTTCAAAGGGGAAACTATTTATTTTAAAATTAGCGGCGATTGCTTCCAATGCGAAATTGGGGAAATTCATACTTTTGAAAAAAAGTCAGTAAAAAGTAATAACGGTTCCACCTTTGAAGGGGGACGTCTCTTCCGCCTTAGCGGAAGGACGGGAGATGTTTTAGGAGTAACACCCCTTTTTTATACATTTATGGAAAATTAACCCTTGACGCATCTTTAAATAAACATTCTGGTTTATATGAAAAAGCACTTCCTTACCCTAATAACCCTTGCCGGTTTTGTATTTATGACCGCGGCGGCATTTATCAGTCACAAATCTTATAACTACTTTGGCGATACAAGCCAACCTTACGAAAAACTTTGGAAAAGAGTAGACTCGTGCAGCAACAAAGGGCTTACCGAAAGCGCCCTTAAGGTGGTTGAGCTAATTTATCAAAAAGCTAAATCCGAAAAAAATTCGCCGCAAATAATTAAAGCCCTGCTAAACCGCTCCAAATTTGAAAATTACAAAGAAGAAAACGCGCTCCAAAAAACGATTGACCGCCTAGCAAAAGAAGCAACTGAAAGCACTTTCCCTGTAAAACCGGTATTACACAGCATTGTTGCCGAAGCGTATTGGAACTATTATTTAAATAACCGCTGGCAAATACAGCAGCGCAGCAAATTGGCCGTAAAAGGAAATGATTTGGCCACCTGGGATTTATCGGCAATTTCGATGGCATGTATAAAAAATTATTTAGCTTCTTTAACCGCTGCCGACAGCCTTAAAATTGTAAAGACTGACTTTTACGAACCCATTATTACAGCAGGTAATTTAGATTCGCGCAAGCTACGCCCTACCCTTTATGATTTTTTATTGCACCGGGCAACCGATTTCTTTAAAAATACAGAGGCCAACGTAAACAGACCGGCCGAAACTTTTAGCATGAATAACAAAGCGTATTTGCATTGGCACAAAGATTTTTTGGAAACACAAATACCACAGAACGCGGATACTTTTAATTTAAATTATTTTGCGTTAAAACTTTTGCAGGATGCCGAGCGCTTTCATGCTAAAGATGCAAACCCCGAAGCATTAATTGATTTGGAGCTTGAACGTTTAAACTGGGTATGGCAAAATTATACCCTTGTAGATAAAGATTCGCTTTACCTCAAAGCACTTACAAATCTGGAAGAAAAATATGCGGCAAATCCTGCCTGCGCCGAAGTAAATTATTACCGAGCCGGTTGGTACAATATAAAAGTCGAAGAATACAAACCTTTGCAAGGTGATAGTTTAAAATGGCATAACAAAACCGCGCATCAAATTGCAAGCGCGGCCGCAAAAAAATTTCCTGACAGCTATGGAGCTTCTTTGTGCAAGCAACTGATTGCATCCTTAAACACCAAATCATTAACCTGCCAAACAGAGCAGGTTAACGAACCAAAGGTAGCATCGCGTACATTAGTTAAATACAAAAACATTAACGAAGTATATTTTAAAGTTTTTAAAACCACACAAAAACATTTTGAAGACCTTACCCGCCAATATTACAACGAAAAACTTATTGCTAAATTTTTAGCTATGCCGCTGGTGCAAACTTTTTCAGATAAAATTCCCGACGACGGCGATTTTAATGAACACAGCATAGAAGTAAAAATGCCTGAACTTGATAATGGATTTTATGTTGTGCTTGCTGCCTCGGCAGGTGATTTTAACACAAGCAAAAACATGATAAGTTATTTTAATTTTCAGGTTAGTAATATAGCCTGGCAAAATCAACGCTTGCCTAATGGCGATTACGAATTTTTTGTTTCGCACCGCATGACCGGTAAGCCCTTACTAAAGGCAAAAGCCACTTTATGGTTCGACCGCTATGATTATATAACCCGCGGCTATAAAAAAGACAAAGGGCCGGAATATTTTACCAATGAAAACGGCATGTTTACGGTTAAGGCAACCGATTTTGATAATTCTAAAAACTTTACCATTGACTTTTCTTACGAAAATGATTTGCTGAATAGCATGCAAAGTTTTTATCTCTATAAATACGGCGAATCTGATTACAGTACCTTCCGCACTTTCTTTTTTACAGATCGCTCTATTTATCGTCCGGGGCAAACTGTGCAGTTTAAATTATTGCACGTTTCGGTTAACGGAAAAGATTGTAAAATTCAACCCAACAAACAAATAACAGTAACTTTTAAAAATGTGAATTACGAGAATGTTGCAACGCTAACGCTTACTACAAACGATTACGGAACAGCAACGGGTTCGTTTACTGCGCCGCAAGGAGTTTTAAACGGGCAAATGAGTTTGGTTGAAACATATGGCAATACTTATTTTAGAGTGGAAGATTATAAACGCCCCACTTTTGAAGTGAGTTCAAATCCCGTTGAAGGAACTTACAAACCAAATGATACAGTTACTTACAGTGGCAAAGCAATGGCCTATGCAGGACAAGCAACGGATGGAGCGAATGTAAAATATCGTGTAACGCGTAATGCACAATTGCCTTATTGGTATTGGTGGTACCGGCCCTGGTATAATGCCGGCGGACAAGCAGAAATTGTAAATGGCACAACTACTACCAATGATACCGGTGCGTTTATAATTAAATTTAAAGCAATACCTGATGAGCAATACACAGTAAAAGACAATGTAATTTTTAATTATACCATTTACGCGGATATAACCGACATAAGTGGAGAAACGCACAGCTTGCAACAAACAGTGAACGTAGGCTACCAAAGTATTTATTTGAATATGGATGCTGCCGATAAAATAAATAAAACCGAAACAAACAAAATTCACATTAACGCCAGTAACGCAAATTATACGCCCGAAAAAACGCAGGGAACTTTAAAGATTTTTGCACTAAAAAAACCGGAACGCATTTTTCGCGAGCGTTTATGGGCACAGCCGGATAAAAAACTTTATTCGAAAGTTGACTATTATAAATTATTTCCTAATGATTTATATGAAGATGAATTAAACCAATACAAATGGACCCGCAGCGAAAAAGTTTTTGAAGTAGTATTTAATGCCAATGATACCGCGGGCATAAATATTTCTTCGCTCAATAAACTAAGTAACGGTGTTTATTTACTGGAAGCTACGTGTAAAGATAAATCGGGCATAGAAGTAAAAGACATTAAGTACACTACGCTGTACGCCACAGGAGAAAACGAATTAACGCCCATTAACGTGCCTGATTGGTACGAGCCGATTAAAGTTGTGATTGAGCCCGGAGATAAAACTTCTTTCATCATGTCGTCGGCACACAAAGACGTAAATTATTTTTTACAAGTGGAGCGCGATAAAAAAATTGTGTCGAGAAGTTTCATTCCTGCTACTATGAAAACTTTTGAGATACCTATTACGGAAGATATGCGCGGTAATTTTGTTTGCCATATGAGTTTTATAAAAAATAACCGGTATAATTATCATCAGCAATTAATTACTATTCCGTATACCAATAAAGATTTGGAAGTTTATACCGAGACCTTTCGCAATAAATTATTGCCCGGGCAAAATGAAGAATGGAAAGTGGTGATAAAAAATAAAAAGGGAGAAAGAGAAAATGCCGAGTTGCTTGCATCTATGTACGACGCCTCGCTGGATGCTTTTGTGCCGCATTATTGGAGTGCCTACTTCTTCCCTACTTATTATTCGCAAATTTATCAGCAAACAAATACCGAAAGTGTTTCAAGTTCATACACCTACCAGTACAATTTAAACGAATATGTTTATACTACCATTCGTATGTATGATGATTTAAATAATTTTGGCGCGCTTAATAATTATTATGGCAGATATAATTACAGAGGCGGGCATGCTAAATCGAGGAAAATTTCCGGGAAATACGCCGAGAGTGAATCTGATGGTGATATGCCGGATGAGAAAAAATCATCCAAAGAAGAGTCTCCGCCCGCTCCAACTACAGGTGTAGGCGGGGGTGTAGATTTGGCGTATACTACTGCAACTACAAAAGGAAACTCAGCCGGCGAATTTGCCAAAAACGCAGATAAGAGCGGAGGCAAAGACGGATACCTTGCAAATGAAGTTACCACAGTTAGCGGCACTACACAGTCAAATCCCACAAACAACGCGCCGGTACAAATGCGCAAGAATTTTTCGGAGACTGCTTTCTTCTACCCGCAATTACAAAGTAACGACAAGGGAGAAGTGACTATTAAATTTACAATGCCCGATGCCGTTACGCGCTGGAAATTTATGACTTACGCGCATACCAAAGATTTAAAGAGCGGCCAAATGACGAAAGAGTTGGTAACGCAAAAGAAAATAATGATACAGGCAAACGCTCCCCGCTTTTTCCGCGAGGGTGATAAAATTTCTTTTCCTGTTAAAATTTCTAATACCGGTACTGAAAATTATAGCGGCACTGCAGAAATAACTTTGCTTGACGCTATCAGCAACGAAAATATTACAGCTAAATTAATGAGCGGTGCGGCCACACAAAACTTTAGCGTTGATAAAAGTAAAAGTACTTCGCTTAGTTGGGATTTAACGATTCCGGAAGGTATTGGTGCAATTACTTATAAAGTTGTAGCTAAAGCTAACAATGCTTCCGATGGAGAAGAAAATACAGCTCCTGTTTTAACTAATCGCATGTTGGTTACCGAAAGTATGCCTTTGCCTATACGCGGTAATCAAACCAAAACTTTTTCTTTCGAGAAATTAATAAATCAAAATAATTTCTCTACTACGTTGCGCAATCACAAACTTACTTTAGAGTTTACTTCTAACCCTGCATGGTACGCGGTACAAAGTTTACCATACTTAATGGAATATCCGTACGAATGTGCCGAGCAAACTTTCAGTCGCTTTTACGCAAACTCATTGGCGAGTTACATTGCAAACTCGAAGCCGGTTATCAAAAAAGTTTTCGATTCGTGGAAAAGCTCTACGCCAGAAGCATTTTATTCTAACCTTCAAAAAAACCAAGAATTAAAATCGGTTATGCTCGAAGAAACTCCCTGGATATTGGATGCAAAAGATGAAAGCGAAAGTAAACGTCGTGTTGCATTGCTGTTTGATTTAAACCGCATGAGTAATGAATTAGGCACAGCTCAGAAAAAACTTTTACAAATACAGTGCTCTAATGGCGGCTGGCCCTGGTTTACCGGCATGCCCGATGATGAATACATTACCATGCACATTGCCTGCGGCTTTGGGCACCTGGATAAATTAGGTTCAATTAAAATTCGCAGCGATTACAAATGGTGGAGCGCACTAAGCAATGCTGTAAGATATTGCGACAACCGGATTGACGAAGAATACGATAACATTAAAAAGTATTACAAAAATTACAAAAACGAAGACCATCTTTCTTACAGCGCCATGCAATATTTATACATGCGCAGTTTTTATACCGATGTAAACGTTAGCGGAGGAAATAAAGATGCCTACAATTATTTTATGCAGCAGGCTAAAAAATATTGGACAGGCAAGGGCCGCTACATGCAATCGATGTTATGTTTGGCTCTTTATCGCAGCGGAGATAAAATTACTTCGGGAGATATTATTAAATCTTTAAAAGAAAATGCCATTCAAAGCGACGAGATGGGCATGTACTATAAAGAAAATTACGAAGGCTGGTATTGGTACGAAGCGCCTATTGAAGCGCAGAGCTTGGTTATTGAAGCTTTTACCGAAGTGGCAGCCGATACAAAATTAGCCGACGAATTACGCATTTGGTTACTAAAAAGCAAGCAAACACAAAACTGGAAAAGCACCAAAGCAACCTGCGAAGCAGTTTACGCTTTATTATTGCAGGGAACAGAATGGTTAGCTACCGAGCCTAATGTAGAAATTACGATGGGAAGCGTTGTAATAAATCCGGCTAAAGAACCCGATATGAAAGTTGAAGCAGGCACAGGCTACTTTAAAAAATCGTGGAGTGGAAATGAAATTAAACCCGAAATGGGCAAAGTAAAAGTTGCTAAAGTTGGCAAGGGAATCAGTTGGGGTGCGGTGTACTGGCAGTATTTTGAAAACCTAGATAAAATTACATCCCACGAAACAAATTTAAAGCTCAATAAAAAATTATACCTGCAAAAAAATACTGCATCAGGGCCAGTATTGCAGGAAGTAAAAGTTGGAGACGCGTTAAGCATTGGCGACAAAATAAAAGTACGTATTGAATTGCGCGTTGACCGCGATATGCAATATGTTCACATGAAAGACATGCGCGCTTCTACTTTTGAGCCTGTAAATGTATTGAGCGGTTACAAATGGCAAGATGGTTTGGGCTATTACCAAAGCACCAGAGATGCGGCAACAAATTTCTTCTTCAACTACCTCAACAAAGGAACATATGTGTTTGAGTATACTTTAAATGTTAGTCACGCCGGCAACTTCAGCAATGGCATTACCAGTATACAATGCATGTACGCGCCCGAGTTTACCAGTCATAGCGAAGGAGTGAGAGTGAGCGTGAAGAAGTAGACTTAATGTTGAACAATTATTTTTTGCTTGTGATTATCGGCAAACAAAAAGTAAATTCCATTAGTTAAATTACTTATATCAATTTGCAATGTGCCTGAATTAGGGGTTGAAATACGCATAAGCTCCTCACCTATCAAATTGCAAATGCGTAGCTCAGTTATTTTGGTTTTGATTTCCATATTAATAACTTCCGATACGGGGTTCGGATAAATATTAAAATTTACCTCCTCACTTTTGTAATTTTCTATGGCGTTCACATTACTTGCCTTCCATGTTTCCACCAAACGATTGCTTGAACCATCAATGCCGGCGGTTAAATAAAAATTATTGTTGAAAGTAAAAGCCATGCAACCTTTCCTTCCAAAAGAAGGTAAAGCGTTTTGGTTTATCCATTGGTGGGCACTTACATCATACAAGTGACAATCGTTATACACAACATTATTGCTGTCAATTCCCAGCGCAACAAAAAAAAGATTATTTACGGCTCCGGCAGATGCGTACGTTCTTCCCATGCCCGGAAAAGAATCTATTAAGACCCATGTATCTATGCCGGCGTTATATTCAAATAATTTGTTTGAGAATTTTCCCAATGAGTCAGCGCCAAAAACCAAATAGCCTTTATTATTTATTACAGCGCCCGATGCTCTCCATCTTCCGGCAGGCATATTGTTTTTTTGCAGCCAGGTATCATTTAGCACATCGTACTCCCACACTTTTTTTGTGCATTGGTTGTTTTTATCTCTGCCGCCGCATACGTAAGCTTTGTTATTTATAAAAAAACAAGTGGCGCCAAAAACCGAGTCGGGCACGGCAGTTTTTTGCATCCAGTTATTGGTTAGCGTATCGTATCTCCAAACTTCGTTTGTGGCAAACCAATTGGCATCCACTCCACCCATAATATAGCCATAGCCATTATATGAAAACGAAGAACAATACTGCCTCCCTATTGCAGGCAAAGAAGCTACAGACGAAACGGGCCAGGTATCATTTAACGGATTGAACTTATAAAAATCGCTTGATGGCCCAATGCCAAATGCGTTTCCCAAACCACAATACACGGTATTGCCAATAACAAAAGTTGAACCGTCGTCGCGGCCCGCAGCAGGAAAATTAGGTAGCTGTTGCCAGTTTTGCGCGAAGGAAAATAAAATAAAAAGAAAAAAAGTAAAACTTAAAACTGCCTTTTTATTTTTCATAATACACCAACGTAATATTTTAAGTTTTATTTCAACCAAAAAAAACGGCCCCCTAATAGAGAGCCGTTTAATTTTATGTATTCAAATTTTTATTTTACAACTGATACAGTTCCTTTGTATTCGTGTTTCTTACCGGTGAAATCCTGAAACTTCACTTTCCACACATACACATCTTCCTGTACAACATCTCCGTTTTTACCTTGTATGCGGCCGTCCCATGTTTTCTCTAAATCATTCGAGTAGAAAATCATCATACCCCAGCGGTCAAAAATCCAAAGGTTATAAGTTGTGTTATCAATACCTATACCTGTTCCTTTAAAGCCTTCGTTAACACCGTCTCCGTTTGGAGAGAAAGCGTTTGGAATGTAGAACGTCCAGTTTGGTTTAATTTCAACCGGCTTGGTAATCGAATCCTTACAACCGTAGCTATTCTGTACCCACTGCGTTACGTAATAAATATAAGGCTCGGGGAAATCGTAGCTGTGAATTGGATTTTGAACTGTGGTATAATTATTTTGCTGATTAGCTAAGTAAATATCACCCAAGTTCCATGATAAACCATTTTGTCCGCTTGCTCCAACACTGTGGTCAAACAAATAAACTACAGGGCTCATGATATCCGGATCAGGATCTTGAGGTCCCCAAGAGAAACCTGCCAAAGGATGCGGATAAACCGTTACACATGGGCTCGAATAATTTGTAGATACACAACCACTATCTGTAGAAACAAGTAAGCTAACCGCGTAAACTGCATTTTGTACAGGAGACGGGTTGCCATAAGTTAATGTTCCGGGAGATTGGTTAGTAGAAGTTGCTGTGTTACCAAAGTTCCAACTCCAACTAACAATTTGCGCCGGAGGTGTTACTGTTGATACATCTGTAAAATTATTTACTGTTAAGATAGGACAACCTTGTCCGCCCCCGGTGTAATTTGCAAGAGGAATATAATTTATATAAACCGGCTGCGTAACTGTGGCAACACAACCTTTATCTGAAGTAACAGTTTGTGTTACGCTGTGTGTACCTGCAGGCTGAATTACGTATTGAGGATTTTGTGCATTAGAGAACGGAGTTGCAGAAGCATCTAAATTCCATGCCCACTGTGCAATAAATCCTGAACCAACACTTGATTGATCTGTGAAACTCATTGGCGAACCCACACAAACTAAATGTGATGCGCTGAATGCTGCAATCGGATTTGGATCAATTGTAATTGTAAACGGAATTGGAATTGCAGGGCAACCATTTAAGCTGGCAGACACTGTTATATTTCCTACTTGTGCGGTTGTACCTCCATTTACAGAAGTAAAAGCAGGAAGCGGGCTTCCTACACCACCTGTAGTAAGGCCAATTGTTGCGTTAGAGTTTGCCCAACCAAAAGATGGATTACCACCACCCGGCAATACGCTGAAGTTAATGGCAGCAATATTTACGTTAGGGCATTTCTCAACATTTGCAATAGGATTAATTACAGGAGTTGGATAGATTGTAATTGTATAGTTACCCGGAGGGCCAACACAACCGTTTAAAGTTGGTGTTACTGTTACAACACTTGTAATATTTGCTAAAGTATTATTTGAAGCTGCAGTAAATGATGGAGGTATTCCTGTTCCACTTGCACCTAAACCAACAGGTCCGCCCGCATTTGTCCAACCAAAAGTCATAGCAGGGTCGTTAGGATTCATTGTATAAGTAGGTGCAGGTACATTTTGACCCGGACAAGTAATAGGAGGTGATGTTAAAGTAACAGTTGGTTTTGGTGCAACTGTAAGTGTAAATGTAATTGGATGCCCAACGCAACCATTTAAAGTTGGTATAGCTGTAACAACGCCTTGTATAGAAGCAGGCGTAGCATTAGTTCCGGTAAACGGTATAATATTTCCGGCACCGTTTGCGCCTAAACCAATTGCGGTATTATTATTTGTCCAACCAACGGTAGCACCGGCAGGAACAGAAACAAAAGGCTGTACTACAATCTGACTTTGATCGCAAACACCAACGTTTGCAACAGGATTTAAAACCGGAATTGGTTTTACAGTTACGTTATTAGTTACTGTACCTACGCAACCACCTGTTGCTGTTACGGTAAGTGTTACAACATAAGTACCTGCAGCAGGATAA
Organism: Bacteroidia bacterium; assembly: GCA_038214655.1. Classification (GTDB taxonomy): domain Bacteria; phylum Bacteroidota; class Bacteroidia; order B-17B0; family Aurantibacillaceae; genus PALSA-968. The sequence goes on along the minus strand of JBBQRR010000016.1, from coordinate 18,255 downwards.
GTTTCGGTTGGTGTTGGAAGTGTTGATGTATTTCCATCTCCAAAATCCCAGTTATAAACAGAGCCTGCAGGAGTAGAAGTATTGGTAAATGATGTTGGCGTGCCAAGACACTCAATAGAAGATACAAACGATGGAACCGGCATCGGATTAACATTTATTACTCCTGTTGTAGAAGCGGTACAGGTTCCTATTGTTCCTATAACTGTATACGTTGAAGTGGCAACGGGGTTTGCAGTAATTGAAGCATTTGCTGTTGAACCAATAATACTTGCACCTGCCCAAGAATAAGTAGTAGCTCCGTTGGCAGTTAATGTGCCTGTTGAACCCGCGCATATTGTAGTTGGCGCAACTGTAATAGTTGGATTACTGATAACTAATATCGTAGCTGTTGCGGTACCTACACAGCCATTAACGTCTGTTCCTGTAACAGTATAATTTGTTGTAGAAGGAGGGTTTTGCGAAATGGTTGCCGTAACAGCACCTGTATTCCAGGTATAAGTAGATGCACCTCCCGCAGTAATATTTACCGGGCCTGCACCATTACAAATAGCATTACTTGAGGCAGTAACAGTTGGCATTGGATTTACAATAACGTTTTGGGTGATGGTTCCCGCACAACCTCCCCCTGTAGTAACAGCGAGTGTGACCGGAATAGAACCTGTAGTAGTATATGTAACAGGTGGCGGAGAAGCACTATTTGATGTTGTTCCGTTACCTAAAGTCCAAGTATAAGTTGTTGCACCTGCAGTAGTGTTTGTGAAAGTTGTGGGAGACCCTAAACAAACCGGGGAGGTAACAAATGAAGGCGTAACACCTGCAGTAACCGTTACCGTACTTGTATATGTATTTATGCAACCGTTATCAATCGTTAAAGTAACCGTATAAGTGCCTGCTGCTGCGTAAGTATGATTTGGATTTTGAACATTGGATGAACCTCCGTCTCCAAAGGTATAGGTCCAACTCGTTATTGCACCACCTCCATTGGGACTTGATTGATCTGTAAAAGGCACGGAAGCGGTAAAGCAACCCGGTGTATCAGTAAATGATGCAATAGGCGCAGTTGGGCCACCCGGAATAATTGTATCAATAACTAAAGTACAGCCCGAGCCAAATGAACCAAGAGTAACCTGATAATGGCCACCACACGTAACCGAAACAGTTTGACCTGTTGTGCTTCCCGAAATGCAACCCGAACCACCCACAGTTGCCCACTGATAAGAAGAGGCACCGGGAGGAGCCGAAAGAACAGCAGTTGAACCATTGCACACCATAGGTGTAGAACTTAATAATTGTAAAGGCGCACAGGTAAAATCAACATACATATAACCACGGTGCGCACCTCCGTTACAATCGGAAGTAATTAAATTAACCTGAACGTTGTGTCCACTAAATGCTAAAAGAGGAATATAAACCTGGCTCCATGGCTTGTAATACATTAATGTATTGCCTGTTTGGGCAATCTGATAACCATTAGCACCACCGGCACCTTGCGTAGCATCGATAGTATAAGTAGCACAGTTAATTGGCAAACCTGTGGTTAAGTCTTTCATAGATATCATAACCTTAGGAGCATCTCCCGCAGGGTGACCATCATATAAAACAACGGCGTAAGAATACGTAAAGTTGGTATTGTTTGTGTTTACAACAAAAGAATACGATAAATCAGCAGCAGCGCAACCATCCAACACATCACCTAAACGACAAGATACCGGCGCACCTCCAAAAGGAGAAACGCAGGGCAATACACCTGTAGTTACCGAAACATCATTGCCCCCATTACATAAACCATGCTGGTCTGTTGTAACGTTCATACCTGTAAAATTTATACCGGCAGTACCTCTTGTATTTGGTGTAGGAGAAGTACATGTTCCTGTAGTGTAATTACCTGTCCAACCACCAAAGTTACCTGCGTCATAATCTACGTTACCGCAAGCTGCCGACATAACAACGTTAGTACCTAATCTTGAAGAAAGCCAGCTTTCCATTTCGGCATTACTTGCTGCTGAAATTTTTGGGGCATTTTCTAATAAACTTGATTTACCTTGTAGGAAGGCGCCCTGATAATAACTGGCGTATTCAGTAGCTTTAATATCCAATAAATATTTTTCGATATTCGATTGGCTTATTTCGCCCGCATTAATTTTTGAAATAATAGTGTACTTATCTTTTAAAGAATATTTTTCATGAACCATTTTGTAAAAGGCCTTTTGATCCTTTTCAGCTACATTGGTTTTCTTTACTACTTCCGCAAATATTTTATCAAAAGCACCGGTATTAAGATACGTGGCAACCAACCTGTGCTGTTCAGCAATCATCTTATAGTGTTGAGGGCTGTTAAAACCATCGTCGTGGCCGTCAATAGTTCTGTTGGTTTGCGAAAACGCTCCGGTAACTAACAGGAGACTTAATGCAGATAAGAAGTAAATCTTTTTCATCATGCTTTTGTTTATTTAATTGATGTAACGGTACTCTTGGTTTTTTACTTAAAAGAACTTTCCTTATACATATAAGATGGGCTTATTAAAAAAAAGGTTGGGTGCTTCATCTGTTTTATTTTAAAAACCCTATAACCATCTCTTTACAAGCAACAAACCAAATGTTTTAAGAACGTTTTTTTTTGCAATTTTGTTTACCAAATATAATAAATAAGTGAGGTGAAATCAAGTAATTTGTCGGTTAAAATGCCGGCATTGTTGGAAATCTGTGAAGGATGGAAATTTAAGCCTTTTAGATTGATTATTATCGTGATGAACGGCTTAAAATATATTCCGATAGTAGCCCAGCGAGACAAGTGGCCAAACCCTACTCCAGGTAACGCGAGGATCGTTTTTTAGAAAGGAATTCCATAAACTATTGACTTCTTGATTATTAAATCCAATCTCTTCTAAATTAGAAAGATTTTTTTTGCAAAAAGGCCTTAATTCGTTTCGCATCCAAACGGGCCATGGCAGCACAAAACCCATCTTTTTTCGGTTTATTATTTCGGAAGGCAATAAATCACCTAAAGAATCTGTGAGGAGCTTTTTTGGAGTAGTAGGAAATTTATATTTATCCTTTACACCCAAAACATATTCAACCAATTTATAATCTAAAAAAGGCACACGCACTTCTAAAGCAACGGCCATACTCATTTGGTCGGTATCGCGCAGCAAAGTGTTTTGCATGTAGGTACAAATCTCGGCTATTGAATATTTACTTAAGCGATGGTTCTTATCATTGTACTCGAGCATACGCAAAAATCTATACACCGCATTCATTGGCAAATCACTTCTGTTTAGTAATTTTTTTATGGCAGAATCTGCAAGCACCTGCCTTGCCACGGGATACGAATAATTAAAATTAATTGCGGGCTTGGAAATAATTTCGGCTATTTTTTGTGAGGCAACGTTTTTATTAAAAGTTTGCAACGCATAACCTGCGGGAACCCTGAATAAACGGGGCGCCAGATTTAACCACCATTGCTTTTCTAATTTATAACTGCGCTTAAAAATGTCGTATCCGCAAAAAAGTTCATCACTGCCCAAGCCCGACAAAGCCATTGTAATGCCTGCCTTACGCGTTGCTTTGGATACTATATAAGTATTGGGGCCATCGCCGCTTGGATGATCCATTGCATTTAGTGCTTCCGGAATTTGTTCCAAAAAGTTTTGTGGCGTTAATTTTATTTCGTGATGATCTGTATTAAATTTTTTTGCGATTAATCTTGAATACTGCGCTTCCGAAAATTCACTCTCATCAAACACTACCGAAAAAGTTTTTACCTGTTGAGAAGAAACCTGCGACATGGCGCCAACCACTGCACTCGAATCAATTCCACCCGAAAGAAAAGCACCGAAGGGAACATCCGCCACCAACCTGCGTTCAACGGCCGAATAAAATAAATCTTTTATATCGCCACAAATTTCTTTGTACGATTTAGTTGAACTTTCGTAATTAACTGAGTTTTCAATTTTCCACCAAGGCTTAACTTGCAATTCATTTTTCTCCAACCACAAAAAATGACCGGGCATCAACATACTTACATCCTGCATAATTGTTTGCGGGGCATGTACGGTTTGATATTGTAAATAATCGGGGAGCGCATCCCTGTTAAATTTATTTTCAATAAGCCCCGATTTACCAATAGCACGAATCTCTGAAGCAAAAAGTAAAGTTTGGTTTTGAAAAGAATAATAAAGCGGTTTTACTCCCAACCTGTCTCGCGCAATAAAAATAGTTTTATCCTGCCGGTCGTAAATGGCAAAAGCAAACATGCCGTTAAAATATTGCAGGCAATCTTTTCCCCAACGTAAATAAGCGGCTAAAATAACTTCCGTATCTGTTTGTGTAGAAAAAAAATACGGTTGCTCGGTTGTGCCTTGTATGGCACGTTGCAATTGTAATCGCAATTCTTTGTAATTATACAATTCGCCGTTATACGTTATTACATAGCGGTTATTGTACGAATGCATGGGTTGTTTGCCGGCATCCGATAAATCAATAATAGATAAACGGCGATGGCCGAGGTAAGCGTAATCATCATTCCAAATTCCCTCTGCATCGGGCCCCCGATGCGCGATGGCCTTGTTCATGCGCTGAAGTGCAGGAATAATTTTATCGGAAGATAAAGCAGATGAAACTATGCCGCTGATGCCGCACATTACAGATTGATGGAAGCTAAAAATTGTTTACTGCTTAACATACGATCTATTCCCTCCTCCAATGAAATAAGCGGGCGATTAAGCAGATTACGCATTTTTGTATTCTCAGGTTGCCTGCGCGTCATATCCCCTTCTTTAAGCGGATTGAGATGAATTATTTTTGATTTGGATTTAGTTTTATCAATAATAAGTTTTGCCAAATCAAGCATAGAAATAGAAACGTCGTTACCAATATTTATTACATCATTTACCACCTCATTTTTAAATAGGCAGGCAAGGCTGGCATCAATGGTATCATCTACATAGGTAAAAGTGCGGGTCTGGCTCCCGTCGCCGTACAGTGTAATGTCTTTATTTTTTAAAGCTGCTTCTAAAAAACGCGGCAAAACAAAATCGGTACTTTGATTTGGCCCGTACGTATTAAAGTAGCGGTAAATGGTATAATTTAAACCATATTCCTGATGGTAACTTTTGCAAAAACACTCGCCCAGATTTTTTACAACGGCATAAGGCACACGCGAGTTTAGCGGCGTCGTATGTTCGTGCTGTGGCAATGTAACGGGCTCTCCGTAAACTTCGGAAGAGGAAGCATAGAAAATTCTTTTTACTGAAGTATTTTTAGAAAGCTCTAAAATATTTTTTATGCCGTCGATATCTCTTAACACACTAATAGGATTTTCCTGTGTGCGCATCACACCAACTACTGCGGCAAAGTGAAAAACATAATCAAACTGATGTGCCAGCATAATCTGCGCTATGTCGTGATAAATGTTTACATCGCTTTTTACGAAGGTCCAGTTGCCTTTATTTTCTTTGGGAAGTTTGCTCAAAAGTCCGGTTGAAAGATTATCAACAACCACCACAAAATTAGCATCATCTGCAATCAGTTTTTCAACTGTTACGCTGCCAATATTTCCGGCACCGCCCGTTACAAGTATTTTAATTTTATTCATTCTTACACATTTCTATAAATCGTTCGGCCCACAATCGGGGAGTTATTTTTGCCGCCATTAAAGTGCTTTGTACTGCCATAGCGTTTAACTCCTTTTGATTAAGGGTACTAAATTTATTCATTTTTTCGGTAAGTTGCTTTTTATTTCCGGCTTCTACCTTAAAACCGTTTACATTTTCCGTTAAAAACATACCCGCCGCACCTGTTTTATCTGAACAAATCAAGGGGAAACCGGCTGCGGCGTACTCATGTACCACAACTCCCCAAGGTTCAAATGTACTGGGCAATACAAATACACCCGTGTTTTTGATGATGTCGCCCATTTCTTCGGGCTGTAAAAACCCAAAATGTTTTATTTTTTCGTGAACGGGTGGCGCAACATCCCCTTTACCCAAACACCAAAGCTCCCATTCGTTCGGGTTTTCTTTTTGCCAGTCAATAAACGCGCTCCATAAAACATCAACCGCCTTTTCTTTGGCGTATCTGCCCACATATAAAAATCGTTTCGGAAAATGCGTTTCCTTTTCGCTTTTATACCTTGTATAATAAGTATTGAATAAATTATATTCACAACAATAAGCTCCTTCAGTAATTTTACTCTCAGCAAAACCCAGTTTTTTTGCAAACACCGATTGTTCTTTACCCGGAACAAAAGCATGCTTAATATAAGGTTTTATAAAAGTTTTAAAATATACTGCGCCTACCTGTTGTTTTAAGGAGCCTGTCCACTGATTATCAAAACCCATAATGGTTCTTTTTGGGTTTAATTTTTTTATCAGCTCCAGATATGGCCTGTGTGACCAACCCCCAATAAAGACAGCATCCGGCGAAAAATTTTTAGCAGCTTCTTGCATTTGTTCGGCTGTAAACTCATCGCGGTTAATTATTTTAATATTGGCGTGCACATTGGTAAACTGAAAAGGCGCATGGCTATTTGCCTGTTTACAAAAAATCAGTATCTCGCAATTGTGTTCTGAAGCAAGTTCGTTAATGCAATTAATAAAGTAGCGGGCCAACTCTTCGTATAAAACAAGTATTTTCACAGGCTATTAAACAAAGTGTTTTTTGAAAGCTTTGCTTATCTTTACAAAGATAATATTTTAGTATGGAGATTAGCATTACCTGGTATACCGATGCCCTTAGGCCACAGGTAATTAAATTGTTTGCGGCCGAGTACGGGCTTGAGCCCGATGCCTTTAACCGCTTGTTTGAGCGCTTTTATTTTCACCCTTTCCAAAAAAATAAATGCCTGCTGGTTGTGGCTATGGATGGAGATACTGTTGCCGGGTTTCAATCGTTTTTTTACTGGCCCTATGCTTTTGCGGGTAAAACCTATAATTCCTTCCAATCCGGAAACTCCCTGGTAAACCCTGCTTATAGAGGCAAGGGCATTTTTAATAAAATGCTTGCTTTTATTGATAAAGAAAACAAAACAGCCGACATCGATTTTTTAATGGGCTTTCCCGTTGAAGCCTCTTTGAAAAATTTTTTGAAAGATAAATGGCACAACATTTTTAATTTACGTTGGTATATAAAATTTTGCAATCCGTTTGGCTTTCTCCATTTTAAAGGCGGAAAATATTTTACAGAGGGGTGTTTACATTTTAATAAAGAGGCGGAAGCTGATGTGTTGCGCCTATCAAGCCAAAAAGACTTTACCGATTGGCGTACCGATTATTTATCCGGGAATTATTATTCTTTTCATTTTAAAAACGGGGGCAACGAAATTATTTTTCACCTAAAGCCCAACAAGCGCAAAAAAATAGTGAACGAACTTATAATCGGAAATATTTTATTTAGCAATGAGAATGCACGCGCACTTTTGTCTGATGCCTTAAAAAAATTGAACTTGGCCGCCACAAAAACTCTTGGCGTACACTTTTTATCGATAGCCCTTAACGAAGAAAGTAGTTTTGATTTGAAGGCAATTCTTTTACACACACATTTCCGGCGAAGCGAAAAAACAATTTATTTTATTGCCAAGCCTTTTAAAAATAATGACTTTGTGTTAAAACCCGCCAATTGGCTTTTGTACCGTTCTGATATTGACACCTGGTAATATGTTGTTTAATCCTAAAATACAATCCTTTGCTCAGCTGGCTAAAAACATATTTGGCCATATTGAAAAAGCGCGTGGCGGATTAAGTTATGATAAAAACGAATTACTGGTAGTAAATTATCACAGCACACCTAAAAAATTTATGGCTGACTTTAAAAAGCAAGTCGAATTTTTATCGAATCAATTTACAATTATCGCGCCGGCAGAACTTGAAAGTTATTTTAACGGTACGCTTCGTTCAGCTAAATGCAATTTGCTTTTTACGTTTGATGACGGATTAACTAATAATTTAAACGCGGTAAAAATTTTAGATGATTACAAAATTAAAGCACTTTTTTTTATTGTACCCGATTTTATTAATTGCACCGCTGCGGATCAGAAAAAATTTTATTTAAAAAATATTCGCTCCGAAGTAAATGCTGCTATAGATAATGAGGAAGAAGATTTTACAGCCATGGATTGGGATACATTGAAAAAATTATGTGCAGATGGCCACGCGGTTGGTGCGCACACGCTCTCGCACACCTTGGTTGCTAAAAATTCATCGGCGCATAATTCTGAAAAAGAAATTGTTGCATGCAAAAAAGAAATCGAAAAAGAAATGAATTTAGCGCTACCATACTTTTGCAGCATTAATAACACACTTGAAAGTACCGGAAAAAAAGAAAAAGAATTGATTGAAAAAAATTATAGTTTTCATTTTACAACACTGCCCGGCTACAATGGAAAAGATAAAAACAGGTTATTTATAAAACGCCGCAACATCGAATGTTTTTGGCCCGCCGGAAGTTTTTATTTTGCTTTAGGAAAAACAGACTTGAAACGTTGGGAGGAAAAAATAAAACAGTACACTTCTTTATAATATTTAAAGACGAAACCGTTGCTTGTTTCTTTCTTTTTCTTCGGCAAGACGCTTTTTCTCCTCCTGCCTTTCTAAATAAGTAATTTTAGTGTAATAATAGGTCCACATAAAAAAAGGAAACCCGTTTAAAAAATAATTTCCTTGCCGCAGCAGGTACAGCAATATAATTACCAATAAGGCGCCTGATATAATCCAATACCGATCGTCCTCATCACCATCAAACCCTACAAAGCCACGAGTAACCAGAAAAATTGCAAAAATAACCCCCATCAATCCGGTTTCCGACATTAAACGCAAAAACATACTGTTTGCATCGGCTGTATTAAACTCAAAACCTTTAAGCCGTATTTTTCCTTCGTTTGTATAACTAAATTTTTTATACGCTACCGGATGCGAACCTAGGCCCGTGCCAAAAAAAGGATGCTCCTTGAGGTTTTCCCAGGCAATATGCGAATTATTATATAATACAAAACTGGAAGTGTTTACGTTTTTAAGCGACAAGTCGCCATCAATCCATAAACCAATGGAGCTATCCACTCTATCTCTGAATTCAGTAACCGAATTATACAAACCCCATGCTGCAAAAAAACCAACTACTACAAATAGTACCAAGTATAAAACATACCCAAAATTAATACCTACCACTAAAAACACTAAAAATAATCCCAAATAACCGGTAGACGAACGGCTTAAATAAAGTGCAATTAATATGGCTATATTTTGGTATTGCGCATAATGATAATGCTTACGCCGTAAAATATTTACAACTGCCACAAAGGCGGCAGGCCCTAGCATAATTCCTAACTGAGAGGGCTCTAGATAAATACCATTAACACGAATATTGCCGTCATCCGTTAATACATGGCCTCCTTTATTTAATATCCAGCCAAAATCATAGCCCGGCGTAAATTTTATTTTAAACGACACGTACTGAATGATAGCAATAACCGCAGTCCAATACGTCCAGGTTAAATAAAGTTTAAACATTTTTTCTACATCCAAATCATAAAACTCACCTACGTAATAATAAAACGAAACAGAGAGCAGTACGCCGCCAAATATTTTAATAAATAAAAAAGGCTCATTGTTTCCCAATACAATTTGAAAAATTCCTACAATAAGCGGAATAGCGAGAATTTGAAACGGCGTTTTAGGCAAGCCAAAACGGCTTACAAAAAAAGGAAGCAACATCAGGTAAATAAGGTAGTGAAAATATCCTTCGAAGGGCGCTTTAAAGAAAATAATGGAAGATCCTAAAAAAATGGACAGATAAATAAAAAACCCTACAATTTTTTCCTGTTGCGTGGCTTCCTGTTTAGCTATTTCTCCTTCTAACTTCATTTATTTTTTATAGCTCAATTTTGAACTTAATTTTTTACTTGGCTTTTCAATTATCAAATACATCAGGTAACTTCCCACCGCCGTAATTAGTACGCCGCCAAGCACCAACATACATTTTGCAAAAGCACCGCTTACATTATGCGAAAAAACATTTACAAAAGTAGCGCCCAATACAGGATGAATGAGATATACCGAATAAGAAAATTTACCCAGAAAAGATAAAAACCGGTTTGTATACGCAAACAAAAACAAAATTACAAAACATGCTGCAGCCGCAATTACAGAAGCAACCGGACTGTTAAAAAACCAAAGATGCATTACAAAACATATAAGCACCAAACACAACTCTGCTTCTCTAATTAATTGTGCCTTATATAAAAAAAGCACTATGCCTATGCCAAACAGGGGTAACCAAAACGGAAGAAAATCAGCGGAACAGGGAACAAAAGGCGCAACCATTAAAAGCAAATAGCCCGCAACGCGTACAAAAACCATTGGCGAAATAAATAAAAAATAAATAATACCAACCGCCAGATAATATTGAAACTCTATTGCCAAAGTCCAATACACATTATTGAGCCAGCTTACATTATCAAAGAAAGGCACCATATAACCTAAATGCAAAAATACCTGCCTCGCAGTTATTTCGCGATCGATGCCATCATAGCTCGGGCTATATTTTCTTAACAAAAGAACCGCCACAACCAAAATGATTGAGAAAAGATAAGGCGGCTCTAAGCGGATTAAACGCTTTAATAAAAAACTAAAAATATTTTTTATGTGATACCTGTTTTTGTAAAGCGACCATGGAATAACCATGCCCGAAATAATAAAAAATAAATGCACCCCAAACTGGCCAAAGTAAAAGGTTTTATATAGCCAGGAATCTTTGCTTATTAATCCGGTTGTAGTACAAATAAAATGGTAAAAGCATACCGACCAGGCCGCCAGTGCTCGCAGATTATCTAAAATAGGTATTTCGCCGGGTTTGCTTTGCATCTATAAACAACAAATCTACTATTTTATTTGGGAGGATTTCTGCATAGTTTTATTGCCGAGGCGATATATTTTTTGACCGGATATCATAAACATTGATTCACTCTGCATTATGCCCTATTTTTTGTCTGTTTTATTAAAGCGGAATGGTATTAATACGTATTTTTACCCAAAATATTTACCATGCCAAAAGGAATCTTTAAAGTGCCCACAGCGGTTAACGAACCCATAAAAAATTACGCGCCCGGAAGCGCCGAGCGCAAAGAACTGCAAGCAATGCTAAAGGAACTTCGTTCTAAGCAATTAGATATACCCATGTATATTGGCGGAAAAGAAGTACGTAGCAATAACAAAATCCGTCTTGCGCCGCCACACGACCATAAACATACTTTAGGTTATTTTCATAAAAGCGATAAAAAACACATTACACAGGCTATAACCGCTGCTCTTGCCGCAAAGAAAAAATGGGCTGAGCTATCTTGGGAACACCGTGCCAGCATATTTTTAAAAGCTGCCGATTTAATTGCAGGCCCATACCGAGCTAAATTAAATGCCGCTACTATGTTGGGGCAAAGTAAAAACGCTTTTCAAGCCGAAATTGATTCTGCCTGCGAGATTACTGATTTTCTGCGCTTCAATGTGCAGTTTATGACTGAGATTTATGCCGAGCAACCTATTTCCGGCCCGGGAGTTTGGAATCGTTTAGAGTGGAGGCCGCTAGAAGGATTTGTTTACGCGTTAACACCGTTTAATTTTACAGCCATTGCCGGAAATTTACCAAGCTCTTGCGCCATGATGGGCAATGTTGTTGTTTGGAAACCATCAAACACACAAGTTTATTCGGCCAACGTATTAATGGAAATTTTTCAAAAAGCAGGCGTGCCCGACGGAGTAATAAATTTAATTTACCCAAGTGGCCCTGATGCGGCCGAAGTAATTTTTAATCACAGAGATTTTGCAGGAATACATTTTACAGGAAGCACCGAAGTTTTTCAGAGCATTTGGCAAACAATCGGAAACAACATCCACAAATACAAATCATATCCGCGCATTGTTGGAGAAACTGGTGGAAAAGATTTTATTCTGGCTCACCCAAGCGCCGATTCAAAAGTTGTTTCAACAGCAATTTCTCGCGGTGCTTTTGAGTATCAGGGACAAAAATGTTCGGCAGCATCGCGCGCTTACGTTCCTTCTAACCTTTGGAAAGAAGTAAAAGAGCAATTAATTGCCGATTTGAAATCCATGAAAATGGGCCCTACTGAAAACTTTACGAATTTTATTAACGCGGTAATTGACGAAAAATCTTTTGACAAATTGGCAAGCTATATTGAGCGTGCTAAAAAAGATAAAGGCGTTTCGATTATTGCCGGCGGAAATTATAATAAATCGAAGGGATATTTTATTGAGCCAACTATTATACAAGCCAAAGACCCAAAGTACGTAACCATGTGCGAAGAATTATTTGGCCCGGTATTAACGATACACGTTTATGACGAGAACAAGTGGAACGACATTTTAAAAACAGTTGACTCCACTTCTATTTACGCTTTAACGGGCGCTGTTATTTCAAATGATAGATACTCGATTGAACAGGCAACGAAAGCGTTATCGCACGCGGCAGGTAATTTTTATATTAACGATAAATGTACCGGTGCGGTTGTGGGCCAGCAGCCATTTGGCGGAGCGCGCGGCAGCGGAACAAACGATAAAGCCGGAGCAAAAATTAATTTACTGCGATGGGTTTCCCCAAGAACAATTAAAGAAACTTTTGTTCCGCCAATCGATTACAAATATCCGTTTTTGCAGGCGGATTAATGCGCCACAGTTAATCACTTTTAGCCTTCTCCTTCACAATTTTCTCGAATGCTTGTTCGGTAATCTTGCTTTCCAGCCAACTGATGTATTCAAAATACTCAAACGCGTTTTTTTCCAGGGGATTATTACTTAGTAAAATAAATTCTTCTTTCAGCTCAGTTAACAAAATCTTTAATTGTTTTCGTGTATCTGTACTTTTTAATTTCCTTAGAAAATCAATAATCACTTTTTCAAATTGAAATAAACGCTCGGCTTTATAGAAATAACGATAGGTTGATTTAATGATATACGGCAGCACGTCGGTATTACCCAATTCAAAATGTATAATAAGATTAAATATTTTCATAAACGAAATAACATCCTGCCTGCTTTCTGACGGAATTTGTGTTGCCCTATTGAGCCATAGTAAAGCTTTTTTGAACTTACCTGCACCAAAATATAAGCGGCTTATGCAGCAGCATAAAATTATCTCGTTGTATTTGGATAATCCTCCTCTAAATTTTTCAATTCCGGTTTCTACTTCTTTTATATTTACAAGGCCTTCATCAAATTCACCGCGCTTAAAAAGAAGGTCCAGCTCGGCTATATAGGAGAGGGTAAAAATACGAATGAGCGCGCTGCGGTTTTTAGCCAACTTTTTTTCCTTACTATACTCGCGCAACCTGCGTATTGCCTCCAGGCATTCATCACTTTTACGCAAATCCAGAAGTACTACAATAAAATTCTGCATAGAAGCTATGTACATATCAGGGTCTTCAAAAATAAGCGCCGGATACTTTTCAATATGCGCAACCGCTTTTTTCGAATACGTGTATCCCGAAAATTTATCATCCATGGCGCGCGCGTAATTGGTTTTTAAATTATAGAGAAGCCATTTAGATTGAACAGTTGTGGCCTCTTCTTCATTTTTAAAAAAAGATGATTCGTAAATAGTTTTGTATTGCTTTACATCTTCTTTATTTCTGGGCTTACCAACCTGGTTAAAAAGTGTATGCAAACGAAAAGCATGTGTTCGATAGGAATTTATATTAGCTATATCATTTAAAGTAGAAGTAATCTCTTTTGTATGCTCTTCCAACAAATGTTCTTTATTCTCGATAAGCATAAGTTTGGTTTCCCAATTCAAAATATCCAGTAAAAGGGCATGTTTATTAAGGCTTAGCGCAATTTGTTTTGCTTTAAAAAGAATTTTTTTACACTGGGCATATAATCCTCTTTTAAAAAGCAACTCAGCATAACTCAACAATTCTCTAATCTCTTTGCCGGTGGCCTCTCCGCGCGAATAATAATTAAGTGATTTTAAAATAGCGTAATACAAATAACTTTTTATGACCGGAAATTGTTTTACATGAGATGCACTTTTGAAATGCGCGATGATTTTTTTTTCGTTGTATATTTTTTGCCGATCAATAAGATTAAAAACCGTCATGTAAAATTTATCCCCTTCCTGAAGGCCCGAAAAAAGTGAAAAATGCCGCTTTTCGCTTTTATTAAGCGACTTTATCAGTAAAAAGAGGTCTTCCGAAACCTTCATAGGATTTTAATGTAAATATAGTAATATTTATCATTTTTATAAGCAAAATTCAAATTATTTTTCGACTAAAAATGGCTTTAGGAACTTAATGTAAATACCTTTATTTCATTGATTTTGGCTTTATCCAATCGTATACTTGTATATAAGTTTAAAGAAACAATAACCAAAAATCGATTGATCATGAAAAAAATTCTTCTTCTTATCGCAACGGTCCTTATCAGCGGAATAGTTTCGGCACATGAAAACAAGCCCGATGCAAACGCAAACAATCCGGTAGTGGCAAATAACTACGCCGTAAGTTTTGAAAAGGCCTATGGGCTGTATCCGGATATCCCGCATGGATTACTGGAGGGTGTAGCGTTTACCAATTCGCGCTTTCATCACATTACACATGAGGCCAACGAAAAAGAATCCTGCACAGGCATTCCAAAAGCATACGGCGTTATGGGGCTTACTCTTGACGGAAAAAATTATTTCACTAATAATTTAAAATACGTAGCGCAACTTTCCGGTTATACTGAGCAGGAAATAATTTCAGATCCAGAAAAAAATATCCTGGCTTATGCAAAAGCGTTTTCGCAACTTCACACAGCCGAAAAAAGCGCTGATAAAGTAACCTCTGCTGCAAATACTGTTATAGCACTCAGCGAGCTTCCGCATCAAACAATCGCGCAAAACTTTGCTTTAAATACGCAATTATACGGCGTGCTTTCTTTTATGACAGACGTTAAAAATCAACTCATCTATCATTTTCAAAATCCCAACTTTAATATTGAAACGTATTTCGGAGAAAATTATAAAATACTAAGCTCACATTCAATTACCATGAGCAATACTTCAATAAAGGACGATAAAGGAAATACGTATAAAACGTACGATCCAAATGTAGTTCAATCACCCGATTATGGTCCGGCATTATGGGTAGCAGCCTGTAATTACAGTAATAGAAATTCTTCAATATCCGCTGTAACTATTCACGACATGGAAGGAAGTTATGCAGGCACTATAAATTGGTTTGCAAATTGCGCTTCGGGTGTATCTGCACATTATTGCGTTCGCTCCAGCGACGGACAAATTACACAAATGGTTTACGAATCGGATAAAGCATGGCATGTTGGAAATGATAATTCTTATACAATAGGAATAGAACACGAAGGATACTACAATCAAACAGGGTGGTACACTACAAACATGTATACCGAATCAGCAAAATTAGTATGCGCTATTTGCAATTATTACGGCATACCTAAAACCAGTTGCTGGAACGTGCAAGGATGCAGCGGCAGCAGTTCTAATTGCGGAATCTCTTCGGCATACCAAATTAAAGGGCATCAAAATTTTTATAATCAAAGTCACATTGACCCGGGTCCAAATTGGGACTGGCCACAGTACTACAATTTAGTTAATTCGTGTGGCACAAGCAGTGGAACCGGTAGTCAACCCGTAAGTACGCTTGATGTTAGCGATTGCAACTCACTGGAAGGTTGGGCTTATGACGCCGATGTGCCGAACAACATGATTGATATTCATATTTATGTGGATGGAAATTACTACACCATGATGCAAACTACAAATTACCGCCCCGATGTAAATAGCGCCTTTGGTATTTCAGGTAACCACGGGTTCATCTGGACTGTTCCTAACGCTTTAAAAAACGGACAAGTTCACACCATAGATATTTATGCCATTAACGATAACGGCCCTAATCCTTTGGTATCTTCTACGCAGATTGGCGCTTGTTTTGTTTCTCCGGGCACGCTTACTGTTGTACAATCAACTTGCCCCAATATTGGTGTAACACTTAATTGGCAGAATACGGGCCCAAATAATTTTTGGCTCGACATTGGAACTGATCCTAACTTTGGCGTAAACAATTTTTACAATCAAAATGTTTCTAATCTTACTTCGGTTGTTTGTCCGGGTAATTTTTGTCTGTACGATGGTACCGGTATTTGTAATAACAACTACCTGCAATTTCAACCAAACACGCTTTACTATTGGAGAATTTGGAATGGAAACATAGTAACTGCCGGCAGCAGCTTCACTACTCCTTCGTGTATTTATGTTGATAATGCCAATTGCACAGGCGTGCTTGACGATTCTGGTGGACAACCAAATGCTTATTCTTCTAATGAGGATTATGTTGTTACACTTTCACCTCCGGGCGCAACAAATGTTACACTCAACTTCACTTCTTTTGATTTGGAAGATCAGTTTGACTTTATGTACATCTACGACGGCAATTCAACAACAGCGCCACTTATTGGAACTTACACGGGCCTTGTTAGTCCCGGAACGGTTACGTCAACAGGGGGTTCTATATCGGTGCGCTTTTCCAGTGATCCGCTGGTAAATAACGCGGGTTGGACGGCCACTTGGAACTGCACAGCTTCTTCTACAGGAGTTGATCAAATTAAAAACGCTGATCTCGTCATCTTCCCTAATCCATCTGCGGATGTGTTTGTTCTTTCCTCAGTTGCCCCAACATTGGCCGAAGTTTTGGTTTACGATATGCTTGGTAACGAAGTGCTGAGAAATGAAAAATCGCTCTTCATAAAAAAGACACTTGATCTTTCTGCAAACGCAACAGGTATTTATTTTGTGAAGGTGAAAGGAGAAAATTTTCTTCAAACGTATAAAGTCATTAAACAGTAAATCTCTTCCCGGGTAACTTGCTTACCCGGGTTTATTTGTTTTGTTTATCTTTGCTCCTATTATAAATTTGCAATACGTATATTTGCAAAGTATAAGCTGCCGATGAAGGAAAAGATAGAGGAAATATTATTAGAAGTAGAAAAGTTTAAAGCTGATACCAAAGAGCAGGTGGAAGAATACCGCATTAAATGGCTCAGCAAAAAGGGCGAGATTACTCAGCTCTTTGAAGATTTTAAAAATGTGGGTCCCGATGTAAAACGTGAGATGGGCCAACGCCTTAACCAGTTAAAAGTAAAGGCACAGGAAAAAATCAACGAGTACAAAGAAAAATTCGAATCGCAATCAAGCACCGTTTCTTTAGATATTGATTTGTCGCTACCGGCCGAGCCCATTGCAGAATTGGGCTCGCAACACCCCATTACCCTTGTAAAAAACGAGATCACTAAAATTTTTGAAGACATAGGTTTTTCAATTAGTGAGGGAAGAGAGATTGAAGACGACTGGCATAATTTTACAGCACTAAATACACCCGAAGATCATCCGGCGCGTGATATGCAGGATACATTTTACATTCAAACAAATCCGGAAATAGTTTTGCGCACACAAACTTCTTCGGTGCAGGTGCATTTGATGGAAAATAACAAACCTCCTATCCGCACAATTTCTCCCGGACGTGTGTATCGCAACGAAACAGTTTCGGCCCGAAGTCATTGTCAGTTTCACCAAATTGAAGGCTTGTATATTGATACCAACGTTTCTTTTGCCGATTTAAAACAAACACTTTTATATTTTGCTCAACGCTACTTTGGCGAAGAAACAAAAATACGCATGCGCCCAAGTTTCTTTCCATTTACCGAACCGAGTGCCGAGGTAGATATTTCGTGCACACTTTGTAAAGGACAAGGTTGCAACGTTTGCAAATACAGCGGCTGGTTAGAAATTTTAGGTTGTGGCATGGTAGACCCTCAGGTTTTAACCAATTGCAAAATCGACGCCAACAAATACACCGGCTTTGCATTCGGTATGGGCATAGAGCGCATAGCCATGCTAAAATACAAAGTAACCGACATCCGTTTATTTTTCGAAAACGATGTTAGGTTTTTGAAACAGTTTAAGTCGGCTTAGTCTTTTAGAAGTTGGTTTTGGGCGTTGCCCCGCATTAGCAATAACTTTCAAAGAATGATTTTTGCGGGGCCGGGCTGCTTGCATTCGCTTTTTTTGCAATACAAAGGGCCAAAAAAGAGCTTCAACACCGTTGCAGCATCCCTCGTATGTTTGCAGCATGTATGTTTGTAAAATAAATCTGGATTTAGTGAAGAGAACGGGAGACAAGAGGCATCCCTGGGTAATCTTAAACGGATATACCGTGCGTGAGAAATATTGCCCCGTTCTCTTTGCTTT
>JBBQRR010000015.1:0-84082 GCA_038214655.1 Bacteroidia bacterium | reverse complement strand
GGGATAACCTAACAGAAACGAACACAGGCGAGAAAAAAGCCCTTTCCTTGAAACTTAATGAGGTTGAAGAAGAGTACTATAATTTAAGAAAACGCCATGCCATAGGTAAGGTAACTATGGATATTTATGAGGAGTTTTCGGAGGAAATGAAAGTTCGAAAAAAGAAGCTTTTAGAAGAATTTGAAAAGCTCGACCAAAAATTATCGAACCCCAAAGAACTGATACATTTTACAACCAAATTAACCGCCAATCTCGCACCAGTTTGGGATTCTGGCGATTACTACGAAAAGCAAATTTTTCAAAATATCCTATTTCCTACCGGTTTGGGGTATGATTCAAAAAAAGAGCATTATCGAACCACAGAAATAAATGGCGTGGTCGGCTACATCGCCCAATTATCAAGAAGTTTAGAAGAAATAAAAAAGCCGAACTTCTCAAATATTGAAGAGAAGTCCGGCATGGTACCCGAAGCGAGATTCGAACTTACAAGCTGTAAGGCATACGCTTCTGAGACGTACGTGTATACCATCGCGACAGCTATCGGGGCCACCATCCGGGCCTATATACTAAAAATTAGAATAAAAATTTTCCAATCAATACGCTATCTTAGTCAAGGGTACAAAATAAAAAAGCCGAACTTATTTCAAGTCCGGCTTTTTATTGATTAAATTAAATCCTTATTTAGGGTTTTTCTTTTCGCCGCATTTGCCTTCTCCGCATTTGCCGTCTTTAGCTTTTTTCTCTCCGCATTTTGCGTCTTTTGCTTTTTTGTCGCCTTTTGCGTCTTTTTTCTCTCCGCATTTTGCGTCCTTAGCTTTTTTATCGTCAGCTTTCTTTTCTCCGCAAGCTAATTCAATAGCGTTACGTACTTCAGCGCCGTTACCAAGTGAATTGTAGTTAAACAAATTGCTTGTGTTAGCATTTAAAGAAAGGCTTAAAAGAGCTCCTGCTATCATTGAACCTGCAATGATTGTTTTGTTTTTTTTGTTTTCCATAGTTTTTGGTTTTTTTTGTTTTTATTATTTTATATGCATACGAATTAAAAAGTATTCTAGATTTTAGTCCTTAATAAATTTACTCTGTGTTGTTAGGTTTCCGTTTTGAATTTGTACTACATACAAACCTGCAGTTAAAGAAGCAATATTCAGCTTTATATCACTAACGGCATTGTAATCCTGATTAATTACCAGATTTCCGATAAGGTCATAAATTTTAACTGTTAGTTTGTTTGAACCTAAAACCGGTATAGATATTTGCAGGCTGCTTGTTGCAGGGTTAGGATAAATACGTACATTCTCTAAAACGGTATTCTTAATACCCGTTGTAAAGCTCGAACATTCGTAACCAATTTGTCCGCGTAATTCTCCGTTTGCGTAAGTGGAGTTATGTATGTTTAAATACAGTCCACCTGCAAGGTCAGCTGTACCGTTAGCAGTAACAAAAGCCGGTGAAGAACTACCTGTCCAATAAGTAAATATACCATCGTTAGCGTAAAAGCCGGTAAGATTGTAAGCAACACCGCCGCTAACTCCGATATTTCCGTTATGTATGTGAGCACCTGAGGCTGCTGCAGAAAGTCCGCTTGCCACAACCATAATATGTGCATTAGTCAATCCACGATCAACCGAAACAATACCACCACCCATTGCTGTTGTTGTAACAGCGGGAGTTTCCTGACCGCCTGTTAAACAAACAGCGCCGGTATAACGTGCAAACGGAACTAACTGCCCGCGTATTTCTCCGTTAGGATTTATAGAAGTATGCAAATTAATGTAAACGCCATCTTTAACCATCGCGTCAATAAGTGCAGGTGTAACAGGTCCCGAAAACAAAACTGTATTTCCGTTACCCAGTATTCCGGTAGTCATGTTTAATGCAACGCCACCACTAACACCTAAAGCACCAAAATGTAAATGTGCCCCGCTAACTGTGCCTGTTAAACTGTCTGCCGCAATCGAGCAATAAACAGAATCCAAATCTGTGCTGAAAAAAAATGCCGCTTCGCCTCTTCCTTTAGTAATAACAGTAGGAGTTTCCTGCGCACCATTAAGATAAGCTGATGCAAAAAGCCCTTTCATTGGCCTTAGCTGGCCGCGCGCTTCGCCGCTGCCATTTGCAGTTGTATGCACATTAATATAAACGCTATCAGTTAATAAAGCATTCAAAAAAGTAGCAGGACTTAGGGTTCCGCTTAATACACTATTTGCATTTACAGTTAAGGTACCAAGCACACCACCTGCTACGCCTGCAACTCCTTTATGTAAGTGTGCAGATTGTATGGGCCCTGTAAGGTTGTTTACTACAACTTTATAAGTAAGTACTCCCGAATTTTTAGATAAATTAAAAGAAGCCACTCCAAATACATTTGGATTGCTTGATGCAGGAACTGCCTGAGCCGCATTTAATATGCACGAATAATTTAAATCTGCTTCCGGATAAATTTGTCCGCGTATTTCGCCGCCTGCAAATGTAGATGTGTGAATGTTTACATAATACATCCCGTTAAATAAATTAGCAATAACAGAACCTGTAAGAGAGGCTCCTGTAATTAAATCGGTAATGCGGTTGCCACTTGGTGTTGCTAAAGGAAACGCAACGCCACCACTAACACCAACAGCACCCGTATGAATGTGTGCCGAGCTGAAAGTTCCTTGTAGCCCTGTATAGTCAACCTGCACCCAAAGACTGTCTAAGCCTGCGCTTAATTTTAAATTTGCTACGCCAAGCGCTATGCTGCCGTTTGAAGGTGTTGCCTGCGAACCATCAAGTTTTGCCGTAAAACTGAGGTTTGCCTGATTTTGGCTAAAGCTGCTGAAGCTTAATGCAAGCAGCGATGCCGATAATAAATTAATAGCTGTTTTTTTCATGTTATTTGGTTTTAGTTTTAATATTTACGTAAAAAATTGTGCTTTGGATTTTACAAATTAAATTTTTTATTCATACCTAAACATATTTGGAATGTTGTTTGCCATCGCCTCTATTACAGGTAAATTATCCCATGGGTTTGAAGTAGGGTTGGCTTTTAAATCTACCACCTGGAGTAGTTTGCCATAATCGGCAATAAGATGGATTACCTGATTTTGATTGGCAACAACGGTAAATTGTTTTGGCGGTAATGCAACATGTCTTAACTCCGGATCGGTACCGGTTTGATAACTGAAAGAAGCGAATTTGCCCGTTTGGTTTATGCTTGTATCGGCAAAACCTTCTACGTTCATAAAAATAAATGTTCCGCCAAACCAACCACCATTATACATGCTGGCTTGCGATAAAGGACTTGTTAAAGGAAAAGAAGAAGGATCCTTACTGTTTGATACAGAATCAACTCCAACGTCAAACGAAATATAGGAGTAATTTCCGGCAGGAACATCGCCGGTTAAAAAAATCTCTGCAGAAATTGTTTTTAAAATGTAAACGCCGTTAAGTGTAAAAGTAGTTCCATCGGTTTTGTGAAGTGTTATGGCTGACATATAAAATTGTGCGGAAGTAAGTTTAAAATTTCTGTTCGAGATTGTATCATGAATAACCATTCCTGAATCTGCTTCGGTATTGCTGATGTTGGTATGAATGTGAAGATAAAATTTGGCTGTGCTTGGAGCACTTGGCATTTGGGTATGTTCGATTGGCATTTCCTTTTTTTTACAAGAAATTGCTAAAAACAGAATAGTAGAACATAGAGCAAACAGTATTTTTTTCATGATTTTTTAATATATACGTAAAAAATTGTGCTTTGGATTTTTTGAAGGCATTAATTATTTAAAGAGCCTTGGTTAACCCAATCTTTAAATTTTTGAAGATCAGCAGCAGTCATATTGGTTGGCCCCGAGGAGTAGGTGGGCGGCATGCCACCACCGGGCATAAATACCCTCGACTGAATGGTGCCGTTTGTAACTTTACTTTTAAGGCCGGTATAATTTGTAAAATCTCCGCTTGCGCCTTGGTTTGAAACCGTAACGTGGCAGGTTTGCGAACCGGTGCCCAGGCAATAAGTAATAAGTATTGGTTTTATGGTAGCCGAATAGCTTACAGCAACGTTGTTATTTGACGGCGTAACCGGTTTCATGTCGTCAAACTTTCTATACGTACATGAATAGAAAAGAAAAAATAATACAAGAGTAGAAAGTACGTTCTTCATGAATGCCCGTTTTTTTAATACTTACGTAATTAAGCGCAGGCCGGATTTAAAATAAAAGAAATTTTTTTTTGATTGCTTAAGCCGCTACCCGCTGCAATATCAGTTTGCATGGATTTTTTGAAGTTACCACTACTTTATGATCTACATAAAGCGGTATAGCCAGGTAATCTCCCGGTTTTAAATGATGCACCGTATCGCCAATAAAAATATCGCAAGTGCCTTCAAGTATAAAAAATTTTTCGTGCTCATTTTTATGTTCTTCTGTTGGCGCCATGTTTTTTATCCAGGCAATAGCGGTAATGGCCTCCGGCGTATAACCAATTATTTTGGCATGCATCTCTTCAAAATCATCTTCTAAGGCCATGTCGGCCCTGTTAATCCACATAGCATAATCTGCTTCTGTAGAATTTTCGTTTAAAATGGGAGGGGATGCAGGCACTTCGCCTTTTTTCATCCTTTCGGTATAATCAATAGTTGTCAGTAAAAACGGCTTGATAGTAGGGTCAGGCAAATCGGTCAGGCTTTCAGAATATTTCATCAGCATTTCTTCCGCCCTCGTTATTTCATCTATAAGCTCAGGGTATTTTGTACACAATTGCTTTAACTCATCAGCTTCCTCATCGGTAGCTAATCCCAATATATAGTTTTCAATAACTCCCGACTTTATGTATTCCTGTATATTCAATTTTATACGTTTAATGTTTTTTTTAATAATTGTAGGGCCGCACGCGATCTTGTTTTTACTGTTCCTAAGGGTATTTCAAGTTTTTTTGCTATTTCATCCTGCGTATATCCTTCAAAATACGCCATATCTATAATCTCTTTATGCTCCGGTTTTAATTCATTAAGTACCTTTTTTAATCCAATATACTCATGCGATTTATCCGAACTGTTGTTTGTATCCGCAATACTTACGAGTTTTTCGGCTGAATGGTTTTTCTTTTCGTTTTTTCCCTGTTTTGAACGAATATGGTCAATAGCGGTATTGCGCGCAATATTGAGTACCCAAGTAAAAAGTCGCGATTTATCTTTGCTATAAGTGGCGCTGCTATTCCATATTTTAACAAAAGCCTCCTGAAGGATATCTTGGGCAAGTTCTTTGTTATTATTTACGATTTGCTTAATTACCCCAAAAAGCGAATGAGAAAAATAATCATATATAATCCCAAATTGCTTTTGGTTACCCGATTTAAGGATATCAACCAGTTGGGCTTCGTTATTTTTGACTTTTAGTTGCAATCTGTTGTTTAATTAATATAGTCGTGCTTTTAAGGGGTTCCTTACAAGAAGGAGCATATATACCCAAAGGTAACAATTTTTGACATAGTTTACTTAAAAAAATCCGGGCTTCTTTTTTGTTGCAACATAGTCTTTTAAAGACACCTATTGGCTGATGCCGCGATAAAAATACGTAAAAAGAATACCTTTGCGGGATGCAGCTATTTACAAAGAAAATAAAATTACTTATTTATAGTGCGCTTGTTTTTCTTTCGACATTTTTAATGCTGCGTATTACCATTCCGTATTTTTCTTTTAGGTATGACGTTGATTTTTTACTCACCAAACAAGCTGTTCTGCATATTGCCGCATGGAGGTGGGCCTTTTACACGCATATTACCTGCAGCATTTTTGCTTTAATTTTGGGCGGACTCCAATTTATTTCTTTTATAATACAAAACCACCCACGCTTTCATCGCGCTATTGGCAAGGCTTACATAGTGCTTGTATTATTTTTTAGCGCCCCCAGCGGGTTGATTATGGGGTTTTATGCCAATGGGGGAGCGGTTTCTAAAATTTCTTTTGTGCTGCTTTCACTTTTGTGGTGGTTCTTTACTTTTTTTGCTTATTGCCGAATTAAAAATAAGAATGTAGAATCACATATAAATTTTATGTACCGCAGTTACGCATTAACAGTTTCCGCAATAACTTTCCGGATGTATGTTATGCTTGTTCCGCACTTTATTCATTTGCCGGCAAAGGAAATGTATTCTTTAATAGCCTGGTTAAGCTGGGTGCCCAATTTATTGGTGGCAGAACTGCTGATAAAATACAGAAGTAGGTTTAGGGATTGATAGGCGCATTGATATCTTGAATTTTTCCTTCAGGGGTAATCCCGTAATTATTCGTATTTACATATTCTTTTTTTATCAATTCATTATCAAAATCAGACTTATCAAATGGGTTTTTCCAAAAGCATTTGTAATTGCTTACCGTGTATTTGCCGGCATTATATTTTAGTGTAGATAATTCCGTACCACATTGTTTAGCTACAATTTTATGATCAAGTACTTTTCCGTTATTAGCGTAAGTAACCAGACTAAAATAAATCATGCGCATATCAATAGGGCAAGCATTTTCCGAAGTATCAACCGCGTAAATTACGGCCTTAAAATTTTTATAATCGTTTATGTACTTAAAATTGTACCTGACCCATGCATTTGAATTATCTTGCCTTTCCTGAAAAAACACGGTAGATTCCATTTTCGGATCTATTTCTTCCGGACCCTCGTATTCGCTATAGAATCCGCTGTAATCAAATTTTTGCACATCTTTCTCATTTATTTCAAATGTAGAAGAACTGTCTTTAAATTGCGAAAGAAAATTTTTAAAATTGGCGGGACTTTCTCTATATTTTTCCAAATCTTCCTCTGTAAAAAATTTAAATGCAAGCAACGAAGTATCGGCAAGCAAGCGGCTGTCTGAAAATAATTTTTTTCTTAAAGCAGTTATATCCAGTCCTTCTTGTCGGGCCTGGTCAATAAGATAACTATCCATGTATTTATACTTAAGGTAGTTTGAGAGCATTTCTCCGTAATAAATATCTATGTCAGGAGCCTTAAAAATATAGGCAGTGTTGGGCGATTGATTTCCTTTATACAATAAAAAATTATATAAGTCGACGGCTTCTTCATACAATTCGCAGGTAAGTAACAAAACTCCAAGCTCTTTGTACGATTCGTAAGAAGGGTTTAAGGTAATAGCGCGCTTTAAAAGGTAAATGGCTTTTTTTGGGTTTCTATTTTTTTCTTCATAGCCCCTCTCATAATAGTTATCTGCAGTTTGTTTATGCAGGTTTTCATATTTCTTTAGATAACTTGCCACCGAATCTCTGTTATACACCGAGCTGGCTCTTAAAGCAGGAAGTTCAATTACTTCTGTTTCTGTTTTAGGTTTACAGCAAACTAAACCAAAAAGTAAAAGTGTAAAAGCAATAAGTTTTTTCATAAAAATTTATTTAGTAACTAAAACTGTATCTTTAAAATTAGCAGGCACATCTTCATCCATAATTTCTCCGCTATCACTAATGCGGTATTTAGCAGTAGAAACTAAAGAGGAACTGATAACTTTATTCAGATCGAAAGAAACTTTGTCTATCGGGCTTTCCCAAACACGCGTGTACTCTTCAACCAGCACAATATTGTTTTCAATTTTGCACGTTTTGATTTTTTCGGAAGAACATTGGCAGGAAATTAAACGGCGCGAAATTGAATTTCCTTTTGAATCATAGGTTACCAGCGTTGTATTTACAGGTTGCATCTGATCTCCGAAAAAATTTACAGATGCGTACACCAAGGCCACGTATTGCTGAGTTTCTGCGATTTTGGCTACATAGAAGTAATCATGAGATACCTCGCGGCCGAAGCTCGTGTTTTCCATCTCCGGAATAAATTGGGCAAAATCATAGCTTATCGATTCTTTATGCTCGGGAATGCTGACATCATCGGATGAAATTTCAAAGACGCCGCTAGTGGCCGGGAACGATTTTTTAAACAGCGTAAACAAGCCATTTTCACCCGTGTTTTGTTGGCGGGATAGCGCATAAGTTACAATCTTGCTGTATTCGGGATCTGACATAATGGAATTAATTTTTGGGTTTTTGCGCAGGGCAAGTGTATCCAAAAAACCGTCATTAAATGCCATTCTTAAATTACTTGTAACCAACCAGTCCATATTTGGCTTTCCGTTATCCCTCCATGTATTGTATACGCACGCTTTTTGTAAATAAATAGTTGATGAAGGTTGAAAATTGAGGTAGGCTGCAACTTCATAGGCATTAATGGCATTAGATAGGGAGGTAGAGTCTGTACTGTTTGCCAAGGCATTTCCCAACTCATAATAGGTTTTTGCTTCCGGGAAAATTAATATGGATGCGATAAATAATTTAACCGCCTCGGTCTGGTTCTTTTTGTTCTTAAACTGATCTATGCCCTGCAAAAACAGTTTGCGGCTTTCGGTTTGTAAAGAATCGGTGTTTAGTTCTTTGGCATCAAAAATTACATCGCTTACTAGGTATTTATTGTAAATATCGGCGGTACTTAATTTTTGAAGTTTAACTTTTAGTACGTATTCTTTTTTTGTTGAACTGCAATTCCACAAAACAGAAATGATAAGGCAGGCTGCGAAAAGGTTTTTGAAATATTTCATGATAAAAATTTAATTAGTGTGGTCTTTTTTAAATAAATCATAGATAGCTGAAGAAGAGTATATACAGCCGTTACAATCCTGATAATTGCCTTTTTTGAATGTTATAAAATTAATCAATCTCTTTTGTAACGGACTTACTCCCATGCCGCTTTTAAATAATCCTCGCAATCCTTCAACCGCGTATAATTGTTTTTCGGTAACAGGGCTTTGCAGCCATTTGGTAAGTTCTTTCTCGTTTTTTGCTTCAACCAATGCCTGCATTTTTTTTCTTTCAGGTGGGTCAACACCAACAAAGCCACAGCCTTTTCCGTAACGAATTGTATCCGCAAAAAACCCGCTTATTTTTACCTTAGCTTCAAAAAACTTAAAATAGGTTTTATAAAATTGCTTTACCGCCGCGCTATCTTCATTTTCTGCGATTTTTTTTCTGGCAGAAATAACTTTCGAGTAAATTACTTTATTGCCATTGCTGATTATACAAATTAAATAACCCGGAACTTCCCTGCTTTCGTAAGTCAATTCGTAATATCCATCAAGTATTTGGCGGTTAAGCAGCGCGTGCGTGTCTTTATGCTTGCTTTTGTCAAGAAAGGCTTTGACTTCGCTAAGATTGTTTTTCTTTAAAACAACCATAAGGCTATCCGCAAAAGTTTGCGCAAAAGAATTAATTCCAAAAAATAATAAAACGGCGAAGGTTAATTTTATTTTCATTTTTTTAATTTTTACATTCTATCGGGCACTTCAATACATAAAAGTGCCATACCCTGTTTAATAGCTAATGCACATTTATAAGATAATTGTATGCGGAATAATTTTTGCTCTTCATTGTCGGCGCTTAAAACCGATAATTCGTGATAAAACTGGTTATAGCCTTTGGCAATTTCGTAAACATAATTGGCAATATCAGCCGGATTGTAAGTATGCTCTGCCAGAGCAATGATATTTTTAAAATCGCTTAGTAAATGTATAAGGTCTGTTTCTTTAAGATGCAGCGCATAGGAAGAATTTATTTTTTTTCCTTTAATCTCGTCGTTGCTCAATCCGGATTTACGTAAAACAGATTGTATACGTGCATGGGTATATTGTATAAACGGGCCCGTGTGGCCATTAAAATCAATACTATCTTTGGGATCGAAAAGCATTTTCTTTTTTGGGTCCACTTTTAAAATAAAATACCGGAGGGCCCCCATGCCAAGTATGTTAAATAGTTTTTTAGCGCCTTCCTCAGTTAAACCTTCCGTCTTTCCCAGTTCCTGTGTGGTTTCTTTTGCTGTATCAATCATGCCCTCAATTAAATCATCGGCATCCACTACGGTTCCCTCTCTGCTTTTCATTTTTCCCGTGGGCAATTCAACCATGCCATAAGAGAGATGATATAAATTATCGGCATAAGTCCTGCCCAGTTTTTTTAAAATCAAAAACAAAACTTTAAAATGGTAATCCTGCTCGTTACCCACAACATAAACAGATTTATCGAGCTTATAATCCCTGTCTTTTTCATTGGCAGTTGCAATATCCTGCGTTATATAAACGCTGGTGCCGTTACTTCGTAAAACTAATTTATGATCAAGCCCGTCGGCCGTTAAGTCAATCCAAACAGAGCTATCTTCTTTCTGATAAAAAATCCCTTTTTGTAGGCCCTCTGTAACTGTTTCCTTTCCTAAATTGTACACATCACTCTCGTAATAATTTTTGTCGGTTTTTGTGCCAAGCATTTTAAATGTCTGCGCAACGCCTTCATGAAACCAATCGTTCATCATTTTCCAAAGCTTTCTTACCTCGGGGTCATTTTTTTCCCAGGCAAGAGTAAGCTCGGTAACTTGTTTTGCGAGTTCCGATTTTTTTTCGGCTTCTTCTTCACTTAAACCACTTTTCTTTAATTCTTCAATTTCTTTTTTATAGGCATTTGAATATTGTACATAATAATCTCCAACCAAATGATCACCTTTTTTACCTGAGCTTTGCGGGGTTTCTCCGTTTCCAAATAATTTCCAGGCAAGCATCGATTTAGAAATATTGGTGCCTCTGTCATTATACAAACAAGAGTGAATTACTTTATGGCCGCGCGCTTTTAAAACTTCGGCAACCGACGAGCCCAAAAAAATATTACGCAAATGCCCCAGATGCAAGGGCTTGTTTGTATTGGGCGAAGGATACTCTACCATTACCGAAAGGCCTGATGAACCGGGTTTTTCCATAGCGTAGGCATCTTCTTTTATAATCTCTCCAAAATAAGTAAGCCACTCGTTATCTGCAATACTAATGTTTAAAAATCCTTTTACAATATTAAATTTTTTTACGAGTTTGGTTTTTTCTAAAAGATAATTTCCAATATCGGTGCCGGTATCTTCGGGTTTTTTGCCTGATAATTTTAAAAATGGAAAAGCTACCAGCGTTATTTCTCCTTCAAACTCCTTGCGCGTTTTCTGAAAAGCAATTTCTCCCTCAAAATCTTTGCCGTACAACTCTTTAATAGCTGTTTTTACTGCTTTTGTTAACTCGTTTAAAATATTCATTTGTGCTTCCCGATAAGGGGTACAAATATGCGGAATTTAGAATGATACAACAAATGGCCTAAAATGTATTTATAGCTTTTAATTGCTTATATTTGCTATATAGTTTAGCCCTATGAAAATTAAAATAGTAATAGCGTCTTTAGTTACGGCAACCCTGCTGGTTTCCTGCGGTGGTGGAGATAAACCCAAAGAAAAAAAACTCAGTAACATTGTAATTTATCATACCATTGGCGAGCCTGATGGGATGCATCCTGTAAATGACAACTCGGGTCCGCGCACCGAAATAAATACCTATACCCAGGTTTTTATGGTTAATACCGATGTAAAAAATAATCAACCCATGCCTTATCTGGCAGCGGCTTTACCCCTTGTTTCTGAAGACGGAAAAACATATACCTATACACTACGTACAGATATAAAGTGGGATGACGGAACGCCGGTTAGCAGCGAAGATGTATTGTATACTTTTAAAGCCAACAAGTGCCCCCTTGCAAATAATCCGCACGCAAAACCGTATCTGGATAACATACTGGATATTAAAATTGACCCCACCGATAAAAATAAAATGGTTTTTAGTATGAAGGATAAGTACGTTCAAAATGTGTGGATGCTTACCGATTTTCCTATTATGCAACGCAAGTTTTACGACGCAAACGATGTGATGTCGAAATACACCTTAAAGCAATTCGACGATAAAAATTTTAAGGCCGAAAAAGAAACAGCGCTAATGGCTTGGGCTACCGAATTCAATAACCCCAAATACAGCCGCGATTTAAAGTTTTTTGATGGTGCAGGCCCTTATAAAATTACAGGCTGGGAGCCCGGGCAAACTATGACATTAGAAAAAAAGAAAAAACATTGGAGCGAAGGAAAAAGCAGTATGTACGAAACCGCGGGTCCCGATAAAATTGTAATTACCATTAACCGCGAGCCCAATTCGTATATGCTCGAATTTAAAAAACAAAAATACGACGCTTCAACTTATGTAGAGATAAAAGCATTGATGGAATTAGAAAAAAGTAAAGATTTTACAGATAATTACAATTACGCTTTTTTACCAACTTATAGCTATTCATACCTCGCCATTAATATGAAACCGGACGGGGTGAAGCATAAAAAACTTTTTAATGATGTAAAAGTGCGTTGGGCACTGTCAATGCTTACTCCGGTTGATGATATAAATAAAGTAATTTATAAAGGAAAAGCAAAACGACAAACAACCTGTATTTCTCCATTAAAACCCGATTACAATCAAGACTTAAAGCCCATTGAATTTGATGTGGAAGGCGCTAAAAAATTACTGGCCGAAGCAGGATGGAAGGACAGCGACGGCATTTTAGAAAAAAAGATTGACGGAGAAATTGTGAAAATGGAATTTAACATTCAGTACATGGCCACGGCTCCTTCCTGGAAAGATATTGCTTTTATGATTGCCGAAAGTTTTTATAAAGCAGGCATTAAGGCAACTCCGGTTTCGGTTGATTTTAATGTGGCTTTGGATAATTTAAAAAATCACAATTTTGATATTTTGGTTTCTGCGTGGCAGGGTGTTGCGGTTCCGGAAGATCACGAGCAGGTTTGGTCAACAAAATCCTGGGCAACCAAGGGCTCTAATTTTACAGGTTGGGGTAATGCGCAAAGCGATGCCTTAATAGATTCAATGAGACACGAGATTGATGAACCCAAAAGAGCGGTAATGAGCAAGCGTTTCCAAAAAATGATTTACGACGACCAGCCCTATGTTTTCCTCTTCTCGTCGGTGCGCCGTATAGTGATACACAAGCGTTTTGGCAAGCAGGAAATGTATTACGACAGGCAGGCTATCCTTTTAAACCAGTTTCAGCTCACAGGCGCCTCCTCAAAGCCCGCTTTGTCTAATTAATTTCAGGATAAAATTTTCAAAATCCGATTTTTTTTCTTAAACTTGTTTTACTAAATTCTGCTGTATGAAACGTAAATTAGGCCTATCCGTTTTTTTTATTTTGTTTTTTACCTGCCTTTCAGCATTTGCGCAAAAAGGAAAAGAAGAAAACAAGGATGAAACCGATTGCCTGCAGGTAACCGGCAAGTTTGACGAGAGCATGAAAAGCCTTGAAGGAAAGTACAGCGTTAAATTAATGCGCGATAATAAAGTAGTTGAAGAACAAAATTTAAAAGTAAATAAGGGCTTTAAATTTATTTTAAAGAGGAGTGTTTTATATACCCTTAAAATTGAAAAGGAGGGATACATTCCGCGTTTACTCAGCGTTTCAACTAAAATCCCTGAAAAATCTGACCTTACCGAGTTGTTTAAATTTCATTTTGAAACTAATCTTATCGATCAGGTTTTTTATAACCATTTTGATGATGATGATATTGATTTTCCTATTGCATTGGTAAGTTATACAAAAAGATGCGATTGCTTTGAGTACAATAAAAAATATACGCAAGAGCTGATGAGCCGCCTCATTAATAAATTAATGGTTGGCGGGTATTAAATTTCCCCTGCCGTTTCTCTTTTTCAATCTGTTTAGCTATCTTTAAAAAACTTTTGCATCTATGCTAAGGTACATAGCCAAACGTATTTTATTTTTTATACCAACACTGGTAATAATAACCGTTATCGGCTTCGCTATTTCCGTAAACGCACCGGGCGATCCTGTTGAGCCTATGATGACTGCTGCCGGCTCGGGCGGAGAAATCGGCTCTCAGAGCCAGAGCCAGATGGAACAAAAAAAATATTGGAAGCAAAAACTGGGGCTCGACTTACCGATTTTTTATTTCTCACTCGAAAAACTTTCTTACCCCGATACACTTTACAAAATCTACGATAAAAATGAACGCGAGGCGCTTTGCCGTTTATTGGACCAGCATGGAAACTGGCCAGAGATTTCTACTTATTACAATCGTGTTAATACGCTTTATTTGAGTTTGCTTGCTTTTAATCCTGCCGTTTTTAATTTGCAATCGTACGATAAAAACATGGTTACCGAAAATTTTAACACCATAAAATACGAAGCACTTTCTTTAAAAGCAGCGTGGCAGCAGCCCGTTATTTACAGTAAAATTACAACCGTGCGTAATCTCATTGGGGGATATGTGTTTTTAAAAGAATTTCAGGATGAATTGGATTCTGTCAGTTCGGCCTATCAAAGAATTATGTCGCACCAAACAAAATGGAAAAGTTATTTTCCTGCAGTATATTTTTACGGCAATAACCAATACCATCGTTGGCTTTTTGGCGACGGGGGTGTTTACAGCAATGGTTTATTGCGCGGCGATTTTGGAACATCGTATCAAACTAAAGATGCGGTTTCTAAAACTATTTTCGGCCGCATTGGCTGGTCGCTTTTTTTTACAGTTTTTTCAGTGGTTATTGCCTATATGGTAAGCATACCATTGGGTGTAAAAGCCGCGCAGAAGAGGGGAGGGCGCTTCGACCGGATTTCGTCGGTGGTGCTTTTTGGATTGTATTCCTTGCCCAATTTTTTTGTGGCTATTTTATTATTGATGCTTTTTGCAAATCCCGATGTGCTGGATATTTTTCCTGCCTCGGGAGTGAAACCGAGCGAGGGTTTTGAGGAAGATGCAAACATCTTTCAAAAAATTTGGCTCACACTCCCGTATTTAATTATTCCGATGATTTGTTACAGCTATAGCTCATTCGCTTTCTTATCGAGAATTATGCGGGGCTCTATCATAGAAAATATTGGCTTGGATTATATTCGCACCGCGCGCGCCAAGGGATTAACCGAAAGCGCTGTTGTGTGGAAGCATGCTTTCAAAAATTCTTTACTGCCAATCATTACTATTTTCGCGGCAGTTTTTCCTGCTGCCGTTGGCGGATCGGTAATTTTAGAAACGATATTCACAATTCCGGGTATGGGGC
Source organism: Bacteroidia bacterium (assembly GCA_038214655.1). Taxonomy (GTDB): domain Bacteria; phylum Bacteroidota; class Bacteroidia; order B-17B0; family Aurantibacillaceae; genus PALSA-968. The sequence goes on along the minus strand of JBBQRR010000015.1, from coordinate 69,138 downwards.
TTGAGGCCTATAATGCAATTACCAATCAAAATTACCCCATGATAATTGCGGTATTAACTTTAACCAGCGTGTTTACTTTGGTGGGCTATTTAATTTCTGATATTTTGTACGCGGCTGTCGACCCAAGAATTTCTTATAACTAATGGAAGAAGAAATAAAACATAGCGATTTTAGTTTTTCCAAATATGCGTGGAAGCAGTTCCGCACAAACAAACCCGCTATGTGGTCGCTGCGCTTGTTGGGATTTTTGATTGTACTGGCTTTGTTATCGCCTATAATTGCTAACGACAAACCAATTTATTGCAAGTACAAAGGCCAAACTTTATTTCCGGCTGTTTCTTTTTACACAAAGGCAGAAATAAGAAACCCCGACGGAAAACTGGATATTATACAATACGATATTGCAGATTGGAAACATATGGAGCTGGAAAGTGTTTTGTGGCCGGTATGCGCTTACGTTCCGTATAAATTTGATTTTGATAATGCAGATTATATTTCTCCTTGGGGAACACAAGTATTTATAAGCAACAAAGGTGAAACAGTTGCTATGCCTTTAAAGTTTCGTCACTGGCTGGGAACAAATAAAAAAGGCGAAGATGTTTTAAGCGGATTAATACATGGAACAAAAATTTCTTTAACCATAGGAGTTTTCTCCATGATGCTGGCTTCATTCATTGGTATTTTCTTAGGTGCCATGGCGGGTTATTTTGGCGACAGACGGTTACAAACTACACGCGCAAGATTCTGGCTTTTAATTATCGGCACTTTTGTTGCCTACTTTTACGCTTTTTTGGTTAGAGGAACCACTTTGCAGGATGCGTTGAGTACTTCGGGCTTTGCTTTTTTTGTGCAGCTGATGATAAGCATTGCGGTTTTTATTTCGATAATATATTTGTTCAATCTCTTCAGCAAATTATTTAACCGCGTACCGTTTTTAAATAGAAAAGTTTTTGTGCCGGTGGATATTTTGGTGTCGCGAAGTGTTGAGATTTTAAATTCGCTGCCAAAACTTATTTTAATTATTTCTCTCTCGGTAATTGCAAAGCCCTCGGTTTGGAACATTGTTTTAATTATTGGCCTTACTAACTGGACCGATATAGCCCGTTTAACGCGCGCCGAGTTTTTGCGGACCTCGCAATTAGATTATGTGCAGGCAGGGAAATCTTTAGGCTTATCGGAGTTCAGAATAATATTCAGGCACGCTTTGCCAAACAGTATTGCGCCTGCGTTTATAGCTATTGCTTTTGGAATTGCCGGCGCCATCCTTATAGAATCCGGCCTTTCGTTCTTAGGAATTGGCGTTGCCGCCGACTCAGTTACCTGGGGCTCCTTATTAAGTGCTGCCCGCGAAAATTTTAACGCCTGGTGGCTTGTACTTTTTCCGGGCGGGGCCATTTTTTTAACGGTAACAATGTATAATTTAATTGGAGAAGGGTTGAGAGATGCGCTTGACCCGAGGTTGAAGAAATAAAAATGATTTTATAGTTAGTGTAAGCGCGAAGTTATTGAAAGGTCTATTTTGGAATTAGGATCATTCGCGAGAGGCACTGTAATAAAAAGCAAGCAGTATCTTTAGACGCTGAAAATCAAAAGACGAGATTAATCCGAAATAAAAGAACAAGCTTAATAATGTTTATTACCCTTGTCGGGTTTGCTACCATATTCTTTTGCTCTTGTGAGGGAATACGACAAAGCACTATGAAGACTTTTCTCAAACGTGATAGTGTATATTGTGAATTAGATGGTAATATGTTTAAAAAAGGTAAACGACAAGCTGCTTCAATAACTTCTATCTGGTGATACGTCTACTATTTCTAAAATAGAACAGCTCAAGGAATATTTAAAGAACCACAGGACAAGATTAGAATTTGTTCTAAAAGATTTTGCCGAAAGTAGGGGCGTCCATCAAGAAAAGTTAGTGAGTAGCTATTTGCATATGATGATAAATCGTATATTTGCTTCTAGACAAAGAACAAATGAGTTTTTGATTTATAGTTTGCTATTGAAGTTTTACAAGACACAAATCGAACTCAAAAAAAAGTTTAAGAAATCCGTTAAACTTGACTATAATTAACCTGTTTAATATCATAATAATGAAGATGAAGAAATATGCAATAATATTGAATTTATTATTTTTAGATATTCTTAACGCGCAACCGTGTTTTACTCCTGCCACGTTCTATGCCTCCGGAACGCATGCTCTGGCAATGGCTTGCGCAGATTTTAATACCGATACTAATCTTGATATAGTAATTGCAAATAGTGGACTGAATAATGTCAAAATCCTGCTAGGTATTGGCAATGGAGGATTTACCTCAAGTGTTCTCTTGAGTGTTGGATCCGGACCAAGCTCAGTTTGTACAGCAGATTTTAATGGAGATGGGGTTCAAGACCTTGCAGTTACAAATTATGGCTCAAATAATCTTTCCATTCTTCTGGGTACAGGAACAGGTAGTTTTGGCAACGCGACAAACTTTAATGTTGGTACAAATCCGTCTTACGTTATTGCAGATGATTTTAATCAAGACGGTAAAACTGATCTGGTGATCACGAATTATGGTTCAAATAGCGTTTCAATTTTGTTGGGAACAGGGTCTGGCAGTTTTGGTGCTGCAACGAATTTTTCTGTGGGAAATTTTCCTACTTGCGTTTCAAGTTCGGATTTTGATGGAGATGGTTTAAAGGATATTGCAGTTACGAATCAAGGGTCCAATACGATATCAATTTTGTTTGGCCTTGGCGGTGGTAATCTAAGCACAGTGAGTAATTACACAGGAGGCTCTAATCCATGGGCAGTAATTAACAGTGATTTCAATGGTGATGGAAAGCAGGATCTCGCTGTCGCCAATTTTTCTTCAAACAATATTTCTATATTATTAGGAAATGGGTTGGGGTCTTTCAGCGCGGCTACAAATTTTTCCGCTGGAACTACACCTTGGGCTCTAATAAGTGGTGATTTTAATGGCGATTTAATAACTGATTTGGCTGTAGCTAACGAGGGGTCGAATAATATTTCTATTTTGATTGGAACAGGTAATGGTTTGTTTTCTGCACCTTACAACTTTTCAACCGGCTCTGCACCTAAGTCGATTGTAGCTTATGATTTCGATAAAGATAATAAAACAGATCTTGCCACGGCTAATTTTACTTCAGGTAATGCTGCGGTTTTGTTAAACTGTGAAGCATTTAACATTATTCAATTAAATAATCCTGAAATATGTGTTTATCCAAATCCGTCTGTTCAGTCTGTAAACATAAAAAACATTATAGATTTTAAAGAACTTAAAATCTATAACTTTCAGGGTGAAAAGATGAATGCCAGTTATTGTGCATCTGGGGCTACATCAGTTACTGTAAATGTAGAAGGTTTGAGTGCTGGAATATATTTTATTTCTATTTCTACTCTTAAGGGGATTGTTTCAAGAAAGATTGAAATAGGAAGAGTTAATTAGGATTTGTGAAAAAAAATATTGTGGAATGATAAGAATATATTTTATAATTTTTAATTTACTTGCATTAGTTATGTTGTATAGCCAAACAACCCCTAGCATTCGTAAAACGGACCGTGGATATTTTGGTATATATGGCGGACTTGCAACCCCTGTGGGGCCCTATGCAAGCAAATCAGGCTCAACAGATGATTCGAATGGCTATGCAAAACCTGGGGCAGATATTGGTCTCGACTTCACATTTAAGTTCTCAGCGTATGATGGTATTGCATTTTTATTCAGATCCCTATCAAATCCAGTTGACGCCAAGGCTATTGAAGCTGCTGGAAATTCTGGCTCTAACCAGATAGCCTTTAAGGCTACAATAAATAAACCCTGGAAAATATATACAGGAATGTTGGGTTGGTATAGATCTTTTTCTTTTGATAAAAAAGGTATAGTATGTTTTGATTTGAAGTTTATGCTAGGTCAGGCTTTTGTTTCGACGGATGATGAGAATATAATTGTTAATAAGAATGGTAATGCGATCGGTACCTTGCAAGTGCATTCGGCTTCCTCTAATGGGTTTGCCTATTTAGTGGGAGTTGGACCACGATTTAACATAACTAAACAGTTGTGCTTAATGTTGCAGGTGGAGTATTTTGCAACGAAGATGGACTTTAAAAATGAAGTTACTACTACAGGAACAGTTCAGGCCGCCTCAATGTCTTATACTCAAAAAATTGCCAATGTTAATTATAATGTAGGGCTTTGTTACAGGATTAATTAGCCTTTATTTTATTATCCTTTTTAATTGAGCGAACGACCTGCTGAAGTAAGCCGGGCTAAAAAAGTGGTATTCTGAACAAAAACCTTCGGTACAACAAAGTTTTCAAAAAGCGGAGAGCTCAAGTTGTAGTAAAAAAGTGTGAGGCACACCGCCGCTAAAGCGTCTTTGCGAGAGGGATACAAAAGGCCGGGCCCATGCGCGTTTGCATGAGCCAAGAGGGCCCGGGTTCTTTGACCCGCCGAAAAAAATATGAATGAAAGTAGAAACTCAACTGGCGGGACAAAAACGATACCCTTTTGCAGCCCGGCCGCGAGTGGCGTATTATCATTCTTTAAGAGTAAATTCTAAATGCCACCTCGCGGACTCGCCCAAAAGATCATTCACGCACCAACAACAGATTGCTTCGTGGCCGGTGGTCTCCTCGCAATGACGGTAATGATAGGCTAAGTTCCTCAAAATCAGTAATTCTTGCGAGCATCCAAGTGGCTCTGTATAATCGTTTAATAATTAATCATTTACCCTTTAAATAAAATTTGTCATAATTCCCTCTTTTCCCTATCTTTGCGTCCCTTAAAATAAAAAGGATAAACCAATGAGCAAACATTATGAGACGGTCTTCATTTTAACTCCCGTTTTGTCTGATGAACAGGCAAAGGAGACCGCAAAAAAATTTAAAAAGCAACTGGGCGACCTGGGAGCAAAGGTCGTAAGCGAAGAATCTTGGGGACTAAAAAAATTAGCCTACCCCATTCAAAAAAAATCTACAGGTTTTTATCATCTGTTTGAGTACACAACCGACAACATTACTTTGGTAAATGATTTGGAAGTGGCCTTTAAGCGTGATGAGCGTGTGATGCGTTACATGACCGTGTCTTTAGACAAGCACGCGATTGCCTATGCAGAAAAACGTAGAACCAAAATGAAAGGCGGCGAAGGCGTACCTTTTGTGAGGAAAGATAAAAAAGAAAAATCTAACGCTTAAAAAATTAACCATGGCATCAAATTCAGAAATACGTTATTTAAATCCTCCGCAGGCGGAGCAGAAGCGTAAAAAATACTGTCGCTTTAAGAAAAGTGGTATCAAGTATATTGATTACAAAGACGGAGTATTTTTATTAAAATTTATTAATGAGCAGGGTAAAATTTTACCACGCCGTTTAACGGGAACATCTTTAAAATACCAGCATAAAGTGTCGCAAGCTGTAAAGCGTGCACGCCACATGGCTATTTTACCGTATGTAGCCGATTGTTTAAAATAATTATAGGAGGAATTAAAAATGGAAGTAATATTAAAAACAGATGTTAAAGGTTTAGGCTTTAAACATGATGTAGTAAAAGTTCGCCCCGGATACGGCCGCAACTTTTTAATACCCCGCGGTACTGCTATTTTAGCTACCGAAGGAAGCATGAAAGAATTAGCTGAAATCAAAAAACAGCAATCTTTTAAAGAAGAAAAATTACGCAAAGAAGCAGCTACGAACGTTGAGAAGCTTTCGGCCCTCACTATTAAGGTTGGAGCTAAATCTGGCGAGAACGGAAAAATCTTTGGTTCGGTTAGCAACATTCAAATTGCCGAGGCTTTAAAAGCTCAGGGCTTTGATATAGAGCGTAAGAACATTGAAATTAGCGGAGAAGCCATTAAGCAATTAGGCACTTATACAGCTAAAGTACGTTTGTTTAAAGAAGTAGTTGCCAACGTTAACTTTGAAGTTATCGCTGAGTAATTTCTTTATAAATCAAAATTAAAACCCTTGTCTAACCGACAGGGGTTTTGTTTTTATACTTATTTGTATCTTAGTTGAAATTCTACATTAATTGAACAGCCCCCTTATATCCATCATTTGTCCGGTTTTAAACGAAGCGGCTTATATTGATAATTTGGTTGCCAAGTTTTTGTTTAACGACGGCATTGAGAAAGAACTTTTTTTTATTGACGCTGCTTCTACAGATGCAACAAAACAGAAAATAGCGGAGCTTCAAAAAACGCACAAAAATCTTTTTGTAATTGATAACCCGCAGAAGTACGTAAGCTTTGGTTTTAATAAAGCCTTTCCGCAAACAAAGGGCAAATACATTGCGTTTTTGGGTGCGCATGCCGATTACCCCGAATTATATTTTAAACACGCGCTCAAATATCTTGAGGCAAATGAGTGTGATGCTATTGGTGGTCCATTGCTGCAATTAGGAAAAACAGATACAGGCAAAGCGATTGCCTTTTGCATGAGTCATAAATTTGGAGTGGGAGGTACCGAGTTTAGAACATCGGACGAAAAGCAATATGTGCAAAGCGTAGCGTTTGCAGTTTATAAAAGAGAAGTTTTTGTAAAAACAGGTTTGCTGGATGAGCAATTACTCCGCAACCAGGACGACGAGTTGCATTATCGTTTAAACGCGCATGGATATAAAATTTTAATGGTACCCGAAATGCAATGCCGGTATTATGTTCGCGGCTCGCTTGCCGGATTATTCAGTCAGTATTACGGCTACGGATTGTTTAAACCTTTGGTACTTAAAAAAGTAAAATCGGGCATACGGCTCAGGCACCTTATTCCTACTTTTTTTGTATTGTATTTTTTGTCGCTGCCCATAGCATTTCTTTGTTGCTTGTGGCTTTTGCCTTTGGGATTATATGTTTTGTTGAATTTAGTTTTCTCGTTCGCAAATTCTTTGTCGTTTTCTCAAAAAATGAAGTGTTTATTGGTGTTTCCTGCGCTTCATATTGCTTACGGAACGGGTTTTTTGGCCGGAATGTTAAAGAATCCTAATAAATAAATAATTTTATACTATAAGCGTTCAATGCCAATTCACTCTCATTTAGCATCTTTGTATCAACTTAAATAACACTATGTACACAGGCAATCTTGTTTTTTTAATTCTTCTGGCCATCTCCTGGATTGGTTTGTATAAATGCTTTCAAAAAGCAAACATACCTGCATGGAAAGCACTTATTCCTTTTTATAATTTTTACATCTGGTTAAAACTGGTAGAGAAACCAAAATGGTGGACCTTTTTGATGATTGTGCCCGGTGTAAATATTATTATGTACGGCGTTTTAGGATTTAGCCTGGCTCGTTATTTTGGTAAACGTAAATTAATGGATTTGCTTTTTGCTTCTTTAATGCCATTTTTATATATCCCGTATTTGGGTTTTGATTCAAAATCTAAATTAGTTGGTATTGCTGATATGAAAGGTAAAGAGCACCCAGTTATTAAAAACTGGATTGACCCTTTGATTTTTGCGGTTGTTGCGGCTTCGGTAATACGTACTTTCTTTTTAGAGGCATTTACCATTCCAACTTCTTCCTTAGAAAAATCTTTGTTGGTGGGCGATTTTCTTTTTGTAAGTAAATTCAGCTATGGCGCAAAAGTTCCGCAAACTCCGCTGGCATTTCCGTTCGCACATCATACTATGCCTTTTTCTACAACCACAAAATCGTATTTAGAGTGGATTAAATTGCCGTATTGGAGACTACCGGGTTTGGGCACACCAAAAAATAACGACATAGTTGTTTTTAATTATCCCGATGGTGATACCGTTGCATTAGGTGCCCAGGATCACAGTTATTACGATATGGTGCGAACCTATGGATATCCATTGATGCAAAACCCCGAATTTGTTTATGATGATAGAGGGGATAACGATCCTACTAACGATTTAAAAGTTGGACGAATAGTTGCCAGACCTGCGGATAAGCGTGAGTTTTATGTAAAGAGATGCGTGGGTATTGCCGGAGATAAATTAGAAGTAAGAGGCGCCGAGCTTTATATAAATGATAAGCAGGTGCCCATGCCAAAAAACGCGCAGCATTTATATATTGTTAAAACGGTTGGTTATTTATTTGGAACGCCTGATTATGTAAACCAAAGATTTGTGCCGAACGAAGCTTTGTTTGATAAGTTGGATATTTATATTGGTGAAGGCCGTTATTTGGGAGCAAAGCTAGGAAGCGATTCAACCAACCGGGAAAGGGATACCGTTGTGTACGAATTAAATATGCCTGTTAAAGTGGTTAATCAGGTAAAGAGTTTTATGAATGTGGTTTCTGTTACCGAAAAAATTGATCAAAAGGGAGCGTACGCCTCTCATATCTTTCCGCATAACTCGCGTTATCCCTGGAACAATGATTACTTCGGGCCAATTACTTTGCCAAAAGAAGGGGTTACAATTACCATTGACACAAATAATCTTTGTTTGTACGACCGTGTAATTGAAGTGTACGATAACAATAAATTGGAAGTAAAGGGTGGTAAAATTTTTATTAACGATGTAGAAACAAATAAATACACCTTTAAGCAGGATTATTATTTTATGATGGGAGATAACCGTCATAACTCGGCCGACTCGCGCTCATGGGGCTTTGTGCCTTACGATCACGTGGTAGGTAAGCCCTTGTTTATTTGGTTTAGTATGAAAGACGGAGATAAAAATCCGATTTCGGGAAAGGGAGTTATTTCTTCTTTAACCAAAAATTCTAAAGAAGGTAAATACCGCTGGGAGCGTTTCTTTACGTATGTTACCGATGACGGAATATCCAGATCGTATTTTGTGCACTTTTTAATTATAATAGGTTTGTGGTGGGGTATTGCTAAGTACAGAAAACGTAAGGCAAAGAAAAAACCGGCCGCTTAATACCGAGGCGGAATGTAACTTAGGCTGTTAATGTTGTTTTGCACCGCTCTGTATTAAACCATAAATTGATTAAATTATAATTTGGAATGGTTTTAAATGAGTGATGTAAAGAAATACCTGCATAAAAAATATCTGTTCCCGCTATTTGCAGGCTTTCTGATTTTTCTTTTTGTAAAACTATTTTTGTTTGATGTGATGGTGGTAAAATCTCCTGCCATGCAACCAACCCTAAAGCAGGGCCAATGGTTTTTTATAAAACAATTTTTTTCGGCCCAAAGAAATGACATTGTGCAGGTTTCATTACCGCTTTCTGAAAAAGACACGGCGCAAGAAAAAACAAAAGTATTTAAACGTATTGTGGGAATGCCGGGCGATACAATCTGCGTGAGAGACTCAAAAATTTATGTAAATGGCAAACTTGCTACCGAAAATGAGTTCTTTTTGCATAATTATATTGCTAAAATTAAAACGCAGGCCGACAGCAGTTTGTTTACGGAGCAAGGGCTAACCGAAAAATACTTAATTGACGACAGCTGTGCTTACATGTTATTGCTTACCGAGAAACGATTTAATGAATTGCAATCACTTAAAAAATTTCATTCCTTGCTGTCAACTGCCGAGGACACTGCCTTGTATGATGAAAATGTATTTCCTTATAATCCACCAGTAAAATGGAATAAAGATTTTTTTGGACCCCTTTACATTCCTAAAAAGGGAGACGAACTAAAATTAGATACGGCTACTATAAAATTGTACGAAAGAATTATAGTTGATTTTGAAAAAAACTCGTTGGAGATAGAAAAAGGAAAAATATTTATCAATGAAAAAGAAGCGAATTTTTATAGTGTAAAGCAAAACTATTACTTCGTTACAGGTGATAATTTTGATAGCTCTATCGATTCGCGACAGTGGGGATTTATACCCGAAAATAAAATGAAGGCGAGATTATTATTTAAACGATAAGTATGCGGAAGGCTATTGTATTTGTTTTTTTATTTGCTTTTGGCCTTTCACTTTCTTCTCAAAATCTGCCAACAGGTTGCTACTATGTAAAACCCAAAAGCGATTCTACTATTTTAGTAATGGGCAAAACAGATAGTTTGTGGATAGACCCGAGTCCGATTATTACTATAAAAGATTTTAAGAAAGTAGAATTTGGTAAAGATTCGTCTGGTTATTTTATTACCATCATCCTTAAACGGAAGGCATCCGAAAAATTTAGAATAGCAACCGGAAAATGGGTTCAGAAAAAAATTGCAATTTTGGTTAAAGACGAAATAATCAGCGCACCTACGGTAGTTTTTGAAATAGGAGGGGGTAAAATGCGAATCACCAACGGCTCACTCTCCGGGGCTCAAATGGAAGAAATGCAAATTTCGCTGCAGAAAGAGATAAGAGGCAGGAAATAATATCAATCAAATTTAAAAGCAATTCCGGCGCTAAGGTTAACAGATTGAACAAAAAGTGTTGTATTACTTGTAGTGGCATCAAGACACGCAGGCGGCTTGGTAAAAACATCCGCTTGTACAGGGTTTATAATTAAATAATCTGCATCTAACTTTATACTCACATACTTTGAAACCTCGTACCGAATACCTGAACCTAAAAGCAGGGATGTTGTGAAGTAAGATAGCTGCATGTAATTACGTTCAACAGATTTTCTGCATATGCCATTTTGTTCTCTGTATTCAAAACTGGGCGTGGTAATGAGAGCTACACCAATCATTATCCTAGAGTCTATTGATATTTTTTTTGACTTAAAGGGAGCATAAGAATGGAAACCGCCAAACATCAATGTTTGTATTTTCCAACCGCTGGTTTTAAGGCCAGGGTTATTTAAAGCAGGATATTCATTATATAACTGGTTAGCTATTTGGGCATTGTCAACCCCGTTAAATTGCCCTCTTAGCATAATAGAAATACCTAGAGTTTTATAAAATTTTTGAGAAAAGGTAAACTCCATAGTGCATCCTGATTTTGCAAGACCACTTTTTGCGTTTGCTAAATTTTTTTCTGAAAAACTTCCTAATGGGCCCGACATACCACCCATAAAAGCGATATATCCGCGGCCTTGCTTTTTTGCATGAAGGGTATCTGCCTGGCTAAAAGCAAAAGCATTATGTAGAATTAAAAGAATAAAGAGTGAGGCGATTCTCATATTTAAAGGTAAGACAAAATCTTGAAAGTAAAAATTAATTTTGCTTACCCGCCAGCAAAAACATCACCGCCATTCGCACAGCAACCCCGTTTTCTACCTGCTCAAGTATGATGGAGTTATTTCCATCCGCCACTTCGCTGGTTATCTCTACACCGCGGTTAATAGGGCCGGGGTGCATTATTAGAATGTCTTTTTTGAGTTTGTCAAGCATCTCTTGTGTTAACCCGTAAAGCATGCTGTATTCGCGCAGACTGGGGAAGAATTTTATGTCTTGCCGCTCTAATTGTATGCGCAGCATATTTGCTACATCGGCCCACTCAAGGGCTTTTTGTAAATCGTGTTCAACTTCAACGCCAAGTGAGGTGATATAGCGCGGTATTAATGTTGCCGGGCCGCAGACTTTTACAAGGGCTCCCATTTTTTGCAGGCAGAAGATGTTTGATAATGCAACTCTCGAGTGCAAAATGTCTCCTACAATAACTATTTTCTTTCCTTTAAGCGAACCTAATTTTTCTTGTATAGAAAATGCGTCGAGTAAAGCTTGTGTGGGGTGCTCGTGTGCTCCGTCGCCGGCATTAATAATTTTGCAATTTTTTATTTTCTTGCTTAAAAACACACATGCTCCGGGATTGGGGTGGCGCATGACAACCATATCTACTTTCATAGAGAGGATATTGTTTACTGTATCAATAAGTGTTTCTCCTTTTTTTACCGAAGAGCTTGCTGCCGAAAAATTTACTGTATCGGCACTAAGCCTTTTTTGTGCCAGCTCAAAAGAAATGCGCGTGCGGGTAGAGTTTTCAAAAAATAAGTTAGCAATGGTAATATCTCTTAGCGAAGGAACTTTTTTAATGGGGCGATTAATAACTTCTTTAAAATTTTTGGCCGTTTGTAAAATGAGTTCAATATCGTTTTTGGTGATGTTTTTAATTCCCAAAAGATGATTTACACTCAGGTGGCTCATTTTACTCTTTATTAGTTATTAGTGTTACTTTATCGCGCCCGTCTAATTCTTTCCAATCTACTTTTACATTTTGAGATTCTATCGAGTCGATTGTTTTTCCAACATAATTGGCCTGTATTGGCAGGTGGCGGCTATATCTGCGATCAACCAGAACCAGTAACTCAACATGCAAGGGGCGGCCAAATGTAAGGAGAGCGTCTAAACCGGCGCGTATGGTTCTTCCGGTAAACAAAACATCATCTACCAGTACCACATTTTTATCTTCAATAATAAAAGGAATGTTTGTTTGATTAGGCACCAGTTCTTTTTGACGGAAATCGTCGCGGTAAAAAGTTACATCCAGGTCGCCGTGCTGTATGTTTTTATTTTTGGTAAGTTTTGTAAGTAGTTCGTGCAAGCGTTTTGATAAATATATTCCGCGTGGTTGCAGGCCTATGATTACGGTATTACTAAAATCGGCGTGAACTTCAATTAATTGATGGCAAAGGCGGGTAAGGGTAATTTCGAAGTGTATTTCGTTGATCAGGGTTTTTGCTGCCGCCATATCTGTAACAAAAGTACAATATAAACGATAGCTTCCTATACTTGTCAATAAAAAACCATTAAAATTATATGTTGTATATTTGCCTATCGATGATTGGTCGGGTAGGGGGAACATTTTTCCCTTTTTTTATTTCAGTCCGCCAACAAAATCCGCTACTTGTGTTTTAAGGCCCACTCTTTTGCAAAATAGGTTAGTATCACTTTGGCCCCGGCACGTTTAATGCTCAGTAAAATTTCGTCGCGGGTTTTGTCACCGTCAATCCAGCCTTTTTGCGCTGCGGCTTTTACCATGGCGTATTCTCCGCTTACGTTGTAAGCCGCAATGGGCAGGGTAAAATTATCACTCAGTAGTTTTATCACATCCAAATAACTCAAAGCGGGCTTCACCATTAAAAAATCGGCGCCTTCGCTAAAATCAAGTTCTGCTTCCAACAAAGCCTCTTTACTGTTGGCAGGATTCATCTGATACGTTTTTTTATCTCCAAATTTAGGCGCGCTATCCAAAGCATCTCTAAACGGGCCATAAAAAGCACTTGCGTATTTAGCGGTGTATGCCATAATAGATACATGGCTAAATCCTGCATCATCCAAAGCTTCTCTAATAAATCCTACGCGGCCATCCATCATATCACTCGGACCAACAATATCTGCGCCCGCCTCTGCCTGTGCAACACTCATGCGAGCTAAAATTTCTAAAGTTTCGTCGTTAAGTATTTCTCCATTTTTTACAATGCCGTCGTGACCATCACTGCTGTAGGGGTCCATCGCAACATCCGTCATAAGGGTCGCTTCGGGAAATTTCTTTTTAATTTCTTTGATTGACCTCAGGTAAAGCCCTTTTTTGTTCCAACTCTCGCTTGCGGTTTTGTTTTTTAATTTTTCTTCGATGTTTGGAAACAAGGCAAAAGTTTTTAATCCCAACTTCATGCAAGCCTCAATCTCTTTCAGCAACAAATCTTCGCTGTAACGAAAAATACCCGGCATGGATTTTACTTCGGTCTTTTTATTTTTTCCGTCAATTAAAAAAAGCGGAAAAATAAAATCGTTTACACTTAAAGTATTTTCCTGCACAAGATCTCTTACGACTTGCGATTTACGATTACGGCGGGGACGATGGGATAGCATAAGTTAAAATTTAGAAGTGTAAAGTTAAAAATTACGAATAAAAAGTTGTCATAGAAACGTCATAAAGCCGCTTATTTAACAGCTATCATCGATATTTCTATGTTTGCACCTTTAGGTAAATCAGCAATACCAATAGTTTCTCGGGCGGGCAGCGTATTGGTAAAAAAAGTGGCATATACTTTATTTACTTTTTCAAAGTCCTTTACATTCTTCAGGTAAATGGTTGTTTTTACTACATGCGTCATATTCATATCCCCCGCAAGTAAAACCGAATAAAGATTTTGCAATGCCTGTTTAGCCTCGCCTTCAACTCCTGTTGAATCTAATTTGCCTGTGACGGGATTTAATCCAACTTGTCCAGCAAGATAAAGAGTACCGCCAACCAAAATGCCCTGACTATAAGGTCCGATAGGCTTTGGCGCATTTTCGGTATAAATAATTTGTCGTTTTGATTTATCACCTTTACCAATAAAAGCAAATGCAAAAACCGCTAAAAGTAGCGTTACTGATAGAATGATTTTTTTATTCATGATTTAAAATTTAACTAATACTCAAAACAGCTTGCACCAATCCCAAGTCATCAAAACTGGCGGGCTGCGCGCATTTTTTTACATACTTTCTAAATAATGCAGCGGCTGTAGCATCACCCATAGCAACCGCTTTGCAATTAGGCTGCCATTTATTTTTTTCAAAAAAAGCATCCACGTTACTGGGCGAAGTAAATACTACAATGTTTGTATCGGCATCAACTACCTGAGGATGTTTTATGGTTTCGTAAACAGGAAGATTGAAAGAGTTGTTTTTTGCCAACTGACTTTGTATACTTTGCATACTTTCTTTAGCCACCGGAAAAAGAACTTTTGCATTACCCGCTAATGCAGAAAACTGCTTGCCTACAAACTTGGTATCGGTATTCTGTCCTATAAAATCCGAACGATGGCCAAAAGCCCGCAACTCTAAAGCGGTTTCTTTGCTAATGCAACCAAATTTCACCTTGCCTATTTTAGGGTTTTGCTGAAAAAAGTATTTTACCGCACGCTTGCTGCTAAAAAATATCCAATCGCTAATTGGCATTATATTAAATTCAATTTCTTTAAATTCAATTAAACTTTTTGCCTCCACGGTAAAGCCCAAACGCTTTAAGGCATTGGGTAAATAATCTTTTTCGCGATAGGTTTTTGTTACGAAAACTTTTTGCGGTTTTATTGAATTTACTTTTTCAATAACGCGCTCGGGCAAATCCCAAACGTGATTCGTTTCAAAGTAAAGTTGTATAGGTTGTTGATTCCACTCGGCAGCTTTGCTTACCCAAACTTTAAAAAGCGGGCGCTCGTTACTGTCTGTATCAACCTCGCAATAAGCACCAAGTGGCATGTGACAACCGCCTTCAAACAAATTTAAAATGCGGCGCTCTACGTTTATTAAAGTTTGTACGTCTTCGTTATTTATTTTGCTAATGAGCAAATCCATCTCGCCGTCATTCTCGCGTATCTGCCAGGCCAAAACGCCCTGGGCAGGGGCGGGGATAAACTCTTTTGGACTAATCTTCACAACATGTAATTCGCTTAAATCAAGGTTTAAACGTTCAACACCCGCCTTGGCAAGCAGTATTGCATCATAACCGCCTTCTAGCAATTTTTTTACTCTTGTAGGAACATTTCCCCGCAAATCTTTCAACTCAACATCATCCCTGAAAGCCAAAAACTGCGCCTTGCGGCGGGCCGATGAAGTTCCTAAAACGGCATTCTGCTTTAAGCTGAATTTCTGTTTTTCGTCAACCGCCTCTTTGCGTATTAGCAGTAACTCACTTGGA
Source organism: Bacteroidia bacterium (assembly GCA_038214655.1). Lineage (GTDB taxonomy): Bacteria > Bacteroidota > Bacteroidia > B-17B0 > Aurantibacillaceae > PALSA-968. Next base: position 53,687 of record JBBQRR010000015.1, on the reverse strand, counting down.
TCCTCGCGCTCAGAAACACCGGCAATTATCAGCCCTTCCGGACTTTCAGTAGGCAAATCTTTATGCGAGTGCACGGCTAAATCAATCTCTCTTTTTAGTAGAGCCTCTTCAATTTCTTTGGTAAAAAAGCCTTTGCCTTCAAGCTTGTCGAAGCCGGTATCCCATTGCTGGGTGCGGTCGCCCTCGGTAGTTATTATTTTAAGCTCTACTTCGCGGCCAAGTTTTTGGAGTAAATCTTTGGTGTAATTGGCCTGCCAAAGGGCAAGGTCGCTGCCACGGGTTCCTATGATTATTTTTCGCACGGGGCAAAAGTAGGTATTTACTTGTAATTATGGGGCTTCTTCAAAACATCCCCCGCCGGACTTCGTCCGACACCCCCCCTTCAAAGGGGGAACCGTTTTTGGTAAAGGAAATGAGAATAACTAATAGTAATGTTTATCGTTTTGCCCTTTGGGCTTTCTTTCTAGGCAATCATGGGGTATGAATATACAAGTGAGGAATGCTATTTCGTTATAATGTAAAACACTGATAGTAGGAAAAATAAACAACAAAGTAAAGCCGGTTCCCCCTTTGAAGGGGGCAGCTCTTTCCGATGAAATCGCGAAAGAGCGGGGGATGTTTGTGGCTTGTTAGAGAATGCCCTTACAAAAAACCGCTAAATATTGTCATTGTGTATAAAAAACCCTAAATTTATTGTAACCTTTAAAAGGTGGCTCTCGTATTATAATTGTTTAACCCCGGCTTCATGGAAAACGTGTGGCCAATAATAAGGCCCGTCTATGAGACAATTAAAAATTACTAAACAGGTTACCAACCGCGAAACTGCATCGCTGGATAAATATTTGCAGGAAATTGGCCGCGTAGATTTAATTACCGCCGAGGAAGAAGTTGAACTTGCCCGCAAAATAAAACAGGGCGACCCGACGGCTTTAGAACGACTGGTAAAAGCCAATTTGCGCTTTGTGGTGTCGGTAAGCAAGCAATACCAAAATCAGGGTTTGAGTTTACCCGATTTAATTAACGAAGGAAATTTAGGATTGATAAAAGCCGCGCAGCGTTTTGATGAAACGCGCGGGTTTAAATTTATATCGTACGCGGTGTGGTGGATACGTCAAAGTATTTTGCAGGCATTGGCCGAGCAGGCGCGTATTGTGCGTTTGCCCTTAAATAAAATCGGCTCGATAAATAAAATAAATAAAACTTTTGCAAAATTAGAACAGCAATTAGAGCGCGAGCCTACTGCCGATGAAATTGCAAAGGTAATGGACCTGTTGCCCCAGGATGTTTTTGAAACTATGAAAAACAGTGGTCGCCACGTGAGTATGGATGCCCCGCTAAGCGTTAACGACGAGGGCGGAAGCATGTACGATGTGATGGAGGAGAAGGATAGTATTAGTCCGGACCGCGAGTTGATACACGAAAGTTTGCGCAGGGAGATTGAGCGATCGTTGAGTACGCTCACCGTACGCGAAGCGGACGTGGTTAGATTGTATTTTGGTTTAAACGGACAAGCCTCCTTAACCTTAGAAGAAATTGGTGAGCGTTTTGAGTTGACTCGTGAAAGAGTTAGGCAGATAAAGGAAAAAGCGGTGCGCCGGTTGAAGCATACTTCACGAAGTAAGTTGCTTAAGGCTTATTTGTAAAACGAATTACGTTTTATTAAACGTGGTATCTAATCAGTTTCCAGATTATTCCCGGAGTGGGGTTGCTTAAAAACGAAACCCTTGCTTCTATTATACCTGTGTTTGGCGAAAATTTTGTGTAATTAATAAAGTGCGGTGTGCCGTTATAATGTGGATTTGGATTGTAGTAATGAATTGTATCATTCATTGTAATACCCGAAAAAACACCAGCAGGAACTGTGTCATTTGAAAATATCATAGGTATTGTATAAACTCTTGCTAAATTAAATTCGTCTGCCGCTCTAACCGTGTCGTTTAAGTGAACAGGATCCAAAAAAGCCCCTCTTCCATTGCCAATGAATAAAAAAGAAGCAGAATCGTTAATTTGGCAAGGAAATGTCATTCCTCCTGGGCCAAAACTTAAATTTCCTGAATGAAGAAAATTGTAAGCTGTAATACCTCCCGAAGTAATACTGTCGTGAATATATATGCTGTCACTTGCAAAGAAAGTAAGTAAACCTGTTGTGTCCTGATCGTAGATATAGTAAATCCAATAATTACCAACTTTTAATGGCATATAAGAAACAGAAGAAGCGCTATTGGTTTTTACTATCTTTTGGATTGGAATCGCAACATCTTTTTTACATGAATAAAAAAGGGAGCAGAAAAACATAAAAACTATAACATACTTCATCTATTGATTTTTGTATGGAACGCATTAAATAACGATTTAGTATAATTTGGAAGCAGATTAAAGCTCCGCCAAGACTGTACCCCCCCATTTTTCTCGGGATCAGCATCGCTTAAGCTACGGCTAAAGTTTTATTTTTTATAAATACCCAACTGAAAACAAAGGGCTTCAATTATTTCGTTTTGCTTTTCGTTATCGGTAATCTGCCCTTGCAGTTTCGTTAACCTTTGTTTGTCGAGGGTTCGTATTTGGTGACAGAGAATGAGGGATTCTTTTTCTAAGCCAAAATTATTTGCCGGTATTAATGTTTCGTTAGGGTAAACTTGTCTGCCCGGTTTGCGCGAAGTGATGGGTAAAACATTTACAATATTAAGCAATTCGTTGATTTCGTCTTCGCTGATAATAAGTACGGGCCGTGATTTTCCTTGTTCTGAGCCAATAACCGGATCAAGGTTGGCGTAGTAAATAGCCCATTTTAAAATGCTCATAAAGTTTCGTTATCCGCAGCGTCAAAATCAGTATGAATTTCCTTTACATCAGCAAGAAAAAGAGGATCCGTAAGAGCTTGCTTAAGTAAATCCAGTTTTTTTGATTTTGAATCAATGGCATCGTCAACAACAACCGTTACCTGCTTTTTATCTTTAAAATCGGCAGGAAGGTTAATGAGTACCTGATTATTTGTTATGTCGCAAACTTGTCGGAATGTCATTTGCTATGCTTTTTTAGTACAGTAAAGATACGAAAAATAATTTAAACCTCCGCCAAAACAGTCACGCCACCTTTCACAACTTCTTCAAGCTTCACATTTACTTTCGTACCAAGCGGTAAAAAAATATCTACGCGCGAGCCGAATTTTATAAAACCAAACTGATCGGTTTGCGAGGCAATATCACCTTCTTTACTGTACATTACAATGCGGCGCGCTAAAGCACCTGCAATTTGCCTGAACAAAATCTGCTTTCCGTTTTTATGCTCAACCACAACAGTAGTACGCTCATTCTCCGTAGAAGATTTAGGATGCCAAGCCACCAAATATTTACCTGCATGGTATTTTGCATACTTAACAACACCACTTAAAGGGTAGCGGTTAATGTGCACGTTTATGGGCGACATAAAAATGGAAACTTGTATGCGCTTATCTTTAAAATATTCAGTCTCCTCAGTTTCTTCAATTACAACCACTTTGCCGTCGGCCGGACAAATAAGTTGGCCTTCGTTAATGGTCCAGTTGCGGCTTGGGCTGCGGAAGAACTGCAAAACCACAATCATTACAAAAGCGCTGAGGGTATAGGCAAATATTTTGGCTATAATAAATTGCGGAAAAAAGTAATAAGCTATGCCGATTACGAGGGCCGAAAAAATAAGTCCTACAGCAATGGTGGGGTATCCTTCTTTGTGGATTGTCATTTTAAAAATTTTGGTAAAGATACAAAGTAACTACGGATTACGGATAGCAGCCTTCGGATATACGGATGAATTTGTATGCTTTGAAAAATGCCTGACAAAAGGAAAAAATTATCCCTATATCCGTACAAATCCGCATACGTAGTTACCTTTTTTTAGCAAAATGTATTATATTTGCCCGTTCTTAAAATTTAGTAAAAATGGCAAAAATTAAAGTAGCAAACCCCGTAGTAGAGCTGGATGGCGATGAAATGACCCGCATCATCTGGAAATTTATAAAAGACAAATTAATACTGCCCTACCTGGAGCTGGATATTAAATATTACGACCTGGGCATGGAGCACCGCGATGCAACCGACGATAAAGTTACCGTTGAGTGCGCCGAAGCCATCAAAAAATATAATGTAGGTATTAAATGCGCTACCATTACTCCCGACGAGGAGCGCGTAAAAGAATTTAAGTTAAAACAAATGTGGAAGTCGCCCAACGGCACTATCCGTAATATTTTGGATGGAACTGTTTTTCGCGAGCCTATTGTTTGCAAAAATGTTCCGCGTTTGGTACCAAACTGGACTGCGCCGATTTGCATTGGCCGTCACGCTTTTGGCGACCAGTACCGCGCTACGGATTTTGTAACTAAAGGAAAAGGTCAGCTGACCATTAAATTTGAAGGCGAAGATGGTAAAACAATTGAGCATGAGGTTTACAATTTTAAGGGCGATGGCGTTGCTATGGCAATGTACAATACCGACGAGTCTATAAAAGGTTTTGCGCATTCTTGCTTTAATACTGCTTTGGCTAAAAAATGGCCGCTTTATCTTTCTACAAAAAATACTATTCTTAAAAAATACGATGGGCGCTTTAAAGATATTTTTGAAGAAATTTATCAGTCAGATTTCAAAACTAAATATGCGGCGGCAGGAATTACTTACGAGCACCGTTTAATTGATGATATGGTTGCGAGTGCTTTAAAATGGAATGGAAATTTTGTTTGGGCCTGTAAAAATTACGATGGCGATGTTCAGAGTGATACGGTTGCACAAGGTTTTGGTTCATTAGGATTGATGACTTCTGTATTGGTTACTCCCGATGGAAAAACAATGGAAGCGGAAGCTGCTCACGGAACAGTAACGCGCCACTACCGCGATCATCAGGCGGGTAAGCCAACTTCTACTAATCCGATTGCAAGTATTTTTGCATGGACCCGTGGTTTAGAATTCCGCGGTAAGCTGGATAACAACCAAGAGCTAATTAATTTCTGTCACGCTTTAGAAAAAGTTTGTGTTGAAACCGTTGAGAGCGGCAAGATGACTAAAGATTTGGCGGTTTGCATACACGGCAACAAAGTTACTTTGGGCGAGCACTATTTGAATACCGAAGATTTCTTAAACGCTATTGATCTTAACTTGAAAAAGAAACTAGCAGAGAAAGTGCCGGCATAAAAAAATAATCCGCCGCGGCGGAAAAGAAAAGCCATCTCGATTGAGATGGCTTTTTTGTTTACAGTTTCTTTATCTCCTCCAATTTTTGAAAATATTCTTTTTTGAACTGTGCAATAATCTCTTCGCAGGAAAGTATTTCCGTAATCAGCTCAACCGATTTGCCTGCACACCAGAGTTTCTGATAATTATTTGGTAAAACAGAATTCTCTAATTTTTTCATTCCACGCACATTTACCAATGCTTTAAACCATTTTTTTGTGCGGGGATTATTACTCATAAATTTCTCTAACCAAGATTGGGTATAGCCTAATTTTTTGGCTTCGTCAGTATCAATAATAGTGCAAGGTGTGCCCGAGAGTTTGGTGGTCATCACAATTTCGTCCATGCCCGCGTTTAAAATAGCCTGCTTATAGGCATCGTTAACGGTGCATTCTTTGCTGGCAATAAAACGGGTTCCAACGTAAGCTCCGTCGGCACCCAAAATTTCTACCGATAAAAATCCCGCGCCGTTTACTATTCCGCCTGCTGCCAGTATTGGTTTATCGGGAAAATGATTTTTTAAAGCAGGAATTAATATTTGCAAAGGATTTGGCCCTGCATGTCCGCCTGCGCCTTGTCCCACGGCTACAAAGCCGTCGCAACCATTATCGTAACATTTTTGGGCGTGTGTGATATTAGTAACGTCGCAAAAAACCTTGGCACCATAAGCATGCGCTGCTTCAATAACTTCTTTCGGGTTTCCTAAGGAGGTTATGTAAAATGGTACTTTTTTATCGATGCATAATTTGAGATGTGCAGCTAAGAATGGATTCGATTTGTTAACGATAAGGTTAACTCCGTAATTGCCCCCGGGGTACTGCGCTTTAAATTGATTTAAATCATCTAAGAGCCCCGCCAATTCACCATCTTTGCGGAAGTTAAGGGTGGGAAAAGTGGCCATAATGCCGCCTCTGATACCGGCTTTGAGCATTTCCTTATTGGTAACTAAAAACAGGGGCGCCATAATGAGTGGGAACTCAATCTGCAATAATTCGGATATAAGGCCTTTGTTTTTCACCCTAATAATTTTGATTTATAACAAATATATACTAAATTTATGCATGCATAATAAAATTTTATGCGGGCGGTACCATAAAAAGATAGTATATGGAAAACTTTCGCTTATTTGATTTGCTGGAGGGCCTTAAAAAGATGTCTCCAAAAGATGATGCGCTTGCGGCGAAAGAGAATGGCGTATGGCACAAATATAGTACCGATGAATATATTGATATTGTAAATAATTTAAGTTACGCCTTTATTGCGATGGGTATTCAGCCCGGAGATAAAATCGGGCTAATTTCAAACAACCGGCCCGAATGGAATTTCGTGGATTACGCATGTTTACAAACCGGCGCAGTAAATACGCCCTTGTATCCAACCATAAGCGACCAGGATTTAAAACTGGTTATTGCCGATGCGGATATAAAATATTTTTTTACCGCTAACGAGCAGCAGCACGCTAAAGTAAAATCCTGCTCTGCTAATTCAACTATCAAAGAAATGTTTTGCTTTACCAAAATAAACGGAGTTAGATCCTTGCAAGATCTCATTGATTTGGGAAAAAGTAACCGGCAACAAAAAAAACTGGAAGAAATAAAAGCTTCTATAAAACCGGACGACCTTGCTACTTTAATTTATACTTCAGGAACTACCGGGAATCCCAAGGGCGTAATGTTATCGCACCGTAATTTTATAAGCAATGTTGTAGCAACAAAAGATTTATGTCCGTTTAAACATGAATGGCGGGCACTAAGTTTCCTTCCTTTAAATCATGTGTACGAAAGAATGTTATCCTATTTATATGCAAGTTATGGCGTATCGGTTTATTATGCCGAAAGCTTAGAGACGATTGCAGCTAACTTAAAAGAAGTAAAACCACACATTTTCGTTACGGTTCCGCGCTTGCTAGAAAAAGTGTATGAAAAAATTGTCAATACAGGTTCAAATTTAAAAGGAATTAAAAAAATGCTTTTCTTTTGGGCACTGCGTTTGGGTTTGCGTTACGAGCAACACGGAGCTAATGGCTGGTGGTACGAGTTTCAATTAAAAATTGCCAATAAATTAATTTTCAGTAAATGGAGGGAAGCATTGGGAGGAAATATCGTAGCCATTATTTCGGGAGGGTCTGCTCTTCAATCTAGACTTGCGCGTGTTTTCCATTCGGCGCGCATTAAAATATTAGAGGGATATGGCTTAACAGAAACCTCGCCGGTAATTGCCGTTAATAATTACGATGATAACGAATTAAAATTCGGAACTGTAGGGCCGGTATTGTTTAACGTTAAGGTTAAAATTGCCGCCGATGGAGAAATTTATGCTAAGGGCCCTAATGTAATGTTAGGCTATTACAAGCAACCCGAACTTACAAAAGAAGTTATTGATGAAGAAGGTTGGTTTCATACAGGAGATATAGGTGTAATAGAAGATGGTATATTTTTAAAAATAACTGACCGTAAAAAGGAAATGTTTAAAACCTCGGGTGGTAAATACATTACTCCGCAAAAATTAGAAAATAGATTAAAAGAAAGTCGTTTTATAGAGCAGGCCATGGTTATTGGCGAAAACGAAAAATTTCCTGCAGCTTTTGTGGTTCCTGCTTTTGTATTTTTAAAAGAATGGTGCGCTAAAAATAATATTGCCTTTGTAAGCAATGAGGAAATCATAAAAGTTCCGCTTGTGATACAACGTATTTGGGAAGAAGTGGAAAATTCAAATGAAAAACTGGCGCAATATGAAAAAATTAAGAAAATTGAATTGTTATGTAGAAAATGGACTGTTGACCAAAACGAACTAACGCCAAAACTTTCTTTAAAGCGAAAAATAATTTTAGGAGAGAACAAAAATGCATACGATAAAATTTATCAGCATCGCGATATTTAAAAATTTACAATGAGTAAAAGAAAAACCGAAACTATTGATTCCAAACTAAAAACTTCCTGGCAGGTTGTTAGTCGAATGTATAATGCGGAGGCCGTACTGCACGACGGAACAATTGCTATGGCACATTTTTTATTGAATATAGATAGCCAAAAAGGCTCTTATGCTTCGGATATAGCCCCCCAATTGGGCACAGAAAGAACTTCTTTGTCGCGCACCATACAATCTTTAGAAGTAAAAAAATTAATTCAGCGAATTCCGGATAAAGTAGATAAACGAAAAATTAAAATTGTTTTAACTGCAAAAGGCAAGGCGCAGAAGGAGCTTGCAAAAAACATTGTAAGAGATTTTAATAAGGTGGTTGAAATTAAATTGGGTAAGGAAAAAGTGATGGAGTTTTTTAAAACCATTGACGAGATTACCAAACTGGCCGAAGAACGAAACAAATTAAGTAAACAAGTATAAAATGAACAGGTTAATAAAAAAAGTAGCGATTTTAGGTTCGGGCGTGATGGGTTCGCGCATCGCTTGTCATTTTGCCAATATAGGCACCGAAGTTTTGCTTCTGGATATTGTTCCCAAAGAACCTAATGATACCGAGAAAGCTAAGAAGCTTAGTCTTGAAAGCAAACTTGTAAGAAATAGAATTGCGAATGATGCTTTGCAATTTGCTCTTAAGTCTAATCCTTCTCCGATTTATAAAAAACAATTCGCCTCGCGTATTTCAGTTGGTAATTTTGAGGATGACATGCCTAAAATTTCGGAGTGCGACTGGATTATCGAAGTAGTGATTGAAAATCTTGATATCAAAAAGAAAGTTTTTGAAAGTGTGGAGAAATTCCGTAAGCCGGGAACACTTATTACTTCAAACACTTCCGGCATTCCAATTCATTTACTTACCGATGGCCGATCGGAAGATTTTAAACAGCATTTTTGCGGAACACATTTTTTCAATCCTCCTCGCTATTTAAAATTACTGGAAATTATTCCAACAAAAGATACAAAACCCGAGGTAGTAGATTTTTTAATGCAGTATGGCGAGAAGTTTTTAGGAAAAACAACAGTACTCTGCAAAGATACTCCGGCTTTCATAGCCAATAGGGTAGGTGTGTATAGTATTATGTCGCTGTTGCATATTGTAGAAAAAATGGGACTCACAGTTGAGGAAGTGGATAAACTAACAGGGCCTGTATTGGGCCGCCCAAAGTCTGCAACTTTCAGAACTTGTGATGTAGTAGGACTGGATACATTGGTAATGGTGGCAAAAGGCTTAAACCAAAATTGCCCCAATGATGAGGCCAAAGATTTATTTGCCATTCCTTCTTATATCCAAAAAATGGTGGAGAATAAATGGTTTGGCGATAAAACCGGACAAGGATTTTACAAAAAAGTAAAAAACAAAGAAGGGAAATCAGAAATACTTGCTCTTGATTTAAAAACTTTAGAATATAGTCCTTCGCAAAAAATAAAATTCCCCACTTTAGAATTAACGAAGGGAATTGACAATATAAAAGACAGAATTAAAATTTTAGTTTCCGGAAAAGATAAAGCGGGAGAATTTTATCGTTCAACTTTCGCAGGGCTCTTTCAATACGTATCTAATCGTATTCCCGAAATTTCGGATGAGCTTTACCGAATTGACGACGCGCTTAAAGCAGGTTTTGGCTGGGATTTGGGCCCGTTTGAATATTGGGATGCCATTGGAGTGAAAGAAGCGGTTGGGTTGATGGAGCAATCTGGCAGCAGGCCTGCCGCCTGGGTTTATGAAATGTTGAGTAGCAATTCTTCTTTTTATATAGTAGAAAATAACGTTCGTAAGTTTTATGATGTAGCCTCAAAATCTTATAAAGCAATTCCCGGAGCCGAAACGTTTATTGTGTTAGAAACAATCCGCTCAACTAAAACAATATGGAAAAACAGCGGCTTAACGGTTACTGATTTAGGCGATGGAATTATCAATGCAGAGTTTCACACTAAAATGAATACCATTGGCGGCGAAATTTTAGGCGGACTTGTAAAAGCAGTGGAGATTGCCGAAAAAGATTTTCGCGGATTGGTAATTAGTAATGAAGGAGCAAATTTCTCAGCCGGAGCAAATGTTGGATTGATTTATATGATGGCAGCCGAGCAAAATTGGGATGAGCTTAATATGGCTGTAAAAACTTTTCAGAATACTACTATGCGTTTGCGATATTCGTCAATACCCGTTGTTGCTGCTCCACTTGGCTTAGCATTGGGCGGCGGTTGCGAAATATGTTTGCATGCCGATAAAATTGTGGCGCATGCCGAAACGTATATGGGACTGGTTGAATTTGGCGTTGGATTAATTCCCGGCGGAGGCGGCACAAAAGAATTTGCTTTGCGTTTAAGTGACGGTTTGCATGAGGGCGATGTTGAATTAAATATGTTTCGCGATAAATTTTTAACGCTCGGACAAGCAAAAGTTTCAACATCTGCTTACGAGGCGTTTGATTTAGGATTATTTAGAACAGGTATTGATAAAGTTGTTGTATCACGAAGCCGCCTACTGTTAGAAGCTAAAGCAGAATGTTTAAAAATGGCAGAAGCGGGATACACAAGGCCAAGTCCGCGTAACGATATACGCGTATTGGGCAATCAGGCATTGGGCCTGGTGTACGCCGGCGCTAATGCAATGCGCAGCGGCAATTACATGAGCGACCACGATCAATTGATTTCAGAAAAACTTGGATTTGTTTTAGCGGGCGGAAATTTATCGCAACCAACTTTAGTAAGCGAGCAATATCTTTTGGATTTGGAAAGAGAAATATTTTTAACGCTTTGCGCCGAGCGGAAAACATTGGAAAGAATTCACAGTATTATTAACGGAGGAAAAATTTTAAGAAATTAGTATGAAAGCATATATCATAGCAGGATTTCGCAGCGCAGTGGGCAAAGCCCCTAGAGGTGTATTTCGTTTCACGCGCCCCGATGATTTAGCGGCGGATGTTATCAGGCATTTAGTTGCATCGGTTCCGCAATTGGATAAAGATAGAATTGACGATGTAATGGTGGGCAATGCAATGCCCGAGGCTGAGCAAGGTTTAAACATGGGAAGATTGGTTTCTCTCCTTGCTTTAGATACCGATAAAGTCTCGGGAATGACAGTTAACCGCTATTGCGGTTCAGGACTAGAAACTATCGCTCTTGCCAGCGCAAAAATAAATGCGGGCATGGCCGATTGTATTATCGCGGGCGGAGCAGAAAGTATGAGTTTAATACCAATGGGAGGTTGGCGCATTGTGCCAAATCCAAAAGTGGCGAAAGAGCATGCCGATTGGTATTGGGGAATGGGATTAACCGCCGAGGCAGTCGCAAAAGAATTTGCCGTTTCGCGTGAAGATCAGGATTTGTTCAGTTACAATTCGCACCAAAAAGCATTAGCAGCAATTTCTGCAGGAAAATTTAAAGAAGAGATTGTTCCGATAAAAGTGACCGAAACATTTTTAGATGAAAAGGAAAAAAGAAAAACCCGCGACTATATAGTGGATGCAGACGAAGGCCCGCGTGCCGACACATCTGTTGAAGCATTAGCAAAATTAAAACCGGTATTTGCCAATGGCGGAAGTGTAACCGCAGGAAATTCTTCGCAAACAAGTGATGGTGCCGCTTTTGTAATTGTAATGAGCGAGAGAATGGTAAAAGAATTGAATCTTAAGCCGATTGCTCGTTTAGTTTCGCATGCAGTAGCAGGCGTGCCACCGCGCATAATGGGAATTGGCCCGATGGTCGCAATTCCAAAAGCACTTGCGCGGGCAGGATTGCAAATAAAAGATATTGACTTGTTTGAGCTGAACGAGGCTTTTGCTTCTCAGTCGCTGGCGGTAATGCGTAAATTAGAATTAAATCCCGAAATCGTAAATGTAAACGGCGGGGCCATCGCGCTGGGGCATCCTTTAGGTTGCAGCGGAGCAAAATTGTCGGTACAAATGTTTAGCGAATTAAGAAGAAGAAACAAAAAATATGGAGTAGTAACGATGTGTATTGGCACTGGCCACGGCGCAGCGGGGGTATTCGAACTATTATAGTAATAAATTTTTATATGAGTACAAAAACAAAAGGAGGAGAATTCCTCATCAAGGAAACAAACGCCACAGACATCTTCATTCCCGAACAGTGGACCGAGGAACAGCTGATGATGAAAAAAACCTGCGAATATTTTATTGAGCAGGAAGTTACTCCGCATCTCGATCGCATCGACAATCAGGAAGAAGGATTGATGGTTTCTCTTTTGGAAAAAGCCGGCGAGCTTGGCATTCTTGGAATTTCTTTGCCCGAAGAATATGGCGGGCTGGGTTTTGATTTTGTTACATCTATGCTAACGACTGAAGTAATTGGCACCGGACATTCGGTAGCCGTTGCGCTTTCTGCACATACCGGTATTGGAACTTTACCTATTTTATATTATGGAAACGCAGAACAAAAAAAGAAATACATTCCCAAATTGGCTACTGCCGAGTGGAAAGCGTGTTATTGTTTAACAGAACCCGGCAGCGGCTCTGATGCCAATAGCGGAAAGACAAGCGCAAAACTTTCGGCCGATGGCAAGCATTATATTTTAAACGGACAAAAAATGTGGATTACAAACGGCGGTTTTGCCGATGTATTCACTGTCTTCGCAAAGATTGATGATGATAAAAATCTTTCGGCCTTTATTGTAGAGAAAAGCTTTGGCGGTATTACTTTAAATCCCGAAGAGCATAAAATGGGAATTAAGGGAAGCTCAACGCGCCAGGTATTTTTTACCGATTGCAAAGTGCCTGTTGAAAATCTTTTGTCGGAAAGAGAAAACGGATTTAAGATTGCGGTAAATATTTTAAACCTTGGCCGTATAAAATTAGCGGGTGCCGCAATGGGCGCTTGTAAAAAAACAATTACTACTTCTGTGCAGTATGCTAACGAGCGTAATCAGTTTGGTAGGCCCATTTCTAAATACGGCGCTATTCGTTATAAATTAGCGGAGCAGGCGGTGCGTGTTTATGCTACCGAGAGTGCAATTTATCGTGTGTCGCAAAATGTTGAAGACGCGATTCACGCTTTGAAAGAGAGCGGGATGGATGAAGCCAAAGCAAAGTTAAAAGGAGTTGAGCAATTTGCTGTTGAAGCTGCCATTCTTAAAATTCACGGTTCAGAAGTTTTGGATTACGTGGTTGACGAAGGCGTGCAGATATACGGAGGTATGGGCTATAGCGCCGAAGGGCCTATGGATAGAGCGTATCGCGATTCGCGTATCAACAGAATTTTTGAAGGAACCAATGAAATCAATCGTTTGCTTATAGTTGACATGATTTTAAAGCGCGCTCTTAAAGGTGAACTTGATTTAATGGGCCCTGCACAAAAAGTAGCTGCCGAATTAGTAGGTATGCCCGAAATGAGCGAGCCCGATACTACGTTGTTTGCTTACGAGAAAAAACTCATTACAAATTATAAAAAAGCAATTTTACTTGTTGCCGGCGCAACCGTACAAAAATTAGCGGCGTCTCTGCAAAAAGAACAGGAAATACTAATGAATATTGCCGATATGATTATTGAAACCTATGTTTCAGAATCTATCTTACTTCGCACAGAAAAACTTACAAGTATCAAAGGTGAAGAAGCCTGCAAAGAGCAAATAGCCATGATGCGCATCTACGTAAACGATGCCTGCGATAAAATTGCCACTATAGGCAAAGAAGCACTTAACAGTTTTGCAGAAGGAGATGAGCTGCGAATGATGCTTATGGGACTTAAACGTTTTACCAAACAAGAGCCCTTTAACGCCAAGGCAGCGCGACAAACCGTTGCTCAAAAATTAATCGACGCAAATAAGTATTGTTTTTGATTGATTCCTAAATTGAAAAAACAAACTCATTCTACACACTAAACAGCAAAATTTGGCGTTTATATATAGCGAGTAAATGATATGTCTGCCGAAGAAAATAAAAATATAAATCTAAGCTCTTACGTGGCCATCGGCGATTCTATTACCGCAGGTTATACCGACGGCGCTTTGTTTTATAAGGGGCAGCAATATTCTTACGCAAATTTATTGGCGCAGCAATTTAAATTAACAAGCGATTTAAATTTTACGCAGCCCCTGATGAAACCCGAGTCGGTAGGCATTGGTTTTTTTGGCAACTCGCGCATTGTACTTAAAAATATTCCGGATTATACCGGCGCAATGGCATTATGCCCTTCTTACATTGCTGCAGAAGGAGATATTACAGTGTTTTCTGAAAATGTATTCAGTGCGCAGGGTCCATTTAATAACATGAGTGTCCCTGCTGCAAAAGTTATTTCTTTAGAAATTTCGGGACTTGGTAATCCCGCAAACGGCATTGGAAATTTTAATCCTTTTTTTTATCGCACAAGTTCTAATCCTGCAACCGCTTCTGTTTTATCAGATGCGCTGGCTTTGGATCCTACGTTTTTTACTTTGTTTATGGGTAATAACGATATTTTAACCTACGCTTTGTCGGGCGGAACAATGAATGCTATTACTACGCCTGCCGATTTTGAAAAAAGTCTGCTTTCTGTTATTAATGCTTTAACAAAAACCGGCGCCAGGGGTGCAATTGCTAATCTGCCCGATATAACTTCAATTCCGCATTTCACTTCTATTCCTTTTGATGGATTATTACTTAATGCCGAACGCGCCGCCACGCTGAACGAAGTTTATAAACCTATGGGCTTGCACTTTACCGAAGGCAGAAATGCTTTTGTTATCAGCGATCCACTGGGTAGTCCGCAGGGCGTGCGGCAAATTGTAAAGGGAGAATTAATTCTTTTAAGCATTATGTTTGATGCGGAAAAAAATAATTATCTGAGTGGCAAAACTCCAATTCCTAAAAAATATTTTTTAACAGCTACTCAGCTTTTAAAAATTAAAATGGCTCATGCTTCTTTTAATCAATCTATAAAGCATATTGCGCGGGTTAGCCATTTGGGTTTTGTTAATATTGATTTGTTTCTTAAAAAGTTGAAAGCGGAAATTACTTTTGACGAACGGGGATTGAATGTAAAATTTAAGAAGGGAAGTGTTTTTTCACTCGATGGCCTGCATCTTGCTCCGTTTGGCCAATCGCTTTTGGCTAATTTATTTATTAAAGCCATTAACTATAGTTATAAGGCTAACATCGAGAAATTAAAAACCGGTAAATTTAAGAGTATCACTTTCTATTGATAAAATCAGCTAATTTTTGTTAAAAGGAAGAGTGCTGTTTGCAAATCCGCAAAGAATCCTTACATTAGTAAAATAAGCAGCGCAAGTAAAAGAAATGGAAAATATTCCTCAGGATTTAGCATCTAAAGAAGCAAACAGAAAGGATAAGCTTCCTAAAACGCCCTTTGCCAATATTGCTATTTCTTTTTCAGGTGGCGGCTACAGGGCAACAGCATTTCACTTAGGTATTTTAACTTATCTCTCTTCAAAAAAATTTAATGACATAAGTCTTTTAGAAAGAACGCGTATTCTCTCTACGGTTTCGGCAGGAACTTTTACCGGTGTAAAATATGCGGCTACCATAAAAAAAGGCGGCACCATAAAGGATTGCTACAAAAGTATGTATGGTTTTATGAGTGACTGCGATTTGGTAAGCAGAACACTTGAATATTTATCGGATGATTCTAATTGGGAAGGGGAGAAGCAACGAACACTCATTAATGCTTTTGCAGCGGTTTACCATAGAGAATTTGAATCAGAAACTTTTGGATTGCTTTGGGAAGAAAATCCAATTCACCTTAAGGAAATTTATTTTAACGCTACCGAATTTAATTTTGCCCTTCCCTTTCGCTTTCACAAATCCGAAAAAACGGGAGCTAAAGAAGATTTTATAGGAAATAAAAAAATTCATATTCCCGTTGATGTGGCCAAGGAGATTCGTTTGTCGGACATAATAGCCGCTTCTTCGTGTTTTCCTTTTGGATTTGAGCCAATCAATTTTCCGGATGATTTTATGTATCCGGGCGCTGATAAATTAAATGATAAATCACTTTTACCGCACAATGTATACGATGGTGATAAAATTGAATATCCAATCGGATTAATGGATGGTTCGATAGATGATAACCAGGGAGTGGATGCCGTAGTTACTGCCGAGGAGCGAATGAAACAGTATCCCGAAGATTTAAAGAAATTTTGTTCTGACGATAACAAAGCGGTTGACCTGTATATAGTATCAGACGTTTCTCCGCCTTTAATGGAAAGTTATATACGAAGTACTACAGATAAAATTCCGGGTATAGGAAAATGGACGTTTGAAAGTTTAAGATACTTTGGGCTGTCGAGCGCCTCATTTGGAATTGCGGCTATTCTTTTTGCTTTTTACTTTGATACTAAAGTTTCGGTAATTGCCTTATCAATCTTAGGAACGCTTGGCTTAGTTACTGCACTGGTACTTTTAATTTTTTCGAAGGGAATTACGGGGCTTACACATAAATTAGGCGTGCCCGGTTATGTGGTTAAGCGATTAAAACATTTTGACCGCTTGCAATTTGGTACACTTTACAATTTATTTGTTAATAGAAGAAGATCCGGAATGAAATTAGTGAGCGATGTTTTTATACGGCAAATGAAATGGTTTAGCTTTGAAAGAATTTATGGCGACAGAGCCTGGAAGCCGCGCGTGGTAATGAATGCCACACGTAAACTAATAGAAGCCGAAGTTGTAAAGAGAAAGAAAAAACACGATTACTTAAGTCCCGAACTTCTTGAGCCGGGCGAAGAAATTATTTTAGCCACCGCAAAAGCTAACAGCATGCGCACCACACTTTGGTTTACCACCGAAGAGCTGGCAGGAAATAAAAATATGCTCGATACCATTATTGCCTGCGGCCAATTTACCACGTGTTTTTGTTTGCTCGAATACATAGAGCGCACCATCAAACACGAAAAATATAAAGTAGACTACGATAAATACGGCGTGCGTACAAAAACCGCCATTGATTTATTGCAGGCGAGTTTACTTGAAGATTGGAAAAAGTTTAAACAAAATCCGTATTGGATGGTGCGGGAGTGGAACGAAACAAAAATTTAAAATTCTACTTTTGAATAGTGCAATTCGGGGGAGCTTATATCTATAGCAGGTAGCCGTCGGCCAGGCTTTCTAATCAGGTATTTCTACGGCGCTAACAAAAGGCCTTATCATTTTAATAAAAAAACTAATCTTTTATAATTTTCTCTATCCTTGTTTTGCTTCCTTCGCAAATGGTAACAAAGTAAATTCCTTTTGCTTTCTCACTCAAATCAATTTTAGCCTTCTCTGAATTTATACTCTTAGAATATATTATTTCTCCAAGCACATTCATTATTTCAATACTTGTAATTTTTTCGGAGGACTGCATGGAAAATATTCCCGAGGAGGGATTAGGATAAATATATATTGTATGAGATTTATGGGGGTCATCAATTCCTGTGATAATACAAAGGGGCGTTTCTATGCAACTATTAGATTGGGTTATACTATTAATTGTTACGGCACCGCCAGTTGAAACAAGAGTTGACGGAGTTGATACAATTGTTGGAGGTGTAGTAACTAATGTAGCCGGAATGGTTTGGTAGCAGCCGCTATTACCATTGGCATCTGTCTTAATTAAATATACATCATCGCCACCTGAACCAAAACTGTTCGTGTATCCGGTAATAACATATCCTCCATCTGTACTTTTATCAACTGAATAACCATAATCGTTCCCTGTGCCTCCAAATGTTTTTGACCACAATAAATTTCCGGCAGCATCTGTCTTTATCAAATAAACATCAAATCCTCCTGAACCGAAACTGTTGGTTGAACCTGAAATAATGTATCCGCCCGTCACAGTTTGCTGCACAGAGTAACCATAGTCTGAATTTGTTCCTCCGTAGGTTTTTGACCAAATTAAATTTCCTAATCCGTTTGTCTTGATCAAATAAACATCATCCGACCCTGAACCAAAACTATTTGTTGAACCTACTATTACATATCCGCCATCGGCAGTCTGCCCAACCGAATTACCATAACCATACTCGGTGCCGGTTCCACCGAATGTCCTCGACCAGGTAACACTTCCGCTTCCATTAGTCTTGATCAAATAAAAATCGTAGCCACCTGCTCCGAAACTATTGGTGTAACCTGCAACAATATACCCTCCGTCTGGAGTTTGTTGAACTGAAATATTTCCATAGCCGGCAATTCCTTCGTTGTTTGTTCCACCATATGTTTTATCCCAAATCATATTCCCAATTGAATCTGTTTTTACCACGTATATATCGGCAAGACCTGCGCCATAATTATTTGTGTAACCTGCAATGATATATCCTTTATCGGAAGTTTGCTCAAGTGAATATGCTTCTGTTCCTCCTGTATATTGTTTCGTCCAAATTGGATTTCCCAATGCATCTGACTTAATTAAATAAAATCCTAAGCCCGTGGTGATGTAACCGCCGTCAGAGGTTTCTTGCACCATGTTACCATACGACTTTGAATAAGTTTTGCTCCACACAATAGATCCTGTAGAGTCGGTTTTAAGATTATAACAGCTACCGCCTGATTCTGCGGTCACAATATATCCCCTATCGGAAGTTTGCTGAACACTCCACGATCCGTCAATACTGGGACTGCCATATGTGTTTTGAAAAGTTTGCTGAGCGCCTCCTATATATTGGATAAGGAGAAAGGCTAAGAGTAGATTTTTTCTCATGATTTTCAAATTTATTCTAAGATTATTCTTTTGGTGGCAATGCATAGCGAAGTTTGATAAATATATTCCAGAACATCTTCTTCGGTTATCGAACATGCCAACACTTACAAATTCAAAGTGCAATAATTTTCTGTCTGATTCAATCTCATATTTTTCGTGTTTCATAATTATCTAAAGGTACAAAAGTATTTCATTCTTTGTAGTACTACCCATCGCCGCTAACGTTCCACCGCTTGCAAATGCGCGGTTTTGCTCCGAAGCAGTCCCTATGGGAGAAGCGCGTAATTGTCGGCTGGCAGAATGTTAGATAAATATACAAAAGTTTTTTAAGCGGAGGCGAAGAAAAAAGAGTCCACCGCATGCGGGGGGCAATAATGTAAGCCGTAGCACATGTAAGTCGCCCGCGTTTTTGCAAACGGATGTTAGCCACTGTGCAATGATCTCTGGGCGGGTTAGTTTTTTGTTTTCATATTCCTTTGTTTTGAATTTAATGTGTCTGCTGTGAATGAACTGTAAGCAAAAGAAAATTTGTTTGAGGAAAAGTCGATAGCATCATATTTCATATTGCAGGTCTTCAGGTTTTTTTAAATATTTTTGAACCTCATTAGTAAAACCTTTTGCATCCAGTGGAGAAATAAAATAATGTTCACCGTTTTTTAGCTTTATGAACACAACATCACATGGTACATTTACACTGCTTTTGGAATTCCCACTTACGTTATAACTTGAGTAAACAACAGGGGTACTCATATAGCTATATTGGTTATAACTATATTTTGCAAAATATTCTTTAAAAATAGCGAGCATGTTTTTCCACCAACTTCCTGTTTGGAATTGAATAGAAAATGCTTGAGTATTCGAGCCCACAGAAGTGATTCTCCTTGTAGTTGTTGTATCTTCTTCCATCTGGTCTTTAGTTTCAACTTTTACAAACTCAATATCAGTATATAGAATGAACCGTGTTTTTTTTCGTCTATTGTCCTTGAAATATATTCCTTGAGTGCTCGTATAATATTGTATTAAAGGGTTCATCAAGGGACTAAAAAAAAGACCATACGTCCACGCTAAAAAAACAATAAGGATAAAAATAATAGGGAAATTGATTATTCCGCGTAAAATAAAGCATAAAGTTACAATTACCACACAAGGAATAAGCAATAGGTAGTAAAATAGCTTAAATAATAATAATTTGTTTTTAGTTTTAGTTGGGATAAACTCTTTTGCATCAGGAGGAATTGCATCCGTTTGGTTTTTTAAAATCATAGGTGTTTGTTAGAAACCGTTTAAGTTTTATTTAGCATTATTTTAAAGGCTTATTCTCATGTCGGTCTAAGATAATTTGTCTACCGCCAACAATTTTGCATCGTAACGACTTGCATTGCGGCTAGCGTTCCACCGCTTGCAAATGCGCGGTTTTGCTCCGAAGGAGTCCCTATGGGAGAAGCGCGTCACGGTCGGCGTGTAGAATGTTAGATAAAGGCACGAATTATTTTAAGCGGAGGCGAAGAAAAAAAAGTCCCTCCCAGTTTTGCAGGGGACAATAATGTAAGCCGAAGCATTTGTAAGGCGCCCGCGTTTTTTGCAAGCGGTTGGAGCTAACGTTTGTAATACCACAATGTAGCAAAATTCTCATTAAAAAGTAAACAGATTAGTTATTAGTTTCGCACTACTTCTTTTTTCCCTTCTTTAAAAGTGCTGTGTTTTTTACTGCGCGTAAATAATTTTTTTTAGAAATTACTTTCTCGCCGGTTTTTATTTCGAGGGCTTTTCGGGCATCCCCCGCAATCTTACCACCCTGTTTGGCTACAACGCTATTTTCAATAAATCCCCTCGGTTTTTTTGTTTTAACAATAGCAGTTGTAGAGGCCTCGCCCAACATCGAGAAAATTAATTCAAGGTCGGTCATATGGTCGCGTAAGTTTTGAGTTTTTAACCCTTTTACCTTTTTATACTCAGCAGGCGTTAAACCAAAAGTGGCTTTTGATATTTGAGCCGTAAGTATCGCGTATTCTTTGTGTTCTTTTACATCTCTGTTTTTCCATTCTTCAGTCAACTCTTCGCGTATGGCAATACTGCGCATCCGTTTTTCAATCCAATCATCCGGATAACCTTTTTGTTTATATAATTCCCTGGTTCGTTGTGTAGCCAATTCCGGATTTTCAATTTCATCTAATCTATCAGAGCCCACTTGTGCTAACCAAAGTTTAAACGGTTCTGCTTTAGGTGATGGAATGGATTGGATGATACGTAATAAACCTTTTGCATCTGCGCATCCCATTTTTTGTTTTCCTCCCGCAGTATCAACCAGAAGGGGGGGGACAATTTGTCCCCATCCTTTGGCAAGTTCATTATCACGCTTACGCATTTTTTTTAAGTAGTCACCGGGATTTGGCGTATCGGTTAGTACTTGAATAACGTCTGCCACAACGAAATACCATTTCTGTTCTTTTTCGTTCCAGACTGAACGGATTTGCTTACTCTCAAATAATTTTATGTTGCTCATAGTTCAAATGTAATAATTTATGCTGCTTAAATTTGCGAGTGTTAATAACTAATATTATTAGCAAATATATAATATAATTGCTAAAATAATTATGTTTGGTTAAAACTTGCATTTGGGTTAAGGATGGAGCAGCCTACCGCGAGCGCGCTTATATGGTTTATGATAGGTAGTAAACTTATCGGCACCTCGCGGAACGCCCAAACGTTTCTTTAACTGTTACTTCAAATTACTCACTTCCTCAACTGCTTCCTGCAATTCTTTGATAAACCTGCTTGTTAACTCACCATTCCATCCCAATAGCTTTTGCATATACTCTGTAGCCGTATCCTTCCACTTCTTCACCGTTTCAATATCAAAATAAAGTGCGCTTGTGCGTCGTATAAAAAAATCGGAGGGAGTTTGGCACATTTCGTTTTGTACAGCGTAAATTAATTGGGCGCGTAAAATAATCGGTATCTCACTTTCTTCTTGAAGGTTTTCTGCTATTTCAAAAACTTTAGCAATGTTAGAGCCATAGCGCTGCAACAATTTTTCTGTTTCTTGGCTTGTAAAGCGTGATGAAAGCGCGGTAACAACATTACTCTTGCCACCCGAAAGTGCAATATGTTGCGTGCTGCATTCAGAAATTATTTTTCCTCTTGCATCAAAAATTCTTTTAGCAACAATATCTGTAATGCGCTGCGCCATTTTACGGTAGCCGGTAAGTTTTCCGCCCGCAATAGTAAGCAAACCCGAGGCCGAAGTAAATATTTCATCCTTACGCGAAATTTCCGATGGCCCTTTGCCCGGCTTATTTATCAATGGTCGCAAGCCCGCCCAACCCGATTCTATATCCGCAGCAGTAATTTTTGCATCCGGAAAACAATCGTTAATGCATTTTAAAATATAATCGCGGTCGCCGCTTGTTATTTTTGGATTTACAATATCTCCTTCGTAAAAAGTATCTGTTGTACCAATATAGGTTTTTCCCTCACGGGGAATGGCAAAAATCATCCGTTTATCATGCGTATCAAAATAAACTGATTGCTTGACAGGTAATTTTTTATGATCCACAACTAAATGAATTCCTTTTGTGATGTGCAGTTTATGTTTGTCGTGATTTTTTTCTAAGTCATCCAGTTCATCTACCCAAGGCCCGCCCGCGTTTACAAGGTGCGTGGCGCGAATTTCAAAAATTTCTTCGCTGAGCATATTCTGTGCCTTGACTCCAGCAATTTTATTTCCTTCATAAATAAAAGAAACAGCTTTCAGGTAATTAATTGCAATAGCTCCACGACTAACAGCTTCTTTCAAAACTTCTAAAGTAAGCCGCGCGTCGTCGGTTCGGTATTCGTAAAATAAAAAACTGTTCAGTAAATTGTCTTTTCGCAAAAGCGGCTCGGCCTGCAAAGTTTTTTCTTTAGATAAAGTTTTGTGCAACTCTGCTTTTTTTACTCCGGCAAGCCACTCGTATATCCACATACCCATGCGCGCCGAGAATTTTCCTAAAGAACCATTTTTTACAATGGGCAAAAGCATTGGCTCGGGCTTTGCCAGATGCGGAGCGTTTTTATGAAGTATTTCGCGCTCTTTACCAACTTCGGCCACCAATTTAAATTCTAACTGCTTCAAATAACGCAATCCACCGTGAATTAATTTAGTGCTGCGCCCCGAAGTGCCCGATGCAAAATCCTGCATTTCTATCAAGGCCACTTTTAATCCGCGTGCAGTAGCGTCTAATGCAATACCCGCGCCTGTAATTCCTCCACCAATCACTAAAAGATCGAACGAAGTGTTTTTTAATAGCCCCGTAATTTCATTTCTGTTTTTTGCAGAGAATGAATTTTGTTTTCTAACCAAATTAATTATCCGATCGGGATAATCGCTTATGATGCCGTCAACTCCCAACGCAATCATTTTTTTTATGTCTTCGCTTTCGTTAACGGTCCAGGTAAAAATTTTGATACTTTGCTTGTGCAATTTTTCTACGAGCTGCTCATCAATTAAAATAAATTCGGGCGTATAAATAGCAGGCGTAAATCCAAGTTTGGTTAAATTAATTTCTAAGCTGTCGTTATTCTCAACCAAAAAAGAAATTGTAAGCGAAGAATCTTTTTTACGGAGTTCCTGCAAAATCCTTACATCAAACGATTGCAAAATAATTCTTGACCAAAGATTGAATTTTTTTAATTCTTCATAAACAAGATTTACAAAAACTTCGGGCAGCGGATTAAAAATGGCATCGTCTTTCTCTTCGCTTTTTATTTCGATATTATATTTTACCGGAGGAAGTTTATTTGTATTTGTAAACGCTTCCACTTTTTCAATCACTTCCGATAAAAGTGGTTTGTAAGACGGCATTGCCTTTTGTGAGGGAAAATTGGGATTAATTCTTTTACCGCAATCAAAACTTTTAATTTCGGCGTAAGTCATTTTGTGCAAGTTGTACTTTTGTTCAGAGCCTTTCTCGACAGCAGTTCCGTCAGGCTTAGTACAAAATAAATCATTCATCCAAGGCTCGTGCGAAACAACCACTTTGTTATCGTCCGAAATAATTACATCCAGCTCAAGCGTATCAACACCCATTTTAACCGCTTCTATAAATGCGGCAATGGTATTTTCAGGGAAATGCCCCCTTGCTCCGCGATGGCCCTGTATGTCTAAGTGTTTAGTGTTTTGCATTAAAAATATTTATTAAACTACAACAAACAACCTTTGCGTTCTCTGCGTTGTATTTTCTCTGCGTTTCTGTATTAAAGCTAAACCCTCTCATTTGTTGCTCCTGTATTCAAAGATAGCGAAATGCCATTCTTTTTCCTAAATTTACCGAAACATAATATGGCCAAAAAAGATTTTTCTACTCTCAATCCTGCTTCCTTTACACATGCTTTAGAGATACAAATTCGCTTTGTAGATATTGATCTTGCGGGCCACGTAAATAACGCTACTATTTTGTCGTATTTTGAGCTTGGCCGTGTTGCGTATTTAGATGAATTGATTGGTGCCGAAAACGACTGGCGCGGCAAAGGCTTAATTCTTGCCCATACCGAAATAGATTATATAGAACCGGTTTATCTGCACGATAAAATAAAAGCCTATTCACGCATTACACACGTGGGAACAAAAAGTTTTACCATCGAAAATCTGCTCGTAAAATTAAAAGACGGAAAAGAAACTTTTGCAGCAGTTGCGTCTTTTGTTACGGTGTGTTTTGATTACAAGCAAAAGCAAACTACCGAAATTCCTGCTGACTGGAGAGAGCTGCTTTCCTAAGCAGCTTTGCGCTGAGAAAACAGCAGGGAAGGCGCTGAGGACCATAGAGAAATTTATCTGTATTTAGTTTTTGCTTGTGGACTCGCCCATTATTACCGCGCAACAAAAAAACTCCGCGTTTCTCTGCGTCTCCTCGGCTGTCTTCTCTGCGTTATTGTATTAAAGACTTGTAATTACACCTGCAAACTGCTTAGCCAATTCCTTACGCGAATATTTTTTGTAAGCCAAAGATTTTACTAAAATATCCTTCCCCGATTTCCAATCTGTAATTAATTCTGAAAGATAATTTTGCATGGCGTTTTTATCTTCGTGCGAAAAAGTTTTCCCGGCGGCACAGGCTGTAATAATTTCGCCCGCGCTGCTGCCATTGGGCGCTAAACACACAATTGGTTTTTGAGTAGCTAAGTACTCAAACAATTTTCCGGGAATGGTGCCCTGGTTATTTCCTTTGGGAACAGAAAGTAAAAGCGACTGGGATTGCATCAGGTAATTCATCAGCTCTTTATGCGGAACGTAAGTTGTAATTTTATGATTGTTTGGAATTTCTTTTTCTAATAAAGTTTTTGTGTAAAGGTCAATCGTGCCCACAAAATGCAACAAAACTTTTTCTGAAGAAATATTTTTAACCGCGGCGATAAATTCTTCTAAACCAAATTGCTCATTTACAGTGCCGGCATAAGTAATCGTAAATTTATCTGAGGAACCCTGATTTATATTGGTAAAATCATCTTCGTCGAATCCATTGGTGATTGTGTGAATTTTTTCGGAATATTTTTTATCAATCTTGCTTGCATACAATGTATTTGTAATGGGGCTTGTAACCGTAACCGCATCCGCACACTCAAGTACGTCTTTTTCGTAGCGCAAATCTTTTTTCTTAGAGCTCTCGGTATGCGATAGTTTGTGGTAATAATAAATATCAGTCCACGGATCGCGCAAATCGGCAATCCATTTTAATTTTGGGAATTGTTTTTTAAGAGAGAGTCCGATAAGTTGAGTAGAGTGGGGCGGACTAGTAGTTATAATGACGTCGATTTTTTCTTTTTCAATAGTTTCGCGGCATGCCTCTAGTGCGTATTTGTTCCAGCCTACACGCGCGTCGGGAATAAAAAAGTTAGAGCGTATATAAAGTGCAATGCGGCCTATGTTGCTCATTTTATTTTTATCGGGAATACCTGCGTAAGGCACTTTTTCTTTTTTAAAGACGGACGAAAAAACTTTTAATGCCTCAAACGATTTTGTTTTTGTAATTTTTACGAAGGGTTCGATGTCTTTCTCCAGCGATTTATCTAAAGAGGGGTAGGAGGCCTGCGCTTCATCAACCGTTACAACGTGGCACTCGTAACCTAACTGCGTTAAATATTTACAAAATTTAACCCAGCGTTGCACACCGGGGCCGCCCGCGGGGGGCCAGTAATACGATATGATGAGCAGTTTCTTCAATTCAACACAAAAGTAGCCAATTATACCGTACTTTTGGGCGCGCTACTATGAAGAACTTAAAATGGCCCATACTTATTGTGTTATCGCTTATCTGGGGCAGCTCTTTTATTTTAATGAAACGCGGTTTAGAAGCATACAGCAGTGAACAAGTAGCGGCTTTGCGAATAGGAATGGCGTATTTATTTTTGCTGCCCTTCCTTCTAAAATTTTATCAGATCGACTTAAAAAAATACTGGAAAGGCCTTTTAGGGATGGGCATCTTTGGAAATCTTATCCCCGCATTTTTATTTACCAAAGCAGAAACAGGCATTAGTAGCAGTCTTGCCGGGATGTTAAATGCATTAACCCCAATTTTTACAATTATCATTGGCTGGATTGCATTCAGAAATAAAACAAGCACCTTTCAAATTATCGGAATAATAACCGGCTTTGGTGGCGCCTTACTTTTAATGTACAGCGGCGAAGATTCAAAGGGCAGTAATATAAATTTTGCCATGCTTATCGTTGCAGCAACTTTATGCTACGCGATCAGTGTAAACATGATTCGCAAATTTTTAAGCGACATAAGTTCTACACGTGCAACAGTATGGGCATTTATGTTTACCGGGCCGGTTGCGTTAATTTATTTATTCTCTACAAATTTTATGGAAGTAGTAAACACGCACCCGCAAGCTCTAAGCAGCCTGGGCTACACCGCCATTTTAGGAATAGTAGGCACCGCTTTATCTGTAATAGCGTTTAACGAACTCATAAAAATATCAGGGCCCATTTTTGCATCTACCACAACTTATTTAATTCCGATTGTAGCAGTTTTCTGGGGTTTGTACGACGGAGAAAAAATTGCGTGGATGCAGGTTGTAGCCATTGGCATTATCTTAATTGCCATCTGGTTTGTGAATTATAGAAAGAAAATTATTTCTTAATTTGTTTTTTTAAGTAATCAGGCGTTAGGTCGATATTTTTTAGGAAGCAAACTGCTAAAAATAGCCCTAAACAGAGCCTTTGCCGAGCCTGATTTGCAGCAGTTTACACGCAAGAAAATAGCCTCAATTTAAGGCTTAAAACCCTATAATTCAGCCTTTTTTAATCAAAATTGGTATTTATCAGCGGTAATGTTATATTTGCACCCTTAAAAATTTATATTGCTCCTTAGGAGCCAAAAAAAACAAAATAGTCAAGAGATATGCAAAACAAAGGAGCGATAACCACATTTGCCGTTTTATTAGCACTGGCCTGTATTTTTTACCTCTCGTTTACGTGGGTAACCCGCGGAGTAGAAAAAGATGCTCTGGCCTATGGGGATTTTTACATCACTAATCCCGCCGTAACAAAGGCAGCTGCAACCAAAGCAAATGGCGATGCAGCTAAAGAACGCGGATACTTAGATTCGGTAAAAACTGTAAAAATTGATTCTTACTTAGATTCAATGAAGTCGATACCCGTTTACGATATTTTAGTTTCTAAATATACGTACGACGAGTGTAAGCAGAAAGAGATTAACCTTGGACTTGACTTACGCGGTGGGATGAACGTTACCCTGGAGGTTTCGGTTGCCGAGATTCTTAAAAATCTTTCCAACAACAATCCCGATCCGGATTTCAACAAAGCGATTTCAGAAACACAAAAGAATTTAGGTGTTGGTAATAACAAAGACTTCGTTACACTTTTCTCTGAAACGTATAAAAAAAATAAACCTGAAGGGAGACTTGCTCCGATTTTTCAAACTATCGAGAACAAAGGAAAAGTTGATTACAACGATCCTAACGATAAAGTAATAACTTTCCTTAAGGCCCGTGTTGAAGACGCAGTGTCTAACTCAGAAAAAACATTCCGCAGCCGTATCGACCGTTTTGGAGTGTCTCAGCCTAACATTCAAAAATTAGAATCAAGCGGACGTATTTTAATTGAATTACCGGGTGTAAAAGATAAAGAGCGTGTACGTAAACTTTTACAAGGTACCGCTAACTTAGAGTTTTGGGAAACATACGAAAACGCTGAACTTGGCCAATACTGGGTAGAAGCCAACAAACGCGTGAAAGCTTTATTGCGCCCCGATTTGGCAAAATTGGATAGCATTAAAACTGCCGATTCAACAAAAACAAACTTGGCAGATTCTTTAGCTAAAGCAACTGCTAAAAAATTAACGCCTGCCGAAATATTAAAAGCAAAAGCAGATTCTGCAGCCATCGCGGCAAAACCCGATACTTCTAAAAAGACACTTGCCGAAAAACTAAAAGGAGAAACTCCTGCAACAGCCGGCGACAGCAATGCTAAAAACAAAGCTAAGAACGATACTTCTTTAACTAATTACAAATTAAACAATCCGTTTTACTCTATGGCGGGGCCCTTAGTGCCAAACGTTTCTCAAGACGGAAAATATTTTGGTTTCGGCTCGGCAGTAGGATATGCTTTAATTAAAGACACTGCAAAAATTAACGCTTGGTTAAGTAACCCAAGAGTTCGCGGTGTGTTTCCAAGTAAAGTTCGCTTTATGTGGGAATCTAAACCGGGTAAAGGCAGTAATGCACTAATGTTGCACGCTATTAAAGTTACTGATCGTAATGGTAAAGCCGCTATGTATGGTGATATCATTGACGAAGCTCGTAAAGATTTTCAACAACAAACCGGAGAGATTGCTATAAGCATGACCATGAAAGGCGAGGCTTCTCAGCAATGGCGCAAGCTTACAAAAGCAAACGCACCTAAAGCTGCAAAAGATCGCGGCCGTTGTGTAGCTATTGTAATGGATAATTTGGTATTCTCTTCTCCGACAGTAAACGGAGAAATTCCAACAGGTAATTCTCAAATCACAGGTAACTTTGATAACCGCGAGGCAGATGCATTAGTAGCGATATTAAGCGCCGGTAAATTACCTGCCCCTGCACGCATTGTTGAAGAAACAATTGTGGGTCCAACTTTAGGAGCAGAAGCAATCTCTAACGGTTTAATGTCGTTTGTAGTTGCCTTTATAGTGATTTTGATTTTTATGGCTATGTATTATAACAAAGCCGGTTTGGTTGCCAACGTGGCGCTATTTATAAACTTATTTTTCATCATGGGTATACTTACCTCGCTGGGCGCAACTCTTACGCTTCCGGGTATCGCAGGTATAGTACTAACCATAGGTTTATCGGTGGATGCCAACATACTTATTTTTGAGCGTATACGAGAGGAATTATCGCTGGGTAAATCAATGGCGATTGCCATTAAAGAAGGTTTCAAGCACGCGATGTCATCTATTATAGACAGTAACGTAACGCTTTTAATTTTAGGTTTAATCCTGTATGTGTTTGGTAATGGTCCCGTACAAGGTTTTGCTACTACTTTATGTATTGGTATTTTATCTTCTCTGTTTGCAGCGGTTGTTTTATCTCGTGTAATTTTTGATGCACTTATTAATCGTAAGAAAAATATTTCTTTCGATAATAATATGACGCGCAATGCCTTTAAAAATCTGCATTTTGATTTCGTAAAACGTCGTAAAGTGTATTATGCTATTTCTACTATAGTGATTGCTTTGGGAGTTGTGTTTTACTTTAAAAATGGCGGCTTTAACTTAGGCGTGGATTTTCAAGGTGGACGTACCTATGTTTATGGTTTTGAAAAAGCCATGAACACCGATGATGTTAAAAAAGCATTGAAAGTTGAAATTGGCGAATCGGAAGTAAAAACTGCCGGAAGCACCAGTAAAATAAAAATTACTACCAAATACCTAATCAATGAAAATAATCCGAGCACTGATTCTCTTGTTGAAAAAACTTTAGAAAAAGGCTTAAGCACGTTAAACACCAAGTTTGAAGTATTGAGTTCGCAAAAAGTTGGGCCTACCATTGCAACCTCTATTCTTTATAGTGCATACGGCGCCGTATTATTCTCCTGCTTATTGATGTTTGTTTATATCGTAATTCGATTTAAAAAATGGCAATATGGTTTGGGTGCGGTTGTGGCATTATTTCACGACGTACTGGTTGTATTAGCCTGCTACACTATTTTTGATAAGATGCTGCCGTTCTCGTTAGAGATTGGCCAGGACTTCATCGCTGCCATCTTAACGGTTATGGGTTATACCATGACGGAGACTGTGGTTGTGTTTGACAGGATTCGTGAGCGATTGGCAGAAGCCGGTAAAACCGATGCGCATGGCGAAGAGCGTAATAAATTAATTAACTACGCCCTTAACAGCACATTAAGCCGTACCATTTTAACATCGTTAACTGTATTCTTCGTGTTATTGGTAATCTTCATCTTTGGTGGTGATGCTATCCGCGGATTTATCTTTGCCTTGTTAATTGGCCGTGTAATCGGTACCTACTCATCTTTATGTATCTCTACACCGATAGTGGTAGATCTTGATAGGAAGAAAAAGTAAATAAAATTTTAATTATGAAAAAGGCCCCGATAATTTCGGGGCTTTTTTATTTCGAAAAAAATAGCTACATTAGTGTTACTTAAGCTCTCCATGAAAAAAGTAATGTACTCTTTTTTATTTTTTTGTACGGTAACATGTTTTGGACAGGTATCCGCTGAGTTTATTGAGGCTAATGCGGTTGAAATAAAAGACCGCAAAGAGGCCAACGATTCGGTTTACAAGGCTATTAAAGATTACAAAGCTATTTTAATAGGAGAAATGCACGGCACTAAAGAGCCGCCCGAATTTTTTGTGGGCATTGTAAAATCCTTAATGAAGAATGGTAAGAAAGTGGTTGTTGGATTAGAAATTCCTAAAGATGGCATAGACTTTACACAGGACTTTACGGTAGAAGATTTAAAGAAGGCTCCGGCTTTTTACAGTACTTCGCCCGATGGAAGGCAATGCATTGCCTGGGCCGAGATGCTGGTTGAGTTAAAAAAAATGAATGCCGAAATTCTTTGTTTTGATTTAAGCATGGAATATAAAGGAGATAAACGCTTGGAACGTGATAGTGTTATGGCATCTACCATTGAAGATTATTTAAAGAACGATACCTCTAAAGTGTTTGTAAGCTTAACAGGTAATATTAGTAATATGCTTTTGCCTCACAAAAAAATAAAAACAATGGCTTGTTATTTAATGGATAGCGATAGCAGTTGTTTAAAAGGTAAAAAAGTATTGTCGATAAATTATTTGTATGGCACTGGCACAATGCAAAACTGGATGAATAACGGATACCAGTTGCGGGAAACTGATAGCAACGCGCCGTTCTACATATACGCAACTTCCTACGATAATTATCTTTTTGCTTATCCCGACCCAAGCATGAAAGGGTATAACGGGTTTCTATTTGCCAAAACTATTACCGCCTCAGGGCCACTGGTAGAGAAAAAATAATTTTTTTTGCTTGCTTTTTAAACCTCAGAATCGAAGTGTACTTTTACTTTGTCGCGCAGGTTGTATTGCGAGCTCATCACTTCTCCGTATGCACCTGCGCTGCGTATGGCCATCATATCTCCGCGCTGTGTTTCCGGTAGGTCAACCGCCTTGCCAAAACAATCACTGCTTTCGCAAATGGGGCCAACCACATCGTATTTAAAATTAGCTGTGTCCGATTTCTGACTAATATTTTCAATTTTGTGATATGCCTGATATAGCGCAGGACGAATTAACTCCGTCATGCCTGCATCTAGAATTGCAAAACTTGTATTCGTCCCTTTTTTAATATAAAGCACACGCGAAATTAAACTTCCACATTGTCCCGTTACAGCACGGCCCAATTCAAAATGAACTTCCTGCCCCGGCTGCACTTGCAAAAATCTTTTAAATACATTAAAGAAAGCTTCAAAATTGCAAATGGCACCAAGGTCGGGGTCTTTGTAATTTATGCCGAGTCCGCCACCCACATTTATATGCGGTAATTTGTAGCCGCGGTGCAAAAACCATTGCTGAATTTCGTTTACACGGGTACATAAATTTTTAAACGGCGTTAAATCATTTATGGAAGAGCCGATATGGAAATGCAAACCAATTAATTTAAGATTTGTATGCTTCTTCAGTGCTTCGGTTACTTCCGGTAACTCGTGTACGTTTATTCCGAATTTATTTTCTTCGAGCCCGGTAGTAATGTAATGATGCGTATGCGCGTCTACATTGGGGTTAATGCGCAAGGCGATGCTGGCAATTTTGTTTTGAACTTTGGCCAATTCGTTAATTACTTCCATTTCTGGAATGCTCTCGCAATTAAAACAAAAAATATTTTGCTGCAAGGCGTAATTTATTTCATCATCACTTTTGCCAACGCCTGCAAAAACAATTTTTTCTTTTGCAAAGCCAATCTCTACTGCTTTTTTTACTTCGTTACCGCTTACGCAATCGGCTCCAAGTCCTGCCTCTTTAATGATTTTTAGTAAAACATCATTGGTATTTGCTTTCATGGCGTAATGCACATGGTAATCGCCTTTGGTTTTATTTAGCTCTACAATGGTTTGTTTAAGCAAAGCGGTATCGTAAAAATAAAACGGCGTTTTATGTTTTTCAAAAAAAGAATGATATTTTGTTAATGCTGACATTTACCTCTTTGTGGACACTAATTCCACTAATTTTTTATTTTATTTTTTTAATTCGTGAAATTCGTAGTTAATAATTGAAGATGCCTTTGTTTAGCGCCTGTAACGCCGGTTTTTTGAATTCGCTCTTTACCAATACAGAAATATTGTTTTCGCTTCCTCCGTAAGAAATCATTCTAATCGGAATCTGACTGAGGGCGCTGAACACTCTTTGTGCATAACCGCTCTCATCAAAACTTACGCTTCCCACAATACAAATGATGGACTGATCTTTCTCAACCGTAACCTGCCCGAATTTTTCCAGCTCTTCAATTATCTCCGGCAAATATTTATCGGTATCAATAGTTAAAGAGACAGCAACCTCCGAAGTTGTAATCATATCAATAGGTGTTTTATGTCTTTCAAAAACTTCAAACACCGAACGCAGAAAACCATAAGCCAAAAGCATTCGTGCCGACTTGATACTTATTGCGGTAATACCATCCTTTGCAGCTACAGCTTTTATTCCGCTTCCCGATTTATTTTCTGCAATCACCGTTCCTTTTGCATCAGGGTCCATCGTGTTTAATAATTTTACGGGCACATTTCTTTTTTGCGCGGGTAAAATGCAGGTGGGATGTAAAATCTTAGCGCCAAAATAAGCTAACTCAGCCGCCTCATCAAAAGAAAGCGAGCTTATAGGTTTTGTTTTGTCAACCATGCGCGGGTCGTTATTGTGCATGCCGTCAATGTCGGTCCATATTTGAATTTCTTCCGCATTTATTGCAGCCCCAATCAAAGAAGCCGTATAATCGCTGCCGCCGCGTTTTAAATTATCTATTTCGCCAAAAGCATTGCGGCAAATAAATCCTTGTGTAATGTAAAACTTGTAACCCGAATTTTTTTGTAGTTCTAATTTTAAATGCGTTTCAATGTAAGTTGAATCAGGCTCTTCGTTCTCGTCGATACGCATAAAGTTAAGCGCGGGCAGTAAAAAACTTTTATCGCCAATTTCTTCCAAATAAAACTGAAACATGGCGGTTGATAGTAATTCGCCCTGCGCCAAAACTGCTTTCTCTTCGTTGGCGGTAAACATATCTAAAGTAAAGGCACGCAAATAATCAAAATGATATTTAAGTAAGTGTTCTGCTTTTTTTAGAGCGACATCGGTTTTATATAATTTTTTAATTTCCTCTTTATATTTGTCTTCAAGAATTATTATGAGTTCGTTGGCCTTTGCATTGTTTTTGGCGTAAAGGCTGTTTGATAGTTCAACCAAATTATTGGTAGTGCCGCTCATAGCGCTTAATACCACAATAACCGGCTCTGTATTTTTTTTAATAAGCGTGGCCACAGCCTGCATGCGTTCTGCCGAACCTACGCTGGTGCCTCCGAATTTTAAAACTTTCATTTTCCCTTTGTTTTTTACCTTAGATTGGCGAAATTAGTAAAATAATAGCTTAAACCTTCAATGATTTTTGCAGTCTAATCCACATATGGCCTTAAATGAAAAAACTTTTACTAAGCCTCGCCTTTTTTTTCTCACTGTTTACCTGCAAGGCGCAGTTACAAAACATCAACGTTTCGAATAGTATTTATTTCGACGGGGAGCCTTATTTAGCCGTAAATCCCACCAATCATAATAATATGGTAATTGCCTGGATGGGTATTACTATTAGTGGTGGAGTAAAAGTTTCTATCAAAACAAAAGTGACTTTTAATGGCGGAACAAGTTGGAGTTCTCTCCATATAAAACCGCATATGTCATCTACCTGGGGTTCGGCCGATGTGAGCATGGCTTTCCGTAACGACGGCGTTTTGTTTTTAAGTTACATTGATTATAACGCTGTAAAAGATTCGGGTGGAGTATTTTTAGTGAGTTCTTCTAATGGCGGAGTAAACTGGACAACGCCCATAAAAATTATAGATTTGAAAGAAGATCCCACAAAAAAACCTTTAGATCGTCCTTGGTTGGTGCTTGATAATTCTAATACGGCAAACAAAGGCATGCTGTATATTACAACAAAGCCCGCGCCTTGGGTTGCCGCTCCTTGCAGGCCGTATATGAAAGCATCAAGTGATAGCGGGCAAACGTGGAGTAGCTTTAGATTTATTGATACAACAAATTTTTTGGTGGGAAATTTAATTCAGGCCCCCATGGCTGCGGATGCGGTTACTGCCGATGGCGCTTTTTGTGCGGTGTATCCCAGCTATGTAAATACACAATCAATTTATGGCAAATTTTATTTGGCTAAATCCTATAACCGCGCGGCTAGTTTTCAGTACACAAGTGCTATTACAAATCCAACACCAATTACGGACACCAATTACAAAGCTGGGTATAAACTGGCCACAAATCCAAACAATGCCCAGCAAATGGCTTTTACTTTTTTGGATAACAGCCTTGGCGATCCGGATATAGCGGTTACTACTACCAATGATGGCGGACAAACGTGGAGTACTCCGCTTCGTGTAAACAATGATGCAAATGCAAATGGAAAAGCGCAGGATATGCCTTGGGCGGATTATAATAATAGCGGCGATTTATTAATAACCTGGCGTGATAGGAGGAATGGAAGTGGCACCGGTTTTCAGCAGCCCTTTGAAACTTATGCGGCGGTATCTCATAATAATGGCGCTAGTTTTTTGAGCAATGTAAATTTATGTACTGTGTTAACGCCTTTTGATACTATGCTGGCGCAGAAAGGAAATGATTTTATGTGTTGTAAGTTAATTAGCGATACCATTTGCGCTACTTGGGGCGATATGCGCACAGGGAAACTTAATGTGTTTTTTGCAAAGACAATTGACTCGACCTCAACCGGAATTGTGTTGGTAAATGCCGAAGAAGAAAATGTGCTGAAGGTTTTCCCGAATCCTTCAACAGATATAATTTCAATTCAACACAAATTAAAAAATGTAAAAGAGTTAAAGCTGAGTATTTATGATTTGAACGGAAAATTGGTCTTCGAGAAAATAAATCTCAATGAAACCGAAAAAATAAATTGCAAAACCTGGCCGGTAGGAAATTACTACGCAGTACTAACTGCCGGAAAATTTTCTTTTGCCGAAAAGATTATTGTAAATAAGTAAGTATCTTTGCGCTATTATGGCAACCCAAAATCATTTTGATGTTATAGTAATTGGCGGCGGTATTGTGGGTCTTGCCACAGCTTATAAACTCAATCAAAGATTTCCTTCCAAAAAAATTCTGGTTCTTGAAAAAGAAAAAGAAGTGGCCGCGCATCAAACGGGTCACAACAGCGGCGTAATTCACTCGGGCATTTATTACAAGCCCGGCTCGTACAAGGCAAAAAATTGTGTGGAGGGTAGGAGAGAACTTGTTGCTTTTGCCAAAGAACACAATATACAACACGATATTTGCGGAAAAATAATTGTGGCCACGCACGAAAGCGAGCTGGCGCACATGAACAAAGTTTTTAATAATGGAATTGCGAATGGGGTAGAAGGCATTGAAATGATTGATGCCAAACGCATAAAAGAAATTGAACCGTATTGCGAAGGCATTGCGGGCATTTGGGTTCCGTGTACAGGCATCATTGATTACAGCGATGTAACCCGAAAATACCAAGAGCTGATAAACAAACACACAAGCGGAAGCAAAGTAATTACCGGTTGCGAAGCAAAAGCTTTTATTAATCATCCGGATAAAGTTGAAGTGGTTACACCACAAGGAAATTACACCTGTTCTTATTTAATTACCTGCGGAGGTTTACAAGCCGATCGTCTCGCAAAAAAGCAAGGAAAGAAAAGTGAAGCAAAAATTGTTGGTTTTAGAGGAGATTATTACGACCTAACCGAAAAAGGAATGAAAAAAGTGCGCAACTTGATTTACCCCGTTCCAAATCCAAAGTTCCCGTTTTTAGGCGTGCACTTTACGCGTATGATAAAGCACGGAGTTGAGTGTGGTCCGAACGCAGTGTTTGTTTTTAAACGCGAGGGCTATTCAAAAACTGCATTTTCGTTTCGGGATACTTTTGCGGCCTTTGGTTTTGGCGGTACCTGGAAATTTTTTAAAAAACACTGGCGCTTTGGTATGGACGAGTATCGCGGGGCTTTCTCTAAAACCTATTTTTTAAATAGGCTTCGCAAGTTAATTCCAAGTCTCGAGGCCGACGATATAGTATCGGCCCGCTGCGGCATACGTGCCATGGCATTGGCGCCCGAAGGCGAGATGATTGACGATTTTAAGATGGAATACGGCCATAGGGCGGCCCATGTTATCAATTCACCTTCTCCGGCAGCTACAGCATCTTTAGCTTATGGTAATGAGATAGTTACTATGGTAGCCGAGCGTTTTAACGATTTAAACTAACCATTTCTGTTTAATAACTTTTTGATAACAATAGTGTTAAAGGAGGCTGACAAAAATCATTTTCATATATTTGTTGTATGCTAAATAACCTTTTAGAGGCTGGTTTCATACTTTTAGCTTACCTCCTTGGTTCGCTTCCCACTTCGGTTTGGTGGGGCAAGGCTTTTTATGGGGTTGACGTTCGTGAGTTTGGAAGCGGAAATGCCGGAGCCACCAATACTATTCGTGTTTTAGGTAAGAGAGCCGGTTTTCCCGTACTTTTCATAGATATTTTAAAAGGTACCTGCGCAGTGATGCTGGCCTTTATGAGCGACTTTGCTTCGGGCAGTGCCCCTTTTGTTAATTATCAAATTGCTTTAGGCGTTGCCGCTGTAATTGGCCACATCTTCCCTGTTTTTGCAGGTTTTAGAGGTGGTAAAGGTGTTGCAACCTTATTAGGAGTTGCCCTTGCCATGGAACCACAGGTTGCAGGATTAGCACTCATCGTTTTCTTTGTAGTTTTAATACTGTTCAAATATGTGTCGCTGGCTTCTATGTCGGCAGGATTATCTTTCCCAATCATTTTAATGACGATTTTTCCGGGCAGGCCCGTTTCTATGGTAGCTTTTTCAATCGTGGTTTCGGCACTTCTTATTATCACCCACAAGAAGAATATTCAAAGGCTTCTTAAAAAGCAGGAATCTAAAGTAAACCTGTTTAAGGCAAAAGCCGGGCTGAAGTAAGGCTTGAGCCCTATTCCTTAAATATTTAACATTTTTTATTACTAGCCCAAAAAGCTCTGAAAGCCCCTGTTTTCAAGGGTTTGTAACCTTTTTGTTAATAAGCCCGTACACCTAAATGATAAACGGGTTTGGATTTCTTAATAAAAAGAATATTTTTGCAAAGTTCATATGATCAAGGGTATACTCCATATAATCGTGTTTTTAATGCTGCTGGCACCGGCCGCCGCATCTTCTATGCACAAAGGAGATAAGAACAAAAAACCTGGCGACAATAATAAGCGTAAAAAAGAAGATACTACGCAGGTAGTAAGTACTTCTTCAATTACTTATGATGACGTAGATTCTTTATTAATGTTTCCTTCGCATGACCTTTACGGAAGTTGGGATACGGCTTCTTGTCACCCGGATTTATATTCTCAGCAATTTGCGGGCGACTCGGCCACTATTTATTTATTAGATGATTGGAGCTGTGGTTTTACTATGCCGCGAAAGGGAATTATTACTTCGGAGTTTGGATGGCGCAGACGCCGCCCGCATTACGGCACCGATATTAATTTAACTACCGGCGATACAGTGGTTGCCGCTTTTGATGGGAAAGTACGAATTGCAAGATATATACAAGGATATGGCAACGTGGTAATCATTCGCCACAATAACGGATTGGAAACAGTTTACGGGCATCTTTCTAAAATAGTGGTGCAACCCGAGGAAGCAGTTGTTTCGGGCATGACAATTGGCTTGGGTGGTAACACCGGGCGTTCTTATGGAAGTCACTTGCATTTTGAAATACGTTACTTAGGAAAGGCATTAGACACCGAAGATTTTATTGATTACGCAAAAGGCGAAGTGAAAAATAATGCGTTTGTGATTTACAAAGAAGATTTTGAAGCCAAATATAATTTGCGTAAGCTGCACGCGCATAAGGTTACCAAGAGTCACTCTACCTCGCGTTACGCTAATGTAAAAGTAAAGGGCAAAGTAGTTGCGGTTCGCACGGGCGACACTTTAGAAAGAATTGCGCGTCGTAATCACACAACAATCGACAACCTTTGTAAAAAGAACGGCATTAAGCGTACCAAGGTTTTAAAAGTAGGGCAGAAGCTGAAAATGTGATTTGAGAGTGTCATCCCGACGAAGGAGGGATTTGTAAAAATTTACCTTTCGCTTTATTTGTTTCGTCTGTCTTTAATAAAATCTTTTTCCGGCGGCCATTCCATAATCCCTTCGTTTAGAAATTTCCATTGGGGATTTTCTGTTAGTATTAATTCTTCCTTCTTTTTTCTATTCCATCCCTTAATTCGTTTTTCCCAGGCTATTGCATCTTCAATGTATTGGAACGATTTAAAATAAAGCAAGTAAAAGCAATTGTATTTGCCTGCAAACGTTTCTTGCTTCCCTTGATTAAAATAATGCTCAGCTATACGAGCAGGAAGATTATTGGTAACACCTGTATACAATACGGTTTTGTTTAGATTGGTAATGATGTAAGTAAAATACTGATGGTGTTTTAGCTGCATATTGCAAAACTAAGAAATTTACAAAATGATGAACAGATTCCTCATGAGCAACACGGCTGCGCCGACTCGGAATGACACTATAAAATGAGTGTGTCATACCGAGTCCCCGAAGGGGCGTTGTTAATGAGGTATCTGCCGGTTATAAGTACAAACAAAAAGTCCTGTTCGTAGAACAGGACTTTTGTTATTTTTTGAAAGAGAGAATAGGCCTACATCATTCCACCCATTCCGCCGCCCATTCCTTCGGGCATTCCGCCGGCGGCTTTTTCTTCTTTTTTATCAGCTAAAACGCACTCAGTTGTAAGTAACATACCTGCAACAGAAGCCGCGTTTTCTAAAGCAATACGGGTAACTTTAGTAGGATCGATAACACCCGCTTTGTAAAGGTTTTCAAAAACCTCTGTGCGTGCGTTAAAACCAAAATCATCTTTACCTTCTTTTACTTTTTGTACAACGATAGAACCTTCGATACCTGAGTTGGCACAGATTTGACGTAATGGCTCTTCGATAGCACGCTTTACAATGGCAACACCTGTTGTTTCGTCTTCGTTAATGCCTTTTAATTTTTCAATTGCAGAAATTGCACGAATGTATGCAACACCACCGCCCGGTACAATACCTTCTTCAACAGCGGCACGTGTAGCAGCTAAAGCATCGTCAACACGGTCTTTCTTTTCTTTCATTTCAACTTCAGTGGCAGCACCAATATAAAGTACCGCAACACCGCCGGCTAATTTAGCCAAACGCTCCTGCAATTTTTCTTTATCGTAATCGGATGTTGTTGACTCAATCTGCGCTTTAATCTGATTAACACGCGCAAGGATATCGGCTTTTTTACCGGCACCGTTTACTATGGTAGTATTGTCTTTATCGATGGTAATTTTTTCTGCTTTACCTAACATAGTTAAGTCGGCATTCTCTAATTTAAAACCACGTTCTTCGCTGATTAAAGTACCGCCTGTTAAAATTGCGATATCTTCCATCATAGCTTTACGGCGATCGCCAAAACCGGGAGCTTTAACAGCAGCGATTTTTAATGAACCACGAATTTTATTTACAACCAAAGTAGCTAACGCTTCTCCGTCTAAATCTTCAGCAATAATTAAAACGGGTTTGCCCGTCTGTACCGCTTTTTCTAATACCGGAAGAATTTCTTTCATGTTAGAAATCTTCTTGTCGTAAATTAAAACCAAGGGAGATTCTAAAACGGCTTCCATTTTATCTGCATCCGTAACAAAGTAGGGAGAGATATAACCGCGATCAAACTGCATACCTTCAACAACCTCAACAGTTGTATCAGTGCCTTTTGCTTCTTCTACAGTAATAACTCCTTCTTTTTTTACTTTGCTCATTGCCTCGGCAATAAGTTTACCAATGGTGCTGTCGTTATTGGCAGAGATAGTTGCAACCTGCTCAATTTTTTTAGTTTCGTTGCCTATTGTTTGCGATTGTTTTTTTAAATTTTCTACAACGGCTAAAACGGCTTTATCAATACCGCGTTTTA
This sequence comes from Bacteroidia bacterium, assembly GCA_038214655.1. Classification (GTDB taxonomy): domain Bacteria; phylum Bacteroidota; class Bacteroidia; order B-17B0; family Aurantibacillaceae; genus PALSA-968. Next base: position 13,202 of record JBBQRR010000015.1, on the reverse strand, counting down.
AATCCATTGGGTTTGCACCTGCGGCAACGTTTTTTAAACCTGCTGTAACGATAGCTTGTGCTAACACCGTTGCAGTGGTTGTTCCGTCTCCTGCTAAATCAGCAGTTTTGCTGGCTACTTCTTTTAAAAGTTGCGCGCCCATGTTTTCTACCGGGTGACTTAATTCAATTTCTTTTGCAACAGTAACTCCGTCTTTGGTAATAATCGGCGAGCCGAATTTACGATCGATAATTACGTTACGGCCTTTTGGGCCCAATGTAACTTTTACTGCGTTTGCTAAGGCGTCAACACCACGTTTTAGAGCGTCGCGTGCGTCAAGGTTAAAGCTTATATCTTTTGCCATTTTTTTAGTTTTTTATTTTGTGAATTATTGATTTGTTGATTTACTATTGAGTTCAGAATTCTACAATTCAAAAACTCAACAATTCATTAATTAGATAATTGCGTAAATATCGCTTTCGCGCATGATGAGATATTCTTTGCCTTCAATCTGAATTTCGGTACCGGCGTATTTTCCGTACAAAACGGTATCGCCTGCTTTTACAGTTACGGGCTCGTCTTTTTTACCGTTTCCTACAGCAATTACTTTGCCGCGTACCGGCTTTTCTTTAGCAGTGTCGGGAATTATTATTCCTCCTGCTGTTTTCTCTTCTGCCGGTGCGGGTTCTACCAACACGCGGTCTTGTAAGGGTTTTACGCTTAGTTTTGCCATGTTTTTATTTATTTAATTTTAATTTGAAAGAAAATTTCTGCCTCGTTTAAAAACGTACGCACGTTCTTAAGGGCGGCAAAGGTAAGCTAATTCTATGCCATAGCCATAGATTTACCAATAAAACGACATTTTTACAGGGGGATTGACAAAATTGACAGAATGCATATAAAACAAAAAACCCTCCCGATATTATCGGGAGGGTTTCTGTTAAAGAACTAAGGAAGCGATTATTTTTGGATAACCATTTTCTTTGTAACTTTTTCGTAACCTGCAGTTACAGTGTAGTAGTAAACACCGGCAGTTAAAGAAGTACCATCAAATACGATAGTGTTCTCGCCAACGTTACCGTTAGTTTTCTTAGTAAATACAACTTTACCTAAAGCATCAAATACGTTAACGTTGATAGCTTTACCTTCGCTAAGGTTAACTACGATGTTAGTAGTGTTGCTGAAAGGGTTAGGATAAGCACTTACAGAATTCATGAAGCTGTTATTGGTTTTGATACCAACTATGCAAGGAGGCATTTCATTATTCCATACGCCGGCAGTAATATAATCAGTAACCGGAGTTATAGCGCCGCAATCAACATAAAAATGGTCTGATTTACTAATTCCGTTATAAACACCTGCATTGAAAGAGCTCGGCACAGTGTAAACCATAGGAACGTGATGTTTTGTACCATCAAAATAAGCAACGTCTGCTGCAATGTGATAGAAGCAGATAGAGATACCGTTGGTTATGTTTGTAGTAGCAGTTAATTTGTTAGTAGCAACATCATATCCTTTTAGCATTAAATCCGGAGCACTGTTGTATTGTGTGCCGGTTACACTTGGATCAGAATCAGCCCAAGAATAGAAAAGCTTGGTACCATCATCAGAACGGGTAACTTGTAAACGTGCCCCATAAGGATAGCGTCCGGTTGCAGTACCGTCAGAAATAGGGTTAGCACTTGCAGTAGTATCAGATGCAGGAGCACCACCAACATAAGAAGTTGCGATTGAGTCAACCATCATAGTTTTCCAATCTGTACCATCGGTCGTTAAATCCCAAATGATTGGGTGGGCATTAACATAATCATGGGTATACGTTAAAGAATACACAGCAGCTGAGTCGCAACGAAGACCGTCAGTAACCATATTCACCATAGTAGCAACTAAGTGAAGTTTTCCGTTAGCATCAACAGTAACGTCGATGCCGTGTTTGAAGTTTAATGTATAATGTCTTGGTTGAACAGCACTTAATAAACCCACGTTTTTCATTAACTCGGGGTGTCTACAACGCCAGTCGTAACCTTGTAAAATAGGAGCCCACGTAGCACCAAAGTTTGTAGTTTTGTAAACGATTGGAGATAACATAGAGTCAGAACTGTTGTTAGCGTTAGCTGCTAAACGACCTAAGTCAACCCAGTATCCGGTTTGACCAAAGAAAGCTAAGCGGCCATCAGCAGTTGCTGAATAACCTAAACCTGTTCCGGTTGCTCTGAATTCGTAACCCGGCATAATAGAATCATGAGACCAGGTAGGAGCACCTGAAAAATCGCATTTACCTATGATACCACCTCTTGCAGCGTTAAAGTCAAGAGCAGCATTTGAAGTTGTATCGCTGATTTCGCCACCAACGAATACTTTAGTTCCAACCTGTTGCATATCAGTGTTCATAAACATTGTGCTTCCCATATTTGTTGAGGGAGACAATGTAGAATTTTTGTCAACTGTAGGGAAAACGGTTTGGTCAGCAGAAGTACCCGTTAACTGGCGGTTGTTATACCAAACGCCGGTAAAAGTACCATTACCAAATAAATCCGGACCTGAAGCAACTACCCATGCGTTTGCGATATTTGTATTACCTGTTGGGTTATAGATAACACCCGTTGGGTAACGCCCGGGATTTGTTACCGGCTGATCATAAAATATAATTGTAGAATCTTTTACCAAAGAGGTTGCGTTAATCCAGGTAGACTGAATTGAACCTGAACTCATTGGAGAAACAGCGTTCCAACCTGCCGAACGGCGGTGCGTCCATAAATACGTATTCAGGTCTTTGTTGTAGGTTAAACATCCTTGTTTGTAAGTAGTAACACCACCACCGATAGTTAAAACGTTTGGCGCGCTTGACATCCACACTGGAGTACAAACCGCACTTGATTTGTTAGAACCTAAGGTTGCAGGTTTTTTTGTTCCTGATGAAGGAAATACTTCCTCTTCAGCAACATGATTTAAACTCTTGTTTAGAGTTATGCTTTTCAGTTTTGCCTGACGGTTATTCTGCGCAAAAGCAGAAAACCCAATCGCAACTACAGCACCGATTAGTAAGGTTTTTTTCATTGTTTTTTTTGTTTAGTTTAACATTTAAGATTGCGGCAAATATAGGAATAGTTTTAATACGGCAATAAGGTTATTTATTAAACAGTATAAGCGGTCTTTTATAAGGATAAACTTAAAAAAAGTCCCGCCCGCGGGCGAGACTTTTTAATCCCTCTTTTTTGAAGGGAACAGAACTCAAGAAGCAATTATTTTTGAATTACCATCTTCTTTGTAACTTTCTCGTAACCAGCAGTTACCGTGTAGTAATACACTCCTGCAGTTAAAGCCGAACCATCAAATACAATAGTGTTGCCGCCAATGTTACCATTAGTTTTACTTGTAAATACTACGTTGCCGATAGCATCAAACACATTAATGTTGATTGCTTTGCCCTCGTTTAGATTAACTACGATGTTAGTAGTGTGGCTAAAAGGGTTAGGGTAGGTGCTTACAGAGTTAACAAAATTATTATTGGTTTTAATACCTACAATACAATTTGTATTGTTTGTGTTATTAAGAGTTGCAGGAACGTTAACGTTAGCAGCGTTAAATGTACCGCAATTACCATAATAATAATCCACCGGATTCATACCGATATAAACACCCGGAGATATTGTGCTGCGGCCAACAGTATAAACAAAAGGAACTACCCAGCTGCTTGTACCCGCATCATAATAAGATACATCAGAAAGGTAGGAGAAGAAACAAGGGCCCGCACCATTTGAAACGTTAGTTGATAAACTGGTTTTTTGTGTAGTTACGTCATAAGCTTTCATCCACAAATCAGGCTGTGAGTTAAAAGGTGTACCGGTTACAGAAGGGTCTGTATCGCCCCAACCGTAAAATATAGCAGACCCGTCAGTAGCACGACTAACCGTTAAGTGAGCGCCATAGTTTAAGAAAAGAGCGGCGTTTGTCCATGCACTGAAAGAAGCTGTAGTATCCTGTGCAGGATCAGAGCCAACATAAGCCGTAATAATTGAGTCAACCAACATAGTTTTCCATCCGCCGTTTCCAAAGCCAACCGTACCATCTGTCATTAAATCCCAAATAATTGGGTGGTAAGTTCCGTAATCCCATTTATATTTATAAGTAAATTGCAAGGAGTCAAACACACCACCTGCATAATTACCGTCTTTATAAGGCATAGTTAAAGTAGTTACATAGTGAAGCACACCATTAGCATCAACAGCTAAATCAATACCATGCTGAATATAAGGGGTTGGGTGTCTGCCCGGAGTAGCTAATAAGCAACCTACGTTTTTTAAAATTTCGGGGTGACCGCAAGTCCAATCATAACCAGCTAAAACCAGGTTCCAGGTAAGGCCCCCGTCAGTAGTTTTATAAACTATCGGCATCATGGTAGAGTCAGCTGCGTTATTAAAAGTAGTTGATAAACGGCCGATAAATACGCGGTAACCTATCATGCCGGTAGCATCAAAAGCAACACGCGCACCTTGTGCATCGCTTATTAAACCCTGAGCAGTATTTAAAAAGCCCGGTACAACAGAGTCAGCACTCCAGGTAAAATTTCCGGCAGCGTAAGCGCCTTTACCAAAAATACCGCCTTTTACTTCAGTAGGAGCTGTGTAATCATACATAGCGCCACTAACCCAAGCATTTTGACCCGCTTGAAGCATATCAATATTAAAGAAACCAACATTAGTTGAAGAGTTACCTATGTTTCCAAAAGGAGGAGCACCTGCAGCAATAAAGCCTTGCAAGTTAGGTACGTTTGTAGCGTGGTAGTTGCCGCTAGGCTGGCGCTTTGCAACCCATTCTCCAATCCAGGCAGGAGTTCCGTTAGATGTTACAGAACCTGCACCTAACATGTAGGCTCCTGAAACCATAGTGTTACCGGTTGGGTTAAAAAGCACACCACCCGGATAACGCGCTCCATGCACGTTTACAGAGTCGCGATAAATAATCATAGAATCCCATACCAATGTAGTTACATCAGCAAATGAAGATTGAATTGAACCTGAGGTTTTTCCGGGGAAAGCCCAATCAGCGGATACCCGCGAAGTCCATAAAATTGTGTTTAAATCTTTGTTATACGACAAACAGTTTTGTTGAAAAGTAGTTACACCGCCACCAACTCCAAAAGCATTGATTGCCGAGCTAAACTTTTTCGGCGTACAAATAGAAGTTGTACCGTTGTTTGACCTTGCGGTATGAGCCCGTGGCCCTGCAACAGCTTTATTGCCTGCAACCGGAAAAGCGTTATTTTCAATTTTGCTTTGAAAATTTTCTTTAATCGGTTTATTAATACCTGCTTGTCTGTTATTTTGTGCAATACTTGTTGCACAAACAACTAACGCAGCTGCAATGAGTAAATTTTTTTTCATTGTGTTTGTTTTAAGAGTTAAACATTTAGGAATTACACAAATATAGTTATTGTTTTAACTAATAAAAACCTTGTTCATAAAACGTTAACTACGTGGTTAAAAGTAGTTTAAAAACCAATTGACTTGTACCACACTGACAATGTGAGCGCTTTGAAGCTAAGGTTTTCTACCTTTTGGTACGCGCCATTTGGTAAGTGGCGGGTTTTATCTGATAAGTGGTGAAGTTTTTCTAAAAACTGGTTATCAAAAAAGGTTTTTAAAAGAGAATTATGGCTTAAATCGGGGTATTTACCCAGCAAAGTACCCAACCATTTGTTATGCGGGGTAACAAAGCCCATCTTGTCTTTGCGCCTGTAAACAGAGTCAGGCAAAAACTCTTTCATGCTTTCGCGCAAAATATATTTAGAGGTGCCGTTTTTTATTTTAAACCCGGCCGGAATTTTAAAAGCACTTTCAATTAATATAGTATCATCTGCAAAAGGTGTGCGCGACTCAACCGAGTGGTGCATGCTGCAACGATCTTCGCAACGCAAATAAGTTTTAAGGCGCCCTCCAAAAAAATCGTATTGCAAATGCTCGTTGAGTGAATTAAATTTTGTGCTGAGGTTTGCCGGCGCCGAATGCGCATTTACAAATTCTTTGTTGAGGTGTTTTTTGTTGGCGTTGTAATGCAATTTTCTTTTGGCATTTTCTTTCGTGTACAAAAACCAAAAATTAGTTCCAAAGCTTTTTATTTCGGCTGCGGCTTGTTTAAATTGCTTTTTACCCAGTAATTCGTTGATGTAAGTAGTGTAGTAGTGGGGATATCCGGCAAAAAGTTCATCGCCCCCTTGTCCGTCTAAAACAACTTTTATATTTTTTTCTTTAGCCAGTTGCATGACTCTGAACTGTGCGTACGTACTGGTGCTCCAGATAGGAATATCCAGCGCGTAAACCATTTTTTCGTAATCGTCAAGCAATTCATTTTCATTGGGCGTTACGGTGTGCCAGCTTGCTTTTGTAAATGCTACAACTTCTTTGGCGTATTTGCTTTCGTCAATTTCTTCGCCGGGAAAAGTAGCGGTAAACGCGTTAAATTTTTTAGTATGCCCGGATATTACACCTGAAATAATGGAGCTGTCGATACCCCCGCTTAAGCAACATCCAACATCCACATCCGAGCGAAGTCGCTTAACGATAGCATCGCTTATCAATAACTTTGTTTGGGCACAACTTTCTGCAAAAGATTTTTCGTTAAAGGGAGTAAAATCTGTATTGACATTAATTTCAAAATATTTTACTTTTTCAATTTGTCTGTTTTGTAAATCAAGTTGCAGATAGTGCGCCGGAAATAATTCAAAAACATTTTTTAAAAACCCCTCGGGCTCATACTCTAATGCATCGTGCAATAAATAATGGTTAACGGCCCTTTCGTTTAAACCTGTTTCTACAAAAGGCAATGCTTTTAAAGCTTTAAGTTCGGATGCAAAACAAAATAACCCGTCTTTAAAATAATAGTAAAATGGTTTTACGCCACTGCGGTCGCGCGCGCAAAAAAGTTTTTTGCCCGCTTTATCCCACAAGGCAAAAGCAAACATGCCGTTTAATTTTTGCAAACATGCCGTGCCCCATTGTTGATACGCATTCAGTAAAACTTCGGTATCGCTTTGGGTTCTGAATTTATAACCCAGTTTTTCTAACTCGGCTCTTAACTCAATATAATTATAAATTTCGCCATTGTAAGTAATCCATAATTTTTCATCCGTACTGCACATAGGCTGATGGCCGCTTGCGCCCACATCAATAATTGCCAGGCGGCGATGCATAAAAACTCCGCTGTAATTTTGCCCTGCATCGGTAATTGGAATTTTAGCTGAGAAATTAAAATTATTGCCAATCGATTCTTTTTGTGTATCGTCGCCAAAAGCGCAAGTCGTTTTTTCATCGGTAAAAAAAAAAAATCCTTCATCATCCGGCCCGCGATGGCGCAACTTTTTACTGAGCGTAGCGGCGCCTTCAACCAAATTAATGTTTTTGTTTTCAAGATTTAGTATTCCGCCTATGCCGCACATCCTTTACGATTTACCTGTTAAAGGAAATAAATTTTTCCAGTTAAAAAACATGTTGTACAAAGAAGTTTTGCTTTGTATTTTAAACATGGCAATTAAAAATACCGAAGACGCGATGTAAGACGCACAATTTGTAAGCGCCGCGCCTTTTGCGCCAAACACGGGGATTAAAAACATAGAGCAGCCCAAAGTAATAATCAATCCCACCAGGGCGCTTGATGCGCTGGTTTTCATATCGCCGCGCGCAGCAAAGTAATGCGAGTAAATACCTGTAAGGCCGGCCGCGGCTATGCCGGGCGAGAGGATAAGACAATAATTTTTCATTTCGGCAAAATCGGGGCCGAATAAAAAAGTAAATACCTGAACGGGTAAAATATTTAAAACCAACAATGCTAAAACGGATAATGCAAAACTTATTTTAGAAAGTTTGAGCGTGATGTTTATGGCCAGTTCTGAATTATTTCGGTTGGATAAAGTGGCGTATTGCACCATTGCAATTCCGTTCATAATAACCCATACGGCTTCACTTACGGATGCTGCTGTAGAAAACACACCCACGTTTTGTTTGCTGTGCGCATCATTCATTCCATCCAATACATAATAGCAAAAACGGTAATTAAACAACTGAAAAATATTTCCGGCCTGACTGATTAAACCGTACGAAGCAATTACTTTGATGGATTCTTTCCACGAAAAAGAAACAGGTTTAAACATTCCGCGTAAGCTAAAAGCGCTGATTAAAAAATTAGCTAGGTAACCAAGGCCCAAAGCGCGGTAGTACGAGTAAACAGAAAAATCTTTTAGCACAAGTAATTGCAAAGCAAGGCTTCCTATAGTAATTACACTTTGCGAAATATTGGCAATGTTGTTTTGCTTTATTTTTTGAAAGCCATTTAAAAAGTAATTGCAAATGCTGCTTAAGTTTGAAAGAAGAGTTAGGCCAATAAAATAAATAAGATCGGTGGTTTGAAAATGGAAGTGCAGATTAAAGAGAAAGGGAAATAATAACCCGGTAAATAAGCCCACTGTAATGGCGGGAAAAAATAATGTGTAAGGGTTTCTTTTTGAAGTTAAATATACCAGCGAGCTTCCGCCAATAATATCATTAAAAAGTAAAATTACTGTTACATTTAAAAACAGCATGCTTATTTCTCCGCGCCCGCCCGCACCCAAATATTGGGCGGTGAGTATAACCACCAAAAAATTGATGATGGAAATAATTCCTTTAGAGAAAATGGTTTGTATAATTTTACCAAACATGTGCAGGAAGTGAAGATACGTATTTGATAAATTGGGTAAACACTTCATTAGCGCCCAGTTGTTTCATGCAGGCGTGATCGGGACATAATTCGGGCTCTTTTGCTTTGGTGGTGTTTTGGTTTATCCAGGCGCTGCATGGAAAACAAGTTAAGTTTAAACGAACGCATTTGTGTAACGTTGCATTAAATTGTTGGTAGCCGTATAATTTTTCGCTGCTGGGTCCCCAAATAGTAAAAGTTGGTTTGTTGTATGCAACAGCCAAATGCATTAAGCCTCCGTCCAATCCAATAAATAAATTGCAATGCGATAAAATCTGCATAGCTTCGGTAATACTTGTTTTGCCTGCCAGTGAAATTATTTTTTCGCCAAACTCTTTTCTAAGCTTGGTGGCAAATGCAACGTCGCTTGCATTTCCAAGCAATACAATTTGCTTTTTTGGATATTTTTCCAAGAGTGATTTTAAAAAGGTTGTCCAATGAGTAAAGGGCCAGTTTTTATAAGCTACCTCGATGTTACCCGAACTTATTTGCAAAGCGATATACTCCGCCGGTAAATTTAAATTTGGTTTTTGCGCTTCCGGAATTTCTAAATCTTTTAAAATAAAATTTTGTTCGCCGGCCAATAAAAGATTTTGCTCGGCATCGTGCATGTTTTTAACCGGTTCAATATATTTTATTTTTTTAGCAAAACTTTTTGTGAGCGAAGAATTTAATTTACGGTTAGTACTGATTTGTTTGGCAATAATCGCAGCGGTGAGTAAATTTTTTCGGTTACCCGCAAAGTAATTTAAAAAGGCTATATCGTAATGCCCCGCTTTTTTTAAAGAAAGTAATCCTTGCTCAATTTTATTTTTAACATCAATCAGTTCATTCAGTAAGCCGGTGCCTTGCATTAATTCTTTGCAGGGCATTTTAGAATTAAACAATCCGGCAACTTGATAGCCTTGCAGTTTTAAGCGCTTAATTAGAGGGATAAGCAATAAAGCATCGCCAAGTCCGGCCGAAAAAAAAACTATGGCTTTCTTTTGTTTCAAAAAGTGGTTTGGTTAATTGTAGCTACAACGCTTTGGGGCTGCATTTGTTTTGCAAAGAACCAAAAATTATTGATGTATAGAGGCGTATTTAAATCTTCTTTTTTCTGAAAAACAGCAGGGTTTTCGGTAAAGGAGGCTAATTGTTGATTTTTTGGGAGCAGGTAATAGCAAACAAAGCCCATATTTTCAATTTGCAGGGTCATTTCACTCAAAGTTCTGCCTTTGTGGTGACGTTCCTCTATTTCAACCAACATAATTTGAACCGAATTTTTAATAAACGATTCTGCACCTTTTAATACCGAAAATTCATGGCCTTCTACATCAATTTTTAAAAATGTGGGTTCGTTTAAATTTTTTTCCTGAGTTACCCCGTCTAATGTCTTAAGGATTACTTCGTAGCTTGTGTAAGTTCCTGTTTCGGGCTTGTTTACGGATGATAGAGAATCATCAGGCACGCCATTTTTTACAGGAACATAAAGTGTGGTTTCAGAATTTTTATCAGAAAGGGCTATACTGAAAACAGTAATGCCGTTAAAAAGCGCTTTCAGTTTTTGCGCAAAATAGGGCAGTGGCTCAAAGGCCCATATTTTATTTTTTGGAATTACACTTTCAGCCACATAAACAAACTCGCCCTTATTAGCGCCCACGTCAATGAAAAACAAGTTTTTTTGCTTCAGAATGTATCTCAATAATCTTAGTTCGGCATTGTTGTAAGTATCCCTGAAAAGCCTCTTTTTATACGCTTTACCGAAGCGTTTAAACAATTGTAATTTTATTTTTTGAGAAATCGGCGACATTCGGGAAAAGCGTTTTTTTTGTAATGATAATAATTTTATCTTTGCACTCCAATTTACGGACTGTATAGCTCAGTTGGTTAGAGCACTAGATTGTGGTTCTAGGGGTCGTGGGTTCGAGCCCCATTACGGTCCCTAAACCCAGACGACACCGTCTGGGTTTTTTATTTGAGTTCTTTCTCCATCAAATAATGCTGTATCTCGCCCCAAAGCAAATGCGATTTTTCTTTTACCGCATAGCCGCATCTTTCATAAAACTTCACCGCGTTTTCGCGCGCATGCAAAACCACTTTTTTTCTGCCCGCTGCTAACGATTTTTCCTCCAAAAATTGCAATACCAATTTACCCAAACCACGTCCTTGCTGCAGAGAGTCTACGGCCATATAACGCACCTGCGAAGTGTTACCATCCACAAATTGTAAACGAGCCACTGCTATAGCTTTGGTGTTTTCTGTAATAAATGCGTGAACAGAAGTTTCTTCATCCGCATCGCGTTCTGAACCCAAAGGCTGATGCCAGGGCTTACGCAATACCTCATAACGTAAACTAAAATAGATTTCAAAATCTGATGGAGAAGAAGGCTGACTTACAATTAAATTAGAACTTGGCACGGGTACGGCCACGTTGCGTAAATTTATACCCCACATTAATGGTAAAAAGCATATAGGCGTCTTTGTAATGGGTGTCGCCACGCTGTGCGCCTGTACCGTCTCCGTTTGGAGAAGTGGCACCTGCAACATCACCCAAACTTGGGTCTGCAAGAGCAACGGATGTAGGGCCATAGGCGCTTTGAAGTTTTGCTTTATCGTAATAGGTTCCGCTAACATCATCGAGATAATCGGTAAAAGTCTTTCTGAAAGAAAGCTCGGCACCAATGCTCCATTTTTTATTAAGTGAATAACGCACCCCAAGCCCAATTGGAATACAAATATTGAAATTTGAATATTGTGCCGGCCCTCCGGGAAGTCCTTGCCCTTCTGTATGCAGGCTTCTTAAATTATACCAGGTACCGTTATATTTTGCATGCGGTGAGTAGAAAAACAAACCAAAGCCTGTAAAAACATAGGCCGTTAAATTTTTATTTTTCTTCTTTTTGTTGATGCCGCTGATTTTATAAAGGTTCTTCGATTTTTCGCGTAAAAAATAATATTCCACCTGGCCCGTTAACTCAATAACAGGTGAGCGAAAGCTTAAATTACGGTTATGCCTGATTTTTTCCTCTGTAAAGGCATCATTGCCCGAAAGCATAGCGAAAGTAAGCATGCCTTTAAATCCAAAATAAGGATTGTTTTTATAGCACAAGCCTGCGTTTAAGCAAAAGCGTGTCGAATTAAAATCAAAATCACTCAAAAAGTGGGTACCTATGCGATTAGCTCCTCCTAACTCACCTAAAAAGTTTGTTGGGCCTATTCCGCCTAAAAGTTCATACCGCAAACGGGCACGACTTTGAGAAAAAGAAGCACTAAAAAACGTTACAAAAACTAATAAAAATATGCTTTTTCGGGTTATCACGACCCACAAATGTAAAAAATAAATCCCTATAAATCATTGTTGTCCGATAAAAGTACAAAATATTTTTGATACAAACGTAATTGCCTGATTATTAGGTGATATTGTTTGTGTTTTTTTGTTTTTGAAAAGTAAGACCCCTCTAAAAGAGCGAAAATTGTTCTTGATTATGAAAGATTTTTGGCCAGTCTTTGTCAGGATTCTCTAAAAATCTGATTAAATTGATGTAATTGAACAAATGGATTTTGCAAAAACTTACAAGATTTGAAAACGCCCAACTTCTCTTGAGTTGTTTTTGTATGACTGTCATGAGCAAATTGGCTATTAACGCACAATAGATTTGAATTTTTATTGCATTTTCATTATCTCCTAAAAAGTATCGTAATGGAAAATTCTGTTTGAGTTGCTTAAACAATAATTCTATTTGCCAACGAAGTTTATATATGGCCGCAATTAAATCTGCCCTCATTTCAAATAGATTCGTTAAAAACTCAAACTCCCTTTTAAGTACCCTATCGTAGAAACGAACTTTACGAAGTTTTAATTTACTTATCTCTTGACCATCTTTTACAGTAAACTCGATGATTTGGTCTTCAAGCACACCGGAATGAATATGTTCTTTTATTTCATTCTGCATTACCGATTCATAAACGGCATTATCCTTTATTCGGGTAACAAATCCAGTGTTGTTGTTGCTGAATTTTTGAAATGCTTTATAGTCGTTGTAACCCTTATCAAACACATAAATTGTATTGGAATCCATTTTTAGTTTACTGAGTAAAACGTGGTCGTTGGTGGCTGCGTGTGTAAACCAAACTAATTTTGGAACAGTTTCATCAACATTTATTACTGTATGTACTTTGATGCCTCCTTTGCGTTTGCCGCTTGTTGGTTTTCGTCCAACACATTTCATAATGTCCTTGAACAGGCTGATAGTGGTGCTGTCAAAGATTTCAATATTCTTATGTATGACATCTTTAATTCGGCTGTCCGAGAAAATATGTCCATATTTTTTGAAGAGTTCATTGTAGATAATACCAAAAACATCAGCACACCTTCGTTGATTGGCATCGCCTAAAGTACTTCTCTTTGGAATATGCTCTAACTGAAAATGTTTTGTTTTACCTGATAGTCCAAGCATTGCACCCGATACTTCCCGTAATGATGTACATTTTGCAAAGGCACAAAACAACAT
>JBBQRR010000014.1:0-85609 GCA_038214655.1 Bacteroidia bacterium | reverse complement strand
AGCTGTCCGAAAACGGAGTGTCCAAAAAAATAATTACTTTTATTCATTGTAGGTTAGTTTTAGCGAACCAAAACTACAAAACAAAAGAAGCCTAAGCATTATGCTTGGCTTCTTTTAAAATCTTTTATCGGACAACAGTGTTGAAAAATATAAAATGAAAAATAAAGTTCACGAGAAAGGTTACCGCAACGCACCATTAACAGATGAACAAAAAGCCGCCAAGAAAGAAAAATCAAAAACAAGAGCAAGGGTAGAACACGTATTTGGCTTTATGGAACAAAGCATGAATGGCTTATTTATACGCTCAGTTGGAATAGTAAGAGCAACTGGAATAATAGGGCTTATAAATTTAACATACAATTTGTTTAGGTACGAACAAACCATAAGATTAGACATTAAATACACTGATAGATAGATAGATAGATAGAAAAATTAGTAGGTTGTAAGAAAAAAATAATGTATTTTTGAAAAACAGAGTACCAAAAATCGGTTAACGGGTTCTCCGATTTTTATTAAAATCCATAAAAATGAATTTTTAGAACCCACCTATATAACAAAAATTGTAATTATCAGGTAGTACTTATTTTTTTCTGATTTTTTTCTTTGATTAAATCCGCAAAAGGCCTGTTTTGGATTTTGCTGTCCAGCCATTCTATGTATTCAAAATCATCCAGCGGACGGCGCTGATACGGGTCTGGAAGCAATTTTTCTAAATCCTTTTTTAATTCTTTAAATGCTTCTGTGGTTTTCTTGCGCGTATCCATCTTACGGCTTTTTTTACTGATAAAATCTAAAATGATTTGTTCAAACTTGTAAAGCATTTTTCGCTTCGAAAGAAAATGATAGGTCCACTTAACCATGTAACGCAGTAAATCGCGGTTACCCATTTCGTAGTGCACTAATAAAGAAAAAATACGGGCCATACACTGCATATCGCCTCGTACATCAGGAGCTTTGTCGTTAATTATTTTATTGAGAAACTCGATTGATTTGGAGTAATTACGGTTGCCGAAATATACGGCAGCCACAGCTTCATCAAACATCCACTTTTCTTCAACGCTTAGCGGAGTAATTTTATATTTAACAAATTCTTTTTGCAATACCGGCACGGCCTTTACCCCTTTCTCAAATTCGCCGGTTCTATTATACACGTACAACATTACCGTGTTTACATAATAAAAAGTACGGCTGAATAGATTTTTAGAAAGCGAAGTACGCTGCCCGATTAAAAATTCCTTTAGTTTCTCCAATAAAATATAGGTCTGCTCGTATTCTTTAAAATTATATTGCCATACGCTGGCATTTTGTTGCATAGCCAGATATTGCCTGGGTTCTTTTTCTATTAACTGGGGATGCTCTTCTAAAATTTTAATAATTTTATTGGTATTTGTAAACGCTTTCTGATAATCGCCTTCTAAGTTGGCATAGCCAATGCGGGTTGAGTAAAAATAGTATTTCGATTCTACCGAAACGGCCTTCTCTTCAGATTTTAAAAGCGGGTGTTGCATCATGCGCCCGAATTTTTTTAATTCGGCGCGGCTTCTGAAAAATCCAAATTTACGGATACGCAGATACACAGTATTTGAAAAAAGTGAATACTGATGCGCATTGATAAGCTCTTTAAGCGAGTTTTCTGCCTCACGGTATTTGCTTTTCATTTCTTCTTGAGAAACCGCAGCAAAGCCCTGCGCATTAATTACTTTTAATTCCCATTTAGTTAACTCAAACAAGGCTGTATGCTCCTGGTAATAAATTGCCGTTTTTTTTGACTTTGTTATTTGCCGCATGGCATTTTCAAATAAACCTTTCTGAAAGAGAATTTCTACCGAATGAATATCGCGATACAATTTAGCGCTGACAGATTTTTCGGAATAATACCGCTGTAAGCCTAATAAAACATTTTCTTCAAGGCGTAGCTTCATCACAGCCAGGTGTTTAAATGCAAGCAATTTCTCTTCGTTAAATACTTTTTGTTTGGCAAGCGCATCAAATAGGGCGAGGTAATTACGCGTATCGCCCAGGACCTGCTTTTGCAAGAAAACCTTTACATAGCGCTTCTCGGTTTGCGAAAGTGCCTGAATTAACTGAAAAAGAGTAGTAGAATATGCCTTTGACATGTAATTTATACCTGCTTTTGAATTACAAATTCATATTAATAATTCGATATACTACCACATATTATCATTTTAGAACTGTAATTTAAAAATCAATTGGTTTTACAAACCTTTTAGTATTAGCCTAAGTTTGGTATAACAAAAAACAAACAAATGAAAAAGCCTTGCAAAGCAACTCAACAGATTATCGGTGTGATATCGGTAATTCTGCTTTTCTCTTTATCGGGCATGTACGCGCAGTGCACCGTAAATCCCCCGCTTAATGCACATGCAAATATTATTGCCCCATCGTGCAATAGCAGTGCTTCGGCAACTATTCAGGTAACAAACAATACCGGGCCCGTAACATATTCATGGTCACCTAATGTAAGCACAACAAATAGTGCAAGCAATCTTACGCCGGGCACCTATTCCGTACAAATTTCTGACGGAGTTTGCCGCTTAGGAAACGAATTGGTTGTTAACGGAGATTTTAGCGCAGGCACTGCAGGTTTTACAAGCGGCTATATTTATACCAACGTTTATCAAACTATGATGAATGAAAAATATTACGCCATTGACGTAAACCCTCAGCTATACCACATTTATTTTTGGGGAACCGATCACACAACGGGCACAGGTAAATTTATGATTGTGAACGGCGATACAGCTGTTGGAGCAAACATCTGGAGCGAAACAATTTCAGTTACTCCTAACACCAATTATGTGTTCTCTGCCTGGCTAAGCGCAATGAATACCATCAGCGCCGCGCAAATGCAGTTTTCAATCAATGGAACACAATTAGGCGGCGTACTTACCGCACCCAATTTTACCAATATGTGGTCGCAGTTTTGTACTACCTGGAATTCGGGGTCAAACACAACAGCAAATATTTCTATACTCAATAAAAGCACCGTACTTTACGGAAACGATTTTGGCTTAGATGATATTTCTTTCAGAGCCTGCGCTCCCGCCAGTGTAACCTTTACAGTTGGCCCATCATCTCCACCCGTTGTAAATGCTACTTCAAGCGGCATTTATTGCAATGTTGGAAACGGAACTGCAACAGCAATAGTTAGCGGCGGTGCTACACCTTATACTTATCAGTGGAGTAACGGACAAACCACATCAACAGCTACCAATCTAAGTGCCGGAAATTATTCTGTAGTTGTTAGCGACATAAATGGTTGTTCGGATACTGCATATGCTTCAATCGCCTCTTCTTCAACTCCCCCATCTGCTGCCTTCAGTTCAATACCCGTTTGCTTTCGCATCAATACACAACTAAACGACGGGTCAACTGCATTTCCCAATGATCCTATTACTAATTGGAGTTGGAATATTCCGGGTGCAACTCCATCAACTTCTTCTTCGCAAAATCCAAATGTAGCTTATGCTTCTCCCGGCGTTCACACAGCAACATTGGTAATTACTACTTCGCATGGTTGCAAAGACACTGTGTTTAACCAAATAACTGTTTACAATAACCCGCAACCAAATTTTACCGGAGGAAAATCGGGATGCGCACCTGTATGTGCACAATTTACAGATGCATCTACTTCTATTGACGGAGGCATTACAAACTGGCAATGGAATTTTAACGGAGGAAATATCACATCATCTAATTTACAAAACCCAAATGTTTGTTACAATGCTCCAGGAGCATATGGCGCAACACTTACAGTTGTGAACTCATACGGCTGCACCGGAACAACTGCCATAACACCACTTATTAATGTGCATCCTTATCCTAAAGCAAATTTTTGTATGTCACAATCAACTGCGTCTGTTGATGAGCCCGTTTTTAGTTTTTGTCCGCAGTGGTCGAACGACGTAACGCAATGGCACTGGAATTTTGGCGATAACACACCTAAAGTAAATAATGTAAGCAATCCGGTTCATTCATACGCATCAACTGCAAACGGAAATGATTTTTACTCGTACGTAGTTTCTTTAGTGGTACAAAATCAATTTGGCTGTAAAGACTCTATCGCAAAACCGGTAACACTTACGCCTGATTTTGTTTTTTACATTCCCAACACCTTTACTCCCAATGGCGACGGCTTAAATGAAAATTTTTACGGCAAGGGCCGCGGTATTAAAGAATATAAAATTATGCTGTTTGACCGCTGGGGAAATTTAATCTGGGATTGCTCTCAGTAAGGAAATAATAAATCGTTAGACGATGGAAATATGGAAGGAATGCCTTCTATGTGCAAATGGGATGGCACTTATAAAAACGGAGAGGTGCAGGAAGATGTGTATGTATGGAAAGTTGAGCTTACCGATATTTTTGATTTAAAACACCAATACGCGGGCCACGTTAGCGTAGTAAAATAAAATCCAAAACCCTTAACAAAAAATCAAATGAAAAAAAAACCTTGCAACACCACAATTAAAAAACTGCTAACATTTTTTACGGCTTTCATTTTATCGGCTTACAGTTATGCGCAACCACCCTATACAAGCAACGATCAAGCTTTGTTTGGCAGGGCCCTTGGTTATGCGGTTGATGTTACCGAATTACCTACGCATGCGTACTTATGGAATCAGGGTATGAATTTTACCTGCTGGAACGGAGATTTAAGTTGCACGCATTCATTCGCTATCGGTTCGAAAAATCATCCCGTAATTGCAGAAGAAGGACATGGAAATTACCAATGGGTAGCGGCACTTTGCAGATATGAAAAACAACATGGCATTTGGGGAAGAGAATTAGGCGCACCCGCATATTATTACGCAAATGTAATTGCGCCAAAAATGACTGCCCTGCGCGACGCGCGCGCGGCCGGTGATTACTCTGCTGCAAAAGATATTGCCGAAAGCCTTCGTTGCGTTTGGGCCTTTGACGCCCTAACGGCTATTGCAACACCACGTGTAAACGCGCATATAAATATTGCAGGACAAATTACAAACAATGCAGGCGACGCCGCATTTTACAACGGGCTTACCTGCGCAACAGCCGGCGACCGCTGGCATACCGAAGCAAATATTAATCATGATGCGCACGGAGAATATTTAAGTTGGGCATTAGATTGGCAAGGGCGCAGTGTTAGTCCGGTAAGAAATTTACTTACCTCTAACGGAAAATGGTGGCAGGAGATTACAGCACAACTTGGTGGCAAAGCGTACTATACCCAATCAATGGACCCTGAAGTTTTTGGATTGAACGCAACAGACAGACAAAAATTAATTGATGTTGTAAACGGAGATGTTAATGCCGCTAAATGGGCCGCGCAAGTGGTTGCCGGTTTTGGAACCTGGAAAGATCCCAATGTAAACGTTGCCGATTGCTATGTAAAAATGCGTTTGCGCCGCACAAGCCTTGGTACCGAAACAGTTTATTTTAATTCAACTAACGGAAATAAACCTACTCAGGCAGCGGCCCAAATATTTTTTAACGGCGATTACTATTCTATACGTCCCGCATTTTATCATGGCGTTGGTGCAAACCACGGATATAGTTGCTGGGTTGCGAACGGGTTAATTCAGGCTGATTGCCCCGGCGACGGCGCTTACGTTTCTATACCTGAAATGGGCGGAAGCAATTTATGGCAAGTGGATATTGACGGCTCCTCGATTATTTTTAACGGAGTAAATTTATCCGGAGCAGCGCCTGCAAATTATCCCGCTACGCAGGATGTAGGTGTAACAGCTATTCTTGCGCCAACAGCTACTTTATTAAACGATACAGTTACTCCTAAAGTAACTATCAAAAATTACGGAAGCACAACCGTTAATAATGTGTACATCAGTTTTACATTAAACGGCGGGCTTACCTGGGTTACAACCTGGCGCGGAACTTTAGCAGCAGGCGCAAGTACAAATGTTTTTCTGCATCAGGCGCCGGTTAGTCAGGGTACATATACATTGGTTGCATATACGGGCGGACCAAATTACGAGGGAGACAGCAACACCGCTAACGATTCGCACACGATGGTTTTTAACGTTTCTCCTTCTACACAAACTATTGACGCAGGAATTAGTGCAATCGTAAATCCTACTTCGAGTATTACTGCAGATAGTATTCTGCCTATTGCAAAATTGAGAAATTTTGGCCAGGCAAATTTAACAAGTGCCTACATTTCTTATAAATTAGATAACGGAAACGCTGTTACCTTGCCATGGACGGGGAGTTTAGCGCCGGCCGCAACTTTTAATTTTAGTTTTCCTAAAATACCGATTGCACCGGGAACTCATACTTTACAAGTGTATTCTTCTCAACCAAACGGACAGGCGGATGCAAATGCAAGTAATGATTCAAAAACTTTAGTGTTCAATGTAATCTCTCCATACCTAACTGATGTGGAAGCTGTGGCTGTGAGTCAACCTCTAACTAACGGTTGCGCAACAAACATACAGCCGCAACTCGTTATTCAAAATCTTGGTCCGGTTCAATTATTTCAGATAAGTATTAATTATCGTGTAGACGCGAATTCTGTTGTAAGTGCAACTTACACTGTTCCTATTGGCAGCGGATTACTATCAGGAGCTTCTATGGCAATTTTTGGCGCTGCAACAACTGTAGGTACAGGGGTGCACACTTTAAAAATGTGGGTATCCAACCCGAATAACGTTGGTGATTTAGACAATTCGAATGACACGCTAATGACTGCGTTTACGGTTGCAACTTCAGGGCAGTCATTACCTTTTAGTGAAGATTTTGAAAATATAACTCCCGGACTTATTCCTGCCACGTGGACTTTATTTAATGCAGATGCTTTTGATGAATGGTTTGTTTACGCAACGCAAAATAATAAAGCGGCCGCCTTAAATAATCACGATTACGCCAATGCAAATAATACAAAAGATGAATTGCTAATGCCTGTATTGGATTTAACCGGAAATTCACAGGCGTGGTTAAGTTTTGATTATAGTCACTCTTCGCAGCCAAATGCCACTAAATTCGACAGCCTTGAAGTTCTGATTTCTACCGATTGCGGCACAACGTATACTTCTGTGTGGAGTAAGGGCGGAACATCTTTGAATACGGTTCCTGATCAATCTGCAATTTTTATTCCCACAGGCCCGCAGGACTATTTAAATGCACAGGTAAACTTAAGCGCTTACACATCTTTTACTGAAGCCATTATCAAATTTATTAACTGGAGCAACATGGGCAACAGCACTTTAGTTGATAATGTAAACGTAACAACAACGCAAAGTTCTGCGGTTCATGAAAATAATTCGGCAAGCGCATTCCAGGTATTTCCGGTCCCTGCAAGTGATTTTATAACCGTGGCGTATCAATTACAAAAACAGAGCGATGTAAAAATACAATTGGTAAATGCACTTGGTGAAATTGTTGAGTCAAAATATTATGGCTCACAAAACGCGGGAAAATCGCTTTATCAATTTGATTTATCGCAGATCAATACCGGCATGTATCAGCTAATTATCTCTTCCGGAGAAATTACCAAGAGCAAAAAAATATCAGTTGTAAAATAATTTAAAAGATTAAAACAATGAAAAAACTAATTTCCATTTTTACATTTTTGTTTTGCATTTCGGCATTTGCTCAGCAAAATATTTCGCCGCAAAACTTATTTGTGATGACGGCGGCTGAGCAAGCTCTGTTTGCCCCTTCTTCAATTTATCTTCCCATTCAAAATAACTGGACGGGATACGAGGGACCTTCGTTAGAAGGATTTTGGAACGCGTTTGATTCGGGCACGTCGCCTGTTGCCTTAAGCCCCAATACAAATCCAGGTGGCTGGTTTATCCTTAACGGATCAGGAAGTCAGAATCATGCAATGTTATGGATGAGTGAATCGGCGCTTGGATTTGCTTTAGCGGGTGATGCAGTGAATTACGAAATTGCCGCCGCACATTGTATTTGTCTTTTAGATAGTTTGGATTTTGTACAAGGGCACCAGCGTCATGAAGCCATAGGTTTATATACGGGATTTTGGGAAGGGGGCGCTGCTGCAATGGCGCTTGCAGGTTTTTACGCGCCTGCAGGTTCAACATCGGGCCCTCATCTTTTAGCTTCGGCAAGAAGATGGTGGACAGGTCATGTTGCTCTTCTGAGAAGATTAAGAATGCCCGATGGACAAATTGCACGCCTTGGCGCGCGCATGAATCACGGTGGGCCCGAAGATGATGATGATGAAAATTTATCTGCAGCAGTAAATCTTCAGTTAATCGATCCGCAGAACTACAGCACGCTTCATCCAAAAATCGCGGCACGCATAAGTGCTAATGGGCTTCCACAAAATATTTCGGTTGGATATAATCCGGTAACATGGAATGAGCCGCGCGCGGTTGCTGAACGCTGGATAGTGCTACGTGCATTTCAATCGGGAGCTATTCTTCGCGCACCGGCAAACCAATCTACTCCATTTGTAATAGAGGATATTTATAAATGGAATGTTGGAAATAAAACTTACGTTGCTACGCCTTCGGTAACCGGATATCATCATTGTCGCTGGGAAGTAAGTTGGCAGTCCGGACAATATGTGCATATAGAAGTCTCAGATTCGCTAAGTGTTCCTCATGGCGGAGGCCCCGGCCCCTGGACGCCTGCAGCACCGCAATCAGTTTCTATTCCTTCTACTGCAAAACATATTCTTGGTCCTGTTTTTACAACTTTAAATCCAACCTACGCGCAAAATAATTCGTGTGGCAACGATGCAGCAGTAATTAGTATTGTAAAACCATATCGCCGCGGATGTTTAACAAATATAAATCCACAGGTAGTAGTAAAAAATAACGGAACAACGCCCATCACAAATTTATCGCTTTATTATCGCATAGATAATTTTTCGCTTTATTCCGATCGCGGAAAAGGTGCCACAAAATGTAAACAATACATAGTTTCTTCAGGCTCCGGTCTTTTACCCGATAGTTTGGCAACGCTTACACTTGACATGAGCACAGTAACGCCCGGTCAACATCAACTAAAAGTGTGGGTTATGGATGTAAATAAAATGACAGATGTAAATGCGTCAAACGATTTGGATTCATTAACATTTACAGTGGTTAATCAAGGCTATCCGCTTGCATACAGTCAGGATTTTGAAAATGTAAATCCCGGAGAAATTCCGGCCGATTGGAGTTTATACGATGGCGATTCCTATCAAAATTGGTTTGTTTTTGCAAGCAACGGTAACCACGCAGCTGCCTTGAGTAATTTTACTTACACAGGCGCAACAAATAACAGAGATGAATTGGTAATGCCTCCTTTAAATTTTACCTGCCACTCGCAAGCCTGGTTAAGTTTTGATTACAGCCATGCTTCGCAACCCGGTTCTGTAAAATTCGACAGTCTTGAAGTATTAATCTCAACCGACTCCGGTTTAACTTTTGCAAATGTTTGGGGCAAGGGCGGAAATACTTTAAATACTGTTGCCAATCAATCTGCCATTTTTATTCCGGCGGGCCCGCAGGATTATATGAATGCACAGGTAAATTTAAGCGCTTACCTCTTTTCTAATGAGGCGATTCTTAAATTTATTAACTGGAGTAATAACGGTAACAGTACTTTGATTGATAATATTAATGTTACATCAACTCAATCTACAGGAATTGCCCAGAGCAACTCGTATGCAACAATTAATTTATTTCCGAATCCCGCCAATGAATCTTTATACATAGAGGGTAATTTACAAAAAGCGGGCGCAATAAAAATTAAAATCACAAATTTATTAGGCGAGGTTTTAAATGAAAATGATTTCGGAACAAAGCCTGCAGGCGCTTACAAGGTAAAATTAGATATTGGAGTTTATGCTCCGGGCGCATATAGTATTGAGATTTTATCGGGAGAAAACAAAACAGTTTGCAAAAAATTAGTAATAGCAAGGTGATGAAAGTAAAATTTAAGGTTTTCGCTTTTTTAGTATTTGCTTCTATTAGTAATTTATTCGGCCAATTACCGGCTGCGCGAACTATCAATTGGGCTAACCGTGGTGTTATTGGGGGAATTCCCACTTTTACTGCCACAATTAATTTTTTAAACCGGGGCGGAATTGCGAATAACACAGCTTACGATAATTCGGACTCATTACAAGCCCTGGTTAATTCTGTAGCAGGTACAAACACCCTTATTTATTTTCCGGCAGGGATTTACCGTTTCAAGCAAAAAATTACTGTTCCCCTTGCAGGAAAATTAATAATTAAAGGCGCAGGTTCAAACGCAACTTTTTTTCAATTTGAAACCGGCTCTACAGGAACAGGCAATTTTGAAATGTGGGGCTCGCAAACAGCGGGGCCATTTGATGTCACCGGAGGCTGCACAAAAAATTCGACTCAACTTACTTTAACAAGTACAAGCGGCCTTTTACTAAACGACTGGATAGATATTTCGCAAGAAAACGATTCTACCGTAATGAGCACTACCAATCCCTCTAATTCGCTTTCATTAGCCCCAAGAAGTGTAGGTCAGATTATGAAAATTATCGCTATAAGCGGAAATACTATTACGCTTGACAGAGAGTTACATTTTACGTACAGCTTGAATTTAACTGTGCAGGTAAATAAAATAAGCATGTTAAAAAGAGTTGGCTTCGAAGATTTTTCGATTGAATGTTTGTTGAACGGAGATAAATCAAATTTTACTTTGGTATATGCGGTTAATTGCTGGTTTAAATGCATACGCAGTATAAAATCCGTTTCTACTCATATTAATCCCTCCTATAGCGCCAACATCACAATTCGCGACAGCTATTTTCACGATGCGTGGAATTTTGGAAACGGCGGTTACGCTTACGGAGTTGCGCTCTCAACGCATACAACAGATTGCCTGATTGAGAATAATGTCTTTGATAAATTACGTCACGCAATGCTGGTTCAGCGCGGCGCTAATGGAAATGTATTCGGATACAATTATTCTATTAACGCAACAACCTCGGGAAGTATTTCTACTTATCACCGTCCGCCCGACATTTCCATTCACGGTTATTTTCCGCACATGAATTTGTATGAAGGAAATGTAGTACAATCCATTTACTCGGCCGACTATTGGGGTCCAAGCGGAAACGGGAACACTTTTTTTAGAAATAGGGCAACGCATGGCTGGATAAAAATGGACGACCATTCGATTGAACAAAATGTTTTAGGAAATGAAATAAACGGAACAAACAGTGTTTTTTATACAGAAAGTGCCTTGGTAAATAATACAAACTGCATTAACACCATTCTTCACGGCAACAACGATCACGGAAGTATTGTTTGGGACAATTCATTGGGCGCGAATAATCTTATAAGTTCTTGTTATTTGAGTTCTGCTCCGGCTTTCTTTAATGGAAATGCGTGGCCCAACATAGGCCCCGAGTTTACTTTGGGCTCGGGCAGTGTGCCCGCGCAACTGCGTTTTGCGCAGGCATACGATACCGAATGTGAAATTCCGTTCACAACAAACATTTCTCAAAATACCCTAAACGCCGGTTTTAAAATTTATCCCGTGCCCGCTTCAAACGAGCTTACGGTAGAATACTATTCGCAAAATAATACGACCTTAAAATTAAAACTTATAAATATAGTTGGAGAACCCGTTTTTGAGAGTGATTTAGGAACGATTGCATCAGGCCTAAGCAATTTCACGATTGATTTAAATAAAATCCCCACTGGAATTTACAATCTTGTAGTTATAGATGACAAACGGTTTGGTGCATTACAAAAAGTGGTAGTGATGCATTAATTAAAAGGCGCGTACTGGCAAGGTTACGCGCTTTTTTTTATTTCTTCGTCAAGCATTCTAAATAACATCTCGTTTCCGTTTTGCTTATACGTTGAAAGGTTTTTTTTAAAAATATTCAAATCATACAAAAACACTTTCAGGTTATCGGCTGTCAAATTTTCAAAATGTCGGCCGTAACCCAGTTTGTCAATATAAGCAGCATTTACAAATTGCTCGAATTGATTTTTTAGCGGAAAAGAATACACAGGTTTCTTTAAATACACTGCTTCGGATATAAATGAGAATCCTCCATTGGCAATAACCGCTTGGGCAGAAGCCAAATCTTTTACAAAACCTTCTTCGCTAAAAGTTTTAAAAATCACGTTACCGTCTCTCTCGTCTTTATTAAAACCATAAACGTAAAACGTGATATCCCCAATTTTATGCAAAACTTCCTTAACACTTGCCAAGGTGCTCGAAGTTTGATACATTAAAATGTGGTCACCTTTTTCAGGTTTTGCATTAATAATGGCCTCTCTTACTATGGGCGGAACGATAGAAGTATTTTTTTTACGAAGAACTGCATCAAAAAAACCGGTTATAAAATAATGCTTGGCGCCGGGAACTTTTGCTTTTACTATACCTTTTGCAAGTGCGTAGTTCTTCCTTTCCTCCTTGGGAATTTCAATATCCAGAATACACCGGTCCATTACCTGCATATTATCAATACTTATTATAGGCAAGCGATGCTGTTTTGCGTAAACAAACGAGAATGATTCAAAATCGCTGATTACTAAATCGGGCTTAAAACTTTTATGTAAATGCAGATACTCTGTAAAATTAAATAACAGATTTCGTGCTGCACTTTTTAAATTAAGAAGGAAAGTTCCCGTTTTAGAAACCTGCGCGTTTTTATAAGCAAAGTGAAATCCTTTTATTTCATGTACACGGCCCGGAAAAGATTTATTTAAAAACTGAAACGCCCTTGCACTTGAAACCACCTGCACATTATGCTGCTTAAGCAAATAATCAATTACCACTTTACTTCGTGTGGCGTGGCCCATGCCCTCGCCCGGTACTCCGTATAAAATATTCATACTACATTTTTTTTACGGGTGATTAATTTTCTGGTTGTATCAAAATACAAAAGTAACATCGCTATTAATATTCCCAAGGCCGCGCCCACACTTACATCAAGTGCCGAGTGCGCACCAATGGCAACTCTGGAAACAGCAATTGACAAGGCCCATACAAAAGGAATAACAACTAATTTTTTATACCGCGAATGGTAAATACTGAATGATAAAATACAGGCCAGTAAAAAAGCGTTGAACGAATGTCCGCTGGGAAATGAATAACCGGCTTCCTCTACCCAATGGTCCAGCACTTTTTTATCAATAGTAGCGGTAAGTACAGTAGAACTAATAATTAATTGGTGTAAAAATTCTTTCCGCTGTTCAATTTCCAGTTTGTACATCGAATCCAAATTTACTTTTTGTCCGGATTGGCTTATTATGTAAGTATGGCTCGGACGCGGGTACTTAAGAATTTTTTTTGTGAAATGTTCGTTTGTATAGGCAAAAACGGCTAAAATAATAAACAAAGCAGCTGCCGAGGAGAAAAACGTTATAATTTTTTCTTTTTTTGATTTGATGCGCAGCGTATAAAGAAATGCCGCGAGAACAATAATTAACAGCGTACCGTATTTACCTGCAGATTCCGTTAACCAGTAAGCAGTGCCGCACCATAAAGAATCAATTGAACAAGCACTAAACTCAACAGGCAAAAACCATACCAGGCAAAGCATGAGTGCATAAAACAGTAAGGCTATTTTTAGTATGGGGCGGATAAACTTATTTTGATATACAAATATAGGAACAAAAGGTACAAAGTTAGCGCACCTTTTGTTCCTTATCCTTATTCCTTTACCAAAATAACTTTACCGGCAGTCCATTTTCCATTTTCGGGATACCTAAGTACATAAGTACCATTTTGAAATTTACTAAGGTCAAGCTCTCCTTTTTTGTCTCTCACGCTGAATTTTTCTACCAAACGTCCGTTTAAATCAAAAAGAAAAACTTCTTCCATGTATTCTCCCGATTCAACTGTTATTTTTCCTGGAGTGGGATTTGGATAAAATATATCTTTTCTTTTTGCAAATGCATCCTCTGTACTTATAGTTTCTGCATAACATCTACAAGTACAGCATGAACAGCAAGAGTACCTATCCATAGTACACCCTGTTATGCAGCAGCAATCAATAAGTGACGTGTGGTACTCTGTAATCACAATTTCATCTAACTGCACCATCATGTCAACTAAGTTTGGATTTAGGTAAGTTATTTTATCCGACTTTATAACCACTTCGTTTATCGCTAGTGTTTCATATCCCAGATATACAATTTTGATCGCGTATTTACCGGGAGCCAGTGATTTAATAAAGCAATTTCCCTCAAGGTCCGCTGTACCTGCTGCAACCTCAGTCCTTCCATTAAATACTGCCACGCAAGCAAAAGCTATTGGCTCTTTTGCCTTTTTATCCGTTATGCTAAGTTTTAATGCGCCCGAAGTCTGTGCCGTTGCACCAAGGCTAATTATCAAAAATAAAATGTTGAGGAACCATTGTTGGGCGAGGTAATTTTTTGCGGCATACACTATGCTTAGATAGTGCCATTGCCCGTTTAGATTTGTTTTCATAAATTGATAGTATTAAGTAAGTATTATGTTTCATGTATTTGCTTTTCATCTAAGTTACATACTGATCTTCCTAAATAGTAGCGCCACTTGGCAAGTGGTAACATATTTTTGATAAGTGGTTACCTTCATTATAAAAACAGACTTGCTCGTCTATTTCAGTGATCTTCCGCGTCACTTACCAGTTTTACAGAAATAAACACCACTTATCAAAAAGTGCCTGCCACTTACCTGTTCTCCCTATTTATTTCATTTAATTGAAATTAACTTAGACTAACAAATATCTTTTCTATGAAAACACTTTACTCTTTCCCGTCTTGTTTTTCAAAAACTACCGGAGACACATTTATCACCGCACTTTTTCTTTCAGTCCTTCTGTTTTCGGCATCTTTAAAGGGCCAGGACTTGAGGGTTGCAAGAACTCAAAGCCATTATACCTATATTTTTAAAATCAATAACGAGCAATTAAAATTCTGTTATACAGATAAAAACTATTTCAACAAACTGGAGTCTGCCTTAATTACCCCCATTGATTCCTTCTTAACAGACAGCGGTCTTAAGAAAGAGCTAACTGCAGGCGCCTATATTCATGTTTCGGCACGAGACAATTACCTGCATTGGGAATTAAATGCGCCAACGAGCTTTGATATTTGCTTATTTAACAACAAGCATGATTTTTGTTTGTCGGTTTACAATAAAATAAACGGAAAAGCAATTGGAAACGCCGTGATTGATCTTGCCGGTAAAAAAATAAGTTATGATTCGCTTTCAAAAACCTATAATCTTCATTTTTCACAGAAAACGGGTTTGCTCTCAGTTTATGTAAATGATGAGGCAATGTTTTACTCTGTAAGTAAAGAGGGCGCTTACTATTCCTTTAAGCGCAAAGTAAAAATTAAAACAGCCCTATTAATTGCTAAAGCACGCCTTACCTTTAAACGCTTCTATTACCGTTTAAGATACAGCGGGCCTTCGCAGGATCTGTCAAAAACATCTTACAGATACAATTACGTTCCGGATTATACCGGCTATATCGCTTTCAACAAACCCAAATACCTTCCCGGAGATACCGTAAAAGTAAAAGCCTTTTTTTTGAAAGGGAAAAGCAAAACGCTTAACCGCGAATTAAAAGTTTTTCTTTGCAAGAAAAACTATACCAGCAATGCCAAACAAATAAACTGGCTCCGCCCGGTTAGCAAAGGCGCTTATGCTTTTAATTTTGTACTTGGCGATTCTTTACAACTCAATAATTTCTACACACTTTTTTTTCGCGATAAAAAAGGAGGTAAATATATTATGGGAAAAGATTTTTACCTCGAGGATTATCAGTTAAACGAAACATCCTACGAATTTAAGAGTCCAAAAGATGAATACAATTTAGGCGAACCCATTACATTTTACGCCTCGGGTAAAGATGCCAACAACATGAATTTGCTGGACGCCCGGCTAACCGTAAAGGCCTGCATTAACCGAATTGACAAGTACATTTCAGATTCAGTTTTTGTTCCCAATACGCTTTGGGTGCATCAACAAAAATTAGAACCGATCGGTGAAACAAAAATAACCATTCCGGATAGTATTCTGCCCGCAGCATCCTTTCGGATATCGGTGCAGGCCACTTTTAACAATAGTAATAACGAAAGCCATGATACAACGCTTATTTTAACCTATTCGGGCAAACGTGAATATCTGCGCGTAAAAACGGAAGATAACTTCATAAAAGCAGAGCTTATTACAAACGGGAAGCCAACCTCAGGAAAAGGAATTCTTTTTAAGAGCAAAGCCAATTACTTTGAAGAAAAAAAAGAAATTAATTTCCCTTTTACCGAAACCCTTGATTATACGGCAAAACTTTACACTTTTCAAAAAGGCAATACCAAAGAAACTCTTGATCCGGGCAAAGAAAATTCGCAGGTAACCTGCTCTGCATTGCGCACCGCAGATTCTCTTTTTATTACCATAAACAACCCGAGGCGCATACCCATTGAGTACAGCCTCTTTAAAAACGGAACCGAAGAAACAGAAACCGGCAGTGTAACTGAATTAGATAAAAAATTGAAAGACGAGAGCAACAATTCATACATGCTCTACTATCACTACCTATGGGCCGGAGCACCGGTTAATGAAAGCAGGAATATTCTTTTATTTAAAAACAACTTGCGCATTGACATCAACCAACCCGACAAAATTTATCCCGGGGAAAAAACACAAGTAAAAATAAAAGTTACAGACATATCCAACACACCCGTAGAAGGAGTAAATATTACCGCCGGCGCAATAAACAACCAATTTACCAATGCTTCAATACCCGGAGTTCCTTATTTAGGAGAAAGCGTTCGCACTATGGAATGTACAAATTCTTTTTCGATTTCGCGCAGTAGTTTTTCTACACTGAAAATTATTAGTGACACATGGCAGAAAAAAATGCAACTCGATACAATGCCTTATTACAAATTTATTTTTCCGGCCAAGGGCATGCGCTACAATTACGATTCAATTGGGTCGGCTACAGCCCAGATATCTCCTTTTATTTATGAAAACGGAGCTCAACTCCCTGTGTATTTAGTATATGTTGATTACCGATTGGTAAATTGGTACAACTCAACGAATGCCGGCGAATATGCTTTTACGGCTTTGCCCGGTTACCACACCATTACTGTTAGAGGTTACGATAAAATATACACCCTCGATAGCGTACTTCTTAAAACAGGATATAAGCTTGATCTTTCCATTGATGCAGCACATATACCCACCGGCGTTAAAGTTGGCAACGCATATAATTATTTTAGCGCGTATGAACAGGGAACAATCAAAAATTCGACTTTATACATAAACAAGCCTTACCACGATCTTGATTTGTGCTTGTGGCAGAATGATAAAGTTTGGTTGCTTTCCCATTATGGTAATAATTATTCAACAAGAATTTGTGGCTTTTTACGCGACTCGGTTAATTATTACAGAAACAACGATGCCCAAACTTCCTTCTTGTTTGAGCCCGGTTACGAATACACATTGTACAAAGGCCTTATTAAAATGAAAGAGCTCTCGTATTATGGCGAATCTACCCAATTACCGGCTACAGTTTCTTCGCGGTATTTGGGATTAATTGCCAACGCACTTCCGCAGCGCAAGCCCGTGCAAAAATACAATTCCCTCAAAAAATTTTATACTTATAATCCAAGTTACAGTTCTGAAGGACGTGGAACTTATAGTTTTAATTATACCGGCGATAGCATTATAAGTTTAATACGCGTTGCGCGTGAAGGCGAGGCTTACACGCGATTCTCGGACGGGTTTACGCGCGATGTTTTTGATTTACGACCGGGTAATTATACTATTATATTAGTAACAGCCTCCCATTACTATTTAACCCGCAAATCGGTATGTATACGCCCGGATGGAATTATGTTTGAACGTTTTGGCGACACAAATTACCAGAAAGTAAACGAAAAAGATTCTGACCTGATGTCGGCGTGGGATACCTTGGTTACTTCCAATTTTTATAACGGAGAAAAAAGTAGTAATGGAAAAATCAGTTATAACCAATACGCAGATAACAACGGAGGAGCCATACGATTTACTATTACCGACAAGGCCAATAAGGAACCCATTCCGTTTGCAAGCGTAATTCTTACCCAGGGCAGCACGCAAATTGCAGCCGGCACCGCCGATTTTGACGGGTTGATTGTACTAAAACCTTTGCGTAACGGAAGATATAATGCAAAAGTTGTTTACCTGGGTTACGCACCGCAGCAAATAAACGACATTGTAGTTGTTTATGGAAAGACCGCTTATCTCCAAGTAAATTTATTTAATGAGGGCGTTGATCTAAATGAAATAATGATTTCTGAATACAAAATTCCGCTCATAGACGCTGACACAAGATCGGGAAGCACCATTAATCGCCAAGAATTTCAGCAGATGGCAAATAAAAGTATTGGAGCTGTTGCATCTACCGCTGCAGGAGTTTATCAGCAGGACTTTTCGTTCGACCTAAATGTACGGGGAAGTAGAAATTCTTCGTCCAATGTTTTTATTGATGGCGAAAGGGTAATCGGAACACAAAATATACCGGCTCAATACGCAGAAAACTTTTCGTACTCAGAGCTTACTGTTCCTGAAAACATAAACGATGAAAACGCACCGGATGCCAACCAGCTGAGAAATAAATTTGCGGATTATGCCTATTGGCAACCAAATTTAATTACCGATGAAAAGGGAGAAGTTTCTTTTGAAGTAAAGTTTCCTCAAAACATAACCAGTTGGAAAGCTTATGTTTTGGCCATGGATGAAAAAAAACACAGCGGGGCAGCCTATAAAATTACACGCGCTTATAAAAATATTATGGCCAACCTTGCATTGCCGCGCTTTTTGGTAGAAGGCGATAGTGCTTATGCCATTGGCAAAATACTTAATTATACCAACGGCGCCGTGCAAATAAAATCAACAGCCAAAGTAAACGATAATTCGATTTTCTCGCACGATACCTCACTTAGTTCAAGTATTATTGAATCTATTTTACTGCATCCGCTTACAACAGATTCGATGAAAGTTAGTTATTTGATAAATCAACCAAGCGGAGAAAAAGACGGAGAAGAACGCAGCATTCCTGTTTTTCAAACAGGAACCGAAGAGGCCCTTGGCAGTTTTTACGTTCTATCGGGCGATACCTCGTTAAGCATTGAGCTTAAACCGGGCGAAAATAAAATTTATGCTATCGACAATCCGCTGAATTTTATGTTGAAGGAATTAGAAAATTTAAAAAACTATCCTTATTGGTGCATGGAACAAACCGCTTCTAAATTAAACGCCTTGCTGATGGAAAAAAATATTAAAAAGCAACTTGGGCAGGAATTTAAAGAAGAAAAACAAATAGAAAATATTTTGAGAAAATTAGAAAAAGGGCAAAAAGAAAATGGCAGCTGGGGCTGGTGGGAAGATTCGCAGGAAAATGTATGGATGAGCGCTTATATATCAGGTATACTGATGAAAGCCGTGAAACAAGGTTATGCTTTTAAAAACAAAGATAAGGCTTTGCGCTTCCTTTCGTGGAGCTTGCACACAGCAAAAGGTAATGAGCTACTGATTGTACTTAATGCGCTTTCCGAAATGAAAATCGCCATTCCGTACAGCGAGTATTTTAAGATAATTCAAAAAGACAGCCGTACTTTATATCAAAAACTGCAGATCGCCAAAATATCTCAGGAAAATAATATTACTTATGATATGAATTTAATTGAGAAAGAAAAAAAACAAACTATGATGGGCAGTTATTTCTGGGGGGAAGAATCGTATGGGTGGTATGACAACAGCATTAACACCACTTTACTGGTTTACAAAATCCTTGAGAATAGGAACAGCGCACACCCTTATCTTCTATCAATTCGCACTTACTTTTTAGAAATGAAAAAAGAAAACAAGTGGCGAAATACCATTGAAACAGCTTCGATTCTTGAAACAATTTTACCCGAACTAATCAAAAATTCGGGGAACAAGAATACTCCTTCGTCTTTACAGTTTAGTAATGCCCTGAAAGAAAATATCACTGAATTTCCTTTTAGCAAAACAGTAAAGGGCGGTAATGAGAAATTGCTTATTACAAAAAAAGGCACAAGCCCCGTCTTTTTTACGGTATATCAAAAGCAATGGAATAAAAACCCCGAAAAGAAAACAGATTATTACGAAATTAAAACCCACTATGAAGCTAAAAATAAAAAAATAGACTCCTTAAAAGCCGGAGTTGCTACGGAATTGATCGTGGAGGTTAACGCAAAAAAGAAAGGCGAATATATTATGGTTGAAATTCCCATTCCCGCCGGCTGTTCTTACGACGAAAATAAATACAATACAAATTCGCACGAAGTACATCGCGAATATTTTAAAAACAAAGTTTCTATTTTTTGTGAATATCTACCAATAGGAAAACACACTTTTACAGTTAAACTGCAACCACGTTATAACGGATCGTACACGGTAAACCCAACAACTAGCGAGTTGATGTATTTTCCAATATTTTATGGCAGAAACGGAATTGAAAGAGTGCAGATACACTCATTTTAGTTCTTTCCCATAACTTCAAACTTAATGGTAACCGAAATGCCGTTCTCGTCAACCAACATTAATTTGTGTTTGCCTACAGTAGGGTTTAATGCCATTTGGTGAATTTCTTTAGTCTCTCCGATAAAATTTTCATCGAGGTGCCAGTAAATTTTTGTGTTGATGTTGCGATGCGCTGCTTCAAAAACCGTGCGGCCAACTTTTCCGTCAATTTCTACAGGCACGTAAATTTTACTGTTTGCTTTTGGATACAGCACAGCAATAGCCCTATCAGAAATCTTTGCAAGGCACTCTGGTTTATAATCGGGCAACACTTTATAATTGGGGTGATTAAATTTATAATACTTCTCAATTAGTGGCGGCAACACAAACCAGGTTTCGTGCTTCATATTAAAAACATTCTCGCACTCGCTATCCACACGGTATCTTCCGTTTTTTGTTAGGTGTATTGTTTGGTGATACGGACAGGCTGTAGAATTTAAACAAGTTTTAGGAATCCAAAGTGTATCTGCCTTTGCACACAAGTCAGAAGCACGGTGGCCGCTTTCTCTGCAAATAGCAACTTTGCTCATTTCCTCTTTGGGTGCATTGAACCACGCTTGCGATTTTGGTAATTGCGCAAACACATCAAACAATAAAGGAGCCGCTGCTTTTATTCCGGTTAAACCCGGACGGCCTTCGCCATCTGCATTTCCAACCCAAACTGCAACTACGTAATCGGGCGTAATACCAATGGCCCAGGCGTCCCTAAATCCAAAACTGGTTCCGGTTTTCCAGGCAATTTTTTGTGCCGAGGCAAATGCGCGCCAGTTTCCATATTCATCGGGGCGATTAACTTCTACCATCGCTTCAAAAGTTGAAAATATACATGCGCTATTTGTTTTATGTTTGCTTGTCATACCGAGTATAGTAGACCTGCTCTTTTTTTCCGTTCTCGCCTTCGCTCGAACTGACAATGTATTTTCATTTACTAACGAAATATTTTTTTCTTTCCCGTATTTCAATTCCTGCGCCATTTGGGTATAGGCTTTACTTAAATCCCACAACTTGGCTTCTGCCCCACCTAAAATAAGCGACAAACCATAATGCATAGCCGGCCTGTTTAATGTTGTGATGCCGTAATTTTTTAATTCGCGGTGAAATTTTTCTAAACCGTATTCATTGAGCAAACGCACAATGGGTATATTCAAACTTCTCGATAAGGCTTTATTAGCGGGAACTGTGCCATCATATTGCTGAGTAAAATTTTTAGGCGAAAAACTTCCGAACTGCGTGGGAATATCCGGAATTAACATAGTTGGTGTAATTAAACCATCTTCCATGCTTTTTGCATATAAAAAAGGTTTTAAAATACTTCCCGTACTTCTTGCGGCATTTATGCAATCTACATCACTGCTGTTTTCTACATTTTCACTCTTGGTATTGCCCACATAGGCCAAAATTTTTCCCGTCTTTACCGAAGTAATCATTACCGCGCCATTGTAAATTTTATTTTCCTGCAATAAATTGCTGTGCGTTTGCAAAAGTTCAGTGGCTTTTTCCTGCAAATTATTATCCAGCGTGCTGTTTATGGTTTGTCCTTTATAGCCTTCTTTAATAAGTCGCGCCAGCAAGTGCGGCGCACTTTGCGGCAGCGGCAAAGGCTTATCGGGCAAAGACTCTGCCAATGATAATTGGTACGTTGTTTCGTCAATCGTTTTTATTTCGTAAAGCCTTTTTAATAAACGATTGCGCTTATCCAGTAAGCGTTTATGATTTTTGCCGGGATAAATTAATCCGGGCGCATTTGGTAAAACAGCAAGCGTAGCACTCTCGGCCCAACTTAATTTATCAGAATTCCTCCCAAAATATCTCCAGGCAGCTGCTTCAAGGCCTACCACATTATTTCCAAAAGGCGCATGCGAAGCATAAAAATTTAAAATCTCCTTTTTGCTGTACTTAATTTCCATGCGAGTTGCCAAAATCATTTCCAAAACTTTTTCGGTAACCGTGCGCGGTGGATTTTTACGCATGATGCGCGCAAGCTGCATTGTTAAAGTACTTCCCCCGCTGACTACTTTTTTATTTTTGGTGTTTTGCACAACAGCCCTGCCAATTCCTTTGGCGCTAATGCCGGGGTGCGAGTAAAAATCCCGGTCTTCGAACTGAATTAAACAGGTAGAAAATTTTAGCGGCACCGTTTTACCTGCGCTAAACCGCCATTGCCCGTCGCCCGCAATTTTAGCTCCCAGTAAATTGCCGTCTTTATCCAGCAAAACCGTAGAAGTGCTATCGCTAAACAGCTTATCGGGCAGGCAGTTTACGTACCAAAAGCCAAAAACCACCGAGCTTAGCAATGTGGACCACTTCAGCCACCTTTTAATGCGCTTTTTGTTGTTTTTTAGGGTTTGAACGGTTTTTCTTATCATTATAGAGTAAAGGTATAGCACTTTAAGGGGCTATTTTGAGCCTTTTATTATTCGCAGCCCTTTTAATGGAAAGTGTTTTTTACCTTTGATTAAGTGATTTTACCCATTCTATGGCTTTTAAAACATTTCTAACATTATTTACGGCTTTCCTGTGCTCCGCAACGCCCATGTTTGCCCAAACCAACAGGATAATTCCTATCAATTTAAAAGACACTAATTATATAGATTTGGAATTATATGTACATGACACAACTACAAAAGACAATTGGAAAATATCGTATGCTGTAAAAGATGACTCAACACGATACAAAGATATTTACATTAAATGCGCTAAAGGAAAATCAAAATATTATTACAGGAACGCGGATGTATTGCTTTTAAGAAGAGACTTTATACCACAATACAGGAGTGAAAATAACAGGTACATTTTTTTTGAAATGATATGCGCCACAGAATGTAACGCATTACTAATTTTTGATAAAAAAAATCTCAACTTCACTCCCTATTTAAGTGTAATAGATTATAGTAATTTATATAATCAAATAGTTTTTATGCCTGCTTCAACTAAACCTTTTGACAAACTCACAGTAAAAACCATCAATTTAAATTCAAATCAAACAAAAATCGTTTCATTTAAAAATATTTGCTCTTCACTCCCAAAAGAACTCAGCATTACAAAAGTGAATTTCGATTCTGACTCAATAAAAATAATGGCAAAGCTTATTGATGCAAAAGACAAAAGCCATACAAAAGAAATTGAAGAGGAACTTACTATAACCTTCAAAAAATAAATTTTGAAATCACCCAATTCAACATATAGCCTCCTGCCCACTGCGTACTGCCAGCTTGTATTCACCCTCCTTATACTTATACTATCTCCTTACTCCTACTCGCAGCAATATAATTTCCATAATTACTCCGTAAAAGACGGCGTTGCGCAATCGCAAGTGTACAGCTTACTACAGGACTCGCGCGGTTATTTGTGGATGGGCACGCGCGGCGGAGGAATTACTCGTTTTGACGGAACAGAATTTAAACCTTACACGGTTAAAGACGGGCTCATAAACAATTATGTTTTTTGCATTAAAGAAGACGCGCAACATAATTTGTGGATTGGCACCAATAACGGACTTTCTACTTACAACGGCATTTTATTTAAGAATTACCCGATAGTCGGCGATTCATCACAAGTGTGGGTGCAGGAAATTGCTTTTGATAAAAACGGTGGAAAATGGCTGGCCACTAATTCGGGAATATTACTGTTTGACGGAAAAAATTTTATTGATGTTTTTAAAAAACTGAAAATAAAAAAAGAAGTAGTAAACGCTTTACACATCGATAAAAAAGGAAACATCTGGTTTGGCACAGGCAAAGGGCTTTACAGAATTACCCAAAAAGGAAAAACTTTTGATTATGTTCGTTACACAGGAATGAATAATTCCATAACCACAATTAAAGAAGATAAGTACGGAACCATGTGGATTGGCACCTACGGCGATGGGCTTTACGTTTACAATTGGAAAAAATTTACGCGCATTGATTTAAATCTGGAATTGTACACGCAAACAGTTTTAGACATTTATTTTGATAACAGAAATAATGTTTGGCTTGCCACACTAAACAACGGAGTTTGCCAATACAATTTGCAAAACAAAACTTTTTCGTGGTTGAAAGAAACCGAAGGCTTAAGTAATAACCATGTGCGGAGCATCATTCAGGATAACAGCGGTAATTACTGGTTTGGCACTTCGGGTGGCGGCGTTTGCAATTATTTTGGAAAACAATTTACACAATACGATAAATCCTCAGGCGCATTGGCAGGAAATTATATTTACAGCATTTTTCGCGACAGCAAAAACACTTTGTGGGTTGGCACTTCCGACAAAGGCGTTAGTTTGTTTGACAGCTCTAAGTTTTACAACGCCGCAAATTTATTTTCAGATTTAAAAGTGCGCGCTATTTGCGAAGATAACTCAGGCAATATATACTTGGGCACCGATGGTCAGGGTGTTTTTGTTTATGACGGCATAAGTTTCTTGCCGGTAGACGGATTAGAACAAAAATTTATCCGCGCCATTAAAAAAGACAAGGACGGAAATTTGTGGGTTGCCACAGCAGGAAAAGGTTTGTATAAAGTTGTATTGAATGATGAAAAATTAAAACTTTTGAATTTTACTACTGCTGATGGTTTGCTGCACGACCGTTTAACGTGTTTGTTGTACGATAAACAAGGAAGAATTTGGTACGGCACAGAAAATAACGGAATCGGTTTGGTTGAGAATGATAAAGTTCAGAAATTATTTTTTACAAGTAAAGACGGTCTGCCTTCTAATTCCGTCCGTTGTTTGACAGAAGATAAAAATGGTTTTCTATGGATGGGCTCCGGTGGAAATGGAATTGCATCACTCCCACTCTATCAGGGAGATTATAAAATTAAAAGTTATAATCACACCAACGGATTAACTTCCTCAAACATCTATTTGCTTACAGCTGATAACTACAACAATTTATTTGTGGGGACCGAAACAGGCTTGGACTATATCAGCTTTGATAAGGAAAGAAAAATTACGGAAGTAAAACACTATAGCAAAGGCGAAGGCTTTACCGGAATAGAAACTTGTCAGAACGCAGTTTTTAATGATACAGACGGAACAATTTGGTTTGGCACCATTAATGGTTTATCAAAATACAATCCCGCCAACCTGGTAAAGAATGAAAATCCGCCAATAACAACTATCAGCAAAGTAAGTTTAAACTATAAAGATATTTCTGAAACAGAATACAAATATCTGGCAGGCGACTGGAACACTATTAAAAAATTAGAACTGCCTTATAATGAAAACCGTATTTCATTTGATTTTTTAGCGATCAATTTCAGTAACCCGGATGCCGTGCGCTACCAATGGAAATTAGAAGGTGCGGATAAAGATTGGTCGCCGCCGCTAAAGCAGCACGCGGCAACTTACCAGAATTTAAGTGCGGGTAATTATACTTTTATGGTGAAAGCCTGCAATGAAGATGGTGTTTGGAATAAAGAGCCCATTACATTTAAATTTTCTATATCTCCCCCGCTCTGGCTTCGCTGGTGGTTTATTATCCTGATGGTTTCTGTTTGCGGTGGTGTTTTATTTTTTATTTTTAAATGGAGAGAGAACCGCATTAAAGCAAGCGCAGCCGAAGAGCAGAAAAAACTGCAAATGGGAAAAGAGATTGTAGAACTTGAGCAAAAAGCTTTGCGTTTACAAATGAATCCGCATTTTATTTTTAATGCACTTAATTCCATCCAATCGCAAATAGGAACGGATAATGAGCAAACCGCGCGCTACTATTTAGCCAAGTTCTCCCGTTTGATGCGCCAAATACTCGATAACTCGCGCAACGCCACCATTACTTTAGAGGAAGAAGTAAATACATTAGAAAATTATTTACTGATAGAGAAATTTTGTAACGGCGACAGGTTTGATTACAAAATTAGTGTGGATGAAAATATTGAAAAAGATTATGTAAAAATTCCCCCAATGCTTTTGCAACCTTTTGTTGAAAACGCCATTAAGCACGGACTGAAATTTGAAGAAGGCAAAAGAGGCTTGATTGAAGTAGCCTTTAAAGAAAATAATACTATTTTAGAATGCTCGGTAAGCGATAATGGCATTGGAAGGAAAAAAGCGGAGGAAATGGTAAAAGCAAGTAAAGAAACCTATCACAAATCTACCGCCTTAATTGTTACGCAGGAGCGTTTGGATATTTTTAAAGATAAATCGGATGTAAAATCGCTGGAAATTATTGATTTGTATGAGGAGAACGGAGAGGCCTGCGGTACAAAAGTGATTGTGAGAATACCTTTAGGATAATAATTACTATTTTTGAATACTATGATTAAAGCCATTATAATAGACGACATAGAGCAAGCGCGCATAACGCTTAAAAAAGATTTGGAAACCTATGCTCCCGATGTGCAGGTAATTGCCGAAGCGGGCGGCGTTATTGACGGAGCTAAGCTTTTAAAAACCACCAAGCCCGATGTTTTGTTTTTGGATATACAAATGCAGGACGGCAGCGGCTTTGATTTACTGGATATCTTAAAAGAAATAAATTTTAAAATTATTTTTATTACGGCGTCTGACGCACATGCCATTAAAGCATTTCGTTACGCTGCTATTGATTATTTAATGAAACCGGTTGACCCCGATGAATTAATTGCCGCATTAAAAAAATTACGCGAGGAAAATTTAAATGAAAACGAAAAATATAAATTACTGAACGACTCGTTAAAAAATCACCAAAAACCACATAGTCGCTTAGCCTTACATACGCAGGATAAAATTTACGTTGTAAACATTCAGGATATTATGCGTTGCGAGAGTAACGTAAATTATACCGAATTTCATTTTACGGGAGGAAAAAAATTACTGGTAACCAAAACACTTAAAGATTTTGAAGATTTACTTTCCGACCAGGGTTTTTACCGGGTGCACCAGTCGCATTTAATAAATACCAAATACATTAAAGAATTTGTTAAAACCGATGGCGGTTATCTTTTAATGAATGATGGTTGTAACGTGCCTGTATCTACCCGTAAGCGGCCTGAGGTAATGAAAATGCTGGAAGAATTGTAATTAGGGCGCAGATTTCCAACTTTCTTCAATTATTTTGATTTAAAGCCTTATTATTTACCACGTATTACCTATTTTAGCTTAAATTCTAAAAGACCTTTTTCATGAAGATTCTTAAATCATTGCTTACGGTTACTCTCTTATTTATCGGCGGACAAAATTTTGCCCAAATTACTATTACCAGCGCCGATATGCCCAGCGTAAACGACAACATACTCATTAGCGTAAACACTTCGCTAAACGGATTTCTGCCTGCAGCAACCGGCCCCAACCATGTTTGGGATTACAGTTTTCTTATTCCCGATTCGCAACGGGTTATAAGTCATGTATCGGCTTCAACAACACCTTATACGCTTTATAACTTTTTAGCTACTTACGGAGTTTATAATTACCAACCCGATCAGTTTCCCTTTTCTTTATTAGGGATGCCACCCACCAACGTGTACGATTTTTATAAAAAAACCGGCACCTTTTTAGCAATTGTAGGGCAAGGTATTACGGTTGGAGGAAATGCAATCCCGGCATTGTACAATGCGGCCGACCGCGTTTATAGTTTTCCTATAACTTACTTAGGAAAAGACTCTTCAAACTCATCTTTTTCTTTTCCGCTGCCCAACATCGGGTATTATGCAAAAAAACAAAAACGCCTAAACGAAGTAGACGGATGGGGAACACTTACAACGCCTTACGGAACTTTTAATACACTACGCATAAAAACCACACTTACAATTTTAGATTCAATTTATTTAGATACCATTCACTTTGGATTTACTATTCCGCGCCAAATTATTTATCAGTACAAATGGTTTACCAATGGTAAAAAAATTCCACTTCTCGAAATTGATGCAACGGCCGGTTTAGCGGGCGGCCTCACTATCGACCGAGTTAACTGGCGTGATAGTATTGTTAGTCCTATGCAAGTTAATTTTACAGAACAAAGTTCTTGCCCAATAGTTAACGAAGGCTCATTAACAGCTAACATAACCGGAGGGCGCTATCCTTTAAAATTTAAATGGAACACCGGCGATACAACAAAAACTATAAGCAATCTTGCACCCGGCATATATACCGTTACCATTATTGACCGGTATCAGGATACGCTGATAGCGATTGATTCCGTTAAAACATTAAACGATTCAACCTGTACTATGTTGATTAATTTTACCACAACTCGGATCTGTCCTGCTGCAAAAAATGGTTCTGTAAGTGCAACTGTTTCTTTTGGCAGGCCTCCGTTAAAATATGCGTGGAGCACGGGCGATACTACGAGTGCAATCAGTAATCTTGCTCCGGGCGGTTACACGCTTACTGTTACTGATAAATATAACAGGCAGGTTGTAAGTTCAGTTGCTGTTGAAGGAAATTTTCAGGATATAACTTGTTTAAATATTCCGAATGCATTTACACCCGATAACGATGGCACTAATGATGTTTGGAACATACGAAGCCTAAAAGATTTTGATCAATGTAAAGTAGAAATTTTTAATCAGTGGGGGTCACTGGTATTTAAATCTACTGGATATAACACGCCCTGGGATGGTAAATACAATAACGAACCCGTACCTGCCGGCACTTATTACTACGTGATAAGCCTTAACAATACACCTGATAAATATACAGGCACCGTAACAATTATCAGATAATTAAAAATGAAAAACATTTTAGTAATGAAAAAAATATTTCTTTTAGCCTTTAGTCTTTCTGCATTTTTTGTGAGTGCGCAACAGATTCCTTTATTCAGTCAGTACCTGAATAACGATTTTTTATTGAACCCGGCAATTTCAGGAACAAAAAGCACAGCGGTTGCCTCTATATCTGCGCGTATGCAGTGGGCCAATTTTAGCGGCGCACC
Organism: Bacteroidia bacterium; assembly: GCA_038214655.1. Taxonomy (GTDB): domain Bacteria; phylum Bacteroidota; class Bacteroidia; order B-17B0; family Aurantibacillaceae; genus PALSA-968. The sequence continues at coordinate 56,276 of JBBQRR010000014.1, read as the reverse complement.
TAATACACAAATTGGCAGCGTACACGGCGCCTTTTCTAAAAACGTTGGCATAGGATTAGCGGTTATGAATAGCACAGCAGGGCCAACAAAAATGACTTCGGTACAATTTGCTTATGCCTATCGCTTTAAAATTAACGAGAAAATAAAAATTTCTTTTGGGTTAGCGCCAATGATTATTCAGCATTCGATAGCAAAAGATAAAATTGTTCTTGAAGATGCCAATGATAATACATTTAACAAACTAAACGGAAAAACAATGATTGCCGATTTAAACGCAGGCGTAGTGGTATATGGCCCAACCTGGACAGCAAGTTTTTCGGTACCGCAGGTGATGGAAAATAAGTTTCGTTTAGGCGATGATTTGTTTAAAGAGAAATTAAAACGCCATTACATACTATATGGAGCACATGATTTTCCTTTAAAAGATAAAAAGTATGTACTTACTCCTTCGGCTCTAATTAAAGCTATTGAAGGCGGCGGGCCGGTGCAATTTGATGTGAACATTAAAGCCACTTACAATAATTTATTTTGGGCAGGGCTTTCTTACCGCAGTTCAACCGGTTTAAGTTTTAATGAGGCTGCCGTTATATTTATAGGTGTGCAAAAATATAATTTTGCTTTTGGTTATGCTTTCGATTATGGTTTTTCTTCTATGCGCTCGTATAGCGCGGGCTCGCATGAAGTATTTTTAAATTATAAATTTCCCTGCAAAAATTGCGATAAGGCAAATACGGCGGCAGATGTAACGCCTAAAGAAGCTCAGTAAAAAATTTATTAATCACTAAAATAAAAAACATGAAAAAATTACTTTTATCATTTAGTTTAATCATCAGTTTTTTTGCCAATGCCCAAGAACCCGCAACAACCGAAGGCGGCATTAGCTTTGAGCACGGCAGTTGGAAAGAAACACTTGCCAAAGCAAAAAAAGAAAACAAATTAGTAATGCTGGATGGTTACACAACCTGGTGCGGGCCCTGCAAATGGATGGTAAAAAATATTTTCCCGCTGAAGGATGTTGCTGAGTTTTATAATAAAAACTTCATCAGTGCAAAAATCGATATGGAAAAAGGCGAGGGTATTGAGATTGCCAAAAAGTATGGCGTGCAGGCTTATCCCACTTATTTATTTGTGGATGGCTCCGGTAATTTAGTACATCGCCTTTGCGGAAGCATGGAAGCTCCTGCTTTTATTCAGGGCGGCAAAGATGCTATGAACCCCGAAACAAGTCTTTCTGCTTTACAAAAAAGTTTTTTGGCAGATGATAAAAATGCTGAACGCGCTTTAAAATATTTTACCGCCGCCGGCGCAGCCTGCATGGATGCCGAAAAAGATGTAGTAAAATTTTTAGACTCTCAGAAACCGGAATCTTTTTTAGAAAAATCAAATTATAGCCTGATACTGGAGTTTATAAAGGATTACAGGCACGCATCGTTTAAATATATTGTGACCAATTATAAAAAATTTACGGACGTTTATGGTAAAAAAGAGATCGACAAAAAAATACTGGATGTATATAGTATGTCGCTTAACACTGCAATTAAAAGCAAAGACGAGAAAGCGCTTGCCGATGTGCAAAATGCTTACAGAAAAGAAGCTAATGCACCTGCAGGCTGGCTGGATGCTTTTGCGGATGTAAGAAAAGCACGTGTTGCTAATGACACCGGCGCTTATTTTAAAGCGGTGGTTCATTTTACAGATAATTATTTAATGAGCGATGCAGGTAAATTAAATGCCAATGCCTGGGAATTTTACGAAAAAACAAATACAGTGGCTTACTTATTAAAAGCAGAGGCCTGGGCCAAAAAATCGGTTGAGTTAGACCCTGCTTTTTATAATAACGACACCTATGCCGCTGTACTTTTTAAATTAGGCAAATACACCGAAGCAAAAAATGCTGCCGGAAAAGCGATTGAGATGGGCAAGAAAGATAATGCGGATGTAAAAGAAACAGAACAATTGCTGGAGAAGATTAACGGGAAGTTAAAAGTTTGATTTTTTAATTCTTTAAAATTTCGGGCTATCTATTTTTTGGGAGTAGAAAGTGTGGAAACAAAAATTACAAAACAACTGTCAGAACAAGCACCGGAAACCGGAATTACTAAAAGATATAATCTACTTTTCGTAAAGACAAGTAAAATAACCGGATCATTTTAAAATAAATATCTATAAATTTCCTTATACTAATTTACTTCAATCCGCCAGCGTAAACAGCATTCAACTTAAAACACGCTTTACCCTTTACATTAATCTGAGTTTTAACAAATATTTCTGATTCTTCTTTCACATGCAAAACAATTTCTAATTCTTCGTTTTCGGTAGGTAGAATAACTTTAACGAATTTTACGCTTGTAATCTCAACTGTTCTGACTTCTTTATTTAAAGTAATCCCGACAAGTTCTTTGACTATATCTATCAAAGCCGCGCCTGGAACGATGGCAATTTCTGGAAAATGGCCTTTATAAATAATATGATCTGGATTTAATTTAATTATAAAACGGATGCCGCTTTCTATTTGCTCTTTATGAATTAAACAATAGAAATTATTCATGCTGATTTTCCGTTAAATAAATAATACCAAAGTCTTTGTCAAAAAAATTATTTACAAGCAAAATCCGTTTCACTTCTTTTCCTTCATACTTTCCACTTGCTATTATTTCTACGGCCAACTGGGTTCCGAAAGCCGAGTTACTGAAATACACTCCGCAAAGGGCAGAATAATCGACTACCTCAATCTCATCTATATATTTCGGAACGGAAAATTCATTTAAAAAAGAATTACCATACAAAACCAGGTCGGGTTTTTTAAATGAGTTACGTGCAAGAAAAGATTTTATTTCAAGCGTAATGTTATCGGGTGCGACCGAAATTACTGTACATGATTTAATACAAGCAAGGGCATTTTGATTTTGTGCGCTTAAAATAAAGAAGCTCGCGCCCTCCCCAAGCCAATATTTGCTTTTTTCATTCTTCACATCAAATAACTCCACTTTTTCATCTACAGCGCCAAGTAAAACATTTTTTCCGTTCTCAGCCGCAAGCAATATGGCATCTGTCAGCGCATTTTCAAAAGCTATTCCCTTATGCAAGTAAGTAATGTTGTAAGAATTGTCTTTTAATATAAGGCCAATTTGCCCGGCAATAGTATTATCTGTTGATTGTATAAACGCTGTTGGCGACAAAAGCCCTTCCCGCTTAATTAAATATTCTTTGGTAAAAATCGCGGAGTTATCAAAACATCCGAGGCCTGACCCAACAATGATGCCTTCTGTCAGGTAATCGGTTTTAGTTTTTAAAGCGGCGGCAACTCCCATGCGGATTACTTTGCTCATTCTTCGCAAGTGGGCGGCGGGAATAATACTTTTATAATCGGGTTCAATTAATTTACGCAAGCCTTTTTCATGGATGTGAGCAAGTATCCCGTCCTCAAACGAATCAAAGACGGATATGGTATTACATTTATGTATATAGATGCTCATTCGGAAAAAATCAGTTCTGTACAATTTCCGCCAAAACCAAATGAGTTTGAAATTACGTTTTTGATTTTTCGGTTAATGATAAGTTTATTTTCGGGGCGCAAAGAAATCTCTTTCATTACCTTATTGAAATTTAAATTCGGAAATATTATGTTATTCCGAATTGCTAAAACCGAATAAATTGCTTCCACAACACCCGCAGCTGCCAGTGTGTGTCCGGTAAAAGATTTGGTAGAACTAAAGGGCGGCATATTTTTTCCAAATATTGAAAAAAGCGCGTTTGCTTCTGAAATATCGTTATTTGGAGTGCCGGTGCCATGGGCGTTTATATAATCAATGGCTTCGACAGAAAGATTTGCCATTTGCAAAGCCCGCGCTATAGCGAGGCTTGCCCCGGTTCCCTCAGGAGAAGAAGCGGTGATGTGATACGAATCACAGGTATTTGCCCAACCACTTAATTCGGCCAGTTTTTCCTTCCCGCTTAATGAGGCGGCGCGCTCATTTTCTAAAACCAGAAATCCACCTGCTTCACCCAAATTTAATCCCTTTCGGTTTTCATCAAAGGGTTTGCATTTTTCTGTATCGTACAACATTAACGAATCGAACCCGTTTAATGTATAATTAGAAAGCGCTTCGGCTCCTCCCGCCAAAACGCGGTCAAGCATATTTGCTTTTATAAGGCGCGCCCCAAGCATAATAGAATTTGCAGCGGTAGAACAAGCTGTTGAGATAGTAGCTTTATATTCGTTTATTCCCATTTTGGCAGCAATAAAATCGGTACCAAACCCTGAATCATGCGTTTTATAAAAATCAATTTTAGCCCGCTTTTTATTTTTTAATTGCTCGTTGATCAATTCATCACTCAAATCAACCCCTCCTACTGTTGTTCCAAAAATTATCCCGGTCCGTATAGATAAATCGTGCTCTCTCTCTCCCCAGGCTTCTTTAGCCGCCATCAATCCAAATAACCCTGAACGATGTACTTTTTCATTCTCTGCTATACCTAAATTATTTTTTAATTCCTTGTTCGACATTTTTACTTGGCCGCCCAAAAATGATTTGCGCATATTTGGAATATCGCTCATGATGGCAATGCCACTTCTGCCTTCCTTCAGTGAATTAAAATTTTCTTCTACGTTAGAACCAATAGAAGAAACTATTCCCATGCCTGTAACAAGAATTTTCATTTTTTGTTATCTTATATATATTGTGCAAGAGTACGCACCGAAACAAAAATCCTCTTTGCCTGTTCGGGATCTGTAAGTTTAATAGCGTAATTTTTTTCTAAAAGAACAATCAGTTCAAGCGCGTCAATAGAATCCAGGCCCAGGCCTTCCCCAAAAATAGGATCATCATCTCCTACCTCTTCAGGCTTCATATCCAGATTCATGGTTTCTATTATCTCTTTTTTTAATTTTTCAATCGACTCTTTCATACATTTTCTAATTTAATACAAGCCCGATGCAGCGGGATCAGCGGTAACAACTTTCATTTCGCACTCGGCAATAAGCTCGTTTTTCAAAAACACCTGAGCCTTTAGTAAGGTAATATTCAGTGCGCTCGCTTTTATTTCGGTTGCAGTTTCTATGATTTGCCCCGTTAAAGGGTGTTTATAAATTTTAAAATTACTGATGGCGCCCAAATAATTTAAGGGCAATTCTACATCCTTTTTACGGCAAAACCATCCTGAACCTGCTGCTGCCGTCTGTGCCATATTCTCTATCAGGCCGCCTTCGCTAAACTCATTTTTATCCACAAAAATATTATTCCTTTCTATTTTAAATTCGCTCCGTGCCGAACTTTCGCTAACCGACAATAAACGATCTATCATAACCACAGGCTCTCTTTGTTGAATTAACTCCATAATATTTTTCCTTTCAAGTGGAAAATCGCAGAATATATTTTTAGCGCTACTCATCAATAAATTCCACCGTTAATATTAATTACCGCACCGGTTATATATGATGCTTTTGGGGAGGCCAGAAAACTAACCATATCGGCCACCTCTTCGGCTGTGCCGAAGCGATTTGCAGGAATAATTTTTACAAACTTTTCGTAATCTAGTTTATCCGTCATTTCAGTATTTATAAATCCGGGTGCAACAGCATTTACCGTAACATTTTTTTTACCAATTTCCTTGGCAAGGGCTTTTGTGGCGGCAATAAGGCCACCATTGGCGGCGGCGTAATTTACCTGACCTGCATTGCCGCTTAAACCGGCAAGCGAAGCAATATTTATTATACGCCCGTGCTTATTCAGTATCATTTTTTGAATAACGCAGCGGGTTACGTTATAAAATCCTTTTAATTTTACATCAATCACTTCACTCCAGCTTGCGGCATCCATAAACATAAACAGCCCGTCTTTTACCAAGCCTGCGTTATTTACAAGCACTTCTATTACCGCCTGCTTATTTTTTTCGGCCCAGGCATTTAATTTTTTCTCCGTATCCGAAAAAGAAGTTACATCAAATTGCATAATTTCGGCAGTGCCGCCTTTTGCTTCAACTTGTTTTACAGTATCGTGTGCTTCCTCCTGGTTATGCAAATAATTTACCAGCACATGATACCCTAGATCGGATGCCAGCTTAACGCATATGCTTTTTCCGATACCACTTGATGCGCCCGTAACCAATGCGTATTTCATAAAATTCAATAATTAATTATAAAGATAATTTTTTAACCGTAAAAGTTCACAAAATACAAAAAAACGTTTCCAAATTATTTATATTTTTACACTTTATATCCTGTTTTACACTAAATTCATTGGGATTTTGGAAAGCAAAGAAGAAATATACGGTGTGGTAATAATTGGCTCGGGCATGGGCGGGCTTTGCTGCGGGACTATTCTTGCAAAAGAGGGAAAAAAGGTTATTATTCTCGAAAAAAACAGACAACTTGGTGGCAATCTTCAGGTTTTTAGCAGAGATAAATGTGTGTTTGATACGGGCGTGCATTATATTGGCGGGCTGGATGAAGGCCAGAACATGAATCAGCTTTTCAAATACTTTAATATACTTAAAGATCTTAAATTAAAAAGATTGAATGAAGATGGTTTTGATCATATTCATTTTTTTAAGGAAAAAGTGCATTATAAATACGGCATTGGCTACCAAAATTTTGCAGAAACACTATGCGCTCATTTTCCCAATGAAAAAGCGGCGATTGATAAATACTGCGCCTCCATTCTTGATATTGTAAAAAAACTGCCCCTGGCACAACTAAAAGCTGATGAAGATGACTCTATCGCGGGAATTGATTTTACTTTAAATGCCCGCCAATATATCAACAGCTTAACTTCCGATAAAAGACTGCAAAAAGTTTTGGGAGGCACCAACATGCTTTACGCAGGTTCCTACAAAACTCCGTTCTATGTGCATGCTCTCGTTTTAAATTCATACATAGAATCTTCTTGGAGATGCGTAGATGGAGCCAGTCAGATTGCAAAACTTTTAGCAAAGCAAGTAATGAAATACGGAGGCGTTGTACGTAATCGTTCTGAAGTAGTTTCGGCAAATTATAATGAAGGCGGAACTATAAAATCTGTTATTTTAAAAAATGGCAAGGAAATAAAAGGAAAGAATTTCATCTCTAACATGCACCCTAAAATTACAATTGATACTTTTGGTGAAAAACATTTTAAGAAAAGTTACGTGCAACGCATTCAAAGTTTAAAAAACACAGGCTCTATGTTTACCCTGCATATTGCCTTTAAAGAAAATATGGTGCCTTACCGTAATTACAATATTTTTCAGATAAATCAGGATGACATATGGGACCTAACCCATTATTCCGACAATACCTGGCCGAGTTATTACATGGCTACCATGACCCCGAATTTTAAAAGTGAAAAGTTTGGAAGCGGGATGTCGGTTATTTGTGGCATGGGCATGGAGGAAGTTGCTGCGTGGAATGCTAGTTTTAATAATGTAACAAATCAAAAATCGCGAGGCGAAGATTACGAAATATTTAAAAATTACAAAGCTCAAAAAGTAATAAACGCCTTGGAAATTCATTTTCCTGACATACGAAATAAAATAAAATCCTATTCGGCATCAACACCCTTAACACAAAGAGATTATACCGGGAGTCCCGATGGCTCGGGCTACGGTATTGAAAAAGATTCGGAGGCGGCTTTTAAAACCATTGTAAATACCAAAACTAATATTCCTAATTTATTTTTAACGGGCCAAAATTTAACGCTGCATGGAATCTTAGGAGTAAGCCTAAGCGCCTTGCTTACCTGTTTTAATTTATGCGATAAAAATACTTTAATGAAGAAAATTAACGCTGCGTAATCCCTTTAGCGTAGCATGGTATTATTATTCTTTTTGTCAACCGAAAGAGACATGGCGCGTATTACCAAAATCATTATCAACATACTTAAAAGAAAAACAGGTATTCCTAAAGCAGAGCCGCCGGTGCAAAATGCAGCACAGGTTAATACCGTAAGAACAACAAGCAGTAAAAGCGCCAGAATTACATAACCAACTATTAAACCTGTATCTGAACCCTCGCTCTTTGAGCTTGCTGCCACTACCTGCTTCGCGCCCGCACTTTCGTCAAAATTCGCTTTATCTGCCTCTTCTATTGTATAACCCATCGGGCTTACCTGAGTTTTTCCCTGAGCAAGGTTATTGCCTATTGTCGCTGAAGTCATAAAAAAGGAAACTCCGATTGCAATGTGACTAAATTTTTTCAGATAAAAAGAATTCATTAAAACAATGTTGCCTTGCTTTTTCTGAGAAATTAAGGCAAGAAAGCCAAGAGCTGAAAAAAGCCCGAAGACATAGGCAAACGAATCAGAGAAAATATAACCTGAATTAAAAAGTTCTTTGCCACTTAATACACCCAATGTGCCAATACCCGTTTGCAAAAATGCAATGAGGGTACGCGATTTTAATTTATTTTTATTGGCCCAGCGGGTAAGTTTAAGCGTTTCTTTTTGTTTTCTTTTAAGAAATCCGATGGTTGCAAGACCCATAAAGCCTGCAAGAACATAAAAAAACGAGTCACTTTTTTTCTTTTCAGAAGAAGAATCTGAGAATTGATAAAAGGCAAATTTTTTGCTTTTTTGCAGATAAAACCTGGGGGTATAAATTTTATCTGAATTACTTAGAGAATATTTTGTTTCTACTTCACTTTGCCTCTTTGAAACAAATGCCGTTAACCCATCAGCATTGCTATTTATATTGTATTGATTTAATATACCCGCAATTACATCCTCCGGTAAAACATTACTCGCTTTATAATCGGTCGGCATACTGCTCTTAACAGTGCTTTTGGCTACCTGATCCTGCAAAGATATTTTCTGCCCGGTGCGATGAACGTAAAAGCCTTTAGTATAAACACGTTTATGAAAATCATAATTACAAGAAGCAAAAATTAAAAAAATAAGTATGATAGAAATTTTTATTTTCATTGCCCTTCCACCTAAATGGTATAGTTTATTTAAAGCAATATTACAATTTTTTCTCCAATTCAAAAAAAAACAAAAACTGTTGCAAAAAATGCAAACAAGGGGGAAAATTAACTAAACGCCTTCTTTATTCTTAAATAATCGAGGTAGTACAAAACTTTTAAGGAAATCATGTTGTTTTGCGGAGAGTTGAGGGATGTTTTAAAATTTTCGATGTATTCGGCATTTACATTACTAACCCGTTGCAACAAAGAATTTTTCCAAACCAAATTCAATTCGCTGCCCGGCGCAAACTGCCAGTAAAAAACCATATCAATATTAAAGGCGTTAAAACTTACATTGTGGTTTGTAGCATAAGCACCATACTCATTTAAAGAACCATCCTGACCTAACCGGTAATATTGCTGGTACTCTGCCTTTGACCAATAGTGGCGCAAACGAAACGAAAGCGACATTCTATTAGTGAATTTATAAACGGCGCCAAGTGTATTACTAACCGTATGCATATTGCGGCGCCCAAAAGTAATAGTGTCTATGGTATTGTTATAATGTACAAAACCGATATCGTCAAAACGCGTATTGCGCACAAACTCAAAAGTAAAAGAAAGTTTGTTATTTAAACGATAGCGCGGCGATACGGTAAAATTAAAATTATGGCGGTTGTTTTCATTAAACACACGGTAGTTCGAAAAAATATCTAACGCAAAGGGCTTGCGGTAATCGCTGGAGATAAAACCTCCGCCATTATAATTTATGGGATATCGGTAAAAATGATTGATGATGCGCGGCTCATAGTAGTCGTTGGTAAGCACAGGTTCTAAGCCATAATTAATACCGCAGGTAAAAAAATGTTTACTGAATGTGGTTCGGCTATTACCGTAGATACCAAAATTCCAAAAAGCATTGGGCACATACATACGCTGGTAAGAAATATACACGCTGTTAAATACATTATTTACTTTCCAAAAGGGTTTGTAAACATTGTAATTTAAACCAAGCCCCGTTTCAATATTATTGGTTAAAAGTAAAAGGCCTAAATCGTTAGGATTATATCTGTCTGTTTTTAAGGCGCCGTTAAAACTCCAATTAAAATTCCCACCGTTCTTTCCAAAATCCAGACTTGTACTATACCCCGTATATGGTTTAGCACTATCGGGATAAAAACGATTACTTACAGTAGCATCGCCACCAATAGTGTACATGTTTTTTTTATTATTGAAACGAAATCCGGCACCGGTAACATTTGCATCGTAAAAATGCCCGTCGCGCGTAACGTTGGTATTAATCAAACTTATAGAAGAATTATTTTTTAGTGCCTGATCTAAAACTACAATATTGTAATTTGTATAAGGCCCGGTAAGAATTTTTCGGGTATTGCCACTGATTGTATCCTGCACGGTGGCGTAATTTTCATTGGAAATCGCGTTAAAAATCCCTATACCCAATTTACTTGCTGTGCGCCCCGATAATTTAGTTGCGTTCAATAATTGTGTTTGTGCCGGGTTCTTAATTACTTTTTCGTTTTCTTTTAGCTGACTATATGCATTGTAATAACCAATGGGTGTACCACCTACTCTGCGCGAATAAAATAATCCTCCTTTATTAAACAGTTCCGTTCCCTCAGTAAAAAACGGGCGGCGTTCCTGAAACTGCACTTCGAAAGGAGAAAGATTTAAAACCTGATTATCTGATTGCACTTGACTAAAATCCGGAACCAAAGTCATATCTAAAGTAAAGGCACCCGACAAACCGTATTTTACATCCATACCACCGCTTGCGTTATAAGTTAAATTATTTATGCCGGCTGTATTATAGGGGTAATGATTTAAAATACCGGCAACGTACGGCGTAAAAGATAAACGTACCGGCGGTTTAATATTTTGCAAACCCGATAAATCGCCAAACTGTCTTACTAAAGATCCTACCAATGGGTCGAGCGGATTCCAGAAAGATGATTCTCTGCTGCGACGTATTTTACGAATAGCATTAAAGCCCCATGTTTGAATTTCTTTTTTTGAAAAGCGAACTGCGGAATAAGGGATTTTCATTTCAATTGCCCAGCCCGTTTCATTTATTTTTACCTTGCTCATCCATACGGCGTTCCAATCAAAATCCTGTCCATCGGCACTGTAACGCGCATCTATTTGCGTGCCCGCAGCGGTAACAAAAAAACCGTAGGCATTAATATCATCGTTGTATGTATCGAAGAAAACGCCAAACAAATCGGCATTTGCTTCATTATCGCGTGTGCTCAATTCACGCAAAATACTATCCGGCGCGGTATCGTACATATTAGCCCAAATATAAATCGCTTCGTCATCGTACAAAATTTTTACTTCTGATTTTTGTTTAGAAGGTTGCCCCGGCTGCAATTCACGCTGAATAAAATCGGTAGCTGCGTTACCTTGCAGCCAACATGAGTCATGTAATACTGCATCTATTTTTGGGGCAATAAAAGTGCGTACTGCACTAACATTTCGTATGCCGTATATGCTTGCTTTCTTTTTTTCGTCGTCGGAAGTACTTTTTGGTTGCGCAAAAAACCGGGCACTTAAAAAAAGTAAAATAAATATGAAAATGTGGCGCTGCATACCCTTGCAAAGGTAAATTATTAAGTACCGTCACTTATCCCCCGATTGAGGGGAAATTCCTTTTAAATCAATCCGGCCTGCTTGTGTTACTTTGCAATTTAAGTCTGTTTAAATTACGGGCAATATATGCGCCAGAAGTAAGCAGTGCAGTTTGGATACGTTTTGCATAATGTATGCTCGCTAAAATTTCGGCCTGCTTTTCTTCAATAAGGTCTTTTTGCAGGATGATTGCGCGGTTAGCTTTTTGCTTTTGTAAATAACTGCGGTAAGCAAAAACAGCAAATACCAATACAAGAATCAAAACGCAAGACACAAGAATCAGAACAATTCGTTGTTTTCGAGCCTCTGCTGCCGAAACCGCTTCCTTTTTTTCTTGTTCCAATTTTGCGGCGGCTTCTCTTTTATCAAATTCATAATTCATTTCCAGACGCATGGTTGTTTTTGTATTTTCTTCATTTAATAAACTATCGCGGGTATCCACATAACTGCGAAAATGCATAAACGCTTCTTTATACCTTCCGGTTTTTTCGCAAATTTCGCTTAAGGCATGGTAAGCATCTTTCATGCTTTCCAAATCCTCAATTTCTTTTGAAATAGCAATTGCCTTATTGGCAAAGTTTTCTGCTTCTTTAAATTTCAATTGCCTGGTATAAATTAGCGCAATGTTTATGAAAGTTATTTCCTGTCCTTGTTTATCCTCTATTTCTTCGTGAATTTTTAAAGACGCGTTTTGGCTTTGCAGCGCCTTATCGTATTTTTTTTGTTCCTGATACACAATTCCTATATTTCCGTATGCATTGGCAATGCCTTGTTTATTACCAAGCTCTTTCATTAAATCAAGGCACATCAAATAATATCTCAATGCCTTTGAATACTCCGACTTACTATAAAACACATTGCCAATGTTTCCCAAGGAGTTTGCCATTCCTTGTTTATTGCCGATTTCTTTTCTGAGGGCCAATGCGGCCATGTGATTTTTAAGGGCCAGATCTAATTGATTTTGGATGCCATAAATATTTCCGATTCCGTTATAGATAGCGCCAATTCCTTTTTTGTCGCCCAGTTTCTCCTGAATTCTTAATGCTATAAAATAATGTTGTAGTGCCACGGGATAAAAACCCTTATTAAAATAGGTAACGCCAATGGTGTTATTTGCAACCGCCATTCCTTTAAGCCATCCTCTTCCTTTGTCGAATTCGGGACAGGAAGCTAGTTTTAATGCCGCATTGGCATACATTAAGGCCGAATCGTAATTACCGATACTGAGATTGCCCCAGCTTATCTCGTTTAAAGTTTTTACTTTATTGGTATCGTCTTTGGCAAAGTGTAATAGCCTTTTCAATGAGTCTATTTCGCTGTTTTGGGCATAATTTTTCCCAATAAACCGAGAGCATATAAGTATAAGGGTAAAGTATTTACGCATAACTATATGTAAAAATAACAAAATAAGGCTTCGTTTAAATTTTAGAAAAAAAGCAGCGTTTCTTTAAATTATTAAATAAAATTACTTTAGTTAAAATTAGCTTACCTTTGTTATAATGAAACGCAAATTACTTTTTATACCACTTTTACTTCTTGTTGCCTTCAGTCTTTATACTTGCTGTAAGGCGGGCTTGGGAGGAAAAGCAACTTTAACCGTTAGTATTTTCAGTGATAGCAAAAACCCTATTAAAGGAGCAAATGTTTATATAAAATACGGGCAAAGTAAGCCCCCGGCAAACATAAATAGTTTTGATAATCACATACAGGCGCCGGCCAACGGCAATACAGTAAGTTTTACTAATTTGGGTTGCGGCACCTATTATCTATTTGCAACGGGTTACGACAGTATTCTTGCTTCCCCTATTTCGGGCGGTTCGCCTTTAAGTATTTTGCATTCTCAGCGTAGCAAAACCATTACTACTAACGTTTATATTACGCCCTAGTTTTATTTATACTTTATGGCAAAAAGTAATTTTGAGCGCATGATTGCATTAGCCGAAAGTGCTTTTGACACACGCAACGACCCGCAACAATTAGATGTCAATCAAGAAGTAATCGCACAATTACAATCTTTACACCCATCAACGCTTAGCGAATATGATGATGGTAAAGGACCGGTAGTTTGGATTTTACTAATACCAACTACACAGGAATTAATGCAACAATTTTTAGAAAATAAAATTGGCGAAATACAATTGCTGGAAAAAACTTCGGCCAAAGAAAAATTTACCGCCATTTATTTATGCTCGGCCATGGTGCTTGAAGAATATCGTGGCAAAGGCATTGCAAAAAAATTAACTTTAGAAGCAATACAAAATATCCGCAAACTACACACCATACAAACACTTTTTGTTTGGCCGTTTAGTAAAGAGGGAGAAGCGCTGGCAAGAAACATTGCACAAACCTTGCAATTGCCACTGAAAGTCCGCGAGAATTAATTCTTCTTTTAAAAATAATTTTGGTCGTTTTTTTGTATACATTTACATACACTAAAACTAAAAAAAATGTTAGCAGCTGTATTATTTAAATTGGGTATACTTGTTTCAGTTCAACTGATAGCACTTACCTGCGCACTCTTTTTGTGCATTTACGTTAAAAAACATGAATTAAGTAAATGGTATTCGTTTTTTTCGACTGCCATTACCTCGGTTATCGTGCTTATGATGGTGGCCACTTTTGTGGGCATTATTTGTATGGCTTGCTGTAAACGCAATTGCCACGAAGGAGGCGAAGAAAAACGCATGTATATGCACCAGAAGATGTGGCGCGGCGGGCACGGTGGTTGCCAAATGAATGAAGAAAATTGCGGTCGCGGCGAAGGCATGGGTTGCAGAGGTGAAGAAAACGAAGAATGTGATGGCGACGAAAGTGATTGCAAAGACGGAAAATCCTGCAAAATGCCAGACGAAGAAAAAACAATTGTTATAATTAAAGATACAATAATTAAGAAAAAATAATTTTCGATTATTCTAAGCAAAGCACAGGGAAACTCTCTGTGCTTTTGTATTTATACAAGCTTATTGCAGGTTTAACCGCTCCGCGGCTTGGCGGTTTTATTCGAAGCTTAGTTCCATTTTTATATCCGCCCTTATAAACTCCGAAGTTCCCAATGGAACTTCTGTAAATCCTAAATATCCGTACAACTGTATAGCTTTTGCCGAGCCTTTGGTATTAGAAAACAAAATAATTTTTTTGGCGCCAAGCTCTTTTATTTTTTGTACCGACTCTTCTCCTATTCTTTTTCCGATTTTTAAACCACGGTAATTTTCATCGACCGCCATTTTTATCATTTCGTAAACCTCAGCGCCCATATTTAAATAAGCACAGGTGCCAACAGGAAAACCTTTGTGCAGCGCAATGTAAATTTTTCCGCCGCCTTTTAGTATGTAGCCCTCAGGATCCTCAACAGTTTTTATATCTTCTTCTTCCATTACATACAAACGCGTTATCCACTGTGTGTTTATTTCTTTAAAGCGTTGGCGGTGCTCAGTTGTATATTCTACAATCTCGATTTCGTTTTCCAATATATTTTCTTTGGGTTGCTGCATCATACATGCAAATCTATCAAAAAAGAGAAAACAAAAAAGCACAAGGGGTTTATCCAATGGGACTCGAAGCACGCTTAGACCGGAATAGTAAGAGCGGCCAAAACCGCAGAGCAAACAGCCAAGAAGGCGCTGAGAGCCGCATAGTTTTTTTTTAATACAAACAATACCTCCAATACAAATATTTTCTCCGCGTCACTCTGCGGGCTGTTTTCTCAGCGGACCTCTGCGGTTAAAAAATTGGCAATAAATATAAAACCGGAGTTGGAGAAAACAAAAAGCCCCTCCGGTGTTTCGGAAGGGCCTTTATTTTTTGGGAAACAACCAAACCTATTTCCTCAAAACAATTTTTTGCCTGCTAATTATTTTTTTATCGGCATCAAGCACGCTTACAAAGTATAGTCCGCCCGAGTAAGAACTTAAATCAAGTTCCTGACCGGCCGAGGAAAGTTTTTCTGTTAAAATAACTTTGCCTGCTACATCCGTTACGCTCACAAACATTTCCTGCGTTTGCAAAACAGATTTTACAATTACAATGCCTGTGCTTGGATTTGGATACACACTAAAGTTTGCGGCACCCGCAGTTTTAATTCCTGTTGTGGTTGATGTGCCCGTTACCGGAACGTTTTGCGTAGTTGCCCCCGCACTTGTACAAGTTATGGTACTTGTAGTTGTGCCCGCAACAGCCGGATTATATCTTGCATAAATTACGGTAGCAGCAACGTTACCACCGCTCTGTGGCAAACTAACCAAAGCGCCGTAACCACTTCCGCTAGTTAACGAAACTTCAAAATCAGTTGGCGCATTAACATCTAAATTAGCAGTAAGGTTTAAGCCCGAAACTGTAAATGTTTGCGGCGCAGATGGCGTACCCACAATAGTCGCGTAAGCTGTTAAAGTTCCTGTTTCAATTACAAATGGCGTGGGCGTTCCAAAACAATCGGCATTTACATAAATCAATTGACTTACTGCGCCCTGACTGCTTACAGTAATACTACCCGCATCTAAAGCGGCGAAAAAATTATTGTAACGCGCATACACTGTAGTTGCCGCAACCGTTCCGCCACTTGGCGCAATGCTAACACTTGCACCAAATCCCGAAGAGGGAGATAAAGACACTTCAAAATTTGCAGGAGCTGTAACATCTAAGTTAGATGTGAGGCCCGAACCATTTACGCTAAACATTTGCGCTGCCGAGGGAGTGCCCGGGTTGGTTGTAAATAAACTAAGCGCATCGGTTGAAGCAAGAACCAATGCAGCCGGCATAGTAGAAGTTGCAGTAAGAGAAACAGACTGCGTAGTAGCCCCGGGCATGGCAATAGTTATGGTACCATTAAATGTGCCAACCACTTGTGGGTTTTTTAAACGCACATATAGCGTAGTTGGAAAACCAATTCCAAAAAAAATAGTTTTTATCATACCCGAGTATTCTCTGGTAGGTACAAAAGATATTTCGTAAGAAGGCGGACAAGTAATGGTCATACTTGCAACCGGATTAGAAGGCGTATACGAAAAACTTTGCGGTGCAGTTGCTCCGCTTCCAACAGGTACTGCACCAAAATTTAACACGCCGGGATTAGGTGCAGTAATTGCAGGCTGAGTTCCACCCGTTCTTACAACTCCGCTTAGCGGAATAACTTTATTAGCAGCGCCGCCACCCGTAATAGTTACAGTGCCGGTTTGTGTACCCGAAGCTTGCCCGGTATATTGTACATAAATTGCTGTGCCCGGAACTACGCCGCCGGTTGCAGGTAACGCAAGTGTTGATGTCCATGGGCCCGCAGAAGAGGTTGAAATTCTAAATGTTGCTCCCACACAAAGAGCATTTAAATTTCCGCTAAGGCCTTGCCCGGCTGCCCAAAATACCTGTGTGTTACCAACTGCACTTGCTAATGAATAAAAAGAAGGATTATTAAAAGCAGTTCTTGAAACTAAAATTTGCGCAGCAGCAACTGTGGTTGGGTTTAAAGTTAAAGAAGTAGAATAAACCTGATCGCCCGAATCGTTTAAGCCGCTTTGGTTAATTGCAACGCCGCTTGCCCAAATAGTAACGGGCCCAACGCTTGTTGCAGGTGCTTGCCATGTAAAAGTAAAATCAAAATAATCGGTACCCACACCGGCAGTTGGCCCGCTTGAACCACTGTGCCCTTGCGACACTGTGTTACGCGTACCATTAATTCCCTGCCGCATCCAGGTGCCCACTTGCGTTGCTGTTAAAGTACCCGCGTTGCCGTTACTTGCATCAAGTGCCTCGGCGTTAAAACCAAAACGGCCCGCGCCTAATTGACTTACCTTAACGGTTATAGTATAAGTGGTACCCGGTACGTAAGTGCCCCCGATACCCGAAATAACTATTGAGCCGCCGCCCATATTATCTGCAAGGCCGCCGCTGCTAATTTCTCCGTTACCGCTGCCGTGACAACCAGCTTGCGAACAGGTTACCTCACCCGGCGCCGCTGTTTGGCTGCTTGCCCCGTTAAGGTTAGAGTACATTTCTGTAAAAACTCCCACCGACATGAGCAGGATAATGAGATAAGTAATAATTTTTTTCATACTGTTGGTTTTTGAAGTTGGTATATTATAAGACTGCCCCTTTTGGCAAAAGGTTGCCTGAAGTTTAATATTTTTTGGAATTCGTCGAAAACGAGGGGGTGAAAACACCTGTTTTAAGTGGGTGAAAACACCTGTTTTTGGGAAATATGCAATTTTCTTTTCCATAAATTGATGATATTTGATTTACGAAAAAAGCCATGGCAACTTATATAATAACATTTGAAATTAACGAAATTATTAGGCGAAATACTTTTAAAAAAGAATTACAAAATATTTCTGGAACTTATTGCCCTATCCATCAAAATGCTTGGGCAATTTCTATTGATTGGACCGCAAGACAACTAAGAGATCATTTATTAGGATTTATCAGAACTTCGGATAGATTATTTATAATAAAATCCGGATGGGAGTCCGCATGGTATAATTCCTATGGAGAAGATAATTCACAATGGTTAAAGAATAATTTATGAGTACCAATCTTCAAAATAATGACAACGATTCAACTGTACCCGTAAGAAGAGGTAAAGTTGATTCTGTTGATTTGTTTGAGGTAAAGGAACATGAGCTTGAAATTCTTGAAAACGGTGGCTCAGATACTAATAGTAGTATTTATTTAAACTTTTCCATTTTTTTACTTTCAATATCTGTATCTTCCACCTTTAGTATTTGGGCAACTGAGAAATTTTCCGCTCCTATCTATCAGATACTTCTTTTAATTATCACCGTTGTTGGCTTTTTAATGGGGGGGTTTCTTTTACTTCTATGGCGGAACAAAAGAAAAAAAGAAAGAAGTTCAATAAAGGCAATTGTAAAAACCATAAGAGATAGAATTCTTGATTGCCCTTTGCCTCAAGGCACTAAAATTTCAATTAAACAGCAGACTGAAACAGATATTGAAATTCCAACTACACCATCAGAAAAAAAAGAAGATAAATAAATTAGTTTAACACTTACCAATAAAACTCCGATTTCTTTTTAATAAAAAATCACCTTATATTTACCATAAGGATTCTAAACTTAAATAATGGCAAAAGTTTTAACAACAAAAGCATCTGCAGCAGTATTAGAAGATATTATCAAAAGAGCTGACAAAGAGCTGTACCTCATTAGCTATCATTTTATTATTAGCGAGCAGTTTCTTACGCTTTTAAAACACGCATCGGATAGAGGTGTGAAGATAAAAATAGTATATGGTAACTATATAAATAATGAAGCTAATGCGAAGTTAATAAAAATGAGTAATGTTCAAATTTTTCATTATGAAAATTTACACGCCAAAATATTTGCCAATCAAGATAACTGTGTTGTGGGGTCTATGAATTTTTCAGAAGCATCTGAAATTCGAAATTATGAGTTAGGGGTAAAATTCTCAAAAGTAAATGACGTAGAACTCTATAATGAAGTTCTGAAATCTTGTTTGGAAGTTATTGAAGGGGCGAAGTCAGAACAATTTTTAAAACCCCTATTTAAAAAAATTAACGAGCGCGAAAAAAACTTCCAAAATTTAAAAAATAAACCCAAAGGTTTTTGTGTTCGTTGTTCAAGTAATATTAATTACAATTCTCAGAAACCATTATGCCTTCCTTGTTATGACGAATGGTCAGAATGGGAAAACGTTAATTACAAAGAAGTTTTTTGTCATCATTGCGGCAAAGAAAAAGAAGGCTTGTCTTTTGGCAAACCAAAATGTAACAAGTGCTACAAAGAAAGTATCGCCTTATCGTAAAAATCATAGAATTCCGCTTTTAAATGTTTGAAGAACTCAAAAAATACAAAACAAGCAGTTATTTTCTTTTTAAGATTGAAGATTCATTAAAAGAGGTGTGTAATGCCCCAACAGATAAAAGTGGAATATATATTATCTACGCATTGGCAAAAAATAAAAAAGAGTTAATTTATATTGGAATTTCAGGACAAAAACAGAAAGATGGTTCTTTAAAAACTCGGAAAGCCGGATTAGGAGGAATTAAAGATCGGATTGTTAATGGCCATCATTTTGGCAAAATTTCGAGAAAAAAATCATGGCCATGGCAGATGAAAAAAGAAAGTATAGAAGCTCTTGAGATTCATTGGTACGTAACGCATGAAGAAAATATTAAAGACTTTCCGAGAGACGTTGAAGAATTACTTTTAAAAACTCATCATAAAACTACTGGTCACTTACCAAAATGGAATAAAGAATTTTAATTATTTCCTCAACCACCCCATTAACCTATCGCTATCAATAGTATAGGTATTATTTGCAAAAGTAAAAGGCAGTTTTATGCGTGAGGGCGCAAAGGGCCCGGGGTTTTGCTGTATTAATTCAATCTGGTTTTCAAAAACAGCGCTTACAATCGCTACATGGCCATACTTGTTACCAAGGTGTCCATCAAAAATTAATAAGTCGCCAATTTGCGGTTTGCCAATGCCCGGGTTGGTAAACTGCAAAAGCATTCTTTTTTTATTTAGCGCGCCATCGGGCACAGTGGCATCAAAAAAATCTTTGGCGTTGCCGTAGCTGTCGGGCATTTTGTGGCGGTAGTGTTGGTAGTAATAGCGCTTTACAAACTCCACACACTGGTAAGTAAGCCCAAGGTTGTAACCATCTTCGCTTAAATTTCTTGAGCCCGTGTGCGCCACGCCCCCGTTGTAGTAAACATAAACGCCGTTAAGGCTGGCGAGTTTTTGGCCAACGGTAAATGCCGGGTTGGGGTTTATTTTTTTAATGCCTTTGTACGAGGCAAGCGCGATGGCTGCGGTTAATACAGCTACCGCTACTATTTTTATTTTTCGCTTCATGATAGTGGTTTTACAACATCCCCCTGTTCCTTCCCGCTATTGCGGGTTCGGAACTTCCCCCTTCAAAGGGGGAACCGTTTTTACTTTTTTGAGTGTTTTCACTTTTGTCTTATAGTAAGCACGGAGCCATTCTCCGTGCTTGTTACAAACTCAATTGGCAGTTTTCTGCAAGTTCACCCCCTCCCTTCCTGCGTCGCCTTCGCGGCGCTGTGGAAGCTCCCCCTTGAAGGGGGAGAATTTTAATACAGAATACAACATCACTCTATATTAAAAACAGTTCTCATTTCGAGTACTGCTGTATTAAAGTCCCTCTCCCGCGGGAGAGGGATTTAGGGTGAGGTTTCAAAAACCCTCCCGTCTGTGCGGGAGGGCTGCGGGGCATGATACTATTACATAATCATGTCCCGCGGTTTTACAAATCCTATTGGCAATTACTTCCAAGTTTCTCCCCCGTCCGCCTCGGGCGGACACCCCCTCCGGCGGGGGAAATCCTCCGATTATTATTTTCCTGCAATGTTCCCCAAATCTTTTACAACCTCCACCCAGCGGCCGGGTACTCTTGCATTAATGGTGTTATCGTACATGGCCTCGCTGTAAACCGTTGGCAAATAAAATTTACCGAGGTACGTGGCATTTAACTGCAACACAAAAATTTTTGTGCTGTTGCCCGGCATATCGTAATAACTGTAAACTCTGTCATCACGTATGTCCTGGTAACGCGCGGCATTTGCTGTGCTGTTTCCATCCATGCGACTGTTATGAATTTCCCAACCCGAAGGAAAAATCTGGTTAAGCGCCATTTCTTTTAAGAAACCTTTTGTGCCCGGGTTAGTAATGGTTACCTCTGCAGTAAAGTCCATACCTTGCAACAATTTATCGGGCTGAATTTCTTTTCCTTTCATGTCTTTATAATGCACTTCCATTTTTAAATCTTTTGCAGCAGCGCTTTTATCGCCAACCAAAGGCACTCCTTCTACAATAACTTTTGCAAACAAGGTACTCTTACCTGTATTTTTCATTGCTACTTTAGCGCTTTGAGCAAAATCTTTATCGCTGTATTTTACCTGGTACAAAGATTTTTTACTGCTCTTGCTTACACTTTCGCCCGCATTAAGTGCGTAGCTAAAATTCATCTCGCCGTTATTTTCCTTTACACCGGTGTACTCGCACATTGCCAGTAAACTGTAAGCTGTTTCCTGCGTGCTCATCCATGTTTGCGAGCTTAATGCTTTTGCAACGCTTTTTGCAAGAGGCCATGCTTTTGTTTTTTCATCAAGCAAACTAAGCGTCTCTAAAATCATAGCCTCATCGCGTGTATCAGAACCATACGAGTAAGACAATTCTTTATAAGGCTTTACCTCGGTAGATAAACCTTTTACCAAAGCAAGAGCAACTTCGTTTTGACCAACTAATTTATAAGCTGCAGCCAATCTCCATTTTGCAGTTGCAGAAAGATTTTTTTCTTCACGCAATCTGTTCATCGCGCCCATCTCTGCATTATTACTAAGTGCCAATACAAATAAACGGTAAGCCTGTATCACTTCATTGGTTTCGTTACCGTGAGGGTGCGTATACATACTGTTATTGTTGATCCAGTTTTTTGCCGACTGCTGCTGGTATTTTACCCATTTGTTTTTCATATTATGCGGTAAATTGTAACCTTGCTTCTCGGCTTCAACCATAAAGTGGCCTGCATAATTTGTTCCCCACTCGCTGTCGTCACTTTCGCCCGGCCAGTAAGAAAAACCACCTGCCGATGTTTGAAACAACTGCAAACGTTTTAAGCCCGCTTTAATATTATCGCTCACTTTTAATTTTTGTGTTTCTTTCATGTCCATCAAATTCATTACATACAGTTGCGGAAACACCGAAGAAGTAGTTTGCTCAATACAACCGTGCGGGTACTGAATTAAATAATCCAAACGTTTCTCTAATCCCATTGAGGGAATACTCGAAAATTCAATCGTAGCTTTGTTGGTTCCTGCAATTCCCTTAAAAGCAATTTCGGTGTTCCACTCTTTGCCGGGTTCTAAAACCATATCTATACCGTCAACCACTTTCGGGTTTGGTGTGCGCACATCCAGTTCAATTTCTTGTGTGGTTTTTTCTTTACCGCTGGTTGCCGTAATTTTTACTTTAGCAATCCCAATTTGCGCGGCAACGTTGAGTTTAAAATTAATTACTTCATCGCCTGTTTGTGTAAAGTGCATCGTTTGCGATTTGGTACCATCGATAATCAGCAATTCGTTTACCTCTATATCAATCTTCACATCTTTCACATGGTTTTCCATTGCAAAAACATCAACAGGTAAATAAACTACTTCCTGCGGACCAAGTACACGAGGCAATGTTGCCAAAATCATTAATGGTTTTCTTACAGCAACAGCTTTCTCGGCATTACCATAAGCGCCTTCTTCCTCGGCAATAACCATCACACGTACAGAGCCCACGTAATTCGGAATTTCTACCGTATGATTTTTTTCTTCGCCGGCTGCCAATGTAAATGGGCCCATAAATTTTACCATAGGTTTAAAGCGATTTGCTTTTACACCTTTGGCACCATCGCCTTCGCCATCACCACCCAAACTTAAAAGTTTATCCAGTTTACCCGCGTATGCGCCAATAACTGCATCATACATATCCCAGGTTTTTACACCAAGAGCTTCGCGAGCATAAAAAGTATTCCAGGGCTGCGGAGTTTTAAAACGGGTGAGGTCTAACAAACCTTCGTCAACCATTGCTAAAGTGTAAGTCATTTTACGTCCGTTTTTTTCTTTCACTTTAATGTGTGTAAAAGATTCGGGCTGCACAACGTCAAGCATTTTAATTTCAGGATTTAAATGCGACAGCGGTTCATCAACCAAAACCGGAACCACACCATACATACGTATAGGCAAATCGTTTTTTGTATTAGCGTGCGGTTGCAATAAAGTAACATGCACATAAGCATTAGGCGTCATCTCTTTAGTTGCCGGAAACTCATAGGTAGTTTCTCCTTTTTTAGTTGCAATCCAAAATTTGTTTACCACTTTGCTTCCTGTTTCAATACTTACCAAAGCCATTCCGTCTGAAGGAGAAGGAAAAGAAAGTTTTATATTTTCACCGGTAGTATATTTATCTTTATCGCAAGCAAAGTTTAACATGTTTGCATTTTCGTTACCGCTGCGGTTACCACGGCTCCAATATGGCCAGTCAACATAAACTACTTTACCTGTTTCGTGCCCGCCCTGTAAATCACTTACTGTAATTAAATAACGGCCGTACTCAGGATAATTTACACGCAGATTAAATGTACCCTTGCCCTCTTTGGTGCTGATGGTAGTATCTTTCATTACAATGGTGCCTGCGCGTGAAATATAATTTGCCAAATCTTCTTCGCTGCGTTCGTACCACCAGCGCCATTGAATTTTGTACACTTTTACCTGTAGTTTTTGTGCGTTTACTAGTTTTCCTTTTTCGTTTACGCTAACTACATCAAATTTGTAAGTGTTACCGGTTTCTAAAGTTTGATCGTAACCTTTCTTTTCGGGAGCCATTAAACCAACATACGTTTTGTAAGGAGAATACGGAACGCTGTAACGATCGATACTAAAATCGCCGCCTTCTTCAAACACTTTTGTAACATACGTTGCACGTAACATACCGGGAGCTGTTTGTCCCACTGCTAAATTTTTATTGATAAAAGCATCTCCCTTGTCATTTAAATTTCCGTCAAACACCGCTTCGGCATCCGAAAAATAATTTCTTATCGGAGAATCGAACTCGTACGCTTTAAATTTATCGAAAGTAGTTTTGCTTTGGTTAACGGTTACGTTTACCATGGCGTGCAAATTTTTTGCAATAGCGCCGTGCAACCACTTTACAGAAAGTTTAGCTGTTGAATCAGACGATTTAGCGGTTTCAAAATCCATATAAATTTTTAAGCGATTTGGTTTTACAGTTTCTACTTTTAAACTTTGCGTAAAGCTGCGGTTACCAACTCTTGCAACAGCGGTGTAATTTCCGGTTATTGCCTCAGTACCCGTAGCGGTACGAAAATCGTACATGCCGTTAAAGTTTTTTGTTTTTGTAATTTGATAAACAACGGTACCGTTAGGGTCCTGCAATTCAAACTTTACCGGGTGATTGGGAGGCAGGCGCTTTTCTTTGTCTTCCATAATAAAAGTAAGGAACAAAGAATCGCCGGGGCGCCATACGCCGCGTTCGCCGTAAATAAATCCTTTAACACCTTTTTGCACCATTTCTCCTTCTACATCAAATTTGCTTAATGAGTTTGTAAAGCCATCTTGCAATTTTAAATACCCGCGTTGCTTACCAAATTTTGCGAGCAGTAAAAAAGGTTTGTTTTTTAATTGCACATCCAGCATTCCGTTTGCATCGGTTGTTCCGGCTGCAATTAATTGTTTTGTATAGTCAAAATACTCCAAAGTAGCATTGGCAATAGGCTTGGCAGTAATCATATCACTTACAAATGCGTGCGACATTTTGTTATCATCCAATTTATAAATCAAACCAATATCCGAAGCCAGAATATTTCTGCTAACCGATTTACCGTAATAGTAAGAGCTGTTGCAGGGCGAATAATCTTCATTGTAATAAGACCAATGATCATAACCTCCGCCAAAACTGCCGTAGCTCGACCAATTATTTTCGTTCCACACAACTTCTTTTTCTTTAGGTTCTTCTGTATTAACCACGACGCCTTCTTCGCCTTCATTTTCTCCGGTACTTTCATCAGCAACACCTTCGCAATCGCAAAGCGCATATTCTTTACTGAATTTTATGCTAATACGGTAAATAGCACCGGGGTCGGGACTAATTAATTTTCCTAAGTCGATTACGTGTTTGTTCCACTGTTTTAAATTCATGGTTTTATCGTAATCCAATTTTATTTTGCGCTCGGCAACTATTTTGCCTACACGGGTTAAACCGTCTTCGCCATCTAAATTATTAGTTTGTAAAAACTGGTGTACGTTATTATCAAAAATTTTAATTACGCGTACATCAATGGCTTTTAAACTAATTGCTTCGAAAGGAAAAATTAATCCGTTAGAGTTTGGCAAAATACAGCCGTTACCTTTAATGCGCACCAATGGTTTTGGTTCTTCAAAAGTGATGGTTTGGCTATACGCCGCGTTCATTTTATAGCCTTTAAAGTTTTTTATGCCGCTTGTTACCGTAATTAATTTATTACCCAAAATGCGATTGGCTAAAAATATTTTTACCACGTTGCCTTCAATAGCATACGCTAAATTATCTACACCCTGAATACTTACAATGCCTTTTAAATTTTGGTTATAATTAATGGGGTCGCTAAAAGTAAGTTCTACATATTGGTCCTCGCCATCAATTACTTTTGCTTCACTCACCGAAAAATCTCCTAAGGCCGGAATAATAATATCCTGTTTGCCACTTGCAATCGCTTTAATCGGCTCGCCGGTCCAGCTAACAGTAAGTAAACCCTGCGTTTCTTTGCGCTCTATGCCATCCACATAAAAATAAAATTCGTTGGCGCGGTAGCTATAACTCCATTTAATGGGCATTACTTTACCGTTATTGGTTACGGTAATAGTTTTGCGAAGAGATGCGGTATCTTCAAAATCGGAAGTAGTAATTTTACCGGTTAATTTTTGTAATTCAATATTATAATCATCGTAAGAGCGTAAACCATCCACGGTAACAAATAAATTTTGCGGATACGTTGAAAACTGAAAAGTAAAAACTTCGAAATCGCTTTTTACCTTCATTACTTTCTCTAATTTAAATTCGGCATTGTAAAACTGATTAGCGGGCAGCACTTCGTCGGGAATAAATTCGATAACCCTATCGCTTATCCAGATTGCGTGGCCTTTAATGGCAGGCTCGAACGAAAAAATATTCGTCAGCAAAGAAGAATCGGGCAAGCCCAAACTTGCATGTATGGCTTTGCGCAAAGTAGTAGCATCAATGGTGCTTGGAGGAAGCGAGCTTAGCGAATCCATAGTACGTTTGTAGGTTTCGTTTACTTTTTCGTTCATGCTTTGCGACAACTCTATGCGAATGGTGCTTTTGCGGGAAACCATGCCCGAGGTATAGCCCGAGATAAATTGCCCGAATGCCGGGTTTACCTGGTTGACCTTTGGTTTAAGATTGAAACAGCCGGTAAGCAGTTGGCAGGTAACAGCCAGTAGGCAGTAGGCAGAAAGTAGTTTGAATGTGATTGATTTCATTTGGTTTAGGTTTAGGACACAAAGTTGCGGTGTATCAGAGCCGTTTAGGACCCTGTTTTATAGCCTGTGCCTGTAATTTTATTAAGCGCGGGGTTTTGACGATTATCTGTAAACCAACACCCTCATAATTCATGATTTTTAGCCCTTTACGGTTTAAAACATTTTCTTAATTTTACTTACATTTTAACCCACGATGAAACTAAAAGTTATTGCACTTACTTTGCTACTCTTTTCTGTAACCGCCTTTTCGCAAACGGCCAAAAAATTTTACAAGCAGGCAAAAAAAGATTTTAAAGCCAAAAATTACGACGCCGCGGCCGACAACTATACCAAAGCCCTTGAACTTAAACCCAATTACTATCGTTACCTGAACGAAAGGGCGCGCACCTACGAATTAGGAAAAAAATACAGCGAGGCCCTCAAAGATTATAAGTCCTGCCTAGCCCTAAAAAGCAGCGATAAAAAACTGTTGATAAAAATTGCTGATATAAGTATGGGGCTAAACGATTATTTGGGCGCCGTTGGTTATTTAGAACGCATAACCAGTGTTGACCGAAAAAATATTCCCGCATGGCAAAAAGAAAGTTTTTCTTATTTAAAATTAAAAAAGTTTGATGTTGCTCTCGAAAAAATAAACAAAGCGCTCGAGGTGCAGCGCTACAACCATACAAGTCATTATTACAAAGCACTGGCCTTGGATAGTTTAAAAGATTTGGCCAATGCAAATCAGGAATACATTTCGGCTATACGTTTAATGAAAAATGAAGACCCTAATGATATTAAGCCTTTACCAAAATACAAACCCTATTTTATAAATCATGCATGGGCCATGCACCGCGTATTTGATTTTGATAATTCAATTAAAGAATTCGACCTTGGTTTAGCTTTAGACCCTACCGATAGCGTGGAACCAAAAAATTATTACGTTTTTTACCTGCGAAGCCAGCCCCTGCTTGCAAAATCTGATTATGTAAATTCTATTGGCGATTTAAGCAAGGCTTTGGTTGATAATCCAAAATTTACGGAAGCATTTTTTTTACGTGGAAAAATTAATAAAAAAACCAGTCAGTTTCAGGGCGCCATCAGCGATTTTACCAAAACCATACAGCTTGACCCTAAAAGTTTTGAGGCCGTTTATTTGCGCGGCCAATGTTATTTAGAGTTGGGAGATTATCCCAATGCCATAGCTGATTTAAAAAGAGCCAACGAAATTAATCCCAATAACGCCGAAGCAAAAAAACTTTTGCGCGATGCGCAGGATAAAAATTACCAGGCCAATAAAGAAAACGATCCGCCTATGCTGATACTGGCTTATCCGCAAGCCGATAACATGGGATTTATAAATGTTTACACCAATCAGATTGACGTGGCTTTTGAAGGCGAAGTGCGTGATAAAAGCCTGATACAGGAAATAAAAATAAATAACACAAAGGTTATTTTTAACAGCAGCGAAAAAAACCCTTTCTTTAATTGCAAAGCTCCGTTAAACGGTGCCGATAAAATGGAAGTTACCGTTACCGATATTTATTTTAACAGCACTACCAAAACTTTTAAAGTAGGGCGCCTGATTGATAATACAAGAGTAAGAGTTGCTTTTACGGGTAAAGTTTTATCAAACGATGCGGGCCAAAAAGTGTACGCCAATAAAATGATTTACATCACCAACGAAAAAGGCGAAATCATGTATTCGGCACAAACCGACGCGAAAGGGCAATTTAAATTTGAAAAACTTCCGTTCGATAGAAATTATTTGATGTCGCTTGATGTTACAGACGCTGCATTTAACGGTATAGATCAGTTTAAGATTGTAGATGCTACCGGAAACACTATTTTGGTTTCGAAGAGTACGGAAAAAGGGAAATTTAAATTTGAGATTATGGCGTCGGATGCCAATGTGATGAGCTTAACGAGCGTTGAAGACCAGCCCCTGCACATTGATTTTAAAGGAAAGCTGATTGCCGATAACGCAGATAAAACTCCTTTAGCTACTATTAAATTTTTACTGATGAACGAGCGTGATGATATTATTTCGTTTAACACCACCGATAATTCGGGTACGTTTAATTTTACAAACCTGCTTCCATCGGGCAAATATAATTTTGCCATTGATGTGCTTGACAGCAAAAAAATTCCTTTCGAAAAAATATTTGTTACCGACGAGAAAGGAAAGATAATTAAGGAGATTACAAAAAATGCCGAAGGTGTATTTAAATTTAACTTATTGCAAAGCGAAAAGATGATGATGTCGAGCATTTCGGTTGAGGATTTTGACCCCTGGGTTAAATTAGGCGGCCTTAACGGAAAAAAGGAGGTAGAAATTATAGAGAATATCTATTACGAATCGGGAGCGGCAAAAATATTACCCGAGGCAGAAGCTATTTTAAATAAAGCGGTTGAGGCGATGAAGAAAAACCCAAAACTGCTTTTAGAGGTGCAATCGCATACCGATGCTACTGCGGGCGACGAATACAATATGGAACTTTCGCAAAAACGGGCCAATACGGTTGTAGAATATATTGTTGCCAATGGTATTGACAAAAAGCGCTTGGTGGCCAAAGGTTTTGGAGAAACTCAATTAAGTAACCGTTGTGCCAATAATGTAGATTGCAGTAACGAGGAGCATAAGCAAAACCGCCGTACAGTATTTAAGCTTAGTTACGAAGCAAAATAATTATTTACTGTAAACAACAATGGTAATGCCCGTATAATATCGTGTAATCACTTTCTTAGGATAATTGGCAGAAATAAATTTAAGTAATTCTTTATTGCCCGGGTTAATATCTTCAAAAGTTTGCGTTAAAACAATACGGCTATATTTATTCATATCAATCACTTTGGCGTCTGTTACATTGGCAACCATATAAATTCCTTTATCTTTTAATCGCCCTTCAATATTTCCGTAATCGGTAAAAATACTGCGGTCGTAATAATAAGAAAACAAAGCGCCCACATCGGGCGTTTCTACCAATACAGGTGTATTATCTTTTTGCAAAACCTTTACTAAATTAACGGCGCCGCGGTAGTCCATTGCCTTTGGTGTATAAAAATCTATGCGCATTAGCGAAAAAATCATAAACACGCCCACCCCTGTTAATAAAGGGGAGCGTATGCTTTTATCTGCAAGGCTAATGAAATAAGCAATAGGTATAAACAGAAACGGCGCGGTAAAAAGTAAATATCTTCTTACAAAAAGCGGCATAAATAAACTTATTAAAAAACAAACCAAAAGAGCTCCGGCTCCACTTAATAAAACATAGGTCAGTTTCATTTTGTTATCGGCCCAAAGAGGTTTAAATGTTTTGGCGCGCACTATATAAACTAACACAAGCAAGGCGGTAAATAAAAAGATGTAAAACAAATCGGCACCGTTAAAGAAATTGTAAAGCGTATCGGTTAAATCGCGCAGCGTAGGTTTTTCTATCCAGAAGGAGCTTTTTTGGTTATGCAACACAAGGTCAATAGTTTTTTTTGTAAAACGCAAAGATGCCATTATAACAGTTATTCCTAAAGCAATACTTAAAAATTTAAGTACTTGCTTATTAAAATAAATAAGTGCCGTTAAAATTTGCATAACTATAATTATGCCCGATATATAATGCGTGTATATAAGTCCGAAATTAAGTACCCCTATTGCAATTGCATTTAACCAGCCCGGTTTTTGCAAAAGGTTTAAGAAAAAATACGAGGAGCATAGCACAAAAAATAAAATAAGTGTATAGGGGCGCGCCTCGTGCGCATAAAAATACATTTCGTTACTTATGCTGAAAAATAATACCGCCCATAAACCGGTAGCACGGTTAAAATTTTTGGCGCATATAATATATAGCATGCCGGCCGACAAAGCGCTAAACAACACGCTCGAAAAACGAATGGCGTACTCGCTTATACCAAAGAGGTGCTGCCAAATCCATAAAAAATAATAATACAGCGGCGGGTTAATATCCCACTCGGAAATATGTTTTATATGCCCCCAGTGTTGTTGCGAATAAAACAGGCTGAAAGCCTCATCGTGCCAGAAGCCCCAGTAATCTAAAAACAGCATTTTGTAGGCTATCTGTATTATAACAATCAGTAAAAAAACAAAGCCTGTATTCTTAAAAAGGTTTTTCATTGCCTTACAAAAGTAAAAAATCCTTTTATTATGACTAATGTGGCTGATTCCGCAAGTTTTGCCTTAAATTGACGTCATATTATAAAGGCCTTTTTCTGGAACCTGAGATACTAATAGCGCAGCTTAAAGCGGGCCAAAGCTCTGCCTTTAAATATATGGTGGATACCCATAAGGGTTTGGTGTATAATACAGCCTTGGGCATTTTACAAAACACCGATGATGCCGAGGACCTTGCGCAGGAAGTTTTTATTCAGGTTTTTCATTCGGTAAAAGAGTTTAAGGGCGATTGCAAATTATCTACCTGGTTGTATCGCATTACACTTACAAAATCTTTAGATTTTTTACGGGCGAAAAAAAGAAAAAAGCGTTTTGGTTTTATGCAAAACCTTTTTGGAGCAGAAAGCAACGAGCCTTTGGTTGAGCAGGTCACTTTTGTGCATCCCGGCGTACAATTAGAAAATAAAGAAAGAGCCGCGGTTTTATTTGGAGCCATTGATAAACTTCCCGAAAACCAAAAAACAGCTTTTACCCTTAATAAAGTAGAAGGGCTAAGCTATCAGGAAATAGCCGAGGTAATGCAATTGTCGGTTTCTTCTATTGAGTCTTTATTATTCAGAGCAAAGGCCAATTTGCAGAAATATTTGGGAGATTATTATAAAAATGAAGGTTGAGCGCAAGTTTTAAGGAAAACCTAACGTCTAATACCCAATAAATGGAAAACAAGAACATACAAAGCGAAGTAGAAAAGACTTTAAATAGTTTAAGCGGTTTGCAAAAAGCGGAGGCCAATGCTTTTTTATATGAAAAGGTAATGAGTGGCTTACAAAAGTCGGAGGCTAGAGTTATTCCTATCGCTCCGCGCATTATTTGGCAGGCTGCTGCTTGTTTTGCCGCGCTTATAGTTGTAAATGTTTTTGTATGGACGAAATCTGCCGATACAAACGAAACATCACAAACAAAAACAGAAAACACCAATCCTGTTGCACAAGAATATTTTTCTTATATAAATACTGCTCAATTTTAAAAACATGGAAAACAATCGCTTCTTAAAAATCACCATTATAGTTTTATTGCTGGTAAATATTGCCACCCTTGCTTTTATGTGGACGGGCAAGCAACATCACGAGGGCCATATGCCACCGCCACCACACCCGTCGCAAGGGCCAAAAGAAGCCTTTGAATTTTTAACGCATGAACTTAATTTTGACGAAGCGCAAATAAAACAATTTGATGCCTTGCGCAAAGAGCATCACGAGAACGCCCAAATGATTCAGGAAAAAAGCCACAAAATGCACCATCGCTTTTTTGATTTACTTAAAAATTTGCCGGCCGATTCGGTACTAAGCATGCAATTAGCCGATAGCATGGCGCTTTATCAAAAACAAATTGAAATATTGACTTTTAATCATTTTAAGCAAGTGCGCGGTATTTGTAAGTCTGAGCAGCAAAAAAAGTTTGACGAAGTAATTAATCAGGCATTAGAAATGATGGCGCCCAAACCGCCCCGCTCTCTACAAGGCCCGGATGGCCCGCCTCCTCCTCCGGGAAATTAGTATCTTCGGGAAGGAAAATGAAAAAAGTTTACTTACTTTTTATTGCAATTTTTATATTGATAAATTTTGCGTTCTCTCAGAACAAGGGCCTTGCAATAAAATTCGTTCCCATGTACGGAACCGTAAAAGTTGAACAAGGCAAAAAATATTTTTCGACAGCCAATAACGACAGTCTTAGTATTGAAACTTTCAGATTCTACATTTCAAACATCACTTTATTAAAAAACGGAAAAGTAGTTTATCATTCTAAAAGCAATTGCTACTTAATTGATATTGAAAAAAGATTGGAGCTGGAAATAAAACAAAAAAATTTGGTTTTCGACGCCATAAAATTTAATGTGGGGGTAGACAGCACAACAAATGTATCAGGCGCAATGGGCGGAGATTTAGATCCCATGAACGGAATGTATTGGGCCTGGCAAAGCGGTTATATCAATTTTAAATTAGAAGGCACAAGCAAAGTTTGCAAAACCAGAAATAATATTTTTCAATTTCATATTGGCGGATATCAAAGTCCCAATGCCACCTTGCAAACAATTAACCTGCCGGCAAAAAATAATTCTATAATTGAAATTAATGTAGCCCTTGATCAGTTTTTAAACGGAATTGATTTAAAAAATGCCAATGAAATTATGTCGCCGGGCGAAAACGCGGTAAAGCTTGCTAAATTGTATCAAACTATTTTTTCAGTTCAGGAATGAGATTTAAATTTTTAGTGCCGATATGCCTCCTTCTACTCTCTGCCTTTACAGCAAGTACAATTTATAAATTAAACTACCCGGCTTATTTTCCGACACCGGTTTATGATTTCAAAAAAAATCCGCTTGCCGATAAAAAAATTACTTTGGGCAGGGTTTTGTTTTACGATCCTATTCTATCAAAAGACAACACGATTTCCTGCGCATCCTGCCATTCGTCTTTCAATGCTTTTGCGCACACCGATCATGCCCTAAGTCATGGTATTAAAGATTTAATTGGCAGCCGCAATGCCCCTGCCCTAATGAATTTAGCTTGGCACAAAACTTTTATGTGGGACGGAGCCATCAATCATTTAGATGTGCAGGCTTTGGCTCCCATCAGTCATCCAAAAGAAATGGGCGAGAAAATAGAAGCTGTAATTGCTAAATTAAATCAAACCAAACTTTACAAAAATTTATTTTATGCTGCATTTGGCGATAGCCTTATTACCGGAGAAAAAGTTTTAAAGGCGCTTTCGCAATTTCAACTTACTTTGATTTCGGCTAATTCTAAATACGACAAAGTAAAATCGGGCAAAGAAAAATTTACGGAGCAGGAAAAAAAAGGCTACGCTTTATTTCAAAAAAACTGCAATGCCTGTCACATTGAGCCACTTTTTTCAAATTTTGATTTTGCCAATAACGGTTTACCTGTTGATACCACTTTAAACGATTTTGGAAAATGGATGATTACAAAGCAAAGTGCCGATAGTTTAAAATTTAAAATTCCGAGTTTGCGCAATTTGAGTTATACCTATCCTTACATGCACGACGGAAGATTCAGCAAACTCAATCAGGTACTCAATCATTATTCAAACGGCATCAAGCAGGGCCCTACATTGGCTAATGAGTTAAAAAACCCCATAAAATTAAGTGCTGACGAAAAGGTAGATTTAATAGCTTTTTTACTGACTCTCAATGATTTAGATTTTGTTTTTAATCCCAAATTCAGATACCCTAAAGAAATTTTACTTACAAGCGAAGGAAAACAAAATTAAGAGCGTCTAACTACTATAACACTTATAAACACCATCTATGAAAAAAATATTTTACGTCGGTTTATTGCTTACTGCTACAATCAGCAAGGCACAACTTAGTCCTGCTATTACTTCGTGGTTGCAAAATACAACACTAACGGGTAATTATTATGCCAGCGGTAATTCAACCCCTATTGCAAATAATATTTTAGTGAATTGTCAAACCGTGCAATACTCGGCGAACAATGTTTACATTTCTACTAAGGGAGTGCCTTCTTATATTACGGGTCCGTTTTTAGACGGCAATCCCTCTAACGCATCCAATCAAAATGCAATTTTTAAATTTCCATTAGCACCTGTGCAAAATACCGGAACCCAAACTTCAACAACCGGTGGCGACATAGGTGTATTTATAAATGGTGTTGCTTTATTTGATTATCGCGACGGAGTTTCGTGGTCGAATTCTTGCGGTTGTTTAAAAGGGGGGCCGCTTGGTGGTACCGGTGACGGTGTTTGGAACAGAGATGCTGTTGTTGGAGAGAAAGGCGGCTTTGATTGTGCAAAAGGGCATCCTGCTATGGGAAATTATCATCATCATCAAAACCCAAGCGCTTTTAATTTAGATTTAAATGTAATTTCTACAGTTTGTAATTTATATCTTGCTGATGGTTTATATCTTATTGACAGCACGCAGCATTCTCCTTTACTTGGGTACGCTTACGATGGTTTTCCTATTTACGGTGCTTACGGGTATCAAAACGCCAATGGAACAGGTGCTATTGTGCGCATGAAATCTAGTTACACTTTAAGAAATATTACAACACGTACAACTTATTCTACAGGAACTTCTGTTACCCCCGGACCGGCAGTTAGTACTACTTATCCCTTAGGATATTTCAGAGAAGATTATTTATACACCGCTCCGGCTTCATCCGATTATTTGGATGATCATAACGGAAGATTTTGTGTAACACCTGAATATCCTGGCGGAACTTATTGCTACTTTGCAACCGTTGATTCGAAATGGAATTCGTATTATCCGTATGTGATTGGCCCCACTTTTTATGGCATTTGGGCTAACCGAAAAGTTACTTCTATTACTGAAACCACTACAACTTACACAGCTGCTTCGTCTATAAACGAAAATGAGTTTACCCAGCTCAAAGTTTCTGTTTTCCCGAATCCGGCAAGCGATTTAATTGCCGTGCAGGTTGGTAATTTAGTAAAGGCTGATTTAGATGTTCAACTGTTTGACATTAACGGAAAATTGGTTTCTGCTTCAAAAATTTACAAAGGCAGCACCATTGCTTACTTTGATGTACAGGCTGTTTATGCGGGAACTTATCTGGTTAAAGTTTCAAGCGCGTTCGGGCAAATTAATAAAACCATTATTATTCAAAAATAGGTAAACGAGTTTTTAGCAGGGTAAATACAACAATTGTTTGCTTATTGGCCGGGAAGGTCTGCTAAGGAGATTTAAATTTTGTGTTTACCCTGCTTTTTATTGGCGGGATTAAGGCCTGCATAGTACTTTTAGAAATATTGCTATATTTACTC
This sequence comes from Bacteroidia bacterium, assembly GCA_038214655.1. GTDB lineage: Bacteria > Bacteroidota > Bacteroidia > B-17B0 > Aurantibacillaceae > PALSA-968. The sequence continues at coordinate 20,789 of JBBQRR010000014.1, read as the reverse complement.
TGCAAATGAGTTTCACCGAAGGCGACTTAATACGACTGGCTTCATTTCCGGAGCAAAACCCTAATCCGGTTATTGAAATATCCCTTGCAGGAATAATTACCTATCATAATCCGGCAGCACAAAAACACTTTCCCGACATTATCGACAAAGGTCTTGCGCATCCTTTATTTAAAACAGTTAAAGAGCAATTTGCCAATTCCAATAAGCACGAACTCAATAATTTTACTTGTGAGGTTCACGTAAACGACAAAGTGTTTGAGCAAAAACTTTTTTTTATTGAAGCGAATCAGTTAATACGCGTTTACTCTTCTGATATCACTTCACAAAAACAAACAGAAAAAAAATTATTTAACCTTTCGCTTTTTCCAGAGCAAAACCCTAACCCGGTAATTGAAGTAAATTCGGAAACAGGGCAAGCCACTTATTTGAATCCGGCCGCCATTAAACGTTTTCCGGATTTAAGGGAGAAGGGAATTTCGCATAATTTACTGCAGGGGATTGGCAATCATGAAAAAAAAGATTTTCAGCGTGAAGTGAAATTGGATGAATGTGTGTTTGAACAAAAAATATATTTTATTCCCGATAGCGGCTTAATCCGCATTTACTCGCACGATATAACCGAGCAAAAATTAATTCAGAAAAATTTATCGCGCCTTGCTTCTTTTCCGGAGCAAAATCCCAGTCCGATTATAGAAATTGATTTAAAGGGAAATATTACCTATATCAATCCTGCTTGCAGACAAGTTTTTGCTGATTTAAATGAGCAAAAACTTAAGCATCCTGTACTTGTTCCTTTTAACGAACATTTTGAAAAATTACAAAGCGGTGAAATAGAAAATTACCTTGCTGAAATAAAAATTGGCGAGCATTATTACTCGCAGCGTGCCCGCTATATGCCTGAGCACAATGTAATACGCATTTTTAATAATGATGTTACCTATCAGAAAAAAGCTGAAGAAATAATAAAGGAAAAGAATAAAGATATTACCGACAGCATTAATTATGCAAAAAAAATACAAAGATCCATTCTTCCTTCAGAAGAACTGGTGCACCCCGGGGTGAAAGAATATTTTATTTTATATAAGCCCAAAGACATTATAAGCGGAGATTTTTATTGGTTTACTACTGTTGACGCTTACTTTTTATTTGCCTGTGCAGATTGCACGGGGCACGGCGTTCCCGGCGCGCTTATGAGCATGATTGGCTCTAATATGATAAATATGATTGTAAACGAAAATCAGGTGCACGGCGTTGACCTGGCTTTATATGAATTGGATAAAAAGGTACGTAAAACCCTGAAGCAGGACGAAGAGACCGAGAGCCGTGACGGAATGGATATTGCATTTTGTGCTTTGCAAGTAGAGAAAAAAATACTGCATTACAGCGGCGCCAACCGCCCCATTGCTTTGATACGTAAAGGTGAGTTGACAGAATATCAGCCCAGCAAATTTCCAATCGGGGGCCAGCATAGCGGCGAAAAAGTATTAACCGATACAAAAATTGAATTGCAAAGCGGCGATTGCTTTTACCTGTTTTCGGATGGCATTACCGACCAGTTTGGCGGGCCTAAAGGAAAAAAATTTATGAAAAAGAAGTTTTACGAATTATTGAAGAGCGTTCAGCACGTGGGGATGAAAGAGCAAAAAGAAAAAATTTCGAAAGAATTTGAGGATTGGAAGGGCGATTTGGAACAAACCGATGATGTTTATGTTATTGGGATAAAAGTTTAAAAAATTAAAACCATGGCATTTAACGAAAAACTAAACGACCGCATTCGCGAAGCCGTAGCACACTTACCTAAGGTGGAAGAAAAATATATGTTTGGCGGCTCTTGCTATATGCTGAATGGAAAAATGTGCGTTGGTGTTATAAAAGATGATATGATGTGTCGCATTGACCCCGATTTGTACGAAGCTGCTTTAAAGAAAAAGGGTTGCCGCGAAATGGATTTTGTCGGGCGCCCCATGAAAGGCTATGTCTACATAAGCGAAGAAGGAATGAAATCTAAAAAAGATTTTGATTACTGGATTGGCCTTTGCGTTGAATTCAATAAAAAAGCAAAAGCAAGTAAGAAGAAGAAAAAATAAATTATTGAGATTTTGTATTTGCGTTAGGGACACAGAGGGCCCGCAGGGGTTCTTTTGTCTTGTACTTACAAAGACGCATTGAAAATTACACAGCTAAAGCACTATGTTATTTAGAAGCACAAAGTTGCTGTTGCAAAAAACGGCACCCCTCTGTGGCCCGACCGCGAGCGACCCCGATGAAAATTTGGAAACTAATGTTACTTCGCCTCGCGGGAACGCCCCAATAAATAAATTCAGAAACAAATTCATCCCAATTAAGAAATCCACTTAGCAATTCCAAAAGCGGCGCCTGCTGCTATTAAACCAATGAGCGTAACTTTTAGTGCACCGTAAAAAGGCTGCTGGCCGGTAACTTTACTTTTAAAATAACCAAAAACAAAAAGGCAGAGCGTTGTGAGTATCAACGAGAGAATAAGTCCGTTAAAAGGCTTTGAGGTAAAAAAATATGCCGATAAAGGAAGTAAGCCACCAACAATATAAGATGTACCAATAGTTAAAGCACTATTGCGCGCACGGTTGGCGTGAGGCCGTTCCAGTCCCAACTCAAAGCGCATCATAAAATCAACCCACTTGTCTTTATCTTTAGAAAGTTCGTTGGCAATTATATTTTGTGATTCAACGCTTAAACCATAATCGGCAAAAACTTCTTTAACTTCTTCCATTTCTTTTTCGGGAACGCGTTCTACTTCTTCGTACTCGCGCCTTAACTCATTTTCATAATGCTCCTGCTCGGTCTTGCCTGCAAGATAACCACCAAGCCCCATGGCTATACAACCTGCAACAATTTCGGCAACGCCTGCTGTAATAATAACTCCGTTACTATCCACCGCTCCGCTTAATCCCGCTGCAAGGGCAAATGGAACCGTGAGGCCATCGCTCATGCCGATTACTATATCCGAGATAAAATCGGAGCTTTTTAAATGTTCTTCGTGGCTCATAGATATAAAAATTTCTATTCGTTTGATTGCGCGTTTCCAAAATTAACTCTTTTATGTGATTTTTCTGAATTATCTGTGTCCCATCTTGGCCTTTTGCAGATATTAAAATTTGAGTACCTTTGTTTTAACATTATGTTTTCAAACAACCGCTCAAAAATCATTCTTGCCCTAACCATTCTGTGCATTGGCGCGTTTTGTTTTCTTTTTACAAAAATTGTAATTTACATGCTGGTAGCCACAATTCTGGCGCTTGTTGCACAGCCTTTTGTAAAAATACTTTCCAAAATACGCATTAAAGAAAAACATTTGCCCGACGCCGTTATTGCATTAACATCATTGCTTGCAATACTTTCGGTGTTTTTCTCTTTTTTCTACGTTTTTGTGCCACTTATTATTGAACAGGGCAAATTTATTTCCACCTTAAATTTTCACGACGTTTTTACAAATGTAATCAATCAATTTCCGCAACTAAAAAGCTTATTGCTTAATGTGGGTACCGAAAAAGAAATAAGTCAGAACGTTTACAGTCAGCTTTCTTCTTTTGCAAATATCGGCAATGCGGGTTTTTTACTTGATAAACTTTTATCGGCTTTTGGAAGTATTGCCAGCGGCTTTTTAATTATAAGTTTTATTACTTTCTTTTTATTAAAAGACAATAAACTTGCTTACCGCACGGTTCTTTTAATTACGCCTGTTGAGTACGAAGCGGAGATGAAAGATATTTTACGCACAACCAAAAGCATGCTTAGTAAATATTTTGTTGCCTTGTTTATTGATGTTATTATCGTTACTACAATTGTTAGCAGCTTGCTTTATTTTCTGGATGTGCCCAACGCTTTTTTCATTGGTGTTTTTGCAGGAGTAATGAACGTAATACCTTACGTGGGCCCTGTTATAAGTTTTATTTTTGCCTGCGTTTTGGGTGTAACCGGAAGTTTACAACATAACGAATTAGCTTTGATAGGCCCCATCATGTCAAAAATATTTTGGGTGCTTTTAGGAATGAATATGCTCGACGGGTTTTTAATTCAACCTTTCTTATTCAGCAGCAGTGTAAAGGCTCATCCATTAGAAATTTTTATTGTGATACTACTTGCCTCTTCGCTTGCAGGGGTATGGGGAATGATTGTTGCCATACCTACCTATACGCTTCTGCGGATTGTGGCAAAAGAGTTTCTGGCCAATTACAAGTTCTTCAAAAAAATGACGGAGAATATTCCCGAATAATACGCATGTCAGTTCGAGCGTAGTCGAGAACGGCCTACATAAACCTCGAAACGCTCGGCTTGACAAGATTAAGTTCGTAAATTTTATAATCACGATGAAAAAAACAGAGGAATTTTTAAAGAAATTAAAAAAGAATAACAAGAAGGAATGGTTTGATAAAAACAGACCCCACTATGAAGAGGCAAAAAAAGAATTCACTGCCCTTGTTGACGATGTAATTGATAAGTGCAGGAAATTTGACAAAGCACTTATAAAAATGGAAGCTAAAAAAACCTTGTTCCGGATTAATCGCGATATCCGTTTTTCAAAAAACAAGTCGCCTTATAAAACAAGTTTCGGGTCGCGGATGATGCCCGGCACCAAAGATAATGTGATACCCGGTTATTATTTACACCTGGATCCCGGCAATTGCTTTATTGCGGGCGGCAGTTATATGCCCGAGCCAAACAAACTGGCTTCTATAAGGCAGGAGATTGATTATAATTTTAAAGATTTCAAAAAAATACTGGCGCATAAAGATTTTAAGAAATTCTTTGGCGGCGAGCTGAGTGATGAAGAAAAATTGGTGAACCCGCCTAAAGGTTACGACAAAGAAAATCCCGCAGTTGAATATTTAAAATTCAAGCACTTCATTGCTTATACCAAAGTAGATGATAAAATTGTTCATAGTGCAAAATTTGCATCGCATGTGGCGGATGGGTTTAAAGCTATGTATCCTTTTATTTTATTTTTGAGAAAGGCTGTTGACTAATTACTCGTATCTCAAACTCTCGATGGGATCGAGTTTGGCGGCACGCGTTGCGGGGATTATTCCGGATAGTAAACCTACAATTACGCAAAGGAAAGAAGCGCCTATCACCCACTTCCAAGGCATATAAAAACCTACGCCTAATTGCAGCGATAAAACATTTCCCAATCCCACACCTAAAATAATTCCAAGCATTCCGCCCAGCAAGCAAATTACAACCGCTTCGGTTAAAAATTGATTACGTATTAATTCGCTAGTGGCGCCTAATGATTTTCTGATTCCAATTTCTCGGGTACGTTCGGTTACAGATACCAGCATAATATTCATTAAGCCAATTGCTGCGCCCAACAATGTTATAATGCCAATAAGCGTTGCGCCAATGGTAACTTTTTTCATATTATCAATCAGCAAATTTGCAAACGAGTCGGACTTTGTAATTTCAAAATTATCTTCTTCTGTAACAACCACTTTTCGTATTTGCCTGAAAAGGCCGGTGGCTTCTGCCACGGCCACATCTAGTAAATTTATAGAAGAGGCAAAAACACTTATGGTAAAAGTAGCGTCTTGTTTAGGAAAAGCACTGCGCGCATTTTGTATGGGTATCAAACAAATTTTATCTCCGCCAAAACCCATGCCGCTTCCTTTGGTTTTCAAAATTCCTATAACAGTATACTTAGCGCTGCCTATACGAATTTGTTTACCTATTGGATTTTTTTCGGTCTTCATTACCGTACTTACAATTTCACTGCCAATTAAAACAGAAGGCGTTCCGCTCATTACTTCAAACAAAGAAAAATTTCTTCCCTTACTTAATTCATAGCCCGACGTAATTAAATAATTTTCGTCAACCCCAAACACTTGTATGTTTGGATTTGATTTAGTGGAACCGTATTGCAATTTACCTGTAAAAGTTGCCATTGTAGAAATAGCCACCGTTGCCGGAAAATTAAATTTGTCTTTAAAATCTTTTGCTTCGTAATACCCAATTTTTGGATACGTCTTTGCTTTTTTGCCACCTTTTCCAATATGCACATTCATACCTCGGTTACGAATGGTGAACGTATTAGAGCCCATGCCCGCAAAATTTGTGGAGATAGAAAATTTTAGTGCATCAATAGCTGTAAGAATGCCTACCAAGGCCCAAATACCAATGGCAATAATTAAAGCGGTTAGAATGGTGCGCATTGCATTTGCCTTTATTGAGGCAAAGGCTACTTTAATATTTTCTGAAAAGAGTAAACGCATAGCGCAAAGTTAGGTAAAATTACGCCTTTGATTTACCGCCCGTGTATTAAAAGCTTTTAACCTGTATTTTGGTATGAAGTAGTGGCACATCCATTAAAACGGCAGAGCCGTACCAGGGGTGCAATTCTACAGAAAAAATTCCTGCCTGCACTCCGGGATCAGTATCTGTTAGTTTCTTTGCTTCTTCAACGGTTGTTACATTAAAAATAAAAATCCCTTCCAGCTCGGTGCCATCCGTAAAAGGACCGGCAAGAACCAATTTACCCTGATTACTGAGATTTTGAATATTTTTTAAATGCGCCGCCACAATTTTCTTAGTTGAATCGGCACTTAAACTTTTATTGGGCCCGGTTTTTAAAAAGCATATCACATATTTTTTCATTCCATACGCATCGGCGCCGGTGCGCTTAATCATCATGGTATCAATTTTGGGTTTGTGTTTAATTGGCGAAAGTTTTCTCTGTGAAAAAGAAACGAAAGCCGTAAAAAGAAATAAAATTGTACAGACTATTTTCATGTTTTAATTTTGTTTAAAGTTGGGCAATATTCTTAAAACTCCAAAACTTTTATCTCCACGCGCCGGTTTTGTTCCTGCTGCGCTTCTGTAGCGGCATTGGGAAAAAGCATCTCGCTGCAACCTTTGCCAATTGCTTCAATACGCGTATTCAAAATTCCCTTACTTTCAAGATACTTTTTTATCGCATCCGCCCTTAGTTCCGACAATAATTGTACTCCCTTGTCGCACCCATTGGTATGACCTTCGATCTGAATTCTTAAGTTTTTATTTTTTTGCATTAGTTTATTCAAGTTTTCCATTGAAGGAACAGATACTGCCAGATATTCGGGCGAGCCACCATAAAAATTAATAGCACCAATTGAATATTTTTTTCCCTTCCTTAGTTTTGGCAATACAACCTTTATATTCCTTAATTGAACTGAATCTTTTATAGAAATTGTTTTTGAATAAACAAAAGAGCTGTCGTTAAAATAATTTATAGAATACGTTGTGTTTTTTCTGAAGATTGTATTTATCTCATAAGCACCCGTTTTGGCATCTGTAATTGTTTCAGCAATCGTTGCGCCTTTAATATCGGTAATAGTAACTGTTGTTATAAGCGGCTTATCCGCATCATTTTTTACAACTCCTTTAATATCTACTTTTTGCGCAAAGTAAAAAAGAATGGTGTGCCCTGCCCCATTTTCATAAACGTTATCCAGCACTAAATAATAAATTTCTCCTCTTTTAACTTTCATTGGCAATGAGTAAGCGTCGTTTATCCCTTCCTTCACTAATTCCTTTTTTGCTTTTAAACTAAGGCCGGTTTTCCCTCCCAATTCCGTTTTATCGCGCGATATATTTGCACTTACAGGTTTTATTTTATGTTTTTGAAGGCTATCGCAAAAATTATTGTTCCCAGCTTTAAATACCATAAAATCATAATCATCATCCGGCTTAACCGGAATAATATCGAAAGAAAAATTTCCATCTACATTAATAAATAATTTATACCACGCCGAATGATGCTCCTTCTCAAAAGTGAATTTACTTTTTTGTTTTGCCGAAGAAATTTCTTGCAGTTTTCCAAAGCCGATCGGAGCCATTGTCTCTCCTACCTTTTGATTGCCGGCAATTTTAACGACACGTGCTTTATTACAATCGCAGAAAACACTATCCGCCTTTTTTGTTTGAGAAAATAACCTACAGGAAAATGAATTAAGAAGAAAAAGTAAGGCTAAAGAAATATTGTGGCAACTCTTCATTTACAGTATAGCGCAAAAAATAAAAAATTACAGTCCCAGTAAAACTTCCTCAGGCTGTTTGCCGCCAAATAACATTCGGCTCGGGTTTTCCAGCATTTCTTTCACTTTTACAAGGAAACCAACACTTTCTCGTCCATCAATAATTCGGTGATCATAACTTAAAGCCACATACATCATCGGACGAATTTCTACTTTTCCGTTTACTGCCATTGGGCGCTCAACTACGTTGTGCATTCCTAAAATAGCGCTTTGCGGAGGATTAATAATTGGTGTACTCATCATGGAGCCAAAAACTCCGCCATTGGTAATTGTAAAAGTACCGCCAAGCATTTCTTCCATCGAAAGTTTGCCGTCACGTGCTTTGATAGCTAAATTTTTTATTCCCGTTTCAATTTCCGCAAGGCTCATCAATTCTGCATTTCGCAAAACCGGAACCATTAATCCCTTTGGAGCACTTACTGCAATGCCTACATCACAATATTTATGATATATCAATTCTTCGCCGTCAATCATCCCGTTCACTGCCGGAAAATGAAACAAAGCTTCGCAAACTGCTTTTGTAAAAAAACTCATGAAACCAATATTGGTGCCATACACTTCCTTAAACTTGTCTTTGTATTTAGCACGCAAAGCATAAATCGCACTCATATCAACTTCGTTAAAAGTTGTAAGCATCGCTGTTTCATTTTTTACCGCCACTAATCTTTTTGCAACTGTTTTGCGCAGCGCGGTCATCTTTTTCTTGTCCTTATCTCTTCCTCCCTGCCATGAGTTTGATAAAATTTCGTGCACTTTTGGAATTCCGTTTGATAGCGCAGACAATACATCTTGCTTTGTAATGCGCCCGTCTTTTCCGCTTCCATTTATTTGTGCGGATTTAATTCCGTTCTCGGCCATTATTTTATTGGCAGCAATGCTCGGAGTTCCGCTTGCGTAAGTAGTTTCTTTTTTCTCAGCAATTACTTCAGCTTTTTTCTCCTGCTTACTCACTACTGCCTCCGGCTTGCTGCTTACTGCCGACTTCATCTCCGGTTTAAACGAATTGTCAATCTTTACAACTACTTGCCCTACTTTAACTGTATCGCCTTCCGCCGCAAGAATTTCAATTTTGCCGCTGTCTTCGGCGTTGAGTGTAAGCGTAGCTTTATCCGAATCTATTTCGGCCAGCGGCTCATCTTTTTCAACCACATCTCCGGTTTGTTTTAACCAGCGCGCAATTACTACTTCAGTAATTGATTCTCCGGGACTCGGTACTTTTAGTTCTACAATTGCCATAATTCAAATTTTAGCTTTTTAGTTTTCTACTTTTCCATTTATCGGGGTTATCTTTTAAATTCAATACCCCAAGTATAACAATTCTCTTTTTGTCAATATAATAATAGATGCCATAAGGGAATCGTTTTGTATTTACTTTCCTTATTTCTTCCTCACATAATACTTCAAACAAAAATGGATTTCTTGTAATTAGATTTACTGAGGCTTCAATACAAATAAAGAACTCTTTCTCTAACCCACTCCTTTTGAATTCATACCAAAAGCCTGCTTCGTAAACATCCATTTCCGCTTCGGGTGTAATAAAAACGGAGAACATACTATTTTCTCTTCAAAAAATTCTTTTTCACCTCTTCCCAAGTTTTTACGCTAGAAGGATTTCTCTTGTATTCCTCCAGCCTTTCCTTTATCAGGGTAAGTTGCGCCTCACTAACAGGTATTTTATCGCTTTCCTCGGCTATGCTATCCCAAATGGTTTCTACTGCTAAAATTTTCTCCGCCATACTTCTGCTAAGAATATCTTTCAAACTTTTATCTTTTAATTTTCCCATTCCAATTTTTTTATTTAGTTACTGAAACTTTAGTAAAAACTTTACCTAGAATTTCCTCCAACTCTGCGGCATGTCGTTTAGAAAAACCCGTGGCCGGACTTGCCATTTCGGCGCGACCAATATATTTTAGATCAATACCTTTCAGTGTATGTTCAATATGTCGCCATGCGCCCGCGTTTTCAGATTCTTCCTGCACCCAATAATATTCTTTTGCTTTAGCGTATTTTTTAAAAATTGCATCAATCTGTTTGTGCGGAAAAGGATACAATTGTTCGATGCGCACAAAAGCAATGTCATTATTTCCTTCTTTTTCCTGGCGTTCAATTAAATCATAGTAGATTTTACCGCAGCAGAAAGCAATACGCTTTATGTTTTTTGCATCGGCTCTAACATCATCAATTACTTCGTGAAATTTATCGGACGTAAAATCTTTTAGTTTACTTACGCAACTTGGGTAACGCAATAACTTTTTAGGTGTAAAACAAATTAGTGGTTTTCTGAAATCGCGTTTTAACTGACGGCGGATAGCATGAAACTGTTGCGCGGGAGTTGTAGCATTAATAATTTGTAAATTATTTTCGGCACACAATTGCAAGAATCTTTCCATGCGCGCGGATGAATGCTCGGGGCCTTGCCCTTCGTACCCATGTGGCAGCAATATCACCAAACCGTTCATGCGGCGCCATTTGTATTCGGCCGAAGCAAGATATTGGTCAATGATAATTTGCGCGCCGTTAAAGAAATCGCCAAACTGCGATTCCCAAATGGTTAAAATGTTTGGCGAAGCAAATGCGTACCCGTATTCAAAACCAAGAACGCCGTATTCACTCAATAAAGAATTAAAAATCCTTAACTCACCCTTTGTGCCGGCATTATTTAAAGGAATATATTCTTCTTCACTGTCCTCTAACTTTACAACAGCGTGTCGGTGCGAAAAAGTTCCGCGCTCCACATCCTGTCCGCTAAATCGTACATGATGCCCGTCGCTCATCAGCGAAGCATAAGCCAACAACTCGCCCATGGCCCAATCGTACGTATCATGGGCAATCATGGCTTTTCTATCTTCAAAAACTTTTTGAATTTTATTGAAGAATTTTTTATCCTTAGGAAGCTCAGTTGTTTTTTTTGCGAGTTCCAAAAATAATTTTTCACTCACCGCCGTTTCGGGCGATTGCTCAAAATCTTTTTCTGTTGCCATCTTAACTCCCGTCCAGTTTCCTTCTAAAAAAGAAGTTACTTTGGCTTTCTCAACTTTCTTCGCCTCATCTAAATTTGAATCTAATTCTGTTTTAAAATTATTTTCAATTTGTTTTGCTTCATCGGCAAGCGGAGATTTTTCGTTAGTTAATTTTTTTACATAAATATCTTTTGGGTTCTCATGCGCAGCAATTGCTTTGTACAAAAGTGGTTGTGTAAAACGCGGCTCATCACCTTCGTTATGTCCGTATTTACGATAACATAAAATATCTATAAAAACATCGCGGTGAAAAGTCTGACGAAATTCCATCGCTAATTTCGACACTAAACAAACCGCTTCAATATCATCGCCGTTTACATGAAACACCGGCGACAAAGTAACCTTTGCCACATCGGTGCAATACGTTGAAGAACGCGCGTCAATAAAATTTGTAGTAAATCCAACCTGATTATTTACAATGAAATGTATAGTTCCTCCGGTTTTATATCCGTCAAGCTGACTCATTTGAATTACTTCATACACGATGCCTTGCCCGGCAATAGCTGCATCGCCGTGCATTAATATCGGACAAACTTTTGAATAATCACCATTATGCAAATTATCAATTTTTGCGCGTGCAATTCCTTCTACCACCGGGTTTACTGTTTCTAAATGCGAAGGATTTGGTGTTAAACTTATGTGCACTTTTTTTCCGCCGTCGCGAATTTGATCGGATGAGTAACCCATGTGATATTTTACATCGCCGTCAAATAAAGAATCTTCGCTGGGCCTTCCTTCAAATTCTGTAAAAACATCTTTGTACGTTTTGTGCATGATATTGGTTAGCACATTTAATCTTCCGCGATGCGGCATACCAATTACAAAATCTTCAATGCCGGTTTCAACACCAAAGTCCATCAGCTCGTGCACGGCCGGAATTAAAGCTTCTCCTCCCTCTAACGAAAAACGTTTTTGCCCAACAAATTTTGTGGCCAGGTAATTTTCAAAAACAACTGCGTGTGTAAGGTTTTCGAGAATTTTTCTTTTTTCTTCAATAGAAAACGCGGGTGTGTTGCGTGTTTTTTCCATTCGCTCTTGCAACCATTTTAAGGATTGTGGTTCGCGCATAAATAAATATTCAACGCCAATACTGCCGCAATAGGTTTGATGAAGATGGGCAATAATGTCTTTTAGTTTTGCAGGGCCGATGCCGATTTCATTTCCGGCCTGAAAAACAGTATCTAAATCTTTTTCGCTTAAGCCAAAATTTTCTACATCTAATGTAGGTGTGTAATGCCTGCGTTCGCGCACCGGATTTGTTTGTGTAAAAAGATGGCCGCGCTGGCGATACCCGTTTATTAACGTAATTACTTTAAATTCTTTAGCGATGTTATCCGGAATTACGGCGCCTTCGCCGTTGTAAGAAGTTCTTGCAAATTCAAATCCTTTAAAAAAATCGCGCCAGCTTGCATCTACCGAATTTTCATCACGCAGATATTGTTGAAATAAATCATCAATCGCGCTCACATCACTTGTTCCGATATAAGAAAATTTATCCATCGTATTTTCTGTCTTAAGCACACGAAGGTAGAAAATTACTTACATACCTTCAGAGATCAAAAAACTCAAATTTCGTTTGCCATTTTTGAGGTAAAAGGGCCGAGTTTTAAGGCGAATTTGCGTTTATTAAGTATGCTATTGATTGTTAGTTAATTACACGTTATTTTTGAAATTGTTGTTTGTAGGGTAATAAAGTCGTTTATCGGAATTACAAGATGGAGCTTTATTAAACGATTATTTTAGTGCCTAAATCCTTTTTAAGGAAACCTTACTCTATTTTCAATGAAAAAATTTATCCTTAGTATCTTGTTTTGTGTCGGCTTTTGGGCCACCAATTTTGCAGTAGTTTATACCTGGAACGGGGCTACTTCAACCGCATTTAATGTAGGAACCAACTGGACACCAAACGGTATTCCCGGCGCCGGTGATGATATAATAATTGTTGCAGCAGGTAACAACTGTACGCTGGTTGCAAATACCAGTGTTACAAACGTAACCACTAACAGCGGTACATTGAATTTGGGTGGATTTACACTTACAAGTACAGGCGTTAATTTATTTACTGCCGGTGCAGTACAAAACGGAACTTTCTCATCAACAGTTGCAACTTCAACCACCTTTGCGGCAACCAATACTACGTTTGCAGCAAATTGTATTGTAAATATTACTTGCGGAACTATCATTATTAACGGTGGTACTTTTGGCGGCACAACAACTTTAAATCAGAGCGGCGCAGGAAATTCAACGGGTACAGGTGGTGCTACTTTTAACGGAACTACTACTATAGAAAATTCAGGTACCGGAAATTTTCGCACAAATTTGGGAATTACTTTTAACGGAACAACGCAATTAAAGGTTTCTAACAGCGGGTATTTATTGATGGAACTTACGGGCGCAAACACCTACAACGGTAACGTTACAATGACCATTACTGCCGCCGGTTCCGGTAATTTACGTTCTTGTTTTTTAGGCGCTACTAATTTTAACGGAAATATTTCTGTAGAAAATACAGGAACAGGTTATATTTATTTCTGCGAAAACGCAGGAGCAACCGCAACACTTGCAAATACCAAAACACTTTCAGTAGGTGGAGCAGGTTTTTCGAGCGGAAGGCTTTATTTGTACCGATTTACACAAACGGGCGCAACGGCACAATCAATTACTACAACCGGAACCAGCATTGTAACAGTTGGCCCTACAACAACATTCAACGGAAACGTAACTTTTACTGCCACTAATTTTTCTACCACAAATAGTACATACAACGGTAATTTTACCTGGACAAAAAATGGTGGAAATAACGACGCCTGTCCCGGAGGAAATACATTTAACGGCACCACAACTTTTAATAATTCAAGTCCCGGTTATCAATTAATGGGTAATGGAATCGCAGATACTTACAACAATGATGTAGTAGCAAATAATACCGGCTCGGAGCGTATTATCCTTGCCTATAATTCGTTGGGAAATGCGTTTAACGGAAATATTAGTGTTAGTCAAACCGGTGCTACGGCTACAGGAATTTATTTAGGTTGGAATACGGCGGGTGCATCTGCAACCCTTGCCAATGGCAAGGCAGTATCAATTGGCGGCGGCGGATTTACTGTAAGCGCCTTAGTGTTTAGTCATTTTACACAAACCGGCGCCACCGCGCAAACCATAACAACAACGGGTTCTTCCGCAGTACAATTTGACGTAGCGAATACTTTTAATGGTGTAGTAACAGTTACTGCTCCGGATATTTATGTTAGAGGTGCAACATTTAACGCCGCCGCAAATTTTACAAAAACAGGCGGTGGCAGTAATCACAATAATGGAAATCTTAATATTTTTAATTCAACCTGTACTATTAACCAGCAAAGCAACGGCGGCTATTTTATGCTGGGTTACAATTCGGCCGAACAATTTAACGATAACATTACAGTAAGCTCAACCGGAACCGGTGGAATTTATTTAGGTTTTTCGAGTGGCACGGGTACACCTACATTGGCCGCCGGAAAAACTGTTTTGGTTGGCGGCGCAGGATTTAATTCGGGATTTTTATATTTTGGAACCTTTACGCAATTAGGTAACGCTGCCATCAATCTTACATTTACCGGTGCCAGCACTAATTTATATTTTGCAAACAGCTCTCTATTTGGTGGTGCAATTACCAGTAGTTCACCCGGTTTATTTTTTAATGGTGCTACATTTAACGGTACAGTAACCTCAACCAAAACAGGCGCAAGCAACGACCAGGGATCAGGCGGAAATATTTTTCAAACCACAAGTGTATTTACAAATACCGGTGCAGGCTATTTAATGTTTGGTAATGGTACGGCAGATACGTGGAACGGCGATGTTACATTTACAAATACAGGTTCAGAACGTATTTTGCCATGCTGGACTTCTGCAGGCAATCAATTTAACGGAAATATTACTTTTAACTCAACCGGAAGTTCTTTGGGTATAAATTTTTGTGGCAATGCTGCTGCAACTGCCATACAGGCTGCAACTAAATCCATGAGCATTGGCGGACCAGGATTTACAGCGGGTTATTTAATTTTACAGCGCTTTACACAAAACGGAAATGCCGCTATCACCCTTGCATTGGACGTTGCCTCTAACTATTTACAACTTGGCCCAAGTTCCTCATTTGGTGGCAGTGTTACTGTTACGGCTCCTAATATTTATCCTTACGGAGCAACTTATAATGGGGCAGCGTCATTCACAAAAACAGGCGGAGCAAGCAATCATAATAACGGAAATTTAAATATTTTTAATTCAACCTGTACCATAAACCAACAAAGCAACGGTGGTTATTTTATGCTGGGCTACAATTCAGCCGAAGTGTTTAATGGTGATATTACTGTTACCTCAATAGGTACCGGAGGAATTTATTTAGGATATGTAAACGGAACAGGTACGCCTACCCTTGCTGCCGGTAAAACAGTTTTAGTTGGTGGAGCAGGTTTTAGCGCAGGCTTTTTATCTTTTGGTGCTTTTACTCAATTGGGTAATGCTGCAATGAATTTAACATTTACAGGGGCCAGTACCGCTTTATATTTTACTAACAATTCGCTTTTTGGAGGAAACATTACCTCTAATACGCCGGACATATATCTTAACGGAGCCACTTTTAATGGCACACTAACCTGCACAAAAACCGGAGCAGCCAGCGATGCCGGTACCGGTGGAAATACTTTTAACCAAGCCACAACAATGAATAATACCAGCGCCGGATATCTCATGTTTGGTAACGGGGCTTTGGATAATTGGAATGCCGATGTAACATTTAATAATTCGGGAAGCGAAAGAATTTTAGTGGCATGGAATACAGCGGGAAATCTTTTTAACGGAAATATTACCGTTACAAATACCGGATCGGGATTAGGCATAAATTTTTGCAACGGAGGTGCTTCAACCGCTACCTTAGCTGCAGGTAAAACAATTTCGATTGGTGGCGCAGGTTTTAATACAGGCTATTTAATCTTGCCACGTTTCACGCAGTTAGGAAACGCACCCATTAACCTTACTTTTACCGGAGCTACTACCTATATTCAGGTTGGGCCCTCATCAGCCATTGGCGGAGATTTTACAGTTGTTTCTCCGCGTATACTTTTAAACGGAGCAACTTACTCGGGCAACGTTAACGTAACTAAAAACGGTGCCACAGGCGAATGGTCAAATGGCGGAAATACATTTAATGGCGCAACTACTACCATTAATAGTACGGCCGCAGGGTTTTTTGGTTTTGCTAACGGAGCCTCAGATATTTATAATGGCGATGTATTTATTAATAACAACGGTACGGAGCGAATTATTTTTGCAAACAGTTCGGTAGGTAATCAGTTTAACGGCAACGTTACTGTTACGCAAATTGGTGGATCTGTTGGTATTGCTTTTGGATGGAACGCTGCTTCGTTGCTTACAATGGCGGCCGGCAAAACAATTTTTATCGGTGGCGGCGGGTATAACGTTGGTTATTTACAAATAGAACGTTTTACACAATTAGGAAATGCAGCAATGAACTTAACGCTTACCGGAACAGCTTCATTATATCTTGGCCCAACAAGTACATTTTGGGGTGCAGTTACGGCTGTTGCTCCGGATATCTGGGCGCAGGGCTCTACGTATAACGGCGCAGCTACTTTTACAAAAACAGGCGGATCAAATAATCACAACCAACAAAATCAAAATATTTTTAATTCTACCTGTACCATTAACCAACAAAGTAATGCCGGTTATTTCATGTTAGGATATAACTCTAACGATTTGTTTAACGATGATATTACTGTTACGTCAATAGGAACAGGCGGAATATATTTAGGATGGGTTGCTAACGCGGGTACACCAACCCTTGCTGCCGGAAAAACAATTTTGGTTGGCGGTGCAGGTTTCAACAGCGGTTTCTTATACATGAACACCTTTACACAATTGGGTAACGCGCCAATAAACTTAACTTTTACCGGCACAGCTTCTTTAACAATGGCACGCAGTTCCGTGTACGGCGGATCTTTTACGGCGAGCGCACCCGATATATATGTGCAAGGTGCAACTTTTAGCAGCGCAGCAAACTTTACAAAAACCGGCGGAACAAATAATCACAACAACGGAAATCTTAATATTTTTAATTCTACATGCACCATTAATCAGCAAAGTAACGCAGGATATTTTATGCTTGGCTACAATTCTGCCGACGCATTTAATGGCGATATTACAGTTAGCTCAATTGGAACGGGCGGAATTTATTTAGGATACTCAAGCGGAACCGGAACACCAACTTTAGCTGCTACAAAATCAATATTTGTTGGCGGCGCAGGTTTTAGCGCAGGCTTTTTATACTTCGGAACATTTACACAGTTAGGGAGCGCCCCTATTAACTTACCGTTTACCGGAGCAAATACAACATTAACATTTGCACGCAGTTCTTTATTTGGTGGAAACATTACCAGCAGCAGTGCTGATCTTTATTTTAACGGTGCAACTTTTAACGGAACAGTAAACTCAACCAAAACCGGAGCCACTAACGACGCAGGTAGCGGAACAAACATTTTCAATAATACGGCTACCATGACGAATACAGGAGCCGGTTATTTAATGTTTGGAAATACAAACTCTGACCAATTTAACGCCGATGCAACTTTTAATAATAACGGAAGCAGTAATATTTATGTAGCCTACAACAGTGTAGGAAATGTTTTTGGTGGAAATGTTGTTTTTAATAACGCTCCCACTGCCGCGGCTTCCTTCATCTCTGTGGCGCAATTCTCGGCAGGTAACAGTCAGTTTAACGGAAACATTACTGTAACCAGCACCGGAAACGGAACAGGTGTATTGTTTTGCAGTAATACCGGAACCGCCATCCTTGCTGCAGCTAAAACAATTACAATTGGAGGAGCCGGTTTCTCAATAGGACAATTACTACTTAGAAACTTTACCCAAACAGGTGCTACAGCGCAAAGCCTTACACTTACGGGAACCGGTAATTTAACTTTTGGACCCAGCTCTGCTTTTGGAGGGAACGTTACAGCAGTAAGCCCTACTTTATTTTTTAACGGTTGCACCTTTAGTGGCCGAACCACCTGTACCAAAAACGGAACAACCAACGATGGCAGTGCCGGTAATAATATTTTTACTGGTATTTCGATAATGACTAACAGCGGTAGCGGTTATTTATTATTTGGTAACGGTACTAACGACCAATGGTTAACCGACGTTACATTTAACAATACAGGTTCAAATATTATTTACGCAGCTTACAATTCTACCAACAACACATTTGGCGGTAATGTAACTTTAAATAATACCGGATCTACAGCGGCCAATTCCGGAATCAGATTCTGTGAAGCAGCAAGCGCTACTGCAATTATTACCGGAAATCTTATTGCCACTAACAATCCTACTTCGGGGGCAAATAACGGATTACGTTTTGCCGAGGGTAACAGTTCTTCGTTTACAGTAAACGGCACTACTACTATTAATAGCACCGGTACAAACTCTGCCAACTATATACGCTTTGCACAGGGAACAAGTTCAACCGTAACTTTTGGCGGCGATGTTACTGTAACCAACGTAGGTAATGGCGGCGGTTCTACCAACGTAGTTCATTTTGGTTATACAGGCGCTACTGCTTTCAATGGTAACGTTACCTTAAACAACTCGGTAGGTACCGGCGTATTTGGTATTTATTTTGGTGCAAATAACGGAACTTGCACACAGGCAGATAATAAAACTATAAATACTTCTACCTATACTGCAGGTCTATTAAGTATCAGAAATTTTACACAAAACGGGCCCACTGCCGGAAACACTTCTAACGTAAGTATTACAGGTGCAAATTTCAATTTACAACTAAGAAGTTCTTCTTTTTATGATAATGTAATCGGTTCATCTCAGCAAATAGATGTACTTAACAGCACATTCCGTGGTGCCGCAACTTTAACAAAAGTTAGCGGTAATGCTAACGACTATTGGACCGGTGGAAATACATTTAACGGAACCACACTTATCACAAACCAATCTACTTTTATTTTAGGTATGGCTAACGGAACTGCAGATGCTTACAATGGTAATGTAACGTTTGTGCAAAGCAACACCGGTGCTCTAAGGCCAAACTATAACGCCAACTGTACCTACAATGGTAATATTACAGTAACTGCTCCTGTTGCAACTGCCATTACATTTGGTGTTGCTGCAGCCGGTATAGCTACTATGAGTGGAGGTAACGCACAAACTATTAATATGACAACGGGTAACACGCCAATTTTTACGCAGCTTGTAATGAGCAAATCAGCGCTTGATGTTACTTTAAATTGCCGTATAAATGTTTCTACTTCGCTTACCATGACAACGGGTAACATCATTACTACCTCAGCAAATATTCTTAATATGAATAATGCTGCAACCACTACAATTGGAAACGCAGCAAGTTTTGTAAACGGGCCGATGAATTACGATATGGCTTTAAACGCCGGCGGTGGCCGTACGCTTAACTTCCCAATTGGTAAAGCAAGCGATTGGAGGCCTATTTCTTTAGCGCTGCTGCACAATGCGGCTACGTCGTATACTTACAAAGCCGAATTAACCAATGCGCCTGCAACGTTTTTAGGGTGGAATCTACCTGCAACTGTTGATACTGTTTCGGGTGTGCATTATTGGGATGTTGATCGCAGCATTACAGGCGGAGCAGCTTCTTCTGCCGCTAACTTAAGCGGCAATCAGGCCATCACAATTTACTTTGATGTAAATGACGGTGTGTTTCAGGGTTCTAACCTTACCATTGTAAAAAACACCAATGGGTCGCCAACCACCTGGTTTGATATTGGCGGAAATTGCGCTTTAGGAAACTTTGCTACACCACAAGCCGGCAATGTTACTTCTACTTCTGCCCCAACCGCGTTTAATTCTTTCAGCCGTTTTACTTTGGGCAGCAAAAATACCGGATGGAATTCTTTGCCTGTTGATTTTTTATATTTTACTGCAAAACCTGTAGGAAGCGATGTAGCACTTAATTGGGCAACTGCTTCTGAAACTAATAACGACCACTTTAACATTGAACGCAGTGTAGATGGCAGTTTATTTGAATATGTTTCAACGGTAAAAGCTAATGGAACAGGTAACAGTATTATTACGCAACTTTATAATGGTGTAGATGCTAAGCCCTACACGGGCACATCGTATTATCGTTTAAAACAATTTGATAAAAACGGCGCGTTTAAATACTCGGGTATTGCAGAAGTTAACTTCACTAAAAAATCTTATGTAAGCGTTTATCCTAACCCTGCTTACAGCACCTTAACAATTGAGGCCAGCAACGATTATATAAATGCCACGGTTAAAATAACCAATGCACTTGGCGAAGAAGTAATAAACACCACACTTACTTCTTACAGTAATTTACTCGATGTTTCTGTCCTTAATTCGGGCTTCTATTTTGTAACCATTGATAATGGTTTTGGAATAAGCAAAACAAAAATTATGGTGCAGAAATAAATTTTTTAATAAGACTCTTTTTAAGCCCGCCAAAAAAATGGCGGGCTTTTTATTTTGGTTTTATTTCTTTAAAAAAGAGGTAAGTCTACCATCTCCAAATCATACTAAAGGGGAGTTCTAAAAATCAAATTGTTAACAAATAACGATATAACTAATTGATAATCAAATAATTATGATTATATTTACGTTATAAACAAGTTATACAAAAAAATGAAGTTAATACGCTACAAAACACAAGGGAAAAAGGGA
>JBBQRR010000013.1:0-88669 GCA_038214655.1 Bacteroidia bacterium | reverse complement strand
TGCTGTGGCACCTCCTGCCATGTGCTTTTACACCAAATTAAAAACAAGCGGTGGTTATTGCCGTACTTGTATTGTAAAAGTTACCAAAGGAAGCACTGCAAATCCAAACCCAATGCCAAAGCCTGTTGCTTCGTGCAGAACAGAAGTTATGGATGGAATGGAAGTGCAAAACGTTACTTCGCCCGAAATTTTAGAAGCGCGTAGGGGAGTAGTTGAATTTTTATTAATCAATCATCCTTTAGATTGTCCCGTTTGCGATCAGGCAGGCGAGTGCCATTTACAGGATTTAGGATATAACAACGGTTCAGAAAAAACGCGCTACGAATTTAAGCGCCGCGAATTTGAAATGGTTGATATCGGAAAATATATCAAATTGCATATGACGCGTTGCATCATGTGTTTTCGTTGTGTAAAAGTGGCTGATCAAATTACAAACAATCGCGTGCATGGTGTAATGCACCGCGGCGATGCAGCAGAAATTTCTACCTACATAGAAAACGTAATCGAAAATGATTTCTCCGGAAACGTAATTGATGTTTGTCCGGTAGGAGCATTAACCGATAAAACTTTCCGCTTTAAACAACGCGTATGGTTTACAAAACCTGTAGAGGCACACCGCAAATGCGATAAGTGCAGCGGCAAAGTACGTTTGTGGTTTAAAGGAGAAGAAGTACAACGTGTAACTGCGCGAAAAGACCAATGGGGCGAGGCAGAAGAATTTATCTGCAACTCGTGCCGCTTCGAGCACAAAAGAAAATCAGATTGGGTTATTGAAGGACCTTCGCCAATTTCACATCACTCGGTTATTTCGCAAAATCATTATCAAAATTTAAATGATTTAAAAGTTCAAGTGATGAAACAACAAAAAGCTTTAGGTTTTATGCATATTGATAAACGTCCGTAAACTATGATGAGTTTTATACTATACAAGGCAATTTTGTGTGTGGGAGTTTTTACTCTGTCGCTGGTCATTGCCATGTACTCTACTTTATGGGAAAGAAAATTCGCATCGTTCTTACAAGACCGTGTTGGCCCGGATAGAGCAGGACCTTGGGGAATTTTGCAACCTCTGGCCGACGGCGGAAAATTATTTTTTAAAGAAGAGATTGTACCAAACGTTTCTAATAAATTTCTTTTTATTCTGGGGCCATGTTTATTTATGGTAACAGCACTTATGACGGGTGTTGTTATTCCCTGGGGAAAAGATGTGGTTGTGCACGGCACTACTTACGCTTTACAAATTACCGATATAAATATTGGCATACTTTATTTATTTGGTGTTGTTTCTATTGGTGTTTACGGAATTATGATTGGAGGCTGGGCATCTAATAATAAATACGCTTTACTCGGTGCCATTCGCGCTTCTTCTCAAATGATTTCTTACGAGATAGCAATGGGCTTGGCCGTTATCGCGTTAGTAATTACAGCCGGTGGAACTTTAAGTCTGAGAGAAATTGTAGAAAAACAAGACGCGGGACTTTGCAATTTTGTTTATCAGCCACTGGGTTTTTTAATTTTCTTCATATGCGCATTGGCAGAAACAAACCGCGCACCGTTTGACTTACCCGAGTGCGAAAGCGAATTAGTGGGCGGATATCACACTGAGTATTCCTCAATGAAATTAGGATTATTTTTATTTGCGGAATACATCAACATGTTTATTTCTTCGGCAATTATGTCGGCATTTTACTTTGGCGGATACAATTTTCCGTACGCGCACGAATTGTACAACGCCATGGGATTGCAGGAAGGCTCTGTTTGGATTTCGTTAATTGGCTTCGGCGCATTCTTTACCAAAACATTAATTTTCATTTCTGTGTTTATGTGGGTACGCTGGACCTTGCCGCGTTTCCGTTACGACCAGTTAATGAATTTAGGTTGGAAAATTTTAATTCCCTTGGCATTGGCTAATCTTGCAATAACATCGGTAGTAATGTACTTTGTAAACAGATAAAAAATGGCATTACAATTAACAAATAGGAGTAAGGTGGTTTCTAACAAGGAACAAAGTTTCATGGAGAGCCTTTATTTACCCGCTATTTTCAAGGGAATGATGATTACATTCAGTCACCTTTTTAAAAAGCGCGCTACTCTTAAATATCCTGAGGAAACCCGTCAGACCTCTGCGGTTTACCGTGGCGAGCACGTTTTAAAGCGTGACGAGAATGGGGCAGAACGTTGCACCTCCTGTGGCATGTGCGCGGTTGCGTGTCCGGCCGAAGCCATTACCATGGAAAGTGCCGAACGCAAAAAAGGGGAAGAACATTTATACCGCGAAGAAAAATACGCAAGCACCTACGAAATAAATATGTTGCGTTGCATTTTTTGCGGACTGTGCGAAGAAGCTTGCCCTAAAGAAGCCATATTTTTAACCGAGAAAATTGTAGATACAGATTACGAGCGCGAAGATTTTATTTACGGTAAAGACAGGCTGCTTGAAAAAATGACGCAGCGTATTGATATAAGCAAGCGCCAAACACCGGAGGTATTAGCGTTTAAAAAAATACCCGGCTTAAAGCACAACGAGTTGTTTGATGGAAAAAAATTAAATAAAGGAAAACATTGAAGATTTACGATTTAGAAATTGACAATTTATAGATTTAAAGAAATGAGCCCGGAGATATTAAAAAAGAGAACTTTCGATTTTGCACTGAGTGTCATGAAAATGGTTGATGAATTACCGAAATGTAAATCACACGATGTTGTGAGTTATCAGCTCTTGAAATCGTGCACTTCAGTCGGCGCTAATTATAGAGCAGCATGCAAGGCCAAATCTTCACCGGATTTTATAAATAAATTGAAGATTGTAGAGGAAGAGGCTGATGAATCGGAATATTGGCTTGATTTATTAAAAGCGTATGGAAAGGGTGATGAAAGCGTTATCAATGCTAATCTTAAAGAGGCAAATGAATTAAATAAAATTTTTTCGGCTTCGGCAAGAACAGCCAAATCAAATAATAAAATTAAAAATAATTAGATCGTCAATAAATAAATTGTAAATGATATTAGGTTATAGTATTACACAATGGTTATTCGGAATTTTATCGTTCCTGGCTATCATGTTTGGTTTAATGGTGGTATTTACCCGCAGTCCTATTAACAGCGTGCTTTATCTGGTACTTACTTTTTTCTGCATAGCCGGGCATTATCTTTTGTTAAACGCGCAGTTTCTTGCAGTAGTGCACATTGTAGTTTATGCCGGAGCCATTATGGTTTTATTTTTATTCGTGCTTATGCTTATGAATTTAAATGAAGACTCGGAACCACAAAAAAATATCCTCACAAAAATTATTGCCGGTTGTATAGGAGGCGTTCTGCTATTTGTAATGGTTGGCACTTTAAAAGGTGCAGAGCAATTGCAGTTGCAGTCGTCGGGAGCTTCTCAAATCGGCTTAGTAAAAAATTTAGGAAAAGTTTTGTTCGGGGAATTTTTATTCCCATTCGAAATCGCATCAGTATTGTTACTCGCTGCAATGGTCGGAGCAATTTTATTAGCAAAAAAAGAAATAAAGTAATATGATAAACGGAATTCCAATTAACTACTACATGCTGCTAAGCGCCATTTTATTTATAATTGGCTTGGTAGGAGTAATGGCGCGCAGAAATGCCATCATCATTTTTATGTGCATCGAGCTTATGCTGAATGCAGTAAATCTTTTGTTGGTAGCATTCTCAACCCTGCACAACGATGCAAGCGGACAAGTATTTGTATTTTTTATTATGGCAGTAGCCGCGGCAGAGGTTGCGGTAGGACTAGCCATTTTAAGTATGGTATATCGCAATATAAAAAGTATTGATATAGATTTATTAAGCAAATTAAAGAACTAAGTTAGGTATGATAAAATTAGTTGGCCTTATTCCTTTGTTCCCATTAATCGGGTTTTTGATTAATGGCTTCTTCGGAAAAAAATTAAGCAAGAGTGTTTCAGGTGGAATTGCCTGCATTAGCATACTTGCTTCGTTTATTGTTTCTGTTTTAATATTTATGGAATTGCACGGAGCGGCTAACAAATCGCAAGTAGTAGAAATTTTTTCGTGGATAAATTCAGATACTTTAAAAATCCCCTTCTCGTTTTTAGTAGACCCGCTTTCTTCCTGGTTCTTGTTAATTATTACTGGCATTGGTTTTTTAATTCATGTGTATTCTACGGGGTATATGCACGACGATGAAGGCTTCTCGCGTTTCTTTACTTACTTAAATCTTTTCATATTCTTTATGTTGCTTCTTGTATTAGGCAATAACTATTTAGTAATGTTTGTGGGTTGGGAGGGTGTTGGACTTTGCTCTTATTTATTAATCGGTTTCTGGTTTAAAAACAATGCGTATAATAAAGCGGCTAACAAAGCTTTTGTAATGAATCGCATTGGAGATTTAGGATTTTTATTGGGAATCTTTTTAATCTTCACAACATTTGGAACTATCACTTTCAGCGAAGTTTTTGATAAAGCTTCCGGCGCTCCAACAGGAACCATTACTGCAATTGCCTTACTACTTTTCATTGGAGCCATGGGTAAGTCGGCGCAAATTCCATTATACACCTGGTTACCCGATGCAATGGCGGGCCCAACGCCGGTTTCTGCATTAATACACGCGGCTACAATGGTAACTGCAGGTATTTACATGGTAGTGCGTTCAAATATTTTTTACTCGATGTCAGAAACCGCATCAGAATTTGTTGCTATTGTTGGCGCGCTCACCGCATTGTTTGCCGCAACAATTGGTTTATTGCAAACCGACATTAAAAAAGTATTAGCATATTCAACGGTATCCCAATTAGGTTTAATGTTTTTGGCATTGGGCGTTGGTGCATATAGCAGCGCAGTGTTTCATGTAACAACACACGCTTTCTTTAAAGCACTTTTATTCTTGGGCGCAGGTTCTGTAATTCATGCAATGGGTGGCGAGCAGGATATCCGTAAAATGGGCGGATTGAAAAAGGCATTACCAATTACTTTTATGACCATGTTTCTCGGAACAATTGCAATAAGCGGTCTGCCTCCGTTCTCAGGTTTCTTCAGTAAAGATGAAATTTTAGCACATGTTTATGAACACAGTCCTACACTTTGGTTTGTAGGGGTTCTTGCTTCAATGCTAACCGTGTTTTATATGTTCCGTATGATGTTCCTTACTTTTTGGGGTTCGTTCCGCGGCACACACGATCAAAAACATCACCTGCACGAATCACCAAAATCAATTACCATTCCTTTAATTGTATTAGCGGCTTTATCTGTAGTAGGCGGACTTATAGGGTTACCAGAATTCTGGCACTTTAATAATTTCATTGGCGAATATCTGGACCCAATTATCATACGTAAAAATCCAAGCATCATGTCACACAACACCGAGTGGATGTTGATGGGACTTGCCGTGGTTTCTGCATTGGCGGTAATTTATTTTGCTTACCAGATGTTTATTAAAAATTCGGTTCTTCCTGTAGAAAACGAAAAACAATTAAAGGGCTGGCAAAAATTAGTTTACAATAAATATTATGTAGACGAATTTTACGATTCAATTATTCGCAAACCGCTTGACGGAATTTCGGGCGCCTTCTATAAATTTTTTGATACGAAACTTATTGATGGAATAGTGAACGGAGTTGGTTCATCGGTTAAATGGACAAGCGGGCTTGTTGCAAAATTGCAAACAGGGCACATTGGTTTTTATATTATGGCAATGGTTGCCGGCGTAATTGTGATATTGTTTACTACATTAATGAAATAGCTATTTATGTTAACAGGTTTATTAATAATCGTCCCTTTAATTGCTTCACTGCTCTTATTCTTAATGAAGGGCGAGGGAGCAAAAAAAGCGGCACTCGGATTTTCTGTCATTCAGTTTGTATTGAGCATTTACGCTTACGTTCAATTCAAAGCAGATGCTGCTTCTAAAATGTTGTATTTAGATTGTACTTGGGTAGAATCGCTGGGAATTAAATTCTCGGTTGGCCTCGATGGAATCTCTCTCTTATTAGTTTTGCTCACTACGTTCCTGGTTCCTTTAATTATTCTTTCTTCTTTTAAAACAACTTACGAAAGGCCAAATGCTTTTTACGGATTAATTCTTTTAATGCAAAGCGCTTTGGTAGGCGTGTTCACGGCTAACGACGGATTTTTATTTTATGTGTTCTGGGAATTGGCGCTTATTCCAATTTACTTTATTTGTTTACTGTGGGGCGGCGAGAATCGCGGAAAAATTACTTTCAAATTTTTTATCTATACATTATTTGGTTCACTGTTCATGTTAATTGGTTTAATCTTTTTATACAACCATACCGGCGAAGTAAAATCGTGGAATGTAAATGATTTATATGCCGCCGGAAGAAGTTTAACCGAGGCGCAGCAAACATTTGTTTTCTGGATGATGTTCCTTGCCTTCGCTATTAAAATGCCGATTTTCCCGCTGCACACTTGGCAGCCCGATACCTATGTAGTTGCACCCACACAAGGAACCATGATGCTTTCGGGTATCATGCTTAAAATGGGAACCTTCGGATTAATTAAATGGTTATTACCCGTTGTACCTTTAGCATTAGCCAAATGGGGCGGCACTGCAATCGCTTTATCGGTGGTTGGAATAATTTACGCTTCGTGTATCGCCATAGTGCAAAAAGATTACAAACGCTTAATAGCCTACTCATCCATTGCTCACGTAGGTTTAATTGCTGCGGGAATATTATCTGCAACGCAACAAGGCGTGCAAGGCGCGGTTATTCAAATGCTCAGTCACGGTATTACGGTAGTGGGATTATTTTTAATTGCAGATATTTTAATGCGCCATACCGGCACACGTGAAATTGAAAAACTTGGCGGTATCCGAAATATGAACGGACAATTTGGAGTGCTCTTTTTAATTATAATGTTGGGTTCTGTTGCACTTCCTTTAACAAGCGGATTTGTTGGGGAATTTTTATTGTTGACGGGAGTTTATCAATTCAGTCACATGATGGCGGCTCTTGCCGGATTGTCTGTTATACTTGGGGCTGTTTATATGCTTCGCTCGTATCAGGGTATTATGTTGGGCGAGAAAAAAGATTCATTGGGTGTTTTTGGTTCGCTTGCCCAAAGCGATAAAATAGTTTTACTAATAGTTTGCGCAGCCATAATAGGCTTTGGTGTTTATCCAAAACCATTGAACGATTTGGCCGAGCCCGCAGTAAAAGTATTGTTACAAAACATGAAGTAGTATTATGAAAGGACTTTGTATTATAGGTGGATTAGGAGTTTTGGCCATGATGGCCGAGATTTTTAAATTCAAAAAGTGGTTGTACGCCATTGTGCTAATTGGTGTGCTGGGCGCTTATGTGGCAAATTTTATTGAGTGGAACCAATTGACAGATGGCCACGCCCTTTCTTATTTAGATAAAGTGTTTGCTAAATTCAGCAACATGATTCGTTTTGATAATGTAGCTCTTGCATTTAGCGGCGTTATTATTATTACAGCCTTCTTCTGGTTTATTATGGCAAATGATTATTTCTCTAACGAAACTTCGGTAGCCGATCATTTTTCTTTAGTACTTTTTGCTTTAACGGGAGCTTTAATGCTTACGGCTTTTTCTAATATGACCACTTTGTTTTTAGGAATAGAAATTTTATCCATTCCGATGTATGTATTGGCGGCCAGTAAAAAAGGCGATGTAAAATCAAACGAGGCAGGCTTTAAGTATTTAATTATGGGTTCGCTGGCTTCGGCATTTTTACTTTTTGGAATCGCATTAATTTACGGTGCAACCGGAAGTTTTGATTTAATGCAAATTCGCGCCGCTATCAGCGGCGGAGAAATGCCGCTGTTTTTCTATGCCGGTGTTTTAATGATGTTAGCAGCTATGTTATTTAAAGTAAGTGCCGCTCCTTTCCATTTTTGGGCACCCGATGTGTACGAAGGCTCTCCAACGGTAATTACGGCTTTAATGAGCACCATTGTAAAAACAGCGGCCTTTGCAGCTTTCATGCGTTTGTTTTTAGTAACTTTTGGCGGCGTAAACGAAACATGGGGCATGGCAATGGCAATCGTTATTGCACTCTCACTTTTCATTTCAAATATAACCGCTGCTTCGCAAACAAGTGTAAAACGCATGTTGGCATATTCAAGTATCAGTCATGCGGCATTTATGTTAATGGCTATTCTTGCAAATGCTCCCGGACTAACCTCCGTAAAAGTTATTTTGTATTACTCATTGGCATATTCAATCGGTTCTATCGCCAGCTTCACGGTATTATATCACGTAAGTAAAAAAGGCAACGAAACTTTTGATGCCTTTAACGGACTGGCAAAACGCAATCCAATGATGGCGTTTGGTATGCTAATCTCCATGTTATCCTTAGCCGGTATTCCGGTTACGGCAGGTTTCTTTGCAAAGTATTATGTGTTTACGGCACTTATTGGTACTTCGTATAAATGGCTTTTAATTTTAGCTGTGCTTACTTCTTGTGTGGGCGTGTACTATTATTTTAAAGTAATCATAGCGATGTACTTTAAAAAGCCCGAGACTGAAGAGCCTGTACAATTTGAAATGAGCCATGCGCTCCTGTTAGGCATTACCACTATAGTTACACTTGTATTGGGCTTAATGCCCGATTTGATACTAAGGATGTTGTAATTTACAATCCTACACAATTTTTGCACAGAGCCAACGTTTTTTAGGTATGAAAAACTTCTTTTGGCCACTGGTTTTAACAGCCTTTTTATTTTATCAATTTGCTTTTACTACCGGCAAACCTAAATTAAAAACAGGCGATATTATTTTTATTACCAGCGCAAGCGGACAAGGCAAAGCCATTCAGTTAGCCACAAAATCAAAATATACGCATGTAGGCATTGTGTTTATTGAGAATGGAACTACCTATGTGTATCACGCGGTAGAGCCTGTTATGAAAAGTACTTTAGATGAGTTTTTACAATTTAGTGCGGATGGAAAATTTGTTGCCAAAAGAGTAAAAGCGGGAAACACTTTAACCGAATCTACCAATGAAAAAATGCGGCAGATGGCCGTTAAATTATTGGGCAAGCATTACGATATTTATTTTAACTGGAAAGACGACGAATGGTATTGCAGCGAGTTTGTATGGAAATTATACGAACGAAACTATAAATTTGAAATAGGTAAACTGCGCCCTTTAAAAGATTTTGATTTATCATCGCAGGAAGTGCAAACTATTATGAAAAAAAGATACGGTGCAAAAATTCCGTACGACGAAAAAATGATTTCTCCCCAGGATATGTTTGATTCTGATTTGCTGGAAGAAGTGAAGGCGGAGTGAAGAAGCTTTATAAAATCTTCGCGCTATGCAAACTACGTTAATTTTCTGATCTTGGTTATCTGCTCAGCGTTAGGGATGCTGCAACGGTGTTGAAGCTCTTTTTTGGCCCTTTGTATTGCAAAAAAAGCGAATGCAAGCAGCCCGGTCCGCGTAATAATACTCTATTGAAAGTTAAAGCTTGACGCGGGCAACGCCCAAAATATGAAACCTAAATTACTGATAGGATTAAAGCAACTTCAAAAAATCTTCCGGCTTTTTGAACTCAGCCAAATGCTTTTTAATTTTATCATCTTCCCAATCCCACCACTTTGATTGTTGTAATTTTTTAATGGTAGCTTCATCAAAACGAAAACGAATGTGCAGCGCAGGCGTACCATTTACAATGCTATAGGGCTCCACATCTTTTGTAACAAGCGAATTTGCTCCTAAAACAGCGCCGTCTCCAATAGTGAGGCCTGCAAGGATAGTAACGTTGGCGCCAATCCAAACATCGTTGCCTATAACCGTTTTTATATCTGTAATTCCGGCAATTTTCTCGCTCTCGTTTACAAAACCATATTTTTTATGATACGTAAAAGGGTGCGTGCTAACTCTATCTAAAGGATGATTATGTAAAGAAATACGCGCATTCATGGCAATAGAACAAAAACCCCCTATAGAAGCGGTGCTTTTATGCACATAGCTATTCATACCAATAAAGGTGTATTTGCCAATTTTTTGCGCGCCAATGTACGATCCGGACTCAATGGTAACATGCTTTTCAAAAACCACATCTTTGGCCATAATACCGCTGCCAATACTGCAAGTAGGGTTTTTAAGCCTAACAAGTTGCCTCCATATGTATTGTGTAAGACTCATTAATTTTTGATTAAAGCAAATGTACTAATTATTTATGGTTGATTGGATTTTGCCGGGGGACATATTGTGTACGGTGGCGTGTTGATATTTTTAACAAAATTACATACTCAATAGGCGCTTCCATAGTATATTTGGTATTCCTGTTTCATCTATGGTAAGACTATTTATTACAAGCAATCCCATCAGCACCATTTTAATGGCGGCTTATGCCAAGCGGACAAAACCCGAAGGCGCGCGCGATTTTTTGTGTATTGACCATTATCTGAAGAAAAAGGCTTTGATTGAACTTATTCACGAGTCGGCAGCCACGCATAGCTGGTCTGCTATTCTTGATTTTTCTTTTCATATAGAAAATGATTTTGACCTTAAGCCAAGTGCGCGCGAAAAAGTAATGCGTAAGATTAAGCATTTACCGATTATAAAAAATGTTTACGCAGGTTTATTAAGCAAGCATTTAAAAAAGAAATCGGAACAGCTTGCACAAAAAATAAAAAACAAACTGGATGAGATGGGAATTACGATTCCGACAAACGAAGAAGTAGAAATTTACCAATTAACACAAACCGAGCTTAATGCCGGAGCTGAGCATTTATTTCCTTTTGCCAAGGTGTATTATATGGAACATGGCACGGTGGATTATATTTACGTTATTAAAAAGCAAAGAAAAAACGGCTTCATTTGTATTTTTAAAGATAAGTACGATGGGTATTTGTCTAAAAGAAATATTTCTTTTCCGGTTTACCAGTGTTTAAATAAGGAGGAATTTACCCAAGGTTTTTTAAGAGCTGCACCGAATTTAAATGTAGGGTTAGATCAAATTAAAAACGCTTCTGCAAAACGATTAGGTGTTTTTTTAATGGATGCCCTGGAAAAATTTAACCCCGAGCCCAATTTTTGGACCGATTATATTGACCTTTGTTTAAAGGAAATAAAAAACCCGCAGGATTATATTATCCTCATTAAACCGCATCCTTCTCAGTCGAACGAAATAATGGAAATTACCCGTGCGCATTTTAAAACGTTGGGTATTGATTTTATTATGCTTGATAAACCGGAGCACTCTAATTTATCGGTAGAGACTATTTATGCTTATCATCAAAAGGATATTGATTTTGTTTTTTCTACTTTTTCGGCGGCCATATTTTATTTATCGTTTTTTTACGGCAATGAGGCTAAGTTTTTTTACTGTTATAAATTTGTGGGGCGCTATATTAAAAATGCCCCCTTACAATATAAAAACTCGTATGAAGAGCTCGAAGACCTTATTAGCGAGGTTTTTGCAAGCAAAGATTGTATATCTTTGACCTAGAACATGCGCACAATAGCTATAATAGGGGCGGGTAACATAGGCAGCAGGCATTTGCAGGCATTTGGCCAGGCAAAGCAATCTCTACAAATTATTTTAATAGACCCCTCGCAAGCTTCTTTAGATACTTGTAGATCAAGATGGGAGGAAGTGGGGAGTTTAAACAAAGAAGTAAAAGTATTATTCCAAAAAGACTATACGAGCCTTCCTAGCGAAGTTGATTTTGGGGTTATCTCTACCAATTCTGAACATCGCCTCAATGCATTGAAAAATTTATTACAAGCTGTCAATTGCAAAAATATTTTACTCGAAAAATTTTTATTTTCAGCCCAAGATGAATATGCACAAGCTGCAACGCTTATCGAAAAAAGCAAAGCCAATGTTTATGTAAACGTAGTAAGGCGCACTTTTGAAAGTTACCAATGGATTTTTGAAAAATTAAAATCTTCCTCCGGAATTGTAAATATGCATGTTGTTGGTAATAATTGGGGTATGTGCAGCAACAGCATTCACTTTATAGATTTGTTTTGTTATCTGGCAAACGATTCGTTAAATAGTTGCGAATTTAAAAACTCGGATGAAACAACTATTTTACAAAGCAAGCGCGAAGGCTATATTGAACTTTTGGGAACGCTTTCGGCTACAAGCGTTAAAGGGAGCAAGCTAAGTATTGCGTGTAATGAGGGAGAGTATGATAAAATTAAAATTGTAATCGAAAAAGGTGATTTAAAAATAGAGGTAGAAGAAATAGGAAGCGATATCTTGGTTAAGATTGAAAATGAAACGCGAAAATTTGCTTATCCCTTTCAATCGCAATTAACTTTAAAATATTTTGTTGAACTGATGGAAGGAAAGCGTTCTGTTGTTTCTTATAATGAATCGTCAGCAATGCATTTAAAATTTTTGCAGGCAGTTAAAAATGTGTTGTCGCATAAAAAGTATCAGGAGGTATGGAAAATTACATAGATAAAAATGTTGTTTTAGTTGGTCCGGGCGGCATAGCTAAGGATTACGCCAAAGTGATGAAAGCTTTGCAGGTAAACGGCATAGCTATTGGCAGAAACCCGGAAAAATGCGCGGCGTTTGAAAAGGAAACCGGATTGAAATGTCTTGCCACTCCAATAGAAGATTATATTAAAACCATTGATATTGCAAATACTTTTTTTATTGTCACGGTAAATACCGAAAACCTGGGCGAAGTAATTCGTAAATTAATAAGTAACAAAGCAAAACATATTTTAATAGAGAAGCCGGCAGGAATTAATCAGGAAGATATTGCACTAACGATTGATATGCTCAAGAGTACGGATGTTACACCTTACGTAGCGTACAACCGCCGCTTTTACGCATCCTTTCAAAAAGCGATGGAGTTGATTAAGGAGCAGGGCGGACTATTATCTTTCTCTTTTGAATTTACCGAGTGGGCGCATGAAATAGTAACATTGGGAAAAACCAAAGAGGCGCTTGAACATTGGTTGCTTGGAAACTCATCGCATGTAATTGATATAGCTTTTTATATTGGCGGGCTTCCAAAACAAATGTGCGCTTTTACTTCGGGCACTATCGATTGGCATCCGGCGGCCGAACAATTTTCGGGAGCGGGTATTACTGTTAAAGATGTAATTTTTAGTTATCAGGCAAACTGGGGCTCGGCCGGCAGATGGGGCGTGGAATTAAACACGGCAAAAGGAAAATTAATTTTGCGGCCTATGGAAAAATTAGCTTTCCAGAAAAAAGGAGAGCTGGCAGTAAACGAAATTGCTATTGACAATAAACTTGATTTAGGATTTAAACCCGGTTTATACAATCAGGTTTCCGCATTTTTAAAAGGAGATGCAAAGCATATGATTACCTTGCAGCAGCATTATAGTAACCTTGTAAATATTTACGAAAAAATAAAAAATCCTGCTACCAATAATTTTTTATCCTAATAAAAAAGAGAAGTGAGAAGAATAATTGTAAAAATATGGGCGTTTGCTCTACTGTTTCCGATAAAAGTAGCGGTTGCTTTTTTGAATGCTATAAGAAGTATTACAAAAAGTAAGGGACTCGATAAATTTATTTCCGAGTTCAGAACCAAAATACAGAATGAATTTGGCAAAATAAACGATAAAACCTATTTGGTAAAAAATGCATCATCCTCAAATGCCAAACTGGTGTGTGTGGATATAGGTGCACGCGACGGACTACTTGATATTGTCGAAAAAAACAAACAATACTTTGGTAAAATTATTTTGTGCGAGGGAGAGCCCGAAGAAGCAAAAAAATTGAGCGCGCAGGGTTATCTGGTAATCGATAAATTTTTAGCAGAAAAGCAGGGACCGGCAAAATTTTACTATATAAAAGAACATCCCGGTGCATCTTCGCTAAAACGTCCGGGAACTCCGTTTCTGCATTTATTTTCCGACAAGCATTTTGATTTGTATTCTAAATACACTGAATCGGATATCATCACCGGTACTTTAGATGCAGAGTTGAAAAGATTAAAAGTAAACACAATTGATTTTATTAAACTGGATGTGCAGGGCTCTGAACTTTCGATTATAAAAGGGTTGACAACTGTTACGCCTTTATTTTGGGAGGTAGAAATTTTGCCATTGCCTACTTATGAAGATACGCCCTACGGAATTTCTATTAAGGCTGAGCTGTTAAGTCGCGGATATATTTCTTTAAGGCAAAGAGATCGTATGTGTAAAGACGGAATTTACATTTACTCGAACGAAATTTTTATGCCCGATTATACTACGGATTTTGGAAGAAATTTAATCCTCAAAAATTTAGAAAACTGGAAATTGATGATGGAACTTTTTGATGTGAATGCACTTGCGGCACACATTGAAACGCAATTAAAGAAAAATTAACTATTCCTTAATTAACTTGATGTGTTGGTTTTGCGCCTGCAAAATATAGATGCCGCTGGCAAACTGACTGATATCAATTTGAATAGTATAAGCACTCGTTTTATTTTGATAAACCACTTCTCCCAGCGAATTACAAATTGTAACGATTCCTAATTCTTTTTTCGATTGCAAGGTAATGTTTTCATTTGCAGGATTAGGATAAACAATTACAGAAAAAACGACAGAGTTAAAAGATTGAACACCATTTTCGGGAACCGTTATTTTTCTTATTCTGTTATTGTTTGCATCGGCAATGTAAATGTTTCCATGTATATCGTAGCAAACTCCACCAAGGCCGTCAAATTCTGCCGAAATGCCCGGCCCGTCAATAAAGCCTACAGTACCGTTTCCGGCAATGGTTGTTATTGCCCCTGTAGGGTCCATTTTCCTTAACTTATATCCTCCTGCATCTGTAACATAAAAATAGCCATTGTTTGTAATAGAAATTCCTGAAGGAAGATTATAAGAACCCATATTGGCCGTACCATCTATCGAACTGGGTGCTCCAGAGCCTGAAAATGTATAAACCATTCCTCCGGAAATTTTCCGGATCATATTATTTAACAAGTCGGCAACATACAGGTCTCCGTTGCTGTCTCCGATAATGTTTCTTGGTTTATTAAATTTTGCCGAAAGGTTTGCGCCGTTAGTATTTCCGGATGAAGTTGGAGTGCCGGCAAATGTTGTTACCTGCCCGTTACTTACAAGGCGTATACAATGGTTGCCGTAATCGGCTACATAAACATTTCCGTTGTTATCAGCATAAGCTGAAAATGGATTATTAAATTTTGCGTTTCCAACTGTCCCGTTCTGGAATCCGGCAATTCCGCTGCCTGCTACGGTTGTTACTGTATTGTTATTGTTCAAATCAAGCTTTCGTACTTTATGGCCACTGGCTTCGGTAATATACAAGAATCCGTTTTTATAAGACACACTGTTTGGTCCGTTAAATCGGGCTATACTGCCAATTCCGTCTACATAACCTGCCGCGCCTGTTCCGGCAATAACCGAAACTATGTTGGTATTTATATTTAATTTTTTAATGGAGTGATTTTGAAGGTCCGCAAAATAAATACAAGAGTCATTATCACTGGCAAGGCCATATGGAGCATTCAGTTCGCAATTTGTGGCGATGCCGTTTACGTTTCCTGCAATTCCGTTTCCGGCTGCCGTTGAAACAACATAGTTTTGAGCCGTACCCAATTGAAATGACAATAGGAAAATAGTAAAAAATAAATTTATTTTCATGATTATTTAATTAATAGAATAAAACTAATGAATTTTTTCTAAACGGACAAAAACTTACATTTTTTTAACAATTGTAAGGGTAAACCAGCTCTCTCTCCAAGGGCCAAACTTGTCGGTTGGACAAACGTCGTTAAATTCTCCGTTGCCCTGATTAAATTCTCTTCGCTGAAATAAATCGTATCCGGTTTTTATGGTTTCTACCTCGCCGGCAAGGCTAAATAAAAATGGTAAGGCAGTATGACTATATCTGTAAAAATCACCGGGCACTTCGTGGTAGCGATACGAGAAGGGTACTACGATTACACAGATGCCTCCTTTTTTTAACATGCCATAAATATTTTCTACGGCCACCCAGGGTTTGTTTAAATGTTCAAATACATTGTTGCTGTATATCACATCAAAAAAACCGACAAAGTTTTTGTTTTTTTCTAAGTAATCAGAAGTACACACATCGCCGGTAATAATATTTTCCGATTTTTTATCAAGGTCTATTCCGAAATAGTTAAATTTTTTCTCAAAAAGAATTTTATTCTCGGCATAGCGAGGCGGAAAAAAAATACTTTTTTCATTTCCTAAAAGAATGGTAAGCTTGCCATCGCCGCCGCCAAAATCCAAAAAATTAAGATTATCTCCTTGCATCGAAAAAATGGCTTCGCGCGCTAATTTATCTTTATCCAAATCCATTGGATAGGGTTGGCCTGTACTTTTTGTAAGTGGTTTTTTAAAATAGCCTGTAGGAAAATCAAAAATGATGCGCGGACGCCTTAATTTTTGCAGGAAAAGATAAAACGAATACCATGTTTTATTGGTTCTAACAAGCTCTTTTAATTTTCCCATGCGTAAAAATAGCCAAATTTTAAATTATATAAGAAATAATTAGACGCCTGCTCCGTTATAAGCAAAACAAAAATTGAGAACGGGCTGCAAGAATTTATTCAATATATATTGTTGATTATAAGTCTATTTAGCACTAAAGGCCTCTTAAAAATAAGTATATTTGTTTTTTGTAAGCAGTAATTAATGACGGTTATAAGAAGGCAAGGCATAAAAAACACGGTGTATACCTACCTTGGGATTATCCTTGGGATGTTAAGTACTCTGTATATACAGCCCTTTTTTCTTAGTAAAGAACAGATTGGGATAACACGCCTGGTTATTTCGGCTGGAACTATCCTCGCTTCTTTTTCCTGTATTGGTATCACGGCGGTAATCGTTAAGTATTTTCCCATATTTTATAATAAAGAAAAAAAGCATAATTATTTTTTTACGCTCGCTTTATCGTTTCCGATAATTGGTTTTGTTTTATGTTTTGCCATTGTTTCTTTTTTTGAATCTGCTATATTAAAGTTTTACGGAAACAACGCTGCCATTTTCTCCGAATACTTTTGGCCCATCATGCTGCTGGCTTTTTTTAATTGTATGATTTTTGCTTTTACAGCCTATTGCAACTCTATAAACAAAAGCAGTATATCCACCTTTGTTAATGAGGTGCTTAATCGCGCCGGTTTTATAATATGCATTTTATTGTTTTCTTACGGCATCACCATGCAAAATACTTTCGTTTATTCGTTATCCTTAATTTATTTTACACAATTAGTTATTCTTTTTCTTATCATAAAGCATTACGACCATCCAAGTTTTAACTTTTCTTTTTTTACCAATAACACGCACTTAAAAAAAATTATCGGTTTTAGTTTAATTTCGGCGTTTATACAAATTACAGCTATATGTATAAAAAATGTGGATGTTATTTTTGTTGGAAAATACAGGTCATTGGATCAAGTGGGTGTATATGCAATAGCCGCATTTATAGGACTGGTAATTGAAACTCCGCTTGGTGCTTTAGATAAGATAGCGGCGCCAAAAATATCCAAGTTGTTTGCCGATCAAAATCACGTGGAAATAGCTAAAATCTATAAACTCTCCTCTAAATACCTCATGATTTTTTGTGGATTGTTAAGCTGTGTACTTGTAGTTTGCATACAACCTGTATTATCGCTTTTGCCTAACGATTATTCTTCGGGATATATGGTTACCATTATTATTTGCATAGGCGCATTTATTAATTCGGCCACCGGCGTAAATCAATCTATTATTACCTATTCAAATTTTTACAAACTTGGCGCAGTGTTTTATTTTCTGTTACTTGTTTGTATAATTATTTTAAATGTAGTTTTAATTCCTGTATATGGCATCATGGGCGCCGCTATTGCATCCGCTTTAATATCTGTAATTCATAATTTAATAAGATTCATTTTAATAAAAGTAAAATTTAAGATGCAACCTTTTTCGTGGGACAGCCTTAAAATTGTAGCAATAATTTCGGCCTCCGTTTTAGCGGCGTGGTTTATTGAAACAGAAAATAAATTTTTGCTGATTTTTTTAAGAGGAATGGCTTCTTCGGGAGTATTTGTAATTTCATTGGTAATAACCAACGTTTTTTCAATTAAGGAATTAAAAAAAGAAATACGCTCGTTTAAAAATACATTTATTTAATCAATTCATTAAGCAAACTTTCAATGCTCTCTTTCATTTTTAAATAAGCATTTCCGGTAGCCGGCCCATTATAACCGGTGTAGATTTTCATGATTTCATGTTTTTTATTGAGATATAAGGTAGTTGGAAAAGCACTAACCGACGAAAGCCAGGGCAAACTTTTTAGCGCATTCTCTTTTCCGGTTAAGCCGGTAATTAAAAATTCGTACTGTGCGCCGTATTTTGTTTTTAAACGTAAAACATTTTTAGTTGCCTTCTCTATATTATCCGTTTTCTCGTAAGCCAGGGCAATAATTTCAACACCTTTCTTTTCGTACACATTATAAAGCTGACTTAGGTAAGCAGTTTCATCCATGCAATTAGGGCACCACGAACCCATGATTTGCACAATCACAACTTTGTCTTTATATTTTTCGTCGCTTAAAGAAACTTTTTTTCCTTCCGTATTTGTGTAAGTAAATTCAAGTGGTTCTTTTTTTACAGATTTGGTAATAGAGTAGGGGTCGCGCAATTCAAACTTAGGGTTTTTCTTTGCGGTCCATTTTTCCTGAAAATGTACCCCCGAATAAAATATTCCGTTAATACGATTATTCTCGTCCATAGTGCCGGTAAATAAAAACGCATGCGAGCCGTCGAAACACGACATGCTAAAATTTTTTCCGTCAACCACACCATCCAGATAACGATAATCACCGCTTTCGGTTAAAAATGTGCCGGTAATTATTTGCATTTTTTCTTTAAACATACCAATGGCTTTGCTGCTGTCGGGTGTGCCCGGACTAAAAGTTGCTTCCCACTTGCCGTCGAAATTACTGCGTATTAAAGAGGCGGCGCTCCAGCGTTGTGTTTTACCAAATGTTGCTTCAAAGGGAATAATGTTTTTTTCTTTACGTGCGTGGTTTATCCAATTGCCTTGCATTTGACCGGGAAAAAGGCGCAGACGGAATTCTGAATCAAAAACGGGCATCTCAAAAAAGATAGAATCGCCTTTTTGTATTATTTCATCAATAACAATGGTTTCTTCGGCATTAAAGATGGTTATGGTAGGTTGTTTATCCGCGTAAAACACATTGAAGATAAAGGGCAAATCAATTTGTTTTTTTTGATCGATTTTTAAAACGCCGCGCCACATACCTTCGGCAATTTGCGTTTGGGCCGATGAGAGCCAAGAGCCAAGAAGAAAGAAACAACAAAGAATAAACCCAATTTTTTTACCTGCTTTAATCTGTATTTTTTGTGTCATCTGCTTTTCAATTAATTTCAAATTATACCATTCTTGTTTAATTCAATACAAAGTTAGGGTATAATAGCGAGCGTCCCAAAAATCTAATTATTGATTAAAACATAGCAAGCCTCGCTATTTAAATATACAAAACATATGCCAAATCGGGCTTTTTTTTGCAATTTCGTACTAATTATGGGCAACAGGAAGATACTTTTTATTGTAAACCCCTCGGCAGGTAAAAAAAGAAACCTGGACTTACGGGAATTTATAGAAAAGCATTTCTCGCACCCAAATTTTACGGTGGCCGTTTCTTCTTCTTTAGAATATTTTGAGGAAATAAAACAAAAAGCCCTGGCCGAAAATTATACGGATGTAATTGCCTGCGGCGGCGACGGCACTGTAAATAAAGTGGCCTCTTTTGCCTGCGCAAATAATTTGCGTTTTGGAATTTTACCACTGGGCTCGGGCAACGGACTGGCGCGCAGCGTAAAAATATCGATGGATTTAAAAAAAGCGCTCAAGCAAATTGAAAAAGGAAAAACAACTAAGATAGATGCCGGTGTTTTAAATGGTAAATTATTTTTCTGCGCCTCGGGCATGGGCTTTGATGCGCATATTGCCGCTTTGTTTGAAAATACAGAAGGTCGTGGTTTATCGGGATATATAAAACTGATTTGGAAAGAATTTTTTTCGTACAAAGCGGAAAACTACACAGTCAAATTCGATGGCAAAGAAATTACCAAACCCGCTTTTGTTTTGGCTTTGTGCAATAGTGGCCAGTATGGAAACGATTTTTATATTGCCCCCACAGCAAGTATGTACGACGGAAAAATTACCATTAGCATTTTAAAACCGTTTTCTAAATGGTTAACACCTTATGTTATTTTAAAAGTGATATTAAAAAAAGCACATACTTTAAAATGGGTTGAGACTTACCATGCAAGCGAAGTAAAAATTAGCAAGGAGAGAAAAAGCTTTGTGCATTTAGACGGCGAGCCCCATGAAGAAGAAGTGGAAATTAGTTACAGCATAAAACCTCTTGCTTTAGAAATTATTTGCGGATGAGCGCCTACGAAGCAAAAAAGTATTTGCAATACAAACTAAAGGCTAAGAACGAGCACGGCATACACTCGCCTTTTGTTTTTACATTGTATACCGAGGTAATTAAAACCAAGGAGAAATATTACGCTTACGATGAGTTAAACAAATTGCGCCTGCAACTTTTAAGAAACAACAAAGTAATAGAAGTTACAGATTTAGGCGCCGGCTCAAAAAAGCTAAATAAAAAAAGAAAAATCTCCGACATCGCAAGAGTAAGTGTTGTGCAAAAAAAATACGGCGAGCTTTTGTTCCGCCTTGTAAATTACTTTCAACCCAAAACAATTTTAGAGTTAGGCACCTCATTGGGACTTTCAGCCTTATACATGAGCAAAGCTGCGCCGCAGGCGGAATTAATTACCGTTGAGGGTTGCCCGAACACATTTGCATTTGCAAAGCAATTTTTGGAAGACAACAATTTCTCCCCTTTAAGGGGAGACGGCAATATGTCCGAAGGACATGGCCGGAGGGGTGTGAATTTAGTAAACACCCCCTTTGAAAGTATATTTGAAAACATCTTCGCCGAGAAAAAATTTGATTTTGTGTACCTCGACGGCAACCACACCTACGAAGCCACCATAAAATATTTTAACCTCCTACTAAAGCACACGCAGCCAAACTCTGTTTTAATTTTTGATGATATTTACTGGAGCCCAGGCATGACAAAAGCCTGGGAAGAAATAAAAGGCCACTCTTCAGTAACTTTAAGTATCGACTTATTTAAAATGGGATTAATCTTTTTTAGAAAAGAAAACAAACAAAAAGAAGAGTTTTGTTTGAGGTATTGATATTACTCAATAACAAATTTTCCTTTGCTAAGTAATTCCTTTCCATCCCGCAATTGATAGAAATAAATTCCGCTTTGAAGGTTGTTTCTTTCTATCGTAATTTTTTCAGTATTTGTACAAGAAATAGTTAGCATTAATTCACCTAAGTTATTATAAATGGTTAAGGTAAAATTACCATGAAGTGTCTGATTCAATCGGATTATTGTTTCGGTGGTAAATGGATTTGGGGCAATGATTGTTTCGATGTTTTTTCGTTCTTTATCTTCTACTCCAATGCTAAAACAAATTGGAACGGGGATTCCATAGCTTGAGCATAATGGTGAAAAATTTATTACAGTTGCACCCGCCGATACTTTTGTTGCAGGTAGAATTGTGATGGGCAGGGCGGAAACTACATGCGTTACAAAATTTGTTATGTTGCATCCACTATATCCAAAACTATCTGTCTTTACCAAAAGCATGTCCCGGTTTCCTGCGCCATAACTCATGGTACTACCTGCTGCGATAAATCCACCATCATAAGTTTGTTCTATGCTTGCAATATCTTCAGGTAATCCTCCTCCAAAAGTTTTTGTCCAAATAGTATCGCCCAGAGAATTAGTTCTGATTAAGTATGCGTCATACCCGTTTGTATTTACAGTTCCGGCTAAAATGTAACCTCCGCCGGGCAAAATTCCTAAACAATTGGCAGATTGATTAGAAGTATTTCCATAAGCCTTTGCCCAAACAAAATTACCGGTTGCATCTGTTTTCATTAAAAAAGCATCGTCTGAACCTAACCCAAAACTAGACGACGTTCCTGTTAAAATATACCCGCCATCTGCTGTTTGTTTTATGCAGATAGGATAATCATTAAGTGTTCCCCGAAATACTTTTGTCCACAATGTATCTCCATTAACATTAGTTTTCACTAAATATATATCGGCGAAAGCAGCATTGAAACTCTCCGTACTGTTAAGAAGAATATATCCACCATCTGATGTTTGTTCAACACTCGCTACACCATCGTAACCTATTCCTCCGTAGGTTTTTGTCCATAAAGTATCTCCATTTGAATCTGTTTTTATTAACCAGGCATCTTCTTGCCCTGCTCCAAAACTTTTAGTGTAACCTCCAATAATATACCCACCATCAGAAGTTTGTTTAATAGAAGAGCCTTGGTCTGTATTAGTACCTCCATATGTTTTAGCCCACTGAATAACCCCGTTTACATCGGTTTTAATTACAAAAAGATCAGCACCACCTGCTCCAGAACTTGTTGTCCCCCCAGTAAACGCATATCCGTCATCCTGAGTTATTATCGAAGAATAAACTTCATCTGTTCCCGACCCGTTAATTAACTTAGTCCACAAAGTATCTCCGTTAACATCTGTTTTAACCAGATAAATATCTAAGTTGTTATTGCCCCGTCCTGTGAGGATATAACCACCACTTGCGGTCTGATGCACCGCTTGGACCCGCTCAGGTTGTGAAGGGGTGCCATAAGTTTTTTGAAAAGTAGTTTGCGACCTTAAATTATTAAATAAAAAAAGGATGAAAAAACTAATTGTAAAAAGGATTATATTAAATTTCATTGTAAGAATTTTATTTTTAAACCCTCTCAATCACCACCGCATAACCTTGCCCAACGCCAATACACATTGTAGCCAATGCGTATTTTTTATTTTGCTCGTGCAATTCAATTGCAGCGCTCAATAAAATTCGCGCACCGCTCATGCCAAGCGGGTGGCCCAAAGCAATGGCGCCGCCATTGGGGTTTATGCGTGCATCGTTATCATCTAATTTCCAGCTGCGGGTGCAACCCAAACTTTGCGCGGCAAATGCCTCGTTCAATTCAATTACATCAACATCTTTAAAAGTAAGTCCTGCTTTTTTCAAAGCGATGTTACTTGCCTCAACAGGGCCAAGGCCCATAATGCGCGGATCAACACCTGCAATACCGCAACTTACAATACGCGCTAAAGGTTTTAAATTATATTTTTTTACCGAAGCCTCATTGGCCAACAACAAAGCCGCAGCACCATCATTCAATCCCGATGCGTTTCCGGCCGTAACGGTTCCGTTATTTCTAAAACTTGCTTTTAATTTTGCTAATCCTTCCAACGTAGTTGCAGGTTTTGCAAATTCATCTTTATCAAAAATTAAAGCGTCGCCTTTTTTCTGAGCAATCTCAACCGCAACAATTTCTTTTTTAAATCTTCCCGCAGCCATTGCTTTAGCCGCTTTCTGCTGACTCCACACCGCAAACTTATCCTGATCCTCTCTGTTAATCTTCAACATATCCGCAACATTCTCCGCAGTCTCTCCCATCGCGTCAACACCAAAAAGTTCTTTCATCTTCGGATTTATAAATCTCCAGCCAAAACTGCTGTCAAACATTTGCTGGTCGCGCCCGTAAGCACTTCCTGCTTTGCCAATAACCAAAGGACCACGAGTCATATTTTCAACTCCGCCGGCAATCATCAATTCCGCGTCGCCCGTTTGTATCATGCGCGCCGCATCCATCGTAGCACTCATGCCCGATGCACACAAACGATTTACAGTTTGTCCCGGCACAGTAACAGGTAATCCTGCAAGCAAACTTGCCATGCGTGCAACATTACGATTGTCTTCGCCCGCCTGGTTAGCGCAACCCAAAATAATATCGGCAACTTCTTTCCAGTCAACACCCGGATTTTTCTTTTGCAATTCTTTTAAAACAATCGCCGCCAAATCATCCGTACGAACGGTTGAAAGTGTTCCTCCAAAATTTCCAATCGCCGTGCGAACTCCGTTAACTATATAGGCCTGTTGCATAATTTTAATTTGCGTAAAGATAAGGATATTTAGGGCTGTATGATTGACGTGTTGTTGTTATGGGTCGTTGGGGCGTGCCCCCGCTTTTTTGTCATTCCGACAAAGGAGGAATCTGTACTA
The DNA here is from genome assembly GCA_038214655.1 of Bacteroidia bacterium. Classification (GTDB taxonomy): domain Bacteria; phylum Bacteroidota; class Bacteroidia; order B-17B0; family Aurantibacillaceae; genus PALSA-968. The sequence goes on along the minus strand of JBBQRR010000013.1, from coordinate 64,576 downwards.
AGGCGGGGTCGGGCTATCCCGCAAGATGCGGGACCGCTTTTTTGCAGCAACAGCTATGTTCGTTAAAAAAGCGTTTTGCTTATTCAGAGCTATTCTAATCCTATGATTATTTATACAAGGCAAAAGAACCCCTGCGGGCCTTTTGCATCCCACGCGTAATACATCATTTTCACTAATAGAAAATGTTCATAAAATAGAGTAGTGCATTTGCGTTAGGATGCTGCAACGGTGTTGAAGCTCTTTTTTGCGAGATAAAATAATACTAATTGTTCACTCATCGGGGTTGTAATTTGACGATTAAAATTTAAAAGTTGTATTGCAAAAAAAGCGACTTGCAAGCAGCCCGGCCCCGCCCGTAACACTCTTTGAAAGACTTTGCCTATCCGGGGCAACGCCCAAAACATCCTCCCCGCTAGCAACGCCCAAAACATACTCTCCTCAGTGACCATTCCTCAATCCACGGCCATCTGTTAATTACTTTAAAAATACCCTCTAAAAGCCCTTAAAACTTGCTTTACTTTTAAGGCATGAGTGATATTGCCCATTATTTTTTGCCCCTCGACTTTGAAACTTCCGGTTTGCACGAAGAATCTTTAGGAAGAACTTTTAACCTGCATACGGCAAAAGGCTTTCCGGACCTTGAAGGAATTGACATTGTTATTTTAGGCGTTTGCGAAGATCGCCTTGCGCTTAATAATAAAGGTTGTGCCGATGCGCCCGACGAAGTGCGTAAACATTTATACAAATTATTTTCTGTGGGCTTTTTACCTAAGGTTGCCGATTTAGGAAATATTATGCCGGGCCACACCGAGCAGGATACTTTTTACGCTTTGTCGGAAACGATTGATTATTTGCTTCGACAAAATGTGGTGCCAATTATTATTGGCGGCTCGCACGATTTAACCTACGGGCAATTTCGCGGGTACGAAAAATTAGAACAAACTATAAATGTTGTTACTGTTGATTCTACTTTTGATTTGGGTGGCGCTGATATTGAACTGAGCAATAAAAGTTTTTTAGGAAAAATAATTTTACATCAACCCAATTTTCTTTTTAATTACAGCAACATTGGGTATCAAACATACTTAGTTCCTCCTGCTTCTTTAAACATGATGAACAAATTATATTTTGATACGTATCGCCTCGGTCAGATACGCGATAATATTATGGAGGCAGAGCCTGTAATTCGCCATGCCGACATGATTAGTTTTGATATGAGCGCCATAAAGCACAGCGATGCGCCGGGCAACGAAGAAGCTTCGCCCAATGGTTTTTATGCCGAAGAAGCTTGCCAGATGATGCGCTACGCCGGCATGAGCGATAAGCTTACAACACTTGGGCTTTACGAAATAAATCCGCACTTTGATGTGCAAGGCAAAACGGCTTCGTTAGCAGCGCAAATGATTTGGTGTTTTATAGATGGTTTTTACGGGCGCAAAAAAGATTTTCCAAGTCGCAGCAGCCCCGAGTACACACGCTTTCATGTTTTTTTACAGGATAATAAATACGAAATTAATTTTTATAAAAGCAGCAAGAGTGACCGTTGGTGGATGGAAGTGCCGTACCCGCCCGATAAAAATTTGAAGTTCGAGAGACATACATTAATTCCGTGTTCTTATAAAGATTACGAAACTGCCTGCAAAGATGATATACCCGACCGCTGGTGGCAAACATATCAAAAACTTTATTAATTTTTTTATGCTGCTAAGATTAATTCTAAACAATACTTTGCGCCTTTGCGTCTTTGTGGCAAACAGGCGTTAACATAAATAGTTGTAAAATGAATGCAGTTTATGTTTTTTTAGGCGGAGGAGCCGGTTGCGTTGTACGTTATGTGTTTGGCGTTTGGTTTACACGTATGCAATTTTTTTCTTTTCCCTTTGCTACTTTTTTGGCCAATGTTTCAAGCTGTATAATTTTTGCGGGCGCCGTTTTTATATTGGGCGAGAAGGGAGCTTTTTCATCTACTTCAATAATTCGTCCGCTTTTGCTTACCGGTTTTTGCGGGGGCCTATCCACTTTTTCTACTTTTAGTTTCGAAACTATAGAACTGGTTAAGCGGGGCGAGTTTACCATTGCCGGCGCAAATGTGTTGGTGAATATGATTTTGTGTTTTGCTATTTTCTTTTGGATGGCAAAAAAGTAGGCGGTTAAATTTTTGTAACTTAGCTGTCGTTAATGAAAGAGTCCGAAAAATTTATTCTTTGTATAGAAACCGCTACTACGGTTTGCTCGGTTTGTATTGCAAGCGAAGCGCGGGTAATATCGATTCGCGAAATTAACAGTGGCTACACGCATGCCGAAAACCTGAATGTTTTTATTGAAGAAGTTTTAAAGGAAGCCGGTATTTCCTTTAAACAACTAAGCGCGGTAGCCGTAAGTAAAGGCCCCGGAAGTTATACCGGTTTGCGTATTGGCGTTAGCGCGGCAAAAGGTTTTTGTTACGCGTTAAATATTCCGCTAATAAGCATTGATACCTTAGAGGCAATGGCTTTTGATGTGGCCAATAAAAAACACGAAGATGTTTATTATAGTCCGCTGCTGGATGCACGCCGCATGGAAGTGTATTGCGCGGTTTATGATAAGGAGCTAAAAAATGTTTTGCCTGTTAACGCATTGGTATTAGATGAAAATTCGATTAACGTTTTTAATTTAAATAAACCGCTTGTTTTTTTTGGCGATGGAATGCCCAAGGCAAAAGAATTGCTTCAGCATAAATTTCCTTCGGCAGGTTTTGTAAATGAAGTAATTCCTTCTTCTAAAAACATAGCTGCCCTTGCTTTTAAAAAATACGCGCAAAAGCAATTTGAAAATACCGCGCTCTTCGAGCCATTTTATTTAAAAGAATTTTTTACAAAAAAGCCTGCGTAAAATAAGGCTACTGTTTTAACACCATAAATTTTCTTCGGGCATAGGTGTTTTCCGATTCCAACACCAACATATACGCACCTTGTGCCAAATTATCCAAAACAATTTTAAAGCCGTTAACGCCCGATTGAAAAGCAAAATACTTTTCAAATATAACATCGCCTAAAGTAGTGTATATACGGGCAAGATAATCGCCACTATTAAACGAATTATAATAAACACTCAGCGTGCCGTCGCTAATTGGGTTTGGAACAATAGCAAGATTAGAAACAAAACTAAGATTAGGTGGTAGCCGGTTTGTATCGGCAGCTAAATGCGTAATACTAAAAGTGTCTAAACTAAAAGCCAGCCCGCAGGAATTTCGTGTGGTAAGATTTATTTGATATTTAGCCAGCGAATCTTTGTAAACGTGAACAGTATCCCTTCCAATGGCGAAATTCTTGGAAGGATTATAAACATCGTTAAACGCCCAAAAGTAATTTGTTTGCCCATCGTAATAATTGGCGTGCACATATACGGTGTTATAAGAAACTGTATAGGTAAAAGCTGCGGTTGCATAATTTAAAACATTTATGTAAACAGATTTTGTAAGTGTATCTGCTTTTGCGCCATTAGAGGCAATTAAAGTGATGTTGTAAACACCTGTATCGGCATATACATGAACAGGCAAGGGCAAGGTTGACGAAGTGCCATCGCCAAAATCCCAATAAAAAGAAGATGCGCAAAACGAATTGTTTACAAACTGATTGGAGCAATGCACCCAGGAGAAATCTGCTTTTGTAATGCTATCAATTGTGATTGGCAATAGCAGCGTTACATCATGATTATTGTTGGCATGCAGGCTTACAAGATAAGAGCCGGGCATTGGAAACTTAAAGCAGATATTCGTATCATTAGATGTAAATATTTTATGGGGCAATGCACCCCCGGTCATTATGGTCCAGGTATAAGTAAGCGATCCGGGACCTATACATTGATTAAAAAAACAGGTGCAGTCGCCAATGCAGGTATTTTCCCATGAAAAAAAAACTTCGGGCGGAAGATTTTGAACCGTAGGATTGGTGCCTCTTTTGGTTTGCGAAAAAGCGCAAAGCGAAAAAAGCATCAGCAAAATAAAATATGTTTTTTTAAGTCTCATTTATTTTATTTCCAACGGTTTTATCTCTTCTGCTTTTTTATGTAATTCAAAAACTTTACTTAACGAAAAACTGAACGCATATTTTGATGCTAATTGTGTGCCCGAGTAATATTGATAAATTGGAAAATCGCCGTAAAAAGAAAAAACAATATCGTGGCCCACATTTGCCGAAACGCCCGGACTGGCAAATAATCTTGTAGAGCAGCTAGAAAACAAATTTGACTTATTTATTTTATCACAATCCCTATTCTCGTTACGCACCATGAGTATCAAGGAAATTTCTTTATACAATTTAATAACCGAAGAGAGGGTGTTGGTATTTGTTACTCCATACTGATATCCCAGCGGGTTTGCCCAATTATAATCTGTTCGGGAGTTAAGCATAATAGCATTTTTTTTATTTTTAAAAGGCTTTATCATGGCATAAAAAATAACTATGCCCGAGTAAGCGCCTGTGCCAGGCTGCACGTCTCGGGTAAGTTGCACATTATTATTTTGCAGGTTATACGCGCCCGTCGGAAATTTTGCGCCTCCCGAAATAGTAAAGCTCAACACATCTTTTTTAGAATTAAAGATGTTATACTTTAAAAATGTTTCCAAATCAGACAGGCCTCTGGCAAAAAATTGTTGCTGGCCTATAACGGGCACATCAAAGTTTTCAACTTTGCTTGTAAAATACCCTAAACTTGCCTGTACGGTAAATTTATCAGTAACACCGTACGAAAAATTAGCACCCGCAAAATCGGCGTAATCATTTGTGAGGTACGAAAAATTATTGGGGCTGTCGCCTTGATAGTATTTGTCGGAGTAATTGCGTTTAAAAAAAGAAAAAACCAATAGGTCTCCTTTTTCCAGTACGCCAAAATTGGCAGTTCCGGGTGTGCAACAGCCGGATGTGCAGCATTGAGAAAATAGATTTTCTTCGGCAAGAATCAAAAATATAAATAGCAGATAGCGCAAACCTGTGTTAATTAATAATATTTACCGGAACAGTAATGGTGGCTGTATTCGTTCCGTCAGAAACCGTGCAGGTAATTTGAAAAGTACCTAAACAGGAATCACTATAGTAAATAGCGCCGCCGGTACCAAATAAATCTCCGTGCGGGGTCGACCATTTAAAAGTTAAATTACTTCCGGTTGCCTTTGCAATTACTTTTGCAACGGTACCTTTGTGAACCGGGTTTGGATTAATTTCTATATCCGTAAAAGAAAAAGGGCCGCCGGTATTACTGCCCGAAGAATTGCTTGCAGCATAATTTTTACAATACCCGTGATCAATGGCATCGTTGTCTTTTTTGCAACCAAAAAAAACTACCGGAAATAAAAAAAGTAAAAACAACCGCTTCATTTCTATAAACTCAATATACCAAAGGTAAAAAAATAATCGCTGAGCACACACTTTTGTTGCGGGTATAAATGCTAAAAATGGTATCGCTCTGCCGTACCCTTTCATTTACTGGTCTTATTCAGAAAACAGGTTTAGTTTTAAATCGTCTCCCCAACAACAACCTTTCACCTTGCTAAATTAACCGTTCATCTATTTTAGCAAGAAAAATAGGGTTTACCCCTTGACTTAGCTTTTAAATGTGCTATATTGCAGTAACTAAACTTACAAATTATGAGCAAAACTACAAACACTTTTGCAGCTTTTTTTGTTGCATCATTAGTAACCGTTGCTGTTGCACAAGAAGGCCAGCGCTTAGCGGGTGCTACTGTAATAGATCATAGCGGATACACCAATTTGCCAAATTTTATAAAACTTAACCCTACTCAGCAAATGAGCAGAGAGAGTTTTGTGAATTGGGCCGTTTACGCATTAAATGTGCCTAACACATCAACGTTTAAACCTTACGAAACATTTAGCGATGAGTATGGATTTACCCATACCCGTTATAAGCAATATATGAATGGTATTCCTGTAGAAGGAACTCAGGTTATTGCGCACAGCAAGGAGGGTAAAGTTCAAATGGTAAACGGAGATTATTACTTAAATTTTAGCGAGGCTTCAACAGCTTCATTAAACGAAAGTGATGCTTTGTTTGCTGCACTTAAGAAAGTAAACGCACAAAAATATATGTGGGAAGACAAAGTGATGGAGGCTTTGCAACGCCAAAGTAATCCTGAGTTTTCTACCTATTTCCCTAAAGGAGAATTGGTATATGTTCATAAAAAAGGAACCGGCTTTTCGGCCGAGAATATGCGTTTAGCGTATAAATTTAATGTGTATGCCGAAGTGCCTTTATATCGTGCCAATGTTTTTGTAGATGCAAACAACGGACAAATATTAGATGAGCAAAACCTTATTTGTACAGCTGATGTGGTGGGTACAGGGGTTACAAAATACAGTGGTTCTAAAGCCATGACTTGCGATAATACTACAGGCCCTTTCCGCTTGCGTGAAGTTGGGCGCGGTAATGGTATTGAAACATATAACCTAAGCGGTGGAACCACTTACGGAAGCGCTACTGATTTTACAAACGGATCAAGCACCTGGAATCTTCCGGGTACAGATCAGGCAGCCTCTGATGCACATTGGGGAGCTGAAATGACTTATGATTATTATAAATTAGTTCACAACCGTAATAGTATCGACGGTGCAGGATTTAAACTTAAGAGTTACGTGCATTACAGTACCGGCCTTGTTAACGCTTTTTGGAATGGTGCTGAAATGAGTTATGGTGACGGAAACGGAAGCAGTTATACGATTATGACAGCACTGGATATTTGCGGCCATGAAATTACACACGGTCTTACGGCATATACTGCCGGTTTAAGTGGCGGTAATGAGCCTGGCGCTCTTAACGAAGGATTTAGTGATATTTTTGGAACTACAATTGAGTGGTATGCACGTCCTACGCAAAAAGACTGGTTAATGGGTGCTGATGTTATGCCAAGCGGACAGGGACTTCGCGATATGTCTAATCCAAAAAATTTAGGCCAGCCAAATTGCTATCTGGGAACTTATTGGGACGCGGTAAATCAGGAAGTACATAACAATGATGGCCCGGCTATTTACTGGTATTATTTATTATGCCAGGGTGGCAGCGGTACAAACGATATTGGAAATGCATATAATGTAACCGGACAAACTATGGCTAAAGCAAGACTTATCGCTTTCCGTGGTTTAACTGTTTACTTTACCGGCAGTACAACTTATGCTAATGCACGTACTTTTACCGAGCAGGCAGCAACTGATATTTACGGTTCTTGTTCTAACGAATTAGGTGCAACATCTGCTGCATGGTATGCAGTAGGAGTAGGGCCGCTTCCAACAGGAGGGGCACCGCTGGCATCATTCTCTACCGGTCCATTGGGCGGATGTACAATGCCAGTTACCGTTAATTTCGCTAATTCATCAAGTGGTGCGCAATCTTATGCATGGAATTTTGGTGATGGCGGCACAAGTACTACTGCAAGCCCTTCACATACTTATACACTTGCCGGAACTTATACTGTAACTTTAGTTGCAACAGGTTGCGGAGGTGGTCAAACAAATACACTTTCTCAGGTTATTACCATTGGCCCTATAGGCTCTGCCTTACCATTAATGGAAGGTTTTGAAGGCCTTAGCAATATACCCGCCGGATGGAGTTTATATAATCCGGATGCAGATGCAGCATGGCAGGTTTTAAATACCGTAGCAAAAACGGGTACCAATTGTATCGGCTTTAATAATTGCAGCGGCGATGGTAATACAGATATGACCGGAAGAATAGATCGTGTAGATACTAAAGCTTATAGTTTTGTGAATGTCGCTTCTGCTACAATGACTTTCGACGTTGCTTATGCAGTACTTACTTATTCGGGTACTCCTTACTATGATGGGTTAAAAGTAAAAGCTTCTACCGATTGCGGAGTTACATGGACTACAATATATACCAAAGCGGGCGCTACACTTGCAACTGCTCCCGGTTATACAATTCCTCAGCCATGCTGGGCACCTTCAGGCGCTTCGCAATGGCGCAATGATAATATAAATCTTTCCTCGGTGTTGGGCCAGTCTAACGTAATTTTTGGTTTTGAAAACACATCTGCGTGGGGCACTTGGATTTATTTGGATAATATTAATATTACCGGTACCATGGGCATTAACATTAACAGTGCCGAGGGCGTTAGTATTTATCCTAATCCTGCGCACAATAATCTTAATGTGAAAGCGGATCAAAATATCAATTCGGTTCGTATTATTGATATGTTGGGTAAAACTGTTTCGTTAAGCTTCCCTGAGGAAAAAACTTTGCAGGTAGATATTTCTTCTTTACCTGCCGGTATTTACTTTGTAAAAGTAAGCGCAGGCGATGCACAAAAATTAATTAAATTAGTGAAAGAATAAATTCAAAATTTGTAAAAAGAGCCCCGCTAAAAACGGGGCTTTTTTTATGCCCGTTTTTTTGCTTTTTTTCATTGACACATTTCCGTGGTTTAAAGCGTAAAAAAGCTTGCCTTTCAGCCAAACTATTTAGCCGCTTGTGTATACCATAAGGGCTGTCGGCATTTTTTGCTTGTATCAGTTTAAAAACGAGCTATATTAGGCTAACTAAAATTAACAAACATGGGCAACACTACTAAAACCATTGCAGTAATTATTATGGCTTCGCTTACAGGCGCGGCATTAGCACAAGACGGACAACGCCTAGCGGGTGCCAGTGTAGTAGACCACAGCGGCATTACTAACTTACCTTGCTTTATAAAACTTAATGCGTCGCAACAAATGCGTACCGAAAATTTTGTGGATTGGGCAGTGTATGCGCTTAACGTTCCCGCTACATCAACATTTAAATCTTACGAAACATTTAGTGATGAATTGGGATATACCCATACACGTTATAAGCAATATATGAACGGTTATCCTGTTGAAGCAACACAGATAATAAGCCACATCAAAGAAGGCAAAGTAGTTATGCTTAATGGAGATTATTACCAAAATTTTAGTTCTGTTTCGGCGGCAAGTATGACCGAACAAAGCGCTTTGCAATTGGCCTTAAAAAAAGTAAACGCAAAAAAATACGCATGGGAAAATAAAAACTTGGAAGCGCACGAACGTATGGCAACCAATACTCCTGATTTTACTTTTTATCCCAAGGGAGAATTAGTTTATGTGCACAAAAAAAATACAGGCTATTCGGCAGAGAATATGCGCCTTGCATATAAGTTTAATATTTTTGCTGAGGTTCCGCTTTATCGCTCAAATGTTTTTGTTGACGCCGCCACAGGCGAAATTTTAGATGAACAAAGTTTAATCTGTACCGCTAACGTGATTGGAACTGCCGTAACAAAATACAGCGGAACAGTTACAATGACCTGCGATAACGCTTCGGGCCCTTTCCGCCTGCGCGAAACAGGCCGCGGAAACGGCATCCAAACCTACAATTTACAAAACGGTACAAGCACCGGAAGCGCAGTTGATTTTACAAACGGATCTTCTAACTGGAATGTAAGTGGTGTTGATCAAGCAGCGGCTGATGCTCATTGGGGAGCTGAGATGACTTACGATTATTATAAGAACGTACACAATCGCAACAGTATTGATAATGCCGGTTACATGCTAAGAAGTTATGTACACTATAGCAACAATTATGTAAACGCCTTCTGGAACGGTTCGTATATGAGTTATGGCGATGGAGACGGAACACAATATGATATTATGACTGCCCTGGATATTTGCGGCCACGAAATTACGCACGGCTTGGTTTCTAACACTGCGGGTTTAGGTGGCGGAGAGGCCGGCGCTTTGAACGAAGCTTTTGCAGATATTTTTGGAACCAGTATTGAAGCTTATGCTCGTCCAAGTCAAAACGACTGGATTATGGCAAAAGATATTGGTATTGGCGGCGCACAAATTCGTGATCTTGCGAATGAACATAACTCGGGCGAAGGTGCCGGGCCAAACTGTTATTTGGAATCGGGTTACTGGGACGCGGTAAATCAGGAAGTGCATATCAACTCGGGCCCTGCAGGTCACTGGTATTATTTACTTACTGTTGGCGGAACCGGAACAAGCGGTTGTGGAAACAATTATAACGTGGTGGGTCTAACCATGGCTAAGTCAGAAAAAATTGCTTTCCGTGGCTTAACAGTTTATTTTACTTCAAATACAACTTACGCAAACGCGCGTTCTTTCACAATACAAGCCGCAACAGATTTATACGGCAACTGTTCGCAGGAATTAGCTTCAACAACCAATGCATGGTTTGCTGTTAATGTGGGTGCTGCTTATACAGGTGGCGTTCCGGCCGCATCGTTTGCAGTAACCGGTAGTACGCAATCATGTACTGCTCCTTTAACGGTAACTTTTACAAATACATCTTCGGGCGCAACATCTTATAACTGGACTTTTGGTGATGGTGGTACAAGTACTACAGCTTCTCCCGCGCACACCTACACTGCTCCCGGAGTTTATAATGTGCAATTAGTTGCAACAGGCACTTGCTCGGCAAACAGCAAAGACACTATGTTGCAAAATAATATTATTGTTGTTAACGGGCCTCCTACGGCCGCAAGCCCTTCGGTGCCTGCGTGCGGACCACAATCGTATGTGCTTAATGGCAGCGGACCCGGTTCTTTAACTTGGTACAATGCATCGGGTCAGGTTGGCACAGGTTCTGCCTATACAACACCGGTACTTACAGTAACAACAACGTATTCGGTAACAAGTTCTATCATGGTAGCAGGCTCAGCAACACTTGCGGGTGCACCAACTAATACCGCAACTTTGGGCGCAGGAAGTTTTCTTGCCATAAGCAATAATCACTACCTGGTGTTTGACGTTGTTTCTGCATTTACTCTGAAAAGCGTTGACATTTATGTGCAATCAACAACTTCAACAACTGCGGTTTCAATAGAAGATGCGGGCGGTACGGTTTTGTATTCGTTAACACCTACACTGTCGGTAACCGGTAAAAACACGATACCGCTTAATTGGCATCTTCCTTTAGGTACAGGATATAAAATTAAAGCTACCGGAACAAACGGATTATTCAGAAACAGCGCCGGTGCAAATTATCCGATTGCCGTGGGCTCTGTTGCTAACATTACCGCTAATGATGTTATGGGAACGGCTCCAACCTATTATTATTGGTTTTACAATTGGGTATATGCTTCTGATGTTCCTTGTCCCAGTTCACCAACAATTGTTACTGCAGTAATACAAAATTGTACCGGTATTGCAAGTTATGGTAAAGAAAACATAGAGGTGTATCCAAACCCTGCGCATAATAATTTATTTATAAATGCGCCGCATAACATTACAAGCGTAACGGTAATTGATATGATTGGAAAAACCATTCTTTCTCATCAGCCGCAAAATGAAACAAGTGTTTCTTTAGATGTTTCAACTTTACCTGCGGGCGTTTACTTTGTAAAAGTAGTTGCAGGCGATTCTTACAAGTTAATGAAGGTGATTAAGGAGTAAAATATATTTTACCAAATAAAATAAGCCCGGTCAATTTTTGATCGGGCTTATTTTTTTTAAAGAAAGATTAATTGGTTGTTGCATTACTTGAACTAAATGTTTTTTATTTCGCTGTATTTACATCTATTGGTATTACAATTTTAAAACTTATATTTCTTCCCATACTGTAAATACCGCTGCGGCCGGTGCCGTTTACCGGATAATTATCAAAATATTTTAAACGACTCATATTTGATTGGTAAGCCAGGTCGGTAAGATTACTTGCTACAATGTTTAGGCTAAAAAGTGTTTTGCCTTTTTTATTTACCACAGTGGCTCCAACGCCGGCATCAAATAATGCATATCCCGGCGTTTTTGTTTCGGTAGCATAAGCAAGGTATGCGCGGTTTTGCGCTGCATAATATTGAACCCCTGCTTTTATAAATAGCGAAGAGAAGCAGGCTATTTTCTTTTTAAAATCGGCACGCAATTCGGAATTTGTATGAAAGGGCGGTATATACGGAAGATATTTTGTGCTGTCTGAAATTACAGCTCCATTACCTCCAAGATTGGCAGCGTAAATCAATGAAGCCGAATTTTCAAAGTGAAGCCAATCGAGCGGATGCGGGTGGATATCAAAACTAAACTCGCCTCCATACAATTGCGCCGTTGTTTGTTTGAATTTAAAAACAGGATAAGGATTTCCGTTTTGCCGGTAAATAGAATCGCCTCCTTGTATGCTCTGCAATTTTTCGTTGTAGATATAATTATTAATTACATTATTAAAAACCTCAATACTCCCCGAAATATGTTCACTTCCAAAGAAAACACCAATATCTTCTTGCAGACTAAACTCGGGTTTGAAATTTGCGTTGCCCAATTGCTCAAAACCGGTTCCGGGATGCACGCCCTTGGCAGAAATTTCGGCAATATTAGGCGAGCGATAACCTCGTGCTACGTTCACTTTAAGACAAAAGTTATCGTTGAAATTGTACGTTGCACCAATGCTACCGCTAAAACCCGAGAAAGTATGTTTGTAATAATCAAATTGTTTTACAACTGTGCTGTCAGAAGGATTGGCGGAAGTTTCCATGCCAAAACCTGTTGCGGGGTTTGGTTTAGTGAACATGGAATCACTTTGAAAAGACCTTACATCATACCGAATTCCTGCTGCAATATCCAGCCTGCTAAATGTTTTTTTAATAAAAGCAAAAGGGCCGCCATCTAAAGAATGATAATTTGGAATTACAAATTCAGTGGCCCCCGTATTTTTATTTTGCTGATACATACCATTTACACCAAGGGTTGTTTCCCATCCTTTTATTTCGGGAAAATAATATTTGAAATCATAAGTAAATGTGTTTAGTTGCAAATTTAAGCCAGGAATATCTGGGCTTTGCGGGTGTGCAAACTCTCTGCGGTGACTTTGTTGGAAGCCAAGATTAACACCTAATTTACTTTTTCCTAAAATGAAATTGTTTGACGAATAAACCCTGTAATGCTGCACGCGCTGATGAATGGCCGCAATATTATACGAAGTTAAATCTGCCAAATTTGCAATGGGCCGCAAGGTGTCTGCCTCGGCAATTTGTTTAGTAAATTTACGTGTAGTTGAATCACGGCTGCCATCAGGTACTTCTTGTTGGTTATCGTACATAGTAAAATTTAAATGCGAATAGCCCCAGGATTTATTTAAACCTAAATATCCATTGAAATCCGTTTCATTATATTTTGTGCCGAATACTCTTCCGTCGTATTTATTTTGGTAAGCCACGGCTTGCTTATGCGAAGCGCGCATGCCCCATACAAAACCTTTTTCGTTACCGGCCAACGCAAATGAACCTGCAAATTGTTTGTTATTACTCTGGAAATTTCCTAATACCATTCCCTTTATTGTTCCCTCGGGTGCGGTATTGGCGGGAATTAAATTCACTACGCCGGCCAATGCATCACTTCCGTAAATTAAACTGGCAGGGCCTTTTATTACTTCTATGCGATCAATTAAATATTGGTCAACTTCAATGCCGTGCTCATCACCCCATTGCTGTCCGTCTTGTCGCATGCCATCAAATAAAGTCAGTATTCTATTATAACCAAGTCCGCGTATATAGGGCTTCGAAATATTTGGCCCGGTAGAAAGTGCGCTAATGCCGGGAATTTTTATCATCGCATCAATAATATTAACTCCTCCGCTTTGCGATAAATATTTTTGGTCGATAGCCACCATGGGTATCGGGTTACGTTTTATTTCGGTTGAATGGGAGGTGCCGGTAACAACTACTTCATCCGCTTCAACAGCCGATTCCTCCATTTCAAAATCCAGATTTTGCACTATGGATAGGTCAAGAATTTTTACCAGTGTTTTAAAGCCAATCATTTTAACCTGCACCATGGTTTTTATTTTGGGCAGATTATTTATTTGATATTTACCATCGAGACGCGATACCACGCCCGTTTTCAAATCCGGAAAATAAATTACGGCCCCCGGCAAAGGTTCTTTGTTTTGTTTGTTGAGCACATTTCCGCTCAGCGAATTTTGTGCTGCCATTTGGCAGGTAACAATAAATGCTACGATGAATAATACATGTTTCATTGCGTAATTTTTGAATTAATACTGCATGCAGGTAAATTGCATACTGAGAAATAAAAATTACGCTAAAGGAGGTGCCCTGGCAGGAAGATTAAGGGGCTTTGAAAAAGAATAAGTAGAGATTTCTACTGTTTTATATTCGGAAATTACAACAAGAGAAATTTTGAAAGTATGAGAAATTTTTACGGCATCATAAAGAGGGGTGTCTGTTTTAAAAATAGCACAATGCTCTTCCTGTTGCTCAACGTGACGGCCTAAATCTTTATGGTAAAAACGGCAATGATTTTCCTGCGCATCTTTGTGGTCGGCAAAAAATTCGTGAACCAAAGAGGCAGGCAGTACTACCAACGAAAATACGGCGAGTAAAAATAAGGATATAGGCTTTTTCCACCTTTGCATAGGGGCTAATGTACAACATATTTTCAATTTTACAACCCTAAATAGGAGAAAAGTAAATAGCAAGAGGTATGACAAGGGGTGTAGCTACGTAGCCCTAAGGGATGGGCTTAGAAACCTAAGCAAAAATCTTTAGTATCAGGTAAAATAAAAAACCTTCTTTTTTTAAGAAGAAGGCTTTTCAATGATTAAACTTCAAAGAGAGAAAATTTATTTTACAACTAAAATCTTTTTACGGATGGTTGCTTTTTCGTTGGTAATGTCAACGGTGTAAATGCCGGGCGTAAGATTGCTTGCATCAATGGTAGTTGTGCCGCTGATATTTTTTACTAAAACAATTTTTCCGTTTTCGTCCAGTATATGTATCGTGTGTTTTAAATTAGTTTCGAGAATGAAAATTCCGTTACCGGGGTTTGGATAGATATTTATGAGATTTTCGGTATCAATTATTTTTTGTGTTGCGGCAATTGAATCTACTTTAATCACAGGTGTTACTTTAACAGGTTCTATTTTTTCGATTCGTGGCATAGCAATCAAACCCATTACCAGATGTTCTTCTATAACATTTTTTATAGGAGGCTGTTTTTTAATGATAGAGTCTTCATGAATTTCGGGCAGGCACTTAACTACCGTAACATTCCCTTTTTCCATTTTAATTTCAGGTTGTTTTTCTTCCACGGGTACTGCAAAATCACCCATTATCATTGGAGGATTTTTTTCCTTAATTATTTTGTGTGTCGGGGGAGGGGTGGTACACTTTATTTTGCCCATTAATTTGGGTTCGGCTTTTATTACCGGTTGCCCCATCGTTTTTTTAACAGTATCTTTTTTCAGGGGTTTTGGCTCAAAATAAGCAACCTCGCCTTTTAAGTGGCGGTCATTGTTCTGCGCCACCGCACTCGAGTTAGAAAAAACCCAGAACCCGAAGGCCATAAAAAATATCACCGCAAATTTTTTGGCAAAATTCCAATACGTAAACTTGGCAAAAAAATCATCAAAGGTTAATTCCTGCAATTGCTTTTCTTCAAAGCGCCCACAAATTTTATCGCTTTGCGGCTTGCTGAAAAAGTCTTTTATCTGGCCAACACTCATTTTACTGAAGTCAACTACGTCTTTAACGCAGCTTTTGCAAAAGGCGCCTTGCTTGTTGGGTGTCATTGCGTCCCAGTTTTCGTGGCAGGGCTCGTTGATGGTGATTTTCATGGTGTTTCTTTTAAGGGTTTCTATTTGGATGCAGGTATTTTCAATATTCCATAAACTCATCACATCCCCCGTCCTGCGCGGGCGCGCACCCCCTCAGGTGAGGGATATCCTCCTAAGAACCACCCCGCCATGCCTGCCTTCGGCACTGCACTTGGCTCCCCTCCTTGAAAAGGAGGGGAAAGCATAAAATAAAAAAGGCCACCCTAAGGCAGCCTCTCTTATATATAAACTATAGTATTACGCCTCCACTTCAGTAACGATGCTCGGGAATATTCTAACCGAGTTATCTTCCTCGCGGCGGAACTGATACGTATAACGATAGTGGCTCTCCAAACCGCTCTTGTTTGGTAAACCGTTAATCATCATAATATTTCTGTTCTTAGCAAATTTCAAAAGCTCTTTTAAGTAGTGAGCCGAAATCTGACCAACCTCGTCAATAATGCAATGCACTTTAAAGTCTTTACTGCTGCGGTGCGAAGATTCTTTAATGAATACGTGCAACAAAGTAATATAGATAATTGCTTTTACAAGAATGTCTGTTCCGGTTGAACCGATGCTGTCAATCTTATGCGTCCAGCCTGTTTCGTTTACACCTTCTTTGATGTTGAACTTCAATTCAAATAAATCCTGTAAGCGAATTTCTTCCTGCTCTTGCTCTTTAATAGCCAAACGCAATTGTTCAAGCAATTTAACGGCACGCTGGTTAATATCACGGTTTTTACCGGTGGCGAAATCTGTATTAAATAATCCCTCTCCGTAAAAATGCCCGTGCTCGTCTTTAAACTCTTCAATCTTTTTAAGAAGCTTGTAAACTTTGTTATCCGACTCCTCCAGTTTAATTTTAATAAACTCAATAAGTTTACTTTCCTGAAACTCGGCACTCTTAAAGTCTTCGGCAATCAATGTGATGATATGCTGAATTTTATGTTGCTGGCTGCTTAACTCTTTTACTTTGGTAGCGATAGAATCCGTTACTAATGAAATCTGCGTGGCAGTTTCGGCAATTGAGAGTTCAATTTTATTTTCGTGAACGAAGTTGGTTAAGTATTGTGCAAAACGCTCGTACTCGGCCTGTGTGGCATCGTGGCGCATTACAAAGTTAAAGTGGTTTTCTAATCTAAACTTACCGCTAAACTCATTGGTAAAACGCTGAAACGCTCCGTACTCTTCGTTAAAGTGAGAGTCGTTCATTAATAACTGCGCGCAAATTTCTGCAACGTTCGAGTTAGTTTTTTTCGGCTCGGCACGCTCAATTATTTCGGCATACTTATTATACGTTGGCGACTCGCGGAAGTTTTTACCGAAATGCACAATACCATTATTAATCTCCAGCAATTCTTCTTCAATGGCGCGCTTCTCTTTATTAATCTGCATACGCTTAAGATTGTACTTACGGCTCGATTCTTCTAAATCATTAGTTAGGTTATTCATCTGTTTCACAAACTCTTCTTTCTTCTGCATAAAATCCGGAAGCTTGTCAAACAACTCGCGCTTGTCTTTCAGGTAATCATTTACAATCTGGCTGTGGCGGTCAATCTCGCGTATGCCATCCTGCAAATCTTTCATGCGCTTATCAATATCTTTTATCTGCTTGCTGTCAACGCCTTTTTCCTTGTAATTTCCTTCTTTGTCGCCAATCAGTTCTTTTTCTTTATCGGCAAGGGCTTTTAAGGTGCGGGCCTTTTCGTCTTCTAAATTTTTAACTTCGTCTTCCTGCCTTTCTTTTAATTCGGCAACACGCTCTTCAAAATATTTTTTAAGATGGTCAAACTGTTCGTTAAATTCACTAAGGTGAATATTTTTACGTTTGCTTAAAATAGAAAGCTCTTCCTCAAGAAGGTTTGCCTTTTGGCGATTACCTGTTAAAGAAGTTTCAATTTCAAGGTTTGCTTTCTGGTTCCACTCTTCAAGCTCAATTACCAGTTTTTTCTCGCGTTTATCGGCAAGCTCTACACTGTACTCCAATACTTTTACATCTTCTTTCAATTCGCCCAATTGTTTTCCGTAGCGGTCGGCAATTAGCATTTTCTCTTCGGTGTTGGCAGCTTGGTATTGATTCATGCCGTCTTCAATCTCGCGAAGTGCGGCAAGCATCACATTTTTTTCTGCCTGATATTCTTCAATTGATTTAGAAACAGCAGGCACAGTTCCTAATTCAAGACTGATACCATAAAGTGAATCTGTTAAGCCGGCTTTTATTTCGGGTTTTAAATCTGAGCGAAATAAAATCTCTTCGTTACAAACTTTACCAATGGTTTGGTGCCAGTCCTTGTGGTTTTTTTCGAGGTAACCATAAAACGCGTCGGCCTGAATATTTAAGCGCTCTTCAATTTTTTTAATTTCTTCTTTCTTTGCAGTAATCTCAGCATTGGCTTTATCAATACGTGCCGATAGTTGCGATTTTAATTTTAGCTCGGCTGTTTCCCATTCTTTTTGCTGGGTAAGGGCCATATTGCTTTTAATGGCGCGGTCCGATCGGTTTTTATAAGTAACCGCGCGTAATTCGTTCAGTTCGGTTTCAATTTCTTTAATTTCTCTTTCGTGAAAGCGCGAGCTGCGGATTACTTTTTCTTCCGAGCGTAATTCGTTAAACTCAATTTGCTTGGAAGTTATTTCGGCATTTACTTCAGCTACAATTTTATCACGGCGTTCTTTTAGTTCGCCTTCTTTACGGTTATAATCATTTTTGGTTAAAAGCCCGCGTTCGTTATAATCGTTAAAGAGCTGCGATATTTTTGCATTGATGGTATTGATGTACGAGTTTTTTTCGTTCTCCACCTGCTCCATTAACGAAGCGTATTTCATTTCGGTGCTTTGCACATTGGATGTAAGTGCTTCGTACTCTTTGCGGGCAAGGTTTAAATCAACCTGCATTTTTTCGCGCTCGTTGTATTTTTCAAGTGCGGCTTCTATATTCTGGTTTTGGTATTCTTTCAATTTTTTGTTCGAATCGCGAATGGTGCGGTCGTAATAACCAATTTCTTCACGGATGTTATTCTGCTGATCTTCGCTATTTGCTTTTTGTAAATCAAAGTCGGCAGTTACCTGTTGCAATTCGTCTTCTTTTTTATTTTTTTCTGCAACGATATTCGAGTTTTGTGTTTCGGCGTAACGCAGACTGTTTCCTAATTTCTCGGCCAGTTCGTGTTGAGAGCCTTTCAGTAATTTTACTTGATCGTATTTTTTCTCAATCATTTCAATTAGCTGCTGCGTATCTTTTTTCAGATACGTTTCAATGTCTGTATATTTTTCGTAAAACTGACGCAGCTGGCGTTCAACCTGGTCGAGCTTAATGCCGGATGTTTCGCTGGTAATGGCGTTGGCAATAAAATCTTTTATAAAGCGCGAATCAACCGAAGACTTAGAACTTAAAAATACGTTGGTAATTGATTTTGGGATGTTTTGGTATTTCTCATTTCCTTTCAGGATGAAAAATTTGCTCAGCTGCTTATCGGTTTCGGTTCCGTAAATTACGTTACGGTAGCGCTCAAACGTATCAATCTGATTACTTACGTAAATGCCGTCACGCTCAAAGTTTTTTAATACATCACTTATTTTTAAGGCTTCATCATTTTCATTAAAGAAATATTCTGAGCTATAGGCTGCATCTACAAAACGGAAACAAATTTTATTATGACGATATGCAATGACAATAAATTTTTTCTCTTCGGTGTATACTTCATAAATGAGGTACGAGTTTTCGTAGCGGAAGTAGTGATCCTCGAAAGGTTTTTGCGAAGAAGAAATACCAAGACCGCGGCTATTGGCGCTATAAAAGAAAAGGATGGCGCGTTGTAAGCTGGTTTTACCAAAGTTATTGGTTCCTACAAAGCAGGTATTACCGCTCAATTCTATATCGGCGTACTTTACGTTGGCGATGTTGATTTCTACTATGCGGTTTAAAATTCTGTAATTTACCATTTGATGTTCGTTTGTCGTTTTATTAAAATTTTATTTTTAGTTATAAATAATTCCTGTTGTGCCTTCTGTGCCGGCGCCTTCTTCGTAAATGGCAATGGCGTTAATTACATCCAACAGGTATGTAAAAGAATCCAAAACTTTGTAGGTCTCGCTCATTTCGTCTTCGCGTTCTAAGAAAGAATCGCGACTCATTAAATCGCAAATCTCGCGCACCTTGTTGTGTAAGGTTTCTGAACGGTATAGTGGAATTTTTTGTAATTTTTGTTTCAGGCGCACATTGGCAATACACTCCTCGGCAATCTCGCCCGTACGAAATCGCGTGCCTATGGTAATTTTATTATCCATAGAGGCAAACAAATCAATGATATCAATGTATTTCTCAAACGTCTCCAGTTTTTTCTCAATGATACTGGGCGCCTCATCTATTTTAGAAAAATAAAAATAATTATTGCCGCGCTCAATGCGGTAGCGTATGTTGCTGAAAAAATCCTGCAGGTGCTCAAAATTTTCGGTATCGTTAATGATATCGTACAGGCGGTTCATTCCGTCTTTGGTACCGTTGCTTGAGATAAAATGCCCGCGCGCCATAATGGCAAAAATATCGTGGGTTTGTTTTGGGAGTTTGTATTCCATTTGTATTTATTTTAAATTCATTTTATAATTAAGCTGCTTTCTTCTCTTTTACTTTTCCGGGTAAAATTAATGTGTAACCAATTTTATGTTGCTTGCCATCGTCGGTTAAATATTCGTACGAATTCAAAATATATTTAAACTCTAAATTTTTATCAAACTCCATTGATATTTCCACAAAAAGAGTAACGCGTTCTTCAAAAGTTACAACGCCCAATGTCTTCGGAAATTTATAATCCATTAAAAACTCAAACAGATTTCTTTTTTGCCCGATAAATTTATTTAAAAGTGTAAGCGTATCCAGTTTAACGAAAGCTTCGGCGCGCTGGTCTTTAAAGTTGGCCGGAAGTTTTTCTGCCAGCCTGCGAGCCATCAATCTTGTAATTTTATATTTTTCGGCAACCTTCTGGCAAATGATGTGGCCTTCGTCCATATATAAAAATTCGACCGCAATTTTCGTGCGTGGCGCTTTTATACCGTTAAAGCCAATCGGGTTTAGCGTATTAACTACTTCTTTAAAATTGGTTTTGTAATGCAACTGCCCCTGGTCTTTAACTTCCTTAAGTCGTTGCGCTTTTTTGTAAACATCCAGCTGAAACTGAATTTTGTTAATGAAATCGGTAATGTCGGTTTGAATTTCAATTAGGTAATCCAGGTTTTCAATAAGTGTACTGCGCAGCGAAGAAACGATGCCGTGCAATTCTAAATCATTGGTTAAATCAAACAATTTGCGTGTTTCATCAGTAACTTCTTCCGTGCGCTCAATAAATTCGATAATGGTATCGCGCTTTAAGCGATAGTCTTCCAGCTTTTGTAATTTGATGCGGTAGTTACTTTCGTTTTTGTAAGTATCATCTACATTTTTTTGCAGTTTGATAATTTCGCGGCTGATGGCAACACCAATCCGTTTTAAATATTTTTTGATAGAACGCAGGAAGCGGTATTCGTTTCCTTCGCGGTAATATTTTATGTTGCGTTTTAATTCGTTGATATAATCGGCAATGAAGCTTGGTGTTACTTCGCCAATTTCCATGAAGTCTTCAAACATGGCAATTACCGCATCGTTAAGGCCTACCACTTGCTGGTGTTCGTACAAAATATCTGTAGCAATTAATTTTTGATATTGTTCGGGCGTGATATCGGTGCGGTTTAGCAGTTCGTTAACCGTAACCGACTCGCGTGTACCGAATAAAAAATCAATCACATCGCGGTTGTAATACAACAGCGATAAAATTTCTTTGGCATTAACCTGTAGTCCCATTGAAGGATGAATTTTATTTTGCTGTCAGTTCGAGCGTAGTCGAGAACCTTGTAAACGGACCTCGACTACGCTCGGCCTGACAGACGTTAAATTTGCTTATCAGATAAAAATACAGCAATGGCATGGGCTGCAAAAACGGGGTTTTGAACAAAAAGAGAGGTAATTAACATATCCTCTGTAACCCCTGTAAAATCAAGGCTTTCGGGGCCACCACTTAAATTTAACAGCATGGAAAGATTTTAACAGCGTGTTGAAAACATCGGTTAATTGCACGAGATGAAAATAGATTACACTTTTTTACCGAAAATCACTTTTAAGAAATTTTAAGAACCCAATTGAAACCAGGTGCCTCTTTCTCCGTATGAAATACTTACAACCAAAAACACGTGCAAAAACTTCTGTTTTTTACAGTCCTTGCTTTTTCGCTTTTAAACGGAAGTGAGTGTGCCGCACAAGAAATAAAAAGATGCAATGTAGACAGCATCGTAGCCTCAATGAAAATCGATGATTCTGATGATGCCGATGATATAGCAACGGATGTTTGCAAGCCCTTTAAAACCGATTCGGAAAAAGTGCGCGCGCTTTACTATTGGGTAACAGAAAATATAGCATACGATTACAGGCAATTAAGAAACGGCTCTCCGCACATTGGTTCGGGTTATTGGGATTTTTACGATTATACAATTACCGAAACGCTGCAAAAGAAAAAAGGCATTTGCGGCCAATACGCTTATTTGTTTGCCGAATTATGCCGCAGCGCGCGAATTCCCTGCAAAGTAATTACCGGCTGGGGACTTCACAAACCAAATAATTTGTTAAGAATATTGGCCGAAGATGTTAGCAATCATGCTTGGAATGCGGTGCTTATAAATAAAAAATGGTATTTGCTGGATGTTACTTGGGCAAGCGGAACCGTAAATGGCAGACTTACAAAATTTAGTAAACAGCGTAATGATTTTTATTATCTCACCAAACCGGAGCTGTTTGTTTTAGATCATCATCCCGAGTATAAAGAATGGCAGTTATTAAATGCGCCGTTAAATATGTGGACCTTTATTGGCAATGCACGTAGGAAAATGAGGGCATCAAGAAGAGGATAAGAAATTAATGACAGTTTTCCACCTTCGCCTTCTCCCAGCCAATAATTGCTTTTTTGCGAATGGTTCCCCAGCGGTATTGCCCAATCAAGGCTTCTTGACGAATTACACGGTGACACGGAATTAAATACGCAACAGGGTTTGCGCCCACTGCCGAGCCAACGGCACGCATGGCACCCGGACTTTCAATTGCGTTTGCAATAGTTTGATAAGAGGTGAGTCCGCCGAATGGAATTTTTAAAAGCGCTTCCCATACTTTTAATTGAAAGGGAGTTCCTTTAACTAATAAATTTAGTTTTTCTTTTTTTTCGGCACTAAAAATTTGTTCTGCGAAGATTTTAGTTGAATTTGGGTTTTTCGTAATACGCGCGTTTTCCCAATGAGATTGTAATTCTTTTAAAAGCCCATCCGGATTTTCTTCCACAAAACTAATACTGCAAATTCCCCGGTCGGTTGCGGCGATTAAACATTCTCCGAATGGCGTGGCGTGAATTCCATATTCAATTGTTATTCCTTCGCCTTTAGTTTTAAATTCTTGCGGTGTAACAGCTTCGATGTTTACAAACAAATCGTATACCCGCGATTGGGCCGATAAGCCAACACGTTCGGCCGCCTCGTTTAAATTACTTGTTTTGGCAATTTCTTTTTTTAATTCTTCAACCGTTAAATATTGCAAAAACTTTTTGGGACTAATGCCCGCCCACTCACTAAAAATTTTCTGAAAATGAAAAGGACTAACATTACTATGCTCGGCCACATCATATAAAGAAGGTTGCTGCTTAAAATTTTCGGTCAGAAATTTTATGGCTTCTTCTACGCGTTTGTAATTGGTTTCTTCAGTTTGTATCATGCCGTAAAAGTAAAGGTAGTAAAAAAGGTTTTCAACCTGATTCTTGCGGTTTTTACTTTCAAAAACATCCCCTTGCCCTTTGGCGATTGCATCACTAAGAGCTTTCCCCTTTGAGGGAGGGCATCCAAGCGCAGCGGATTAGGGATGTTTAAAGGTAAAGCCAATCGGGAAGGAAAAACCCGTACCTTTGCCATTCTTTATGGCATTAAGCAAAACCTCCATACCCTTCAATAAAACAAAAGTATTCTCTAAATTATTTTTAGACTATACGCAAGGCAAACTAAAAGAATTTTATTCATACGAACCAACGTTGCAAGGAATAAAAAACTTTAGCGAAAAAAATAAATACGAGAACCTTAACCGTACTGTTTTGGTCGATGAATTAAATAAACAAAACGCCGGAATAAAAATTTCTGAGGCCACGCAAAAAAATATTCAAAGCCTTACCGATAAAAGCACTTACACAATTACAACCGGCCATCAGCTTTGCTTAGCAACCGGGCCGCTTTATTTTATTTATAAAATTTTGTCGGTAATAAATTTGTGCGAAGAACTAAGCAAGTCAAGCGATAAAAAATTTATTCCGGTTTATTGGATGGCAAGTGAGGACCATGATTTTGAAGAAATAAATCACATCAATCTTTTTAATAAGAAATTTACCTGGACCACCGCCCAGAAGGGTAGGGTAGGGGAGTTTTCATTGGAGAACATCGAATTTTTTATAAATGAAGTCAAGGATGTTTTGGGTGAGAATGTAAATGCCGGAGCAATTTTATCACTTTTAAAAAATGCGTATTCCCAAAAAAATTTGGCCGATGCCACAAGAGTTTTGGTGAATGAGCTCTTTGGAAAATATGGCTTGGTTATTTTGGATGGAAACAGCAAAGCGCTGAAGCAGGAATTTATACCGGAAATAAAAAAAGATATTTTCACAGGATTTGCTTTTAAGCAAGTAAGCGTGGCAATCGAAAAATTAAAACAACAAGGATACGATGCGCAGGTAAGCCCTCGCGAAATAAACAGCTTTTACGCTGATAAAAATTTGCGCGAGCGCTTTGTGGAAGAAGGAGGAAAGTACAAAGTATTAAATACTGATTTGGCTTTTTCTAAGGAAGAATTGGAAAATAAAATAGAAACTGAAACGGAGAAGTTTAGTCCTAATGTAGTTTTGCGCCCCTTGTATCAGCAAAAAATTTTACCAAACGCTGTTTATATTGGCGGGCCGGGTGAAATAGCTTATTGGTTGCAATACAAAACTATGTTTGAAGAAGCGGGAATTCCGTTGCCGGTAATAATGCCCCGCAATTTTGTTTTATATATAGAAAAAGGATTGCAGCAAAGAATAGATAAACTTAATTTAAGTGTGGGAGATTTTTTTGGCGAAAAGGAAAAACTGATAAAAGATTTTGCCTTAAAGCAGCAGCCCTTTGATTTAGCTGAGCAGAAAGAAGCACTTAACAAAACATTTGCTGCGATAAAAGCAAATCTGGGCAAAGTAGATAAAACCCTGGAGGCTGCAAGCGATGCCGAGTTGCAAAAGAATTTAAAAAGTTTAGAAGCGCTCGAACAAAAGGCAGTGCGTTCAATCAAACAAAAAAACGAGCAGGCCTTAAATCAAATAGAAGTTATTCATGCAAGGCTATTTCCCAATAACATTCCGCAAGAACGAGTAGAAAACTTTTTGCGTTATTATTTAACAAATCCCGATTTTATAGAAGAGGTTCGTTCCTCAATTTCTTCAGAGCCCGTTTCAGAAAGCCTTTTAGTTTTAACTGAAGCCTGAGCATCCGTAACAATTTCTTAACAAAAAAGATTTATTAGGGTAAAACTGTTGCCCGAATTTTGCGTTATAAGCACGAAGGCATGAAGAAAATTAAATTGCATACAAAGAAAGCGGAAAAAAACGCAAAGAAAGCAGAAGCCCATTTACAAGAGGGAAATACAGAAAAAGCCAATCACTTTAAACGTATATCCGAAGCACATTTTCGTAATGCCATGTATTACTTAAAAAACTCAGACAGTGTTTCTTTAGCAATGGCGTTTTAAACTTATTTTTTAAGTTCAATATCCAATATTACAAAACTTCCGGATTTTACTTTGGGGCGTTTGCGCGGATTATCGGCTGTTGCTTCTGTAGGCGCCTCGTCGTACTCGCCTGCCGATAAATACACGTGATGCGTTTTTGGATTTATACAAATAGTACGCGCACCTTTTTGCGTTTGTATGGTTTCAACAACTTTAAAACTGCTTTCGTTTTCTTCCTGGATAACTGTTACTGTTCCTTCGCCGTTAGAACTGTAAGCGCGATTAGTGGCCGGCTCAAAGGCAACGCCGTCGCAACCATCGCCAATAGGCAAACTAGCAACCACTTTTCCGTTACTTGCATCAAGTACAATCATTAATTTGTTTCCGCAAACGGTAAATAAGCGATGTGTTTTATTATCTAAAGCAAGTCCGGTAGGTTCTTCGCCGGGCGCAATCGACCAGCTTTGTTCAACTTTTAAAGTGGTTGCGTTTATTACAGTAATTAAGTTCTTGTCTTCAATATTTACATAAATTTTTCCTTTTTCATCAGTTACCGAAAATTCGGGTTTACCTTCCAGTGCTATAGTCTCAACTACTTTATCTGTTTTAGCGTCGATAACAGTTGCATTTTTACTGCGCCCATTATAAACAAAAACTTTGTGCGAAAACTTATCATACAAAATAGCATCGGGGTTAATGCCGGTTATTTTTATTTTACCAATAGTTTTTAAAGTTTTAATATCAAAAACAGTTACCGAAGTATCGCGGCCATTGCTGATAAAGCCTTTGTTTAAATCGTGCGCCAGTGTAATGCCATGCACCCCTTTAGTATCTGGTATCGTGCCAATCACTTTATTTGTTTTGGTATCTACAACCTGCACCATAGTACCATGCGACACAAAAAGACGATTTGATAATTCATCAGCAATTAAATAATCCCATCCGCCATCGCCTTCAACAGCTATTTTAGTTACAATTTTATCCTCTGTTTTTGTTTGCGCGTTTAAAACAGAACAAAACAGAATGCAAGCGGAAATAAAAAATATTTTTTTCATGAGTTTATTTTAAGGTCGACAAATGTAATTTAAAACTGTAAAACAAAAATTGTTTTTTTATAAACGGCAAAATAAGGCCTTGCTATTATTTGGCGATTTCTTTCAAAAAAACCGAAAAAACGGCAAAGTGATCGCTGTAACCCGCTGTATAAGCCCCGCCCGAAAAAGTACGTTTTGGATATCCCTTAAACTTACCTTCAGTTTCGAGAACCATCGAGTTATTAAAAACGCGCGAAACATAAAACTGCAAGTCTTTAAAATCTTCTTTTATAAGCGATGGCGTCATTATCTGCTGGTCAAATAAATTCCAAGCATCATTATAAGCTAAAGTGCCAACGCCTTTTTTATAATGATTTTCCATCGCATTAAATAATAAAGGGGCCTTTACTTCTTTTATTTTTCCGGTTGTATTTAAGTACTTTCTAATACTCACATCTTTAGGGTCGTCATTTAAATCGCCCATCAAAATAATTTTTGCAGTGGGCTCCGCTTTTAAAATCGAATCAATTATTTTGCGCCCCAATTTTGCCGCTGCAATACGGTTAGGCTGACTTGCCATTTCGCCAAAACTGCGCGAGGGCCAGTGGCAAACTATAAAATGAAAATCTTCTCCTAAAAGTTTTCCCGAAACAAGTAATTGGTCGCGGGTAGTATGCATACTATCGGTAACCAATGTTAAATGATACGAGTGAAAAGAAGTTACTTTAAAATATTTTGGATTATAAAGAAGTGCCACGTCTACGCCACGCGCATCGGGTCCTTCAACATGTACTATCTTATAATTGCGTGCGGCCAGTTTTGGGGCTTTTACAATATCTTTAAGTACGGTAAGATTTTCTATTTCGCACAGGCCCATGATGGCAACGCCATCGGGGGTAGCATCTGTAGCTAATTGAGAAATTACATCAGAAACGTGATCAATTTTTGTTCTGTATTTTTTGCCATCCCAAAGATTCTTGCCCTCAGGCAAAAACTCCTCATCACTTTTTAAAGGGTCGTTTAAAGTGTCGTAAAAGTTCTCTACGTTCCAAAAACCAACGGCGGCCGAGTTGTATTTTTTGTTTTTATCAAGGGTCTGTGCGCCCGAGCTTATACACAGAAAAAGTAAAAATGTTAATAAAAAGTAAGTTGTGTTTTTCATCATTTAAAGCCGGCAAATATAGTGCCTTTTCTGAATTTCAATCACATACGTCGTAAAATCAACTAAAAAGTACAATTTCTTAACGAAAAAGAAATTTTGCCGAATTGAAAAATGGCTTATTTTTGTACTCCTTTATAAAGTGAATATCCTATAGGAATCCGGTTTTCATGTGTTTGTGGCCCCCGGATTGTCCTTAACCACTTTTAAAGCTTAAAAAACTTTAAAATTGGATTGCATAAAATGTTAAACAGGCTCTGTACAATATCTTTATTTTTTTTAGTAATAAGTACTTCGTTTAGCCAAACGGATAGTACCACAACTAAGTCCCTCAATAATCCTGAAACTGATACAGTTAACAGCTCAAACGGCATTTTGCCAATTTTTAGCACAGGTACCAGCGATATGAGTGGAAATAATCTTCAGTCGCAAGATGTAACCTCTCTTTTAGGCTCAACCCGCGATATATTTATGCAAACCGTTTCTATGCATTTTATTACTGCGCGTTTTCGTTACCGTGGTTATAATACCGATAACATGACGGTGATGATGAACGGGGTACGCCTTAATAGTTTGGAAAACGGTACGGCAGGATGGAGCACTTGGGGCGGAATGAATGACGTGATACGTTTTATGGATATGAAAACAGGCCTTGGTTCTTCGCGCTCAACTTTTGGCGATGTAGGTGGATTTTTTAATTTAAATGTATTTGCCTCTTCATTCAGAAAAGGGTTAAGAGTAACTTACTCGCAGGGTAACAGAATATTTAAAGAAAGAGCAACGCTTACCTATGCCTCAGGATTATTGCCAAGCGGTTGGGCTTTTTCTTTTTCAGGAACCGCAAGGTATGCTGCAGAAGGATATATTCCAGGCACATCTTTTATGGGCTTTGGTTATTTTTTAGGAGCCGATAAAAAATTTAACGATAATCATACCCTTTCATTTGTTGGTTTTGGTGCACCTATTACACAGGGCCGCGCTTCTTACGATACAGACGAAGCTTTCAATCTTACCGGCGATAAACATTATAATTCTTTTTGGGGATTTCAGAACGGACAGGTGCGTAATTCAAGAGTAAGCACAACAAATGTTCCAACCGCTATTATATCCGAGGTTTGGAAAATAAACAACAACTCTAAACTTACCACCAGCGGATTTTATTCTTTTGGTCGCACCAGTCTTACTAATTTAAATTACTACGGCGTAGGTACTCCGCCCGCGCCCGATTACTATAAGTATATGCCAAGTTATTACGCGCCAACAAGCGAGTATGCAAACCCTACTCAATTTGCAAATTTAACGGCCGCCTGGCAAAATAATTCTTTAAACCCAAGATCGGGATTTAATGCACGACAAATTGACTGGGCAGCTTTGTATAATGCCAACTACAACAACATGCATACAGTTAATAATGTAGATGGCATCGCAGGAACTTCTTATACCGGAAAATTATCCAGATATGTTGTAGAAGCTCAAAGGCAGGACGTAAGCTCGTACGGATTTAATTCTATTTACAATACGCGCCTGGATAATAATATTTATTTAACAGGTGGCGTAAACGCAACAGTGGCCCATACCCGTTATTATAAAGTAATGGATGATTTATTGGGCGGCGATTATTGGTTAGACCTTAATCAATTTGCCAATGGAGTTTCTCCAAGCCCCTCGGTTACACAATACAATATTAACGACCCAAATAAATTAATTAAAAAAGGTGATGTATTTGGGTACGACTATAATTTAAATGCCAGTCGCTACGAAGCGTGGGGCCAGGCAGAAAAAACATTCAGCAAATTTGATGTGTATCTAAGCGCTACCATTAGTGAGAATTCTTTTTTCCGTGATGGGCATATGGTAAACGGTTTATTTCCTAACAGCTCCGGAGGAAACAGCAAAACACTTAATTTTTTAAACTATGGTGTTAAGGCAGGTATTACCTATAAAATAGATGGCCATAATTATGTTACCATTAACGGCGCGTCAATAACAAAGCCACCTGTTCCAACTAATTCATTTGTATCTCCACATACCCGCAATGATGAAATACCAAATATTGGCAGCGAAAAAATACTTACAGGCGATATTACCTATAACGTAAGATTTCCTTGGTTAAGGGGGCGTGTTACGTATTATCACACCATGATAAACAATCAGGTTTGGGCACGCAGTTATTTTGATGATGTATTTAATACCAACGTAAATTATTTTATGACCAATCTTAACCAGCTGAACCAAGGTTTGGAATTAGGGCTTGAAGGAATAATTAAAAAGCAGTTATCAATAGTTGGCGCATTAGCTTATGGAAATTATGTTTACACCAACAGGCCAACAGCAACCATCTCTGCAGATAATACAGCGGCTCTTTTAGCTACCGATAGAACTATTTATTTTAAAAACTACCACGTTGGCGGCGCACCCGAAATTGCGGGATCAATAGGAATGCGCTATACGGCAGTAAAATATTGGAACGTGGGTTTGTATTTTAATTATTTCGATAATAATTATGTAACCATTAATCCCGACAGAAGAACCGCTGAAGCGTTGGCAAAATTTATTCCTACCGACCCACAGGTTGCAAAAATAACTAATCAGGAAAAATTACCCGGAGCTTATACCGTAGATTTTATGGCGGGTAAATCATTCAGGTTTAAAAACAGATATGGATTAAGTGTAACGATGATGATAAACAACTTAACCAATAATATGTTTAAGAATTTTGGCGAGGAGCAGTTACGCCACGATGTAAACTTTATCGATAAATTTCCGAATAAATATTCGTACACTTTAGGATTAACGTATATGATGTCTGTAGCCTTTTCATTTAATTAGAAATAGTATTTTAAAATGAATCATAAAATAAAAAATATTTCTCTGTTTGTAATGATGACTATGGTTATGGTCTTTTTCTTTTCCTGTAAAAAGACCATGGATAAACCACCGGTATCAACCTATTCTTACTTAGGCGGAAGCATTACTATTAGTCAGTTAAGGGCTATGTATGTGGGGCAGAGCATAAAGTTTATGAACGATATTTCTTTGTACGCTACCGTTACTATGTCGGATAATTACAAAACCGTTTTTTTACGTGATAATACCGGAACAATTTCTTTCAAGCAATTATCTGCGCATGGTGTTTATCAGGGAGATTCTTTGCGTGTTAATCTTAACTCAGCCTGGCTGGATATATCAGCAACGGGTGGTTCCATTCAAATTGATTCTTTAGATGTGGGTAATAATGTTACAAAAATGGCTGTTGGAAAAACCCCTGCGCCTGTAGCAACCAGTATTTACCAACTTATGCATTCGGTTACTTCAACCACTTTTACGCAAACTATCGGTGCGCCTGTTGTAGTTCAAAAATCTGTTTACGACGGGCAGCTGGTTCAATTAAATGGTGTGCAGTTTTTAGTTGCCAATGTTAGTGATACAGGCGGGGCATTTCTTCCTGCTAATTCCGGCACATATATTAATCACACATTAACAGATTGCGGTTCTATCAATAATATAGTTGTATCAACTTATAGCAATACTCCCGATTTAACTCCGATAAAAGTACCGGGTGGCAGTGGTTCTTTAATTGCTGTGGCTTCTTTTTATAATGGAGCATTGCAATTAACGCTGCGGTCTCATACCGAAATGAATTTAACCAATGCCAGATGCGGAGCCGATACTTTGATACAAACATTCTCAACTTTTGCCGGAGGTGCGTCTTTCAATTCAACTTTACCTGGTTGGTATAATATCAACCAGCTAGGTTTTAATCAGTGGGTAGGTACATCCGCTAATAATTTAAATTTTCCTTCGGCCACATATTATAATTCGGGTGCGCCACGAAATGTGATATGGTTAATTAGTCCTGCTATTCAAAATACCGCCACAAAAAACATGAATTTCAGATCGGCTACCGGTGCTTTTGCAGCTTCGGGCAATCCGCTTCAGCTAAGAGTTTTTCTTTCAACCGATTTTAACGGAATTGCAGGTAGCGGAAATGGAATTAATACAAATTTGGGCACCAGTCAAATTCCTGTATCTAACCCGGCAACCTGGATAGATATTACAGCTCAGTTTCCTGCAATACAAGTAGGTGCTTCAGGGACTTATATTTTTACTAACGCAGCATCTTCGCCGGTATCATTAAGTTCATTTCTTCCTCCAAATTATACCGGTACTTTTTACGTGGGATTCAGATATACCGGCAATCAAACAGATTCTACAACAGTGTATGCGATAGATAATCTTATTATAAAAAATTAAAGATGAACAGGAAAAACATAACTCTTTTTGTGATTTTTACACTGGTACTTGGCGTGTGTTTTTCCTGCAAAAAGAAATTTGAACCCGTTGAACAAACGCAAATTGCAACGGGGCCCGCTGTTACCATTGCACAGCTACGTACTATGTATGTAGGACAAAGTATAAAATTTACGTCAAATACTTCTTTGTACGCCGTGGTAACAATGGATGAAACGTCGGGTAATATTTTTAAGCAGGTTTATTTACGCGATAATTCAGGTTCTTCGGTTACGAGCGGATACGGCGCCATATCCATGCATTTTACTTCGGGTGGCGGGCTTTATTTGGGAGATTCTGTTTGTATAAATTTAAATGGTTCTACTTTAGATATATCTAGCGGAGGTTCTTTGCAAATTGATTCGGTAAATGTTATCAGGCAGGTAGCAAAAATAAAAACAGGGTTAAACCCATTACCAATTGTAGTAACTATGCCGCAAATAACTACTGCGTTTGATGCGCAACTTATACAATTATATGGCGTTGAGTTTATAGAGGAAAACGTAGGAACTACCTATGCAATTCCACAAATCGCCCCGGCACAGGCTGTCAGCGTAAATAAATATATTAATGATTGCGCGGGTAATGAGATGGTAGCGTACAATAGTGGGTATGCTAATTTTGCCGGCCAAACAATTCCTAATGCAAACGGTTCTATAATAGCTATTGCAAATTTATACTCTACCATGCAGTTAACCTTGCGTTCGTATGGAGATATAAATCTTAACTCGGCTTACTGCCCTGTTGTTTTAGATACCATGTATCAGAATTTTACTACTGCGGCTTTATCAGATAAAAAACCTGTACTTCTTGCAGGATGGAAAAACATTGCTTATGAAGGCGCCTTAAAATGGCAGGCTGCTACCTGGGGTTCTTATCCAAACACACATTTATCGCCCGCAGCATCAAATTATAAATCAATCGATACCAGAAATGAGATGTGGTTAATAAGTCCACCTATTATAGATGCAGGCGGTGGTGTAAATAAATACATGAATTTTTCAACAGCTGTACAATATCCAAACGGAAACCGCCAGTTAAGCGTTCTTGTTTCGGGAAGTTTTAACGGAACAAACATTATTCCTTCTCAGTGGACGGATCTTTCTACAACAATTTTTCCTTATATAGCACTTAACAATGCGCCTCCAAGTTTCAGATGGGCTTCTAATGGCCAGCCCGATTTTACAACACTATCATGTGTTGGATTTGTTCCTCCCGCTAACAGTGGCACTTTTTATGTGGCCTTCAGGTATCAAAGCAATCAAAACGATTCTACAGGTGTAACCTGTTTAATAAACAAAGTAATAATCAGAAATCATCCATAAATAAATAAAACAAAAACAAAAAAACAAAATGAAAACAAAACTACTAACACTAACAATTATTGCGTTTTTAGCTACGGCTTTAAATGTAAATGCTCAAACCATTTTTTACGACGGGTTTGAAAACTGGGCCGGAACACCTTTAAATCCTACTGCTTGGATGGGAGCACCCGGTACTAACATTGCGCCCGACAGCGTTTTAAAAGTTGTTGCAACAGGCACTTTATTGCCCGAAGAATTAACTGCTGCCTGCAAATTAAAAAACGTGAGCTCAACACACAAGCGTATGGCCACTCAGCCTTTAGCTATTGTTGGCGGACAAGCGTATAAAATTACTTATTATGCACGCGGACAAGGAAGTATCCGTGCAGGTATTTACACAGGTAAAATTGACACTACAGGTGGACAATTTGCTTATACGTATGCAGGATACCAAACTATAAAAGGTAAAACCTGGCACAAATGCGAGCAAACGCTTATTGCTGATACAAGCAATCTTAACGGCCAGTTTATTTTAAGTGTAAAAAGCACAAGCACGTATACAAATTCTACTCCTGTTATTGTAGGTTTAGATGTTGATAGTTTTTGCGTTACTGCTTATACTCCGCAAAATAACGTTTCTCTTTATAATATTCAATACACGATTGCTGCAAACGGTAACTCTCCGTTTTTTGGACAATACGTTCTTCATACCGGTGGTATTGTAACAGCTGTAAATAAAAACAGCACAGGCGCATTTAGCAGTTATAATCTGCAAACAAAAGGCTCTAACAGCTGGGCTGCTTGTTTGGTTTTTGATTATACAAACGCACCTAATGTTGCCCTCGGCGATAGCGTTACGCTTGACGCTGCTGTAGACGAATATTTTAATATGACCGAACTTGTACAAGTGAAAAACTTTGTAAAAGTATCTCAAGGTAATCCTGTTCCTATGCCGGCAATGTTGACTACACAAACTGTAAGTCAGGAAATGTATGAAAGTGTTTTAGTAGGTGTAAGCATGGCAACATGTAATACATATACTGCTTCTTATGGTCAGTGGACTGCAACGGATGTGTCCGGCGTACCTGCTACTATAGATACTAAAACGCAGTATGTTTTTACTCCAACGATTAATAGCGTATATTGTATTCAGGGCCCGGTTAATTATGAGTTTAGCGCTTATAATATCGTTCCTCGTTTTGCTTCGGATGTTACGCTTGCAGCTTGTATGATTGGTGTTAATCAGATTTCAAATAAATTATATGCTGATGTGTATCCTAACCCAATGGTTAACGAGTTAACTATTAAACTTCCTTTTGTTGCACAAAATGTAAGTGTAAGTTTTGTGGATGTGTTAGGTAAAGAAGTAATGTCTGTACAAACATCAGGTTCAGAAATTTCTGTAAAGGAAAATAATTTACCTGCCGGTGTTTACATGGTAAAAATTGTAGCTGACGAAAAAGTGCAAATGACCAAAATTATAAAGCAGTAGTTTAATGCTGAGGCTAAAAGGCATAAACTCTTTTATTGTCATTTGAATCGCTCTGCATTAATATTGGTTTAAGCCTAAAAAATAAATAGTAGTTTAACCCGCTACATATTCCCTTTAGTTTTTGGGAAAGCAAAAGCCCTTCTGATTTTTCAGAGGGGCTTTCTGCTTTAAATAGCCTATAAGCCGCCTATACCTTTTAACATTTAAAACTTGATTTTTGTGGCAATATGTTGTAAATTGCTTTACTTTCTAAATGAATATCCTTGAGGAGTTTGATTTTTATCAAAATATCCAAAACCATTTTAATTTGAGGTGCTTTAATATGAAAACAAAAATACGCGAAGGTATTACTGGTATTAAAAATGGAGAGTCTATCCATAAACGCGCATTTTTAATTTTTGCGACTTTATTTGCGCTGCTTTATACTCAATACTCTTTCTCACAGAATCCAAAAATCAAATGTTATTTTAATCATCCTGTAAATACAAATGTTTCATCCGGTATAAATGCAACTTATTTAAACGCCACCTTTGATGATACCGTAGCGGCTTATATAAACAGGGCAAAATATACTATAGATATTGCACAGTATGATTATCTGGCAACAGGCACCAGCAGCGTATTGGTAATTGCAACGGCTATTAATAATGCGTATGCACGCGGTGTTGTTATAAGGTGGATATACGACGGAAGCTCAACCAACAGCGGTTTAAGTTTTATAAACTCAAATATAAAAACACTGGCAAGCCCTGTAGGAGGTGTTTACGGAATAATGCATAATAAATTTATGGTACTAGATGTAAACTCCTCAAATGCCAATGATGCTTTTTTATGGACCGGCTCTTATGATTGGAGCGATCAGCAAACCACGGGCGATTATAATAATATGCTAATCGTTCAGGATCAAAACGTGGCGCTTGCCTACTACAATCAATTTAACCAAATGTGGGGCGGTAGCGGCCCTTCGCCTAATCTAACAAATTCTAAATTCAGTGTTTACAAAACACCATCGGCTGCAACTTCGTTTACAGTTGCGGGAACGCCTGTAGAAGTTTATTTCAGTCCGATGGATAATTCTCAAAACCGCATTTTAAGTACTATCAACTCTACAAACAACGAAATGTTTTTTGGCATTTATACATTTACAGATAATACAATTGCAAATGCCATTAAAAACAAATATAACGCCGGCAAAGCTGTACACGGTATCATGGATCAGTACAGTAATACATTTGCCGCATACGCCACTTTAAACCCTGTGATGGGCGCAAACTTAAAACTGTATACGGGCACAAAAACGTATCATAATAAAATAATGATTGTTGATTTTTTACACGCTTCGTCAGATCCGCAAGTATTTACCGGCTCTTTTAATTGGACCGCCTCGGCCGAAAATAATAATGACGAAGGTTCCATTGTAATTCACGATTCAATTATTACAAACCAATATTATCAATCGCTTTGCAAAAACTTTACAGATGTTGGGGGCGCAGCATGTCCCGCTATTATCGGTATTGAGGAATATGATTACGGACAAATGCAATGTGCTGTTTATCCAAATCCTTTTACGAATGAAATAAATATTGATGTAAAAAGAGGCGGAGAAAGACTCGTGGTTAAAATTACAGACCCACTGGGTAAACTGGTTTTAGAAAAGGAAACTTATTATACAAACCACTTGCAGGTAAGTGTAGAGGGATTAAGCCCGGGTATTTATTTTGTTGTGGTGAATGAGGGCAGTAGTAGTTTTATTAAAAAAATTGTAAAATAAAAAACATGAAAAAAATTATTGGTATAACGTTGGCTTTATTTATTTTCCAAAATAAGCATTTAGCGCAAAGCGCCGGGCAAATAAAAATATTATTTGATTGCACCAAAGCAGAAACTGCAGGTAATGCCGATTGGGTAATTGACTCGGATTTAAATAACCTTAATTGGAATCCTTATGCAAGTACCAGCGGATGGCATTCTGATCCGCAACGCTATCCTACACCGGCACAGAGCACTGTAACGTCTTCAACCGCAGAAACGTATTGGACGGGTTCTCTTTCTCATTGGGCCATTGATTGCGTTAATAAAGGGTATTGGGTAGAAACACTTGGGGCCTTTACTTCTTTAACTTATGGCAATATGTCAAATGTACAAGATCTTAGCAATTACAATATTTTTATTGTTGATGAACCTAATATACTTTTTACGGCTGCGCAAAAAACCGCCATGATGAATTTTGTTTTGAATGGTGGAAGTTTATTTATGATTTCGGATCATACCATGAGTGATAGAAACAACGATGGCTACGATTCGCCCGCTATATGGAATGATTTTATTACAAATAACGGAGTTCAAAATAATGCAACCGGTTTTACTTTTGATTTGCAAAACTTTTCGATGACAAGTTACAATGTAGCAAACTTGCCAAGCGACAGTTTACTGCATGGCCCCTTTGGAAATGTTACGCAAGTAAAATGGACCAGCGGCACATCGATGACGCTTAATACTTCGCAAAACCCGAGTGTAACGGGTGTGGTTTATAAAACAGGCTCCTCCAACACCGGCACTACGGGGGCTTTATGTGCTTACGCAAGAGTAGGCTGTGGCAAAGTGGTTGGAGTAGGAGACAGCTCAATACCCGATGACGGCACCGGAAATACCAATGCAACACTTTATAACGGATACACTTTGGATGCCGCGGGAAATCATCAGCGCTTATTGATGAATGCCACTATCTGGCTGGCGCAGGCAAGTTGTTTTACGGGCATAAATGATATTCAGCAACAAAATCAAATTAGTGTTTTTCCAAATCCAAGTAGCGAATCAGTAACCATAAGTTTTTTAAACAATGGAAGTGAAGAGCCGGTCTTAAATATTTTTAACACAAATGGGCAACTTATACCTCTTGTGGCTAAGCATACAAAAAATAGCGGGAATGAAAATTATATTTTAGATTTGAATGAATGGAACGCAGGAATTTATTACTGTCAGATAAAAATTGGAAATAAAATAATGAGTCGCAAAATCAGTGTGATTAAGTAAACAGTTTTTGATAATTTGATAGTTTAAGTTGAAATGAGTACCGTCATTTTCATATTTACGTTTTGGGATGCAAAATGAGCCTGCTGACCTGAAAATTTGATGCATTTCTTATGTTAATTCGTAAGCCCTACAGATTCTCTACAGAATTTTAACCGTAATTTGTACTCTTAATTTATTGATACCATAATCCCTCAAATCTATTGCCATGAAAAAAACATTATATTTAATTACCAATTTACTTGCTGGAAAACGGGTTATCCAATTAGCTATTAGCTTCTCTTTAATTTTTGTTTCGGTAAATGCACAAAATACCTGGTTGCAAAAAACAGCGCCATCAACTCCCTTTACAGCAAGAAATGCTTGTGCAGGTTTTTCGGTTGGTAATAAAGGTTATTTAGGCACCGGTGGTGATGCAGGCGGAGTAACAGCAGATTGGTACGAATATGACGCCACTTTAAATACATGGGCAGCAAAAGCCAGTTTTGGAGGTTTGGCGAGACAAGCAACCATCAGTTTCTCCATTGGAACTAAAGGATACGTAGGCTTGGGCGATGATGGTGCAACACCTTTTGCCGATTTTTGGGAATACGACCAATCTTTAGATACGTGGACGAAAAAAGCAGATTTTCCGGGTGGGCCAAGAACCACAGCTGTAGGTTTTTCAATCGGAACAAAAGGATATGTTGGTTGTGGGGATTCATTAGGGCTTTTGAAAAAAGATTTTTGGGAATATAATCCATCAACAGATACATGGACAAGAAAAGCAGACTTTGGAGGCTCGGCAAGATCAGACGCAAATGGTTTTTCTATCGGAGCAAACGGATACATTGGTGTTGGAGATGACGGCACAGTTCCATTAAAAAAGGATTTTTGGGAATATGATACAACACTGAATACCTGGACTCAAAAATTAAATTTTGCAGGTGGGGCAAGAACTACCGCTACCGGTTTTTCATTGAATGGTTTAGGATACATCGGGGCGGGTGATGACGGTACAAATTTGCATAAAGATTTTTGGTCTTGGGATCCGGGAACAAATACATGGACGGCTATTACTTCTTTTTTGGGAACAAAAAGAAGTGATATGATTGGTTTTGCAATTGGCAATAAGGCATACGCCGGAAATGGAAATCAATGTGGCGCTTCCTGTTATATAAATGATTGGTATGAATACACTCCTGCTGCTGTAGCTGTTGAAAGTTTTAATACCCAACAAAACAACGTAAGCGTATTCCCAAATTTAGTGAGTGATAATATCAATGTTCATTATAAAAATTTAAATGGATCGCATAATGTATTTACTGTTTTTGACGCCTTAGGCAATAAAGTAGCGAGTTATGAATTGCCCTTATCTGCAAATAGCTTAACAATTAACTTGTCAAATCTAAATAGCGGACTTTATTATTATCAGGTATTCAGTAATGGCACATCCGTTAAGGCGGATAAATTGATTATTGCAAAATAAAGAAAAAAATCAAAAAAAATTCACATTCAATTCAAACAATATAAAATCATGCAAAAAACTATCTTCAAGTCACTTTTTTTAAGTGCGCTATTTATTGCTTTCACTTTTAAAGGAAACGCTCAGATTCAATGGGAAAACTCGTATGGCGGCTCGTTGTATGAAACTGCAAACTCTGTTATTCAAACAAAAGACGGCGGGTATATTGTTTTTGGCCAAGACAGTTCTTGCGATGGCGATGTTGTGCGTGCATGCGGAGGAAGTTATGATTTATGGGTGGTAAAATTATCTTCCTTGGGAGTAATACAGTGGCAAAAGTCGTATGGCGGAAGCGGCGATGAAGAAGCCTATCAAATTATACAAACAAAGGATAAGGGTTATGCTTTGGCAGCGATTACGTTTTCTCCAAACGTACCCGGTTATCAAGGCGGGGGAAGCGATGCCTGGGTATTAAAATTAGATTCGATGGGTGTTGTGCAATGGAAAAAATGTTTTGGGGGCACAGGGTTAGATGAAGCCACATCAATTGCGCAAACAACAGATGGCGGATATATTGTTGGAGGTAATTCTGTATCAAATGATGGAGATGTTACAGGGCATCACGGCACACCCGGCCCCGATACCTCTGCAAAAGATGATATGTGGGTTTTAAAATTAGACAGCGTAGGAACTTTGAAATGGCAAATATCCATTGGGGGCACTGATGATGATGGTTCAAACTCAATTTTGCAAGCTAACGATGGTGGATACATGGTTGTTGGAAATTCAAAATCTTTAGACGGAGATCTTACAGGAAAAGGCAACAAGGGTTATAACGACTGGATGATAGTAAAACTAACTTCTTCAGGTGCGCTTTCCTGGGTAAAATTATATGGAGGAAGTGCCCAAGATGATGCCGCCAATTCTATAACAAAGTCTTCAGATGGAGGATATGTTATTGCGGGCGCCGACGGTTCTACTGATGGAGATGTTACGGGCCATCATGGTCCGCCATGCACAGCTGCAGAGTGTGTAGACAATGATGTTTGGGTAATAAAAATAGATTCGGTTGGAAATCTTAAATGGCAAAAATCACTGGGCGGCACAGGAAACGACAATTGTTTTTCAATTTCCAATACTACTGATGGCGGGTATGTTTTAGGGGCATTTTCTTTATCGAACGACGGGGATGTAACAGGCAATCATGGGTTGTATGATTTTTGGGTAGCAAAAATAGATTCTTTGGGCTCTCTTAAATGGCAACAAGCGCTGGGCGGTTCAGGTAATGATCAAGGCTTCTCTATGCAACAAACAAGCGATGGCGGATATATTGTTGCAGGAACTTCCGAATCAAATGATGGTGATGTTACAGGAAACCACGGCACCAATCTTAATTCTGATATTTGGGTGGTTAAATTAGGTTCTGTTACCGGAGTAGCGGAAGTAAAAAATTCTTCGGAGGCAATTACAATTTTTCCAAACCCAACTGCCGATAAATTAACGCTGCAAATAAATTCTAAACTCAATAACCTCAATGATTGCAGGCTTGAGGTTTTTAGTTCTGTCGGCAGCCTTTTAAAAACCATCAATTTACCTAAAAGCGCTTATTCCTTAGATTATACGCTATCTGTTGATGATTTGAGTGCTGGTTTTTACTATTACCGGATAATAAAAGGCGAAAGCCCCTTGCACGAAGGCAAATTTGTTAAAAATTAGCCTCTTTTTTACTATTTGGTAACACAATTTGCATTGTTTTTAGGGCTGTTTGTTATATATTTGCTTTGCTATTGAAGTGAACACCCTAAAGGAATTCAGTCTTCTACTATTCTGAATAATCTTTAACCGCGTTCAAGGCTTAAAAACTTTGAAAATGCGTACTCCTATTTTTTCACAGGCAGCCATCTGCGTTTTATCGGTAATTAACTAATGAGTTTTGTATTTAACATACAAACCAAAAGCTCATTTAAAAAAATGATGTGCAAATCCCTTGCAGGAATTTTTTGCGCGCTAATTCCCACTTTCGGATTTTCTCAAATGAATGTGGGCGCAAACAGCTCGGCATCCGCCTTAGCGCAAGCAATTGCCGGCAGCGGAGTAACTGTATCAAACGCAACCATCAATTGCGGTGGCAATTCAGCCGGAACATTTACTTATACCGGAAATAACCTTGGCCTTACAGGCGGAATTATTTTAACCACCGGCCAGGCAAACAACGCCGCAAACGCCGGGTCGTATTTTTGCAATATAAACGATGGCAATAATTTTGCCGACCCGGATTTAACCGCCATTGTGCCCATTGCCAATTTAGATGTTTGTATTTTAGAATTTAATTTTGTGCCAACCTGCAACAGCCTTAACATGACTTATGTTTTTGGTTCGGAAGAATATCCTACAGGTGTTAGCCAACAATACAACGATGCTTTCGCAATTTTTTTAACCGGCCCTAATCCATCCGGAGGAACTTACACAGCAAAAAATATTGCACTCCTTCCAAACGGCGTTCCTGTTTCAATACAAAATGTAAACGCAGGCACAAACGCTTCTTATTTTCATAATAATTATGCCAGTCCAAACGGCGATGTTGCTTATAATGGTTATACAATTCCTGTTACTTCAGTAACTTCAATTGTACCGTGCAGCACGTACAAAATGAAAATTGCCATTGCAGATGCAGGCAATGCACTTTACGATTCAGGAGTTTTTATAAGCGGAAACGGCGTTAGTTGTCAAAATCCTGCAACCATAACTGCAAGCGCAACACCTACAAGTTGCGGCAATACAGGAAGCGCAACAGCATCGGTAACAAATTACACAGGCACCACAACATATAATTGGCACCCGAGCGGACAAACAACTGCTACGGCAACTAATTTGGGTGCGGGCACTTATACTTGCGTTGTAAGTTTACATCAAACCTGCGGTGTAATTACACAAACTGTTACTGCAACTGTATCAGCTGTAGGAAATAATATGGTACTTACTTCTACACAACAAAATTTAATTTGTAACGGCGCAAATAACGCAAGCGCAACTGTAACTGCTATTGGTGGTGCAGCTCCATATACTTATGTGTGGAGCACAACTCCTGCGCAAAGCGGGCCTTCGGCAACTAATCTTCCGGCAGGAACTTACTCGGCCACGGTTACTGATAACGCGGGCTGTCAAAGCACCATTCAAATACATATTGCAGCACCAGCGGTTATGCAATTAAATGTTAGTGCTACACCTGCAGGTTGTACAAGCGCAACGGGCACTGCTTCGGTTTCAGTTACAAGCGGAGGAACAGCGCCTTTTACTTACAGTTGGAACAGTACTCCCGCACAAAATACGCAAACAGCTTTAAGTCTTGTTCATGGCACATACAATGTAACTATAACAGATGCTAATCATTGTTCGGTAACAGGTACAGCTATAGTTGCAATTCAAAATCCAACATGGTTGCCAACTGCGGCAACACAAAGTAATGTTGCTTGTTTTGGAGGAAGTAACGGCGCTGTCTCTGCCGCCATAAATAATTCTGGCTCATCTACATTTAATTATTCGTGGAACACAAGTCCGGTACAAAATTCGCAATTGGCGTCTAACTTACCTGCGGGAACTTACACTTGCACAATTACAGATAACAATGGCTGTATTTTAACTACAACAGCAAATGTAAGTCAGCCCGCACAACTTAATTCATCAGTTACAACTGTTCCAACTATGTGCACGGGTTCTGTTGGATATTCAACCGCAATAATTTCAGGTGGCACTGCGCCGTATTCTTATTTATGGAATACTACTCCGGCACAAACTACTAATGTTGCAATTAATCTGGCGCCGGGCCAATATGCAGTTACAATAACCGACGCCCATAATTGTACAACAAGTTCAACGGCTACCGTTTTAGTAAATACTGTTGCTTTGCAAATAACACCATCCGTTGCTAATTCTGCCTGCGGGGGGCCTTCGGGTGCAATAAGCGTTGCATCGGTATTTCCAAATTCTCCGCCGTTTACTTATGCCTGGGTTACCGGACAAACAACGCAAAGTATAAATAATCTTTCGCCCGGCGTTTATGTAGTATCGGTTACAGATAATAACGGATGTACGGGCCAATTATCAGTGCCGG
Source organism: Bacteroidia bacterium (assembly GCA_038214655.1). Taxonomy (GTDB): domain Bacteria; phylum Bacteroidota; class Bacteroidia; order B-17B0; family Aurantibacillaceae; genus PALSA-968. The sequence continues at coordinate 21,343 of JBBQRR010000013.1, read as the reverse complement.
TAAATATTAATACTTCTTTGCCGGTTTCTATTAGTGCTTCTAACGATTTTTGTAATAAGGCGCAGGGCTCTGCAACTGCTACGTCTCTTGGAAATCCTCCATACCAATACCAGTGGAATACTTTAGCGCCGCAAACAACGCAAACAGCAAGTAATTTACCGGCCGGAAATTATATGGTGCATGTAACCGATGCGTATAATTGTACAGACTCGGTTGTGGTTACAATTACAAATCAAAACGATTTATTTACATCTTCATTCAATACGCATGGTGATTTATTTGCACAGGAAGGAATTGCCATAAATGTAAATACAAATGCCGGGTGGAATTTTACAAACGGTTATCTCTCTGACGGAACGCCAATAAATAATCTTAACATGAATCATGTTTTTGCCGAAGCCGGAGATTATTTTGCTACTTATTATTTTTTAAGCGCGCACGGCTGTAAAGATTCTGTTACGTACCAATTGCATGTAAAAGATTATATGACTTTATTTATTCCCAATGCTTTTACTCCGGATTACGACGGTAAAAATGATATTTTTAAAGCAGAAGGAACTTTAATAAATACATTTGAAATGTATATTTACGATAACTGGGGCAACCTGATTATAAAACTGGATGATATAACAAAAGGATGGGATGGCAAATACAAAGGGCAGCCGGCACCAATAGGCACGTATGTTTATTCGGGAACAGTAATTGATTCTTTTGGGAAACAAAATGATTTTCAAGGACAAATAAATTTAATAAGATAACAAATGAAAAAAATTGGAATACTTATTTTGTTTGTGTTTTTAGGTAGCGGCATCTTTGCCAATACAAAAAATTATTCTTGCAAAACGGGCTCAGGCACAAGTCCCAATGATAGTCTAAGTATTGTTGCTCCTAATATATTTACGCCCAATGGCGATGGTGTAAATGATTTTTGGAGCATTATTGTACATGCTTATGGTGTAAATGTTTTTGGATTAGAAACTACGGTGTATGACCGTTGGGGAAAACAAATTTTTCAAACTACAAACATCCGCGAAGTTTGGTCGGGACATAATGCAATAGGCGAAACCTGCAGCGCGGGCACTTATTTTTATGTAATAACTTACACAAACGGCGCTACCGGCGAACTAAAAGCATTAAAAGGTTTTGTTGAGTTGCTTAGGTAATTCTTTCCCAAAAAAATACATTTTAAAACGTACCGTGTTTATGAAATACAATTTCAGTTAATTCTTTGCGCGTGCGTGGCGTAAGCTCTCTTGCTTTAAAAGGTTCTTCTAAAGTTTCGGGCGCATCTAAATAACCAAGCGCCATAAAAATTACCATATCATGATTGTCGGGAATAGTAAATTCGGATTTGGTTTTAACGCGATCGTAGCCGCCCATCATGTGTCCGTAAATATTTTGAGATACCGCCTGTAAAAGTAAAGTTGCGTTAGAAAGGCCAACGTCGTGATGCGCTGCAATGTTTGGTTTATTTTCGGCGCCCATTGTTGTTTTTGCAAGACATAAAATTAAAACGGCCGCGTTTTTTGCCCAAGGCTGATTGCTGGGCATTAAACAATTTACCATTTTTTCAAAAGCTTCTTTGTCTTCGCGCTTAGCGTAAATATAACGCCAGGGTTGCTCGTTATTGGCACTGGCTGCCCAGCCTGCCGCTTCAAACAAAGTAAATAATGTATCGTCATCAATACTTTGTTTACTAAACGCTCTTGCGCTCCATCGTTTACGAATTAATTCGGTAACCGGGTATTTTGTGTTTGCTTCTTTTATCATAATGTTTTTTTATTGACACCAATTCCACTAATTTTTTTTATTAATTCGTGCAATTTGTGTTTTATCCTGTCATTGGTATTTCCAGCAACAATATCTCCGTATTTGTTTTGGCAATTAAATCAAATTGATTTCTGTTTTTTATTCCTGCGCCGTCTCTTCTGTTTAAATCCTGTCCGTTTATGTGTACATCTCCTTCTAAAATAAAACAGTAAACACCATTACCCTGTTTTTTTAAATTATAAGTAATATTTTTTCCCGCATCTAAATTTACCATATGAAACCAGGCGTCCTGGTGTATCCACATACCTTCATCATCAGCATTTGGAGAAACAATTTGCTGTAATTTATTTTTGCGCGCGCTAACATCCAAAGTCATTTGCCCGTAACGCGGTGTTACATTTTTTTTATTCGGAAAAATCCAAATCTGCAAAAGTTTAACTTCTTTTTCTTTGCTGTGATTAAACTCGCTGTGCTGTATGCCCGTGCCGGCGCTCATTACCTGAATATCGCCGGTGCTTATTATGCCGTGATTGCCCATGCTGTCTTTGTGCTCAAGTACGCCCGATTGGGGAATGGTAATAATTTCCATATTATCGTGGGGGTGCGTGCCAAAGCCCATGCCGGGCGCAACGGTATCGTCGTTTAAAACGCGCAGCATGCCAAAGTGAAGGCGCTCCGGGTCGTAATAGCTTGCAAAGCTAAAGCTGTGATAAGCATTAAGCCAACCATGGTTGGCGTGGCCCCGGGTATCGGCCTTATGTATAATCATATCAGACATTAGTCAAATGTAACGGATATTTTTTTAATTTTGTATAATGATTACGCGTATAAAAGATTGGTTTGAGCGTCATGCCTTCGGGGTTTGTGGATGGCTTGGTAAAAAGCTGGGCATTAACAGCACTAAAATACGTATGTACTTTATTTATTTGTCGTTTTTTACTTTAGGCTCTCCCATTATTATTTATTTTTTTCTGGCTTTTTTATTAGAGCATAAGGCCTTTTTTAAGCCCCGCAAGTATCGCCGCCGCAGCGTTTGGGATATTTGATTTTACTTATTTCATTTTTACTGCAAAGGTTCTCCGCCGAGACGGAAACGCAAAGTTTAAATTTTTTGTAGTATGAAACGGTAAGGTAATTTTGCGTCTTCGCCTGCGTAATCAACACCAATTCTTGGTCCCGAAATAATATTTTGCTTTAAAACTTTAATGCCATCGTCCTGTCGCCAGATTTTAGTGCCTGTTAAATCTTCTCCGTTTAATGTAGTGCTTATGCCAAGGGCTTGTGAAATAGTTCCCGGTCCGGCAGATGTATTTTTAGCTAAATTTTTATGTTTTCTTCGATGCAAAATAGTTGCTATGCCGTCTAAAGGTTTTATGGCTCTTATTAAAACTGCGTGCGGAGTATTTTCTTTATTGGTTACTACATTAAACAAATGATGTATGCCATAGCACAAATACACATAGCTGGTTCCTCCTTTAGCGTACATCATTTCATTTCGGGACGTGCGTTTGCCGCCAAAAGAATGCGAGGCTCGGTCGTTTATACCTGCATATGCCTCGGTTTCGGTAATGATGCCCGTGGTAAGTTTGCCACTTATGCGGGTACAAAGGGTTTTTCCCAATAAATCCTTTGCCACCGCTACCACGTCTTCTTGCAGGTAATAATATCTTTTCAACTTTGGCATGTGAGTATGTTATTTGCCCTTATTTTGATTATTGACTTAAATATATCATATTTGCTATAATTAAAACCCTTATTATGAGGAAACAAGTACTATTTCTTTGCACGATGCTGTTGTCTGTATGGGCATTTGCACAGGATGTAAAGGTAACACATAACCTACCTTCATCGGCTTCGGCAGGCGAAACTATCGATGCGCAGTTTACCGTTACAAAAGGCAGCATAGGCGCTTTTGCCAAGTTTCAGTGTGATGTGCCGGCCGGTACCACAGCAACTGCAGGAGATACCAAGTCAGGAAATTTTACTTTTGAGAACAACCGTATAAAAATAGTTTGGGTTTCTTTACCGGGAGATGCCACTTTTAGTTTTTCTGTTAAAATAACGTTTGCTTCATCGGCTTCGGGTTCTTTAAGTATTGGCGGACAATTTTATTATTTAGAAAATAATGTAAAAAAGGAATTTGTTATACCTGCGCACGCTATCAGTGTTGGCGGTGGATCTACAACTACCACAACACCAACAGTTACACCAACAGAAACAGTAGCTACAACGCCAACAGAGACTGTAGCAACAACGCCAACAGAAACAGTGGCAACAACGCCCACTGTAACTCCGGTAGAAACAAAAACTGTAACACCCGTAGAAACAAAAACGGTTACACCTGTTGAAACCAAAACTACTACTTCAAAAAGCGGAGTAATTTATTATGTGCAGGTAGCCGCTTTATCAACCGACCCGGGCATGCAGTTTAAAAAATACGGAAAGATGAAAGTTGTAGTTGAAGGCGGGATGTACAAAGTTTTGGTGGGAGGATATAATTCTTTAGAAGAAGCCAGAAAACATAAACCCGAAATGACCGAAAAAGGCGCCGTTGGTTGCTTTGTTGTAGGGTACGAAAACGGAGTACGGGTAAAACTTTAATTCTTATTTTTTAAACACACCGTACTTATCTAAAAGATATACCAGGCTTGTCATAGCGGCAGAGCCTAATTCTAATTCCCGCTTGTGCACATTTTCAAAAACATCATCGGGTGTGTGATGGTAATCAAAATAACGTTGGTTATCTACATTTAAACTCATTTGCGTGGCACCGATTTTTTCTAATGGGCCAATATCTGCCCCGCCACCTGCAGCATTAATTAATACTCCATAGGGTTTAAAAAGTTTCTCCCACTTCTCATAATAAACAACCAGTGTATCAATGCCAACCGCAATACCTAAAGAGCGTGGCACCAATCCGCCGCCATCACTTTCAATTGCCGCAATGTGTTTTTTATTTTTTTCGTTTTCTGCAAATTTCTCATAACTGAGTGCACCCCGTAAACCATTTTCTTCATTCATAAAAGCAATGCTGCGTATGATACGTTTATTTTTTATGCCGGATGCTTTGATGGCTGCAATAATTTCTATGCTTTGCACAACACCTGCGCCATCATCATGTGCGCCTTCGCCGGTATCCCAGCTATCCAGGTGGCCGCCCGTTACAATTACTTCGTTCGGAATTTCTTTGCCGCGTATTTCTCCCACTACACTAAATGAAGGTACATCGGGCAGGGTTTGACAATCAGAAAATAAATAGAGTTGCAGGTTTTTATTTTTTGCTAAAAGCTTTGTTAATGTTGAAGCAGCATTTGGACTTAGTGCAAAGGCCGGAATTTTTAATACCTCACCGGTAGTAAGGTTCTTAACCAAAGTATCGTAACCCATGGCACCTGTATGCGGCACATCGTTGTTTGCATGCGTCATTGATTTTACAACTGTTGCAACAGCACCCAATTTGGCCGCTTTAGACGGGCCCGCCCAGCGGTATTTAACTGCTTTGCCGTAGGCAGAACCGGCGTTTATTAAACTTGCATCAAACGAAACATTAAAGAAAACAATATTGCCTTTAATTTTTTCGGCGCCCAGCTTTTCTAATTCCTCAAATGAACTCACTTCAACAACTTTTGCAGTAATGCCTTTTTTACCGGTGCCTACAGATCCGCCTAAAGCGCACAGAGTAAGTTTTTCTTTAACGGCACCCGAGGTGGCCACGCATTGTTCTTTTGCGCCACGCACCCATTTAGGCACCATGCATGGTATTAAATAAACCGTATCGGCACCTGCCTTTATCATAGCCTGTTTGGCCCACTCAACCGCTTTTTCTGCTTGTGGCGAGCCGCTAATTCTTCCGCCAATTTTTTTACACAGGTAGCGCAGGTTTTCGTACGAATTACTTTGCGTGAGATGATACGTATAAAATTTACGAATAGTTAAGGAGTCCGTATTCTCCTGGGCAAAAAATGCAACACTAAGCAGCGAAAAGATTGCTGCAAAGAAATACTTCATAAAAAAGAATTTGATGATTAGAACTTAGCCCTGATTTTACGTACTTTTCTTCTTGTCTTTTTGAAGAAAAAAGAACCGTATCTGCTTTTGTAAAAACTACTGCGGCCACGGATTACATAGCTGTAATTAACCTGAATGGTCATGTAGTTATCTTTATGCGAAGCGTCTCCTCTTTTGTTGCCGGGTTTAAAATAAGCAAGTACATCAGGAGAAGCCGAGCCGGCAGAAAGTTCGTTTGTACGGTTAGCCAAAACAGCAGATTGGCCGGTTAAGCCGCTTGCGTATTTACCGCTAACATCATCCAAATAATCGGTAAAGCAAAGGCGCCAGTTGTACTCAAAGCCAACGCGGTGTTTTTTCTTCATGGTAAAGTAAAAACCTGTACCAATAGGAATATTCATTTGCCACAAACTGTATTTTACACCTTCTGTTTTTAAAGGAGCTAATTTGTAAACTTCGTCTTTGTAAATTGTTTTAGGGTTATGATGAAAAATACCAACGCCGGCAAACACATAAGCTTTAAAGCCCAGTCTGAAACGGTAAGAAGAACCAAGGTCGTTGTTTTCGTAAATAGTTAACTCAGGGGTAAGCGTAAATTCAAAAATGTCATTAAAAAAACTAAGGTTACGTGTGTGACGCGGAATGTTTGTACATAAGGCATCAGCGCCTTCTATACGCAGGTAACTAAGCTCGGCTTTAAGCGCAAGCTTGGGGCGAAATTTATAACGGGCAAAACCACTGATGTTCCAACGGGTTTCGGCCAATTTCATGTCGGCTACAAAGTCGCGGCGGGTTTTTGACTTACCTCCCATATCTCCTAAATAATTGGATGCGCCAAGCCCAAAGCCGTAATCCCAACGATATTGGGCCACAGCTAGGCTGCTTAAAAGAAGAGAGAATACAAGTACCTTAAATCTCATGGATTTTTATTAGTCTACAAATATAATTAATTTCTACTTTCGTGCAAGGTAATTCGCTCTATAATCGGTAAAAGCCACTATTTATGAGGTCAGCAATAAATACTTTATTTAATATAAAATACCCTGTTATTCAGGCGGGTATGATATGGTGCAGCGGCTGGGAACTGGCCTCGGCGGTTAGCAATGCCGGCGGACTGGGCCTTATAGGCAGCGGAAGCATGTATCCGGAGGTGCTTAGAGAGCATATTCAGAAATGTAAAAAAGCTACTGATAAACCTTTTGGCGTAAACGTGCCCTTGTTATACCCTAACATTGAGGCCCTTATGAAAGTGATTGTAGAAGAAGGGGTAAAAATTGTTTTTACCTCGGCAGGAAATCCCATAACATGGACCGGTTTTTTAAAGGAAAAAGGCATTACCGTTGTGCACGTGGTTAGCAATGTAAAATTTGCTTTAAAATGCCAAGAGGCCGGAGTTGATGCTATTGTTGCCGAGGGTTTTGAAGCCGGAGGGCACAATGGAAGAGAAGAAACTACCACAATGGTTTTAATCCCGATGGTGCGTAAAGCAGTTACTATTCCGGTAATCGCCGCGGGCGGAATTGGAACGGGAGCGGGAATGGCCGCAGCTTTTGCCTTGGGTGCTGATGGAGTTCAGATAGGAAGCCGATTTGTTGCAACACACGAATCGTCGGCGCATCAAAATTTTAAAGACACTGTAGTTAAAACTCCCGAAGGCGAAACGCAGTTAACACTTAAGCAACTTACACCGGTACGTTTAATAAAAAATAAGTTTTACAAAGAAATTGAAGCAGCCGAAAAACGTGGAGCAAGTGCTGATGAGTTGCAACAACTTTTGGGCCGCGCCCGAGCTAAAAAAGGTATGTTTGAAGGAGATTTGGAAGAAGGTGAATTAGAAATAGGACAAATTAGCGGAGCGATAACAGAAATAAAATCTGCTGCTGAGGTGCTGAAAGAAATTATAGAGGAGTTTAAACTAGTGCAGGCAAAAATTTCAAAATTAGAAATGTAAGTATGATTGAATTTGAAAAACACATTTTAAAAAATAAATTAAAACTCATCATTCATAAAGATGATTCTTTTCCGATGGCCTGCGTAAATATTTTATACGATGTGGGCGCACGTGATGAAGATGAAAGCAAAACCGGCTTCGCACATTTGTTTGAACATTTAATGTTTGGCGGAAGCGTTAACATTCCAAATTACGATGAGCCTTTGCAATTGGCGGGAGGAGAGAATAATGCTTTTACCACAAACGACATTACAAATTATTACTGCACTGTTCCCATCGATAATTTAGAAACTGCTTTTTGGTTAGAGAGCGATCGTATGCTAAGTCTTGCCTTTACCGACAAAAGTTTAGAAGTGCAACGCAATGTGGTGATTGAAGAATTTAAACAACGCTACCTAAATCAACCGTACGGAGACGTGTGGTTATTGTTGCGCCCGCTGGCATACAAAGTGCATCCTTACAAATGGGCAACCATAGGTAAAGAAATAGCGCACGTAGAAAGTGCCGTGATGGATGATGTAAAAGGATTTTTTAAAGAACATTATTGTCCGGCAAACGCAATTTTGGTTGTAGCGGGGCATGTAAACAGCAAAGAGGTAATTGAACTTGCGCAAAAATGGTTTGAACCAATTGCATCGGGAGAAGCAACCAAAAGAAATTTACCGACTGAGCCCGCGCAAACTGAAGAAAGAAAATTAACTGTGCACCACGATGTGCCACAGGACGCCATTTACAAAACGTATCACATGTGCGCGCGTAATGATAAAGAGTATTACGCAACAGATATTTTATCAGACGTTTTATCGAGAGGGAATTCGTCAAGGCTTTATAAGTCTTTGGTAAAGGACAAAAAACTTTTTTCGGAAGTAAGTGCCTATGTGATGGGCGATTTTGATAGAGGGCTTTTTGTTGTTTCGGGAAAATTGAGTGACGGAGTTTCTGTTGAGCAAGCCGAGGCAGGAATAGAAAGTGAATTGCAAAAAATGAAAACCGATGTAGTTGGCGAAGAAGAATTTCAGAAATGTAAAAATAAAATTGAGTCCACTTTAATTTTTTCGGAGATGGATGTTTTGAATAAAGCAACCAATCTGGCAATTTCAGAGTTGTTGGGTGATGCGGATATGATTAATCAGGAAGCTGCAAAATATCAAAAGGTAACAGTTGCCGATGTGAAGCGCGTTGCCACTGAAATTTTACGAAAAGAAAATTGTTCAACCTTATATTACTTAAAAAATAAATAAAGCGCTGTCATATCGAGCGTAGTCGAGATGCTTGCATACAGGCCTCGACTACGCTCGGCTTGACATTATAAAAATAGAATTATGATAGATAGAACGATAGCCCCGGGCTTTAAAACCATAGAGAAAGTAGATATTCAGCACGCCGCTTCTTTTAAATTAGATAACGGAATTTCTGTTTACACAATAGATGCGGGCAGTCAGGAATTAACGCGCATTGAATTTATTTTTAAGGCAGGAACATTTTGGCAGGATTCGCCTCTAAATGCGGTTACCGCAAATACCTTAATTGAAAACGGTACCGCAAAATATTCGGCCAATAAATTATCCGACAGCATTGATTTTTACGGTTCGTTTTTTGAAACTTCTTGTGGTTACGATTTTTCTTCACTCGCTCTTTTTTCACTGAACAAACATTTAGAAAGTTCATTGGTTTTTGTAGAAGAGATGATCAAGAATGCAAATTATCCGCAGGAAGAATTGGTAACACACCTTGCCAATAAAAAGCAAAAGCATTTGGTAAATCTGCAAAAAGTAAACAGCGTGGCACTTCACCGTTTTTCTGAATTACTTTTTGGCGAAACGCATCCTTATGGCGTGCAGGCAAGAACAGAGCATTTTGATACTTTGCAAAGAGAGACAGTTGTAAATTTTTATAAAAAGCATTACCAATACCAAAATTGCACCATAATGGTTTCGGGTAAATTGCCGGCTAATCTTAAACAAATACTAAATAAGCATTTTGGTTCAGAGAAGTGGGGCACTGCTACAGAAATAAAAAAACTTTATACCGCAGCGCAGTCTTCTGCCGTGCGCGAAAACATGATTGAGAAAAAAGATGCGGTGCAATCGGCAATACGAGTTGGCCGCAGATTATTTAATAAAACGCACGAAGATTATTTTAAGTTTCAGGTTTTAAATACCGTGTTGGGAGGATATTTTGGTTCGAGGCTGATGGCAAATATCCGCGAAGACAAAGGGTACACGTATGGTATCGGCTCCGGACTTTCTTCTTTGGTTAACGATGGATTTTTTTATATCAGTACCGAAGTAGGGGCGGATGTTACCAAAAGTGCTTTGGATGAAATCTATAAGGAGATAGAAAAATTGCAAAACGACCTGGTTTCTGAATCGGAGCTGGAAACGGTAAAAAATTATATTCTCGGACAGTTTCTACGCTCGGTTGAGGGGCCTTTTGCCTTGGCAGATAAATACCGTGGCATTTGGGAGTTTGGGCTTGATTACGATTATTATGAGAAGTATTTTAAGGCTGTGCAAAGTACTAAACCACAGGAAATAACGGATTTAGCAGCTAAATATCTTAAAAAGGCTGATTTACTGGAGTTGGTTGTGGGCAAGAAGTAATACTCAATTTTAACCCTCGCCATTGCTTAGGTAAAGGTTTTTTTTGGTTGCAAGGAGCAAGGCGCAATATTTTAAGAAAGCCGTCGTTATATACCCATGAACCAACCAAACATAAACCTGCATGATCAAAACTACTACTCTTTCAATCAGTCAATCGTCACCTCAAACAGAAAAACTTAAAAAAGTAAGAAGCACGGCAAAAGAATTCGGGCCTTCTGAATTAACCATTCAGAATATCTTGAACTACTCGAAAGCCCTGCAGGTGATGAGCCCCGCACAAACCGAAATTGTTTTTGGAGTGATGAACTAACACCAAAGTCCCTCTTCTTTTTTAGGAGAGGGATTCAGGGTGAAGTCTATGACTAAACAAGAACGCTACGCAAAAATTCTCGATTACTTTCAGCAGAACGATTTACCTGCCGAAACAGAATTGCATTACGAAAATCCATTTCAGTTATTGGTAGCAGTTATTTTATCTGCACAGTGCACCGATAAGCGCGTAAACATGGTTGTTCCAAAATTATTTAAAGATTATCCAAACGCCGAAGCTCTTGCGGCAAGCACGCCCGAAACTATTTTTACTTACATAAGAAGTATTTCGTATCCCAACAACAAGGCAAAACATCTGGTGGGTATGGCGCAAACATTGCTAAAAGAGTTTGACGGAAAAATTCCGCACGAAGTAGATGAGTTAATTAAATTACCCGGAGTAGGTCGCAAAACTGCAAATGTAATTGCTTCTGTGGTGTATGATAAGCCAGCAATGGCTGTAGATACACATGTGTTTAGGGTATCGGCAAGGTTGGGTTTAACTACCAATGCTAAAAACCCTTTGCAATGCGAACAGCAATTAGTTAAAAATATTCCACAAAACTTAGTGCCAAAAGCCCATCATTGGTTAATTTTGCATGGTAGGTACGTTTGCCTGGCAAGAAAGCCGCTGTGCGAACAGTGTAAGCTTACGGAATTCTGCAAGTATTTTCATAAAAAATAAAGGTAAATTTTGTATCTTTGAATATCAATTTAGCCCAATGTTAATAGAGCGCTCAAATAATCAAATTGTAATTACGGTATCATCGTCGGTGGACAGTTTTAGCCTACAACGATTGATTGACTATGTGAAATACCTTGAGGCAACGGCTAAAAGTAAAGCTAAGCAATCTGATGCCGATAAACTTGCTGATGAAGTAAACGCTTCTTGGTGGGCAAAAAACCGTAAGCGTTTTATTAAGTAATCTCTCCTTTTATGTCTTCTTTAAAGGAAAAGAGAAAAGCCGTTAAAATTATTGTTGATGCTAATATAGTTTTTAGCGGAATACTAAATACCAATAGTAAAATTGGCGATTTGCTTATTAATTCAAAAAAGCATTTTAATTTTATAGCACCTAATTTTATGCGAAGTGAAATTCAGAAGCACTATTCGCGATTAACAAAAATATCCGGGTTAAGTTTACCTCAAATTAAAGAAGCTGAATTTCAGATTTGTAAAGACATTATTTTTATTTCGGAAGAGCAGATAAAAACATCTGTTTGGATACTTGCCGAAAAACTTGTTGCCGGAGTTGATCCAAAGGATATTCATTACGTAGCCTTCTCAAAACATTTTAAATGCAATATCTGGTCGGGCGATAAAGCGTTAATAAAAGGCCTTGCTCTTAAAAATTTCCGTAATTTTGTTACTACTGACGAATTATTTAAATTAAAAGAAAGTTAGAAAACATGATTAAGAGATATAAAATACTGGCTACTTTGTTCTTTGCGTTAATGCCTAATCGTTGTCCGTTTGTGTTGGCGTTTGAGCGTTGCCGTAAAAAATAAATAAGTTGTATTAAATTGCCCCCCTTTTTTCAAGGGGGACAGTTATTATAAGTTTCGCAAAGCGAAACGGTATAACAGGGGGTCGGATTGGAAGTAGAAAGATAAACATGAGAAAACTGAAATTCATATTGATTCTCCTCGGCTGCAGCTTGCTGCTGGATAGCTGTTTTCTCTTCCGTAAAAAAAACGGCTGCGATTCCTGCCCGCACCTTACCAAGAAAAGAAAAAAGGGGCACGGGTCGTTTTAGAGTTTAAGGAAAGTATTTATAAATTTCTTTACGATTATTAAAGGCAGAGAAAATCAATGTGTTATTTTCCAAAACAAGCCCTATTCTGTAATCTCCTATTCGAATGCGATATGCGTTTTTGTAACCTGTTAGTTTTTTAAGCCCACTAATATCGGTGAGATGTTTTACGGATTTTACTTCCACAATAATCGCCTCAATAGTATGGGCAAGTTTTTTATCGCGAAGTTTTGAGATTTCCTTATGGAAAGTTTTGGTAAAAAGAACCTGCATACTTATTTTTTACCCTGAATTTTTCTTAGGGTTTTAAGCACAGAAGCTTCTTCAGCAAAACCGGATTTAAGGCCTTCTTCAATTGCTTTGCCAATAGCGATGTCTTCTTTTTCTTCTATTGAAAGCTCAGCTGTTTTAAGGCCAAGGCGTTTTGCAAGTTCGTTGAAAAACTTTATATCGGTTTTAGAGTTGATGTTCTTAATTACTAAATCCATTTGCATTTTTTATTAATACAAAGGTAAGACATTTTGCCCGAATTACCGAATGGCGGATATTTGCCCGCACCTAACCAAGAAAAGAAAAAAAGGGCACGGGTCGTTTTAAAAAAGTATGAATTGCCCCCAGTATTACATGTAGGAATTACATACCGGATTTAATGTTTAATGGTCGACAGATCTCAATGTTAATTTCGAATTTTCACCAATTTCGTGACTTTTCAGGCAAATAATAATTATTACCTTTACCTCAACGTATTTTAATGAAAGATTATTATTATATTCTTGGAGTAGAAAAAACAGCTACTGTAGATGAGATAAAAAAAGCTCATAGAAAGTTATCCAAGGTATTTCATCCTGATAAAAATGATGGGGATGAATTCTTGGCGGAAAGATTTAAGGAAATTCAAGAAGCATATGAAATACTTTGTGATACGGTAAAAAGAGGTAAATATGATTCTCAAGATAGTTTTAGGCCGCAGAATAACAAGCGAAATTACGGATCAAATTTTAATCCAGAAATAGAATATTTTAAGGTAAACAAGCCTGAGTTTGAATTTGGGCAGGAACTGACCTTTAGCTGGAGAACAATTAATGCGGATAAGGTAACCTTAAAGCCATTTGGACCTGTGCCTTCTATAGGAGAAAAAACGTATAAAATTAACGATTTTAAAACCCCTTCATTAACTGTCGAATTAATTGTTGAGAATACAAACATTAACCGAAGCATTCAGGCAACTTTAGTTTTGAAGAACAAAACGCATCAAGATTTGTACAATGACTTTAAAACTCGTTTTGAGAGTGAAAAAAGATATGAAAATCAACGCACAAATAATAATCAAAATTCAAAAACAGAGGAGAGTGAAAAAACAAAGAAAAAAGAAGGAATGACGACACTAGAGCGATGGATTGCAATAATTCTCACAATGTTTTTTGTAATTGCCGTTATTGTTTCTCAAAGAAAACAGTAAATGTTAATGAGGGGTAGAATAAATTAATTCTCTTCAATCCCTTCCAAAACCGTCATTGCAGCCAATTGCTCGGCAGCCCGTTTACTAGGATGTTTAGCTTCAGCCAAAATCTTTTCATTCACTTCTACACCCACGTGGTAAATTTTTTTCTTGCCGTCGTACTCTTCGGCAATCAATAAAAACTTTATAGGCGTTTTTTGCTTTTGGTAATAATTTATCAAACGACTTTTATAATCAGTGTCCTCGTTAATTAAAGTTTCTACCTGCAAATGTTGTTTGATAATTTTTTCTAAAATAATTTTCTGTGTTTTTTTATATCCCTGATCCAAAAAAACAGCACCCACCAAAGCTTCTAAAGCATTTCCAAAAACCGAACTTGGTAAATGGCCGCGTATATCTGTAACCAATATACTGTCGATGCCCATCTTAGCGGCCAGCTTATTTAAATTTTGCCTGCTAACTATGCGCGAACGCGATTGAGTTAAAACTCCCTCTTCGGCATTGGGCATTAACTTAAAAAGATATTCGGCCACAAGCGCATTTAAAACGGAGTCGCCCAAAAATTCCAGCCGCTCGTTGCTGGTTTTATTTTTTGAAGCGGAACTGTGGCGCAGCGCCTGTTTAAATAAATCTAAATTACGCGCCTTAAAGCCAAAAAGATTTTTAATGCTTTGCGCCAGTTTTTTGTCGGAAGAAGATTTGCGTTTTATTGAAAATACTTTCAGCAAGATTTTAGACGCTGAATTTTTTCATAACCACAGCGGCATTGTGCCCGCCAAAACCAAACGTATTGCTTATAGCGTAATTAACCGTGCGTTTCTGCGCTTTATTAAAAGTAAGATTAAAACGCGGGTCAATATCCGGATCGGGAGTTGTAAAGTTTATGGTTGGAGGAATAATATCATTTTTAATTGCCAACACAGTAGCCATCGCTTCAATTGCACCGGCAGCACCTAATAAGTGGCCGGTCATAGATTTGGTTGAGCTGATGTTCATTTTAAAAGCGTGCTCGCCAAATAAAGCGGCAATGGCTTTTAACTCGGCAACGTCGCCAAGCGGTGTGCTTGTGCCGTGTGTATTAATATAATCAATGTCACTTACTTTTAAATTTGAATCTCTTAGTGCACGCTCCATAACTAATTTCGCTCCTAAACCTTCCGGATGCGGAGCAGTTATATGATGCGCATCGGCACTCATGCCGCCGCCAATTACTTCGGCATAAATTTTTGCACCGCGAGCAAGTGCATGTTCCATTTCTTCTAAAACCAAAGCAACACCACCTTCGCCTAAAACAAAACCATCACGTTCTTTATCATAAGGACGCGAAGCTGTTTGTGGAGTTTCGTTACGTGTACTCATGGCCTGGCAGGCGTTAAAACCACCAATACCACTTTCGTTAATCGCTGCTTCAGAACCGCCGGCAACAATTGCAACGGCTTTTCCTAAACGTATATAAGTAAGCGCATCAATCAACGCATTAGTTGAAGAGGCACATGCAGAAACTGTTGTAAAATTTGGACCGCGAAAACCAAAACGTATAGAAATATGACCCGAACAGATGTCGGCAATCATTTTTGGAATAAAGAAAGGATTGAACCTTGGAGTTCCGTCGCCTTTGGCATAACCAAAAGTTTCGTGCTGAAAAGTATCTAAACCTCCAATGCCCGAGCCCCAAATAACACCCACTTCATTTTTATCAATATTATCTCCGGCTATGCCCGAATCTTCAACGGCTTGTAAAGATGCTGCAATACCGTAGTGCGAGTAAGCATCAATCTTACGCGCTTCTTTTCTGTCAAAATAATTTTCGGGATTAAAACCTTTCACCTCGCAGGCAAAACGGCTTTTAAATTTTTCGGCGTTAAAGCGTGTAATGGGGCCTGCGCCACTCACTCCGTTTACCAGATTTTTCCAGTATTCGTCAACCGTATTACCGAGGGGCGTAATGGCACCCAAACCTGTTATGACTACGCGTTTAAACTGCATACTGCTTTGTTACGAAAAAATAATAAAACCATTCCGTTTTAAAGCAGAATGGTTTTACTAAAAATGAAATTATTTTGCGTTAGTCTCGATGTAAGCGATAGCATCTCCCACTGTAGAGATTTTTTCGGCTTGGTCATCGGGTATTGCAATGTTGAATTCCTTTTCGAATTCCATGATAAGTTCAACGGTATCAAGCGAATCAGCGCCTAAGTCGTTTGTAAAGCTGGCTGTTGGAGTAACTTCTTTTTCTTCAACGCCCAGTTTATCTACAATAATGGATGTTACTTTTTTTGCAATTTCTGACATTCTTCAGGTTTTAAAAATTCGTTGCAAAGATATATTAATCGCCAAAAAATCAAAAACTTATTTAAAGAGGTGTTGATAAGCTTTTAAAGTGTTAAAATCACTGGTCGTTTGATTTGCAAAATGCTGAATTTTAATTGATTGAGACGTAAAAGCGGCCTCATCCATCAGCAAACATTCTTTTATAGCGTTGATAAAAGCCTGTTTATCGGTTAAAGGTATGTCCCAGCCGAGGCCATTTTTATGAAGATTTTGCCATGGAGTTTGGTTACTGATGACCGGAATGCAGCCATTTAGCATAGATTCGACGATTGCGTGGCCAAAATTTTCGGTTAAGGTGGGCAGTAAAAAAACATGATATTGTTTTAAAATATGCTCTACATCGTTGGATAAAACATTTCCTTTAAAAGAAACGGTTATATTTTTCGGAAGATTTTTTGAAAGGGCAAGGCACTCTTTATAATACGCTTCGTCTTCGGGCGGGCCGTACACATCAAAAATAATTTGACCGGAGTTTATTTCTTTTAAAATTTCTAAAGCAAAATCTATTTTTTTATTTCTTACCAAACGCGTTACGCAACAAATTTTTAGTTCTCCGCTTTTTTTAGGGTAGTCAGTTCTTTTTTTGATTGGAGGTAAAGTTAAATTAGAGGCTAAAACCACAGGAGCATTTTTGCCATATACTTTTTTAATTTCATCTGTTTCCTGCTG
The DNA here is from genome assembly GCA_038214655.1 of Bacteroidia bacterium. Classification (GTDB taxonomy): domain Bacteria; phylum Bacteroidota; class Bacteroidia; order B-17B0; family Aurantibacillaceae; genus PALSA-968. The sequence goes on along the minus strand of JBBQRR010000013.1, from coordinate 4,489 downwards.
CGAAGTGGCGTGCCAGATTAGGTTTTTATGCAGGCCGCCCAATTTAGAAAGCGCCAGAAATATTTTTTTCTTATTAGATTTAATGGAAAGTGCGCCTTCACGCAACATGCCGCGCGGTGCCAAAACAATTGGTTTTTTTATTTTTCCCTGCTTCTGCAAAAGCAAAGGATATATGCTGAAAGGTTTCGAGAAAAAAGAATTGATGTACAGGTAATCAAATTCAATACTATTTAATACTACCAATAATTTTGCGCGCGTAATTTTTCCCGGCAGGTAAAATATTTTTTCGTTGTTGCTACCTGTAACCCACTCGTTAGTTTTAACTTTTAACGGGGCTTCATCAAAGGCATCTTTATCGGATGTAATCACAAAAAAATTAAAATCCCCCTTTAAATGGTAAACCAAGGCGGCCACCGATTTAACCGGCCCCCCCGCCTTATAGGCGGGCAGGTACCAATCACTAAGGATAACTATGTTTTTTTTTGCCTTCAAGTGTTAAATATACGCTACTAAGGTATATATTTTAAGGTTTTTTGTATCTTTAAGGAATGAAGTTTTACAAATTAACAGTGCTTTGTCTGTTTTTGCTTGCTATTGGCGCTTGCACCAAACATCATAACGAAATACCTCCTGATTTAGGATACGATTATTATCCCGGTAAGGTAGGCTCTTATGTTATTTACGACGTTGATTCAATCTCATATACCCGATTGCCAACAATAGATACGCTGTATTACAAATTCCAAATCAAAGAAAAAATAGATACGCTATTTACAGATAATCAAAATCGCCCCACGTTAAAAATTATTCGTTACAAAAAAATTTACGACGCTACAGTTCCTTACAGTGCAATGACCTGGACCTTGCAGGATGTATGGTCGGCAAACATTACCAAAACGACGGCCGAGGTAGTTGAAGAAAATATTCGTTTTGTAAAATTAATTTTCCCCGCTAAGCTAAATGCTACCTGGAACGGCAATGTGCAAAATATCATGAGCCAGTGGGATTATAAATATACCGTGTTTGGTGATCCTGCAACCGTTGGTGGAAATTCGTTTACAAAAACTTTGAAAGTCACACAAAAATATTTTCCTTCGTTCATTGGCTTGCAAAATTATTACGAGCAATATGCAAAAGGCGTGGGTATGATTTGTAAACACATTGAAGATTACGATTATCAGGACGGAACCGGAAACGCAACGCCCGGGCATATATATTACGGCACGTATTATCACATGGCCATTAATTCGTACGGAACTGAGTAGGGATTAAGTAAGATTTAAAAGTAAAAAATTAAAAGAACCCCGGCGATGAAAAAAATAATTACCTGTTTAGTTTTAATATTTATTTCTCAAATTATTTTTTCGCAAAGCAGCAATACAAGATATTGGGTTGCGTTTAAGGATAAGAATGGTTCGCCGTATAGTGTAGGTACTCCATTACAATTTTTATCGCAGCGCGCCCTTAATCGCCGTGCTTTACATGGTTACGCAGTAAATGCGCAGGATATTCCTGTAAATCCTTCTTACGTTTCGCAGGTTCGTGCAACAGGTGCTATTGTAATTAGCAGCTCGCGTTGGTTTAATGGGGTTACGGTGCGCGTTACAAACCCTGCGCAGGTCACAGCTATTAACGCTTTATCGTTCGTGCAAAGTACAAAATCAGTTGCAAGAGTAAAATCTTCTCCAAGAATCGTTCCGGCCTCAGAAAATATATCTTCAGTAAATCAAAAAACATCTTCAACAACACAATCAGTTGGCCGCTTTAATTATGGCGCGGGTTATAATCAAATTCATTTATTAAACGGAGAGTGTTTGCATGATCAGTATTACGACGGCATCGGAATGCAGATTGCCGAGATTGACGACGGGTTTTTAAATGCAAACACCATTTCTATTTTCGATAGTGTGTGGGCGCAAAATCGCGTAATTACCAAGCACAATTTTTTTAACGGCGATACCACCGATTTATTTGCCATTGGCGGGCACGGCACTTCTGTGTTTTCGTGTATGGCCGCATTTAAGAGCGGAAGTTTTATAGGCACCGCACCCTATGCAAAATACTATTTGTTGCGAAGTGAGGTTGACAGTTCGGAACAAATTATGGAAGAATACAGCTGGGTAGCGGCAATTGAATTTGCGGATAGCGCAGGAGCGGATGTAGCAACTTCTTCTTTAGGATACACTTTGTTTGATGACGGAACGCAAGATCATACATGGGCAACGCTCGACGGAAAAACTTCTGTTGCAAGTTGGTCAGCAACATTAGCCGCGCGTCGCGGAATGATAGTTTGCGTTGCCGCGGGCAACGAAGGAAATAAAAGTTGGAGAAAAATTACAATCCCATCTGATGCCGATAGTATTTTATGTGTGGGCGCGGTTGATGCAAGCGGCATATACGCGGGCTTTAGCTCGCAGGGTTATAGCGCGGATGGAAGAGTGAAGCCTGATGTTATGTCGGAGGGACTAAACTCAACCATAATATCTTCGGGCGGCGGAAACGTAATTACCAGTAGCGGAACTTCTTTTGCAACGCCCATTTTAGCGGGTATGGTGGCTTGTTTATGGCAAGGCAATCCAACTAAAACAAATATGCAAGTGATGCAGGCCATTAAACAAAGTGCAACACAATATGCAACGCCCGATTCTTTGATGGGGCATGGTATTCCGGATTTTTGTTTGGCTGATCAGATTTTAAAAGGAACAGTTGGTATTTATACGAATCCTTCTTTGCAATACGACGCATCGGGTTTTTATGTTTTAGGAATCGAAAATTGCAATCTTACTTTAGAGATGTACGATATGCAAGGAAATCTTTTGGTATCGAAGCATACAAAAATTACTAATTACGGCGCGCGCACTACTATAGAAATTCCTTCTTACAATACAATGGCCGCAGGCATGTACATTGTAAAAATTACTTCTGATAAAGGAAATAAGTGGACGAGGAAATTAGTGAAGAGTTAAATCACTAATCAAAGTTTAATTAAGTCAGTTCGAGCGTAGTCGAGAACGGTGTATACTGACCTCGACTACGCTCGGTCTGACAAATTTTGGCTTAGTTATAAGAAAGTTGCGGAAAGCCACTATGTATTGTATCGTAAAAAGCCAATTCAAAAACATCGTGCCTCATAAAATCATACAGCGGCAAACTGCGCAGTATGTCATAAACGGTTTCTAAATTTTTTGCTTCAAACACAATCCACAATTTAGAGCGGTCCATCGATAAGGCATAACTTACAATAAGCCCGGCGTTCATCAGCTCATCAACTTTTTTGCGTTGTTCGGGAATGTATTGAGAAAATTCGGAGGTAAAAGAATCTATTAATTCGATTTCTGCTTTGTAAGTGGCCATATTTATTTAGATGCTAGTAACTGTTTCACTAAATCAGAAATTGCTTTGCCATCCGCTTTGCCGGCTAATGCTTTTGATGCAACGCCCATTACTTTACCCATGTCGGCAGGAGAAGCTGCGCCAACTTGCGCAATAATTTTTTCTATTTCGGTTTTTAATTCGTCGGCGCCCATTTGTTTTGGTAGGTAGCTTTCGATTACATCGGCTTGCGCAATTTCTACCGATGCTAAATCGGGACGGTTTTGTGTTGTATATATCTCGGCTGTTTCGCGGCGCTTTTTTACTTCTTTTTGTAATGACTTTGTAGCGCTTTCTTCGGATAAACCTTCGGGAGAAGTTTTAAGTAATAGTACAACGGATTTCATGGCCCGTAAAGCTTCAAGCTTTGCGGCATCGCGTGCCAGCATAGCTGTTTTTATATCGGCGTTTAATTTTTCTTCTATTCCCATTTTTAAGAATTTTGGCAAAGGTACAACATTTTCAATTAGTGAAGAAACCGCAGAGAGCGCAGAGAAAATACAGCGCAGAGGGCCGCAGAGTTTTGTATTGGGAATGTTAATTTGTAGTGAAGTAGGGAGGCGAGTCTGTTGAAAAAAATCTTTGTGTTCTTTATGAAAAAACTCCGCGCTCTTTGCGGTTAAAAAACGTGTTAATCCTCAATAAGAAAAAGCGCCTCTCGTAACTCATTAAGTGTTTTGGTTTTACTTTGCTCTTGAGCAATTACAATTCCTTTTTCGTAAATATTTTTGGCTTCCGTAATTTTACTTTGTGTTTCGTAGCATTTGCCTAATTGGTAATAGGCGGCTAAATAATTTTTATTGTTCGCCAAGATTTTTTCAAGCCCGTCGATTGCTTTTTGCATTTCGTTTGCCGAAAAATATTCCATTGTAATAGCGTACTGCAAAAACTCGTCATTGGGTTCCTGCAAAAGCATTTGCTGTAGTTGTTGTAGGCGCGAATACATTATGTAAATGTAAAAATTATTTATAGAATGTTGTATTTGCGTTAGGTACTGTGATAAAAACCAAACATTTTCTTTAGATTTTTTGGACATTAAGCATAGGATCATAGGTTGTATTGTTTTTCCAGAGTGTGTAAATGAGAATGAGGAGTTTACGAGCCACAGCAATAACCC
>JBBQRR010000012.1:0-88805 GCA_038214655.1 Bacteroidia bacterium | reverse complement strand
AAAATAAATAAGATTATTGCCGCGCCTTACAATCTTCAAGAGTTTAAAAACAATTATAAGGCATATGTAGACAATAGTGAAGCGGCTGTTAGCTTAAATTTGACTAATAAATATGACATTTATTGTTTTGAAAGACCATATAATCCAACAGCATCATTTATTAGACTCACCGACTTTTTAAATAATTGCGTTGAATGCTAAATATTTAATTCCCTCTACCGAAAATTTGTAGTGGAGAACTATTTTTTATACCTTTGACTATATAAATGTGACAACTATACTTTAGCCATGCCAACCGACAAAGAAATTTTAAACCAATTGCATAACGACCCCTCGAACTGGGTGTGGGGTGTTTTTTATTTTAATAAAAAGGACAAGCGTGTTTTTCCGCCAAAACGAACTCCGCAGCTAGGTTGGACAATCAATTTTGCAAACCCGTATTCAATAGTAACTTTTGCCGTATTAATTGCTGCAATCATAATTATCGCCTAATTTATCTAACCTTCAGTGGCCAATAGGCACAGCACCTGCACACGATTAAAATGTTTCGAACCCTTATCCAACATTCATTGAGTTGTTATTATTGCTAATAAAAAGGTTGATTCGGTAATGTTTGTGCCGCCGGTTCTGTAAAATAGAAAAGCCTCGTTTTTTACTTAGAAATACCATTAAAATAAAACGCGCGAAGGCAAGTGCATCGTAGCAATAAGTACATGTAAACATCGTTTGCCAAAATGACTTTAAAAAAATTGCTTCTTGTATTTATTTGTTTTTCTGCTTTGCGGATTTACGCTCAAAATTTAGATACCGGATTTTACAATCGCTTGCGCGTTAATTCTGATAAATCGTGGGCAGAAAAACTGAAAGCCGACAGCCTCGCAAAAATTGAAAAGAAAAAGGAACAAGAAAAAAAATCAAGCGATAATACAGGTTATGAATTTGACCGATTATTTGGTTGTTCGTGTTGTGCGGATACTTTGCGATGGTATATGGATAAATCGCTAAGTTTTGTTTTAAGTAATAGCAAAACAATACTCACCGCTTATAAAGCCAATAAAAAGAAATGGCAGGTAGATGTAAAAGATTTGTTTCGAGACCCCTATGCAAAAGTAACCTGCATGGAATTTAGAACCCTGTTTAAAACCTACGTAATAAGAATTACTATTGACGAAAAAGGGTCGAGGGCAGAGTTAAACTTAAAAACCGGTAAAGTAGAATTTAAGGAGCGTGCGCCTTAATAAAAAATTACTCCTCATTCTGAGTTCCAACAAAAACGCCGTTTTTGTAAATCTCAATTTCTTTAAGAATACCGTTTTTGTCGTAGATATAATTTTTACCTTCCATTAAGCGGTTGTCTTTAAAAGTTCCGTCTTTAGTTTTTTGGCGATCTTTGTTAAATAAAATATGATAGCCGTTTAACATGGTAGGCGCTTTAGTATCGTTTACAACGCTTTCGTCTTTTGCAACAACAACTTTTTTGGTGCTGGCAAGTTCCGTTTTAACAGCAACCTCTTTTTTAGGTTTAAATTCTTTTATAGAGGCAACATCGGCATTGCCATTTTGGTAATCAACCGTTTTTTTAACACTGCCATCAGGGTGGTACTCGGTAACAACACCGTTTTCTTTTCCGTTTTGCCAATTGCCTTCAATTTGCGGAGTGCCGTCACTATAAAAATATTTTTGCGGGCCTTCTCTTTTTCCGGCCTGATTAAATGTAAAGTCTTGTTGCACTTGCCCGTTTTCGAAATAATTTTTATAAGGCCCCAGCCACTTATTGCCTTTCCAGGTTCCTTCTTCTGCTGTTTTTCCGTTTTCGTGATAAATTATAGCGTAGCCATCGGGACGGCCATTTTGAAAAGTTATTTTTTTATACACAGTACCCGCACAAAAATAAGAGGTCCATATTCCTTTTTTGCGATTATCTGCAAAGCCACCTTCTTCAACGCGGGATGTTTTAGAGTAACAGGTATCAGGCTTATTTCTTCCAAAAACAATCCAGTGTTTTTGTTTCATGCCTTTAAAGTCTATAATATTTATGGTATCCTTTTTATTTACCGGATCAAGCTCAAATGTTTGTGAAAAACCTGTTAAAGCAGCCAATGAACAGCTTAAAACAAGGATTTTTTTAACTGAAAGTATCTTTACACTTCTTAACATCTTCACAGTAATTTTATAAACGCTTAATTCAAATGTAAAACAATTTTCTCATAGAAAAAAATCTAAACTATAACTAAACCTCATGTTTTTTTAAATGTTGTTGATTAAGCAAATGCTAAAGGGCTAAGGCTTATTTTGTTTGGCGATTATTAATTGATTTTCGTCGCTTAAATAGCCAAATTAAGCCTGTAAACGCCTTGATTTTACAGGCTTTTTGAGGTAGTTGGGATATTTTAAATTTCTTGACCGGGAACCAACGAGATAATGAAAAACAAAGGAAACCGGTAAAAGGGTAGTAATCCAAAAATTGATTTTTCGTATTTGCCCAACTTCTGTATTTCTGTTTTTAAGTTGCCTTGCAATTTTTAATTATTTTTTTACAGAAATTAATTTAAAGAGAATGAATAAAAAAAAACAAGCATCAATCTTTGCGCTCTGTTTAAAGGCCTTATTTGTTAATTAAATACAAAATTAAGAATTGTTAGCATTTGCAATTTAAGCTTTAGCAAGTAAAAGATTTACTTTTGGTTAAAGCCCTGCTTATGCAAAAAGGTAAAATTATAGCAAGTGTTTTGTTTGCACTGTTTTTGTGTAATCAGGTTTTTATTCCTTTATTTTTAGCAAACACATACACTACCCCAAAATTTTCAAAACCGGAAAACGCAAGTGCCACTGATAATTATTTAGTATTGTTTTCGGATTTGGACGATGAAACCAATGAAGCGGCAAGCGCAGTTGATTTAAGCTATGTTAAATTGTTTTGTACTTTGTATTCAAGCGCAGAAATAGTTGCCGCCCGGTTTTATATTTGTAAAAGTGTACTCGATTTAAAACGCCGCAACAAAAATTCTTCCTATAAACTCCATATACTCAATTGCGTGTATCGCTTATAGCTGCGCATTTTTTTTGGTTATTAAATTATGTTTTATTTAAAATTATTTGTCATGAAAAAATTAATTATTTTCGGCTTAGCAATTGTATTGCTGGGCTCCTGCGCCATAGTACCCGCAGGTTATAAAGGGGTAAAAGTGTATTTACTTGGAAGAAAAAACGGATCGGAATTAAAAGTATTGGATGTTGGGCGCTACCGTATGGGATGGAACCAGCGTTTGTATTTATTTCCCATGTTTCAGCAGGATTTTACCTGGGGCCATAATAGTGGCGAAGGCAATGCTTCGCCGCACGACCCTTTTAATTTTCAAAGTAAAGAAGGTATAAATGTATCGGTTGATTTGGGAATTAGTTTTCACATTATACCCGACAGCGTAAAAAATGTGTTTTTAAAATGGCGCAGAGATATAAATTATATTGCTAATGTTTATTTTGATGACCTGATGCATGATGCGCTCATTCATGTGGCTGCTAATATGTCGATAGAGCAAATTTATGGTACGCATAAAAAAGATATACTCGAAAAAGTGGATAGTATTGTTGAACGGCAGGTAAGGCCCTACGGAATTGTTGTTGACAGAATTTTTTATACCGGTGATATAAAGTTACCTGATATAATAGTAAAAGCAATTAACGCAAAAATGGAAGCCACGCAAATTGCGCAACAGCGCGAAAATGAATTACGCGAAGTAGAAGCCGAGGCCAATAAAAAAATTGCGCAGGCAAAAGGAGAATCGGAAAGCAAAATGATTAAAGAAAAAAATCAGTTTGAAATTAATTTTCTGGATGCAAAAACCAAGGCGCAGATTTTAGAGGTGCAAACAAAATCGCAGGCGCTTGCTACGGTTGTGCAGGCCCGTGCCGATTCCAGTGCTAATAAAATGAAACAATCATCTATTAATGATAAAATCATTGAGATGATGCGCATTGAGCGCTGGGACGGCCATATGCCTACTTACACGGGCAGTTCTAGCCCTGCTATAACTTTGCCGCGCTAAGTGTAAACACGTAATTAAATCCCCTGCTAATGGCGGGGGATTTTTTATTTCCTGAAACAAGAAAATCTGCTTACATTTAATCCGTAAAGCGTTTTATGTTTTCGGCTATATACGAAGGAATATTATTAGGATTGTTTTTGGCTTTTTCAATAGGCCCTGCATTCTTTGCTCTTATTAATACGGGCATCAGTTACGGTTTTCGCTCGGGCGCAGCGTTGGCTTTCGGAATTTTTTTCAGTGATTTGTTTTTTGTTGCCGTTACGGTATCGCTCATTCATTTTGGGATGGCAGATTTAATTACCAATCCCAGGCATCAGGCTTTTATGGGCGTAATTGGCGGTATTGTGCTAATTATTTACGGTGTTTTTCATTTTATAAATAATAATGCAAAACCCAGCGATGGCGATACGGTGATGGAAATAAAAGCACCGCGTATGCGCGTTCTCTTCATCAAAGGTTTTTTCCTGAATATGTTTAATCCCTTTGTTTGGATTTTCTGGATTGCTACTTCTACCGCCGTTAGCAGTAAGTACGAGTTTCATATTTACCGGATTATTTTATTTTTTTGTTTTGTATTGGGAATGGTAATCGGCACCGATTTACTAAAAACGTTTGTGGCCCATAAAATTAAACAAATGCTAAACGCAAAAATGATGTTGCGCGTAAGGCAAGTTTCGGGAGGCTTATTAATTGGTTTTGGTTTGTATTTAATTTACAACGTGTTTTTTTCTGTTAAATGAATAAGGTAAAAGTTTTAGGCTTAGCAGTGCTGTCAGGTATTTTTCTGGCTGTATCCTGGTTTCCGCCCTTTACCTTTTTAATTTTCTTCGCGCTTATTCCGCTTTTTATTTTAACTGACGAAATTTTGGAAAAAAGCAAAAGGCCCAAGGGCGCAATTTTTCTTTTTTCGTACATAGTATTTTTAATTTGGAACGGATTTGATACCTGGTGGACCTGGTTTGCATCGCCGGGCGGCGCCGTGATGGCCATTGTAGCCAATGCGCTGTTAATGGCTTTTACGTATTGGATATTTTTTATTGTTTACAAATCACTAAGCAGTAAATACTGTTCTATACTTGCGCACAAATTAGTTCCATCTGCATATTGGCTGCTGATTCCTGTTTGGCTATCGTTCGAATATTTGCATACGCTCTGGCAATTAGCCTGGACCTGGTTAACGTTAGGAAATGTTTTTGCTTTCAGGCATAACTGGATACAATGGTATGAGTACACCGGCGTTTCGGGCGGCACATTGTGGATTTTGATTGTAAATATTTTGTTTTACCAATTGATAAAGACTAAGACTCTTCAAAAATCGAAAGTTAAGAGTTTGGTTGTGGTTTGTGTGATTGCAGTTCCGATAATAATTTCGTTTTTGATTAAGCCTTCTAAGCAAAAGGTACCGGGACAGCAAATTGTTATTGTGCAGCCCAACATTGACCCTTATAACGAAAAATTTAACAGCAGTTACGAATCGCAATTAGCTTTGGTTTACAATCAGGTTAAAGGAAAAATTTCTGAAGAAACAAATTACCTTGTGTTGCCCGAAACGTTTTTTACTGAGAATGTGTGGGAGAATAATTTAGAAGCTTGCTATTCGGTTAAATTTTTGCGCGATAGTATTCTTAGAAAATATCCGAAGCTTATTATTATTACGGGGGCAACTACCTGCTACCAGTATAAGCAAGGAGAAAAGCGTTCGCCAACAGCGCATAAGTATACGGATGTGGATGAATATTACGAAGTGTACAACAGCGGCTTGCAGATTGATAATTTTGGCCCGATACAGGTTTATCATAAATCGAAATTAGTTCCTGGTGCCGAGCGTATTCCTTATCCGATTATTTTTGGCAGACTCGAGCAATTTGCAATTGATTTGGGCGGAACAGTTGGAAGTTTGGGAACAGAAGATGAGCGCAGTGTACTTTTTAATAAAGATAAAACGGTTGGAGTTGCCACTGTAATTTGCTATGAAAGTGTTTTTGGCGAATATGTTACTGAATATTTTGAGAAAGGAGCTAATTTAATTTTTCTGATTACAAACGATGGTTGGTGGCGCGATACGCCCGGTTATATGCAGCATTTAAATTATGCAAGATTGCGTGCCATTGAAACGCGAACACCAATTGCGCGTTGTGCCAATACAGGTGTATCTTGCTTCATTGATGAAAAGGGCGAACTCTCGCAAGAAACAAAATGGTGGGAGCCGGCAGTTATTGAATCTTCACTTGCGCCAAACAACGAAAAAACATTTTACGTAAGGCACGGCGATTTAATTTCTAAAGCTGCGTTGATTCTTGCGCTGCTATCTATAATAGCGGCAATCCTTATGCGCCGTAAAAACTAAATTTAGCGGACCGGCGTTAGGTGGGCGAAACTTGAGAATGGTTTTCCGCAATACAGAAACCGCGGAGGAAACAGCCAAGAAGACGCAGAGATCGCAGAGTTTATTTTAGACAAATGTGTATTTTCCTTGGGCACAAAAGTTCGCAGAATAAAATGCGTTAAGGATGCCGCAACGGTGTTGAAGCTCTTTTTTGCTTGTCAAAATAGCATTGAAAACTAAACACGCGGATTAAGAACAGATTTTAATAGGATTTGAATGTTGTATTGCAAAAAAAGCGACTTGCGGGCAGCCTGACCGCGAGTGGCGTAATACCATTTTTAAGAATCGGTTTCTTAAGGCCACCTCGCGGTAACGCCCAAATCACCCATAAGAAGAACGCCCAAATTCTCTGCCTCCATAACCCAAAAATTCGTAATTTCACCTCGTAATAAAACAAACTATGGAAAAATTTGATGTTACTGTAATTGGCTCGGGCCCCGGCGGCTACGTGGCGGCAATACGCTGCGCGCAATTAGGAATGAAAACTGCTTTGATTGAGCGTTACAATACTTTGGGCGGCACTTGTTTGAATGTGGGATGTATTCCTTCGAAAGCATTGTTGGATTCGTCGGAACATTTTCATAACGCTATGCATAATTTTAAAGAGCATGGTATTGACATCAGCGAACCGAAAGTAAATATTAAGCAAATGATTGAGCGCAAACGCGGAGTTGTTAAGCAAACCTGCGACGGCATTAATTTTTTGATGAAGAAAAATAAAATTACGGTTATTAACGGTCATGCAAGTTTTGTAAATAAAACTACGATTGAGATTGCGGGTGCCGATGGAAAGAAGCAACAAATTGAAAGTACTAAAACTATTATAGCAACCGGCTCTAAGCCTACCTCGTTTCCGGGAATGGAGATTGATAAGAAGCGTGTGATTACATCTACCGAAGCGTTGGAGTTGACCGAAGTGCCGAAGCATTTAATTATTATTGGCGGCGGCGTAATTGGATTGGAATTAGGAAGCGTGTACGGAAGATTAGGAGCGAAGGTGAGCGTGGTTGAATTTATGGATGGACTGATTGCCACCATGGATAAAGGTTTAGGAAAAGAATTGCAGCGCGTTTTGAAAAAGGAACTGGGCTTTGAATATTATTTTAAACACAAAGTAACATCGGTAAAAAATAAAGGAAAAGAAGTTATTGTTACTGCCGAGAATGACAAAGGCGAGAAAAAAGAAATTACCGGCGATTACTGTTTGGTTGCTGTAGGAAGAAAACCATACACCGATAATTTAGGATTGGATAAAGCAGGAGTGAAGCTGGATAACCGCGGAAGAATTGAAACCAATGACCACTTACAAACTAATGTAGAAAATATTTATGCCATTGGCGATGTTGTAAAAGGCGCGATGCTTGCACACAAAGCCGAGGAAGAGGGCGTTTTTGTTGCCGAGTTAATGGCCGGACAAAAACCGCATATGAATTACAATTTAATTCCGGGAGTGGTTTACACCTGGCCCGAAGTTGCTTCGGTTGGTTTGACTGAGGAGCAGTTGAAAGAAAAAAATATTAAATATAAAACAGGTTCATTCTCTTTTAAAGCCAGCGGCCGCGCGCGCGCCAGTATGGATACGGATGGATTTGTAAAAGTGTTAGCTGATGAGGCAACGGATGAAATATTAGGTGTACACATGATTGGTCCGCGTGCTGCGGATATGATTGTCGAGGCGGTTGTTGCTATGGAATACCGCGCCAGCGCCGAGGATATTGCTAGGATGTGTCATGCTCACCCTACGTTTACGGAGGCTATTAAAGAAGCTGCGCTGGATGCGACTTCTAAAAGGGCGATACATATGTGATAAAAATTATTTAATTTTGTATAAATGCATTTACAATGACAGCCGTAGCCATAAAAAAACAGTTGGATACTTACCTACCTTTATTGACAAATGAGCAGCAAGAGTTGCTTTTAAATATGGTAAAGAATATATTGCAGGTTGAGCCAAAAGAAAAAAGAATCAGCATTGCAAAGTATAATGAGGAATTAAATATTTCTATAAAACAGGCAAAATGCGGGAAAACAATAAAACATAAGGATTTACTGAAGGAAATAGAAAAATGGTAAAAGCTTCAGACCTTTCTATTGAATGGACTTTGTCTGCAAGGCTTGACGTAAAAGATATTCTGTCTTATTATAAGAAAAAATCACCAAAAGGTCATCAGTTAGTTAAAGCGGCTATACTCGAAAATATAAAACAAATTGCTAAATCGCCTGTAATTTTTAAAGCGGATGCTCTTAAAAATGCGAATGATTCAAATGATAAGAGTATTTACCGTATATCATATAAGAGTTTCTGATCTAATTGAAAGAGGTAAAATAGTAATTCTCCGTTTGAGACATACAAGCAGGGAGCCAAAAGAATGCTAAACTGCATTGGATGCGACCGCGAAGCGGGCGATACATATGTAAGTATTATTTTCATTTTGTGTCATTCCGAGTCGACTTTAGCCGCGTAGCAGGCGATGAATCCGTTATTTTGGATGTTGTGCACGACTCGACCATATTGTAACAATCCCTAATGAAGTTTTTGTATATTTGAAAATGCTACAAACGAATTATTGAAATGATTAGAGTTTTTGTATTAGCATTGATATTTTTATTTGTTTCTTGCAAAGAAACGTTGGAAAATAAGATGAATCGTATAGAAAAGTTGGGTGAAAAGGGAAAATATGCTGAGGCCATTAGAATGTTGGACGAGATAATAGCAAGTAATCCAAAATATATGAGAGCTTATACATACAAAGCTTCTTATTTATTTATGATTCCAAGTAGAAAAGGGAAAGCAACTGAAGTTTTGAATGAGGCAATTAATATCAACCCTAATTGCGGAGGATGTTATTATACACGCGGATTATTTTCTCATGGACCTCAAGCTATTGCGGACTTAGATAAGGCGATTGAAATGAATAAAAAGGATTTTGAAGGTTATTATTCTCGCGCGCAAGAAAAACGATTGTGCGATGATATTGATGGAGCTATAATGGATTTTAATAAGGCAATGGAACTTAATCCTGAGATAATTAAAACTAGGGGAGTTTTCTCGGAAAGAGCTGGATGCTGGATAGAATTAGCTCAATATGATAGTGCTATAATTGATATTAGCAAAGCGCTGCGAGTTAATCCCTCAGATGCTGATGCCTACTTTATGAGATCAATGTATTATCTTAAATCACAGAAAGATTTTATTAAGGCGAAGCAAGATTTTATTGAAAGTAAGGCAAAAGGATTGGATACAATGAATGTCAGAATTGGCGAACAAATATTTGGACAGTAAAGTTTCTGCTGATAATTTAAGAACTCCTACCAATTTAGTAGAATAATTGCTATATTTGAATTACAATGCTCTCGAAAAAATCTAAACACTTTATTAAAGAAGGTATGCTAGACGCTACAGCAAAAAGGGCCTTACACATGTAATTTAAATCATGAGAATAACATTTCAAAAGCTTTCGGTTTGTAGTTGCGCGAGAAATTTATTTTTATTTTTTATTGTTGCCATATTGTTTGCTTCGTGTTCAATTCAAAAACGACACTACCTTAAAGGATATCATCTCGAACATAGAAAAGCCGCTGCAAATAATTATCCCCTTGTTGCCACCACAAAAAAAGGTTGGGCAAATGCCTTAATTGCAGAACCAAGCAGGGCGGTTGCCTGTGATACCCTCGTATTTTTGGATAACAAACGCCTTGCCGTAAAAATTATCGCAATGGGCGTCTTTAAAATTAGTTACAAAAATTGCGATAACCCGGAGGGTGGAATTTTTACAGTTAAACGAAGCAGTTTGCATTCTATAATATTCCGCAACGGTAGTTCTGAATTGATGAAAGCGGAGAAAGCCAAGCAAGTTGATTTGCGGCCAAGTGAAAAGAGTAATGCAACATTAGTATTGTCAAAAGATTGCTGTGTAGTAATAGTAAGAAAAAACGGCGCGCGCATTCAGGCAAAAATTTTATCCTATGGCCGGGATGAAATGGAATATACCTATTGCGACAATAGCCTGGAGGGATCTATAAAATTGGAAACTATGTTTATTTCAAAAATAATACCGGATGGGACCAATACAGATATTAAACCGCAACTTGATAAGGGTTCGAAGCCGGATAAGGGAAAGCACGGGGGCGCGTTATTAGCCGTTCTTATAGCTTTGTTTTGCTTGGGCATTATTGTAATATTGGGGGGGATATGGTTCCTTTTATATTCTCTGTTTTTTGGAATTTAATTATATCCTACTGATTTAGTAGAACAATTGCTATATTTGCACTACGATGCTCTCCAAAAAATCAAAATACGCTATTAAAGCTTTGTTGGCGCTTGCCAAAGTGTATAACGAGAAAACGCCTTTGCGTATTTCGGTTATTGCTGAGCAAGAAAAAATTCCACGTAAATTTTTGGAGGCTATATTATTGGAGTTGCGTAACCAAGGCTTTGTGGGTAGTAAAATGGGCGCGAGTGGCGGTTATTATTTAGCGAAGCATCCCGAGGAAATTATGCTTTCTGCCGTTATAAGAGTCACCGGCGGACCAATAGCCATGCTACCCTGTGTAAGCCTTAATTTTTACGAGCCTTGCGAGGAATGTGTGGATGAAGCCACCTGCGGACTGCGCAATGTAGTGATGGAAGTCCGCGAGGCGAGCATACGCATCTTATCTAAGACCAGTTTGGCCGATACGCTGAATCGTGAGCAAATGCTTGAAAAGAAAGCCGTTAAACCTAAAAAGCGGGTTAAAACAAAGTAATTCCTACTACTCCCATAGGAGTTAAGTAAAATAAATCACTTTTTTCTTGTTTAATTAAAAATTAGGTATTTACTTTGCGGCAGTAAAATGAAAAACACGAATTATATAAATAAGTTTCCGGTTACGCAACCCATCTATATGATGATGTGGACATGCTGCAAGCGAATGTGACGCGCGGAGGAAATTTCATAACCACATTGTTTGGTTAATTAAACGAAAGCCATTCCACACACCACGGAGGGGCTTTTTAATTTAAACACATTAATAACAACAAATACCACAAAAAAATCTGCGAAATCTGCGGAATCTGTGGAAAAAAATAAAAGAGATGCAAAGTTTTAGAACAGAAATAGAAAATCCAATCGTAGAAAAAGACATCCTTGAACTGGAAAGAAAAATCCACGAGTTCAAAGAAGGAAAAATACACGAAGAGAAATTCCGCAGCCTGCGTTTAGCGCGTGGTGTTTACGGTCAGCGCCAGCAAGGCGTGCAGATGATTCGTATTAAATTGCCTTTTGGTAAAATTACCGCTAAGCAACTTTTGCGTATTGCAGCTATCAGTGATGAATATTCAACAGGCAATTTGCATTTAACTACACGGCAGGATATCCAAATTCACCACGTGAGTTTGGATAAAACTCCGGAGCTATGGGCAAAACTGGAACAAGACGATATAACTTTGCGCGAAGCTTGCGGAAACACCGTGCGTAATGTAACCGCATCGGCCGAGTCGGGAATTGACCGCAATGAGCCTTTTGATGTTTCTCCTTATGCACATGCTGTGTTCAGCTACTTTTTGCGCAAACCGTTTGGGCAAGAATTAGGCAGAAAAATTAAAATCGCCTTTTCTAATTCGGATAAGGATAACGCTTTTACTTTTATTCATGATTTGGGTTTTATTCCGAAAGTAAAAATTGAAAATGGAATTGATCAACGCGGCTTTAAAGTTTTATTAGCGGGCGGATTAGGTGCACAACCTTTTTTAGCACAAACAGCTTTTGAATTTTTGCATGAGGATAAAATTATTCCTTTTATAGAAGCCGCTGTTCGTGTATTTGATAGAAATGGAGAAAGAGCTAATCGTCACAAGGCAAGATTAAAATATTTAGTTAGTAAAATTGGCTTAGCCGAATTTTTAAAACTGACTGAAGCCGAAGAAAAAGCTTTGCTCAATAAAACGTTTGTTATCAATAGAAATTCTGTAAGACAAGCTGAGCTCGCCGCCGAAACTGTTTATACAACTTTTAAACCGGCAGACGAAAAAGTGTATGGCGCTTGGAAGGACACAAATACATTCGCCCAAAAGCAAAACGGTTTTTACGGCGTGTATATTAAAGTACTGTTGGGAAATATTGATACTGCCAAATCAAGAGAACTGGCACGTATTGTAAAAGCATATGCCGCAAATGATTTACGTATTACGGTTAATCAGGGTTTTTTGCTACGCTTTGTAAGAAAGGGCGCCTTGTTGCCTCTGTACAACGAATTGAAAAAACTAAATCTTGTTGATCCGGGATTTGATTCGTTAGCTGATATTACCGCTTGCCCGGGTACTGATACTTGTAACCTGGCAATTTCTAACAGCACACATATTTCGGTTGAGTTAGAGAAAGTTATTTATAATGAGTTTCCTGAATTAATCTACAACCACGACATAAAAATAAAAATAAGCGGTTGCATGAACTCTTGCGGTCAACACGGCCTTGCACAAATTGGTTTTCACGGAAGTTCTTTTAAAGTTGGAACGAATGTGGTGCCTGCATTGCAACTTTTATTAGGCGGTGGCGCTTTAGGAAACGGCGAAGGAAGAATAGGCGATAAAATAATTAAAATTGCCAGCAAGCGCGGGCCAAATTTGTTACGCACCTTACTGAATGACTTTGCAGACGGAACCGTAGAAGGAGAATTATTCAACACTTATTACGATCGCCGCGGTAAAGATTATTTCTACCAATTGCTAAAACCATTGGCTGATAACACTTCTTTGCTTGACACAGATTTTATTGACTGGGGCCAGGATATAAAATTTAAACCTGAAATTGGAATAGGCGAGTGTGCCGGTGTAGTAATTGATTTGGTTGCAACATTGTTTTACGAGGCCGAAGAAAAATTGCAAGCAGGCAGAGAAGCGTTTGACGATGGAAAATGGGGCGACAGCATTTATCAGTCGTACGCGGCCTTGATTAGCGGAGCAAAAGGTTTATTACTGGATAAACAAGTGCACGTAAATACGCATCATTCTTTGATAAGTGATTTTGATAAGCATTTTGTAGAAACAAAAGAAATTGAATTGACTAGTACTTTTAAAGAATTGACATCAAAAATAAGTAATAACGAACCCGTAAGAGATTTTGCCCTGGGTTATTACGTGGAGGCCGAAGAATTTTTAAAGAAAGTAAAAGTATATCGTTCAAGCAAAAAAGCAGAAGAAATTATAAGCGCTAATTAAAATGAAAAAGATAAACTACAAAAAATTTGGATATTGTTGTTGTTGCATGAGCATGCCATAGCCGCTGTGTTTTATCCCTGCACCGTGGTTAGCATTTTAAGGGGGTAAAAATTCATCCGCCGCGGCGGAAACAATTAATAATAAAAAATAGAAATAATGAAAATAGAAAAATACCCAAAATTAACCGTAGTAGGCGCAGGCCCCGGTGATATAGATTTAATAACCGTAAAGGCGATAAACGCTTTGGGTGAGGCAGACGTAATTCTTTACGATGCATTGGTAAATAAGGAATTATTGAAATACGCCCCGATAGATGCGCTGAAAATCTACGTAGGTAAAAGAAACAAACATCACACCTTTACACAAGAACAAATAAACACACTAATTGTAGATCTTGCTTACACCCATGGAAACGTGGTGCGTTTAAAAGGCGGCGACCCGTTTGTATTTGGTCGCGGACAAGAGGAAATAAAATATGCGGAGTTGTTTAATATTGAAACAGCAGTTGTTCCAGGTATTTCAAGTTCTATTGGGGTGCCTGCGTCAGTTGGAATTCCTGTAACGCACAGGGGAGTGAGCGAAAGTTTTTGGGTGATTACCGGAACAACTTCCGAGGGTAAATTATCTGAAGACGTAAAAATTGCCGCGCAAACAAATGCTACGGTTGTAATCTTAATGGGCGTAGAAAAGCTTTCTGAAATTGTAAAAGTATTTAGGAAAGAAGGAAAAGAGGAAACAGCCATTGCCATCATTCAAAACGGAACATTGCAAACTCAAAATCTTGCAATAGGCACTATCGAAACCATTGAAGTAATAGCGGCTGATGAAAAAATAAAATCTCCGGCAGTAATTGTAATTGGCGAGGTTGTGAAACAACATGCAGATTTTCCGGTAGCGTTAACGAACTTAGATTACCTTTTCAATTAAATCAATGCAAACACAGCAACAAAATAAATTATTTCCGGTTTTTCTTAAGCTCGAGAACTTTCGCGTTCTTATTGTAGGTGGCGGAAAAGTTGCCGGCGAGAAAATATCCGCTATTTTAAATAATAGTCCGGCTACAGAAATTACCTTAGTTGCTCCTCAAGTTAGCGCGGAAATTACCGAATGGAAGAGCAAATTCACGAATGTAAATATTAGTAAGCGTGAATTTGAAGAGAATGATTTAAATGAGGTAGATTTTGTGATAGTGGCCGTAAATAATAAAGAAACAAGCCTTAGGATTAAGCAATTGGCTGAACAGCGCAAACTTATAACCAATGTAGCTGATACTCCCGAGCAATGTGATTTTTACTTAGGATCGATTGTGCAGAAAGGCGATTTGAAAATAGCCATATCTACCAATGGAAAATCGCCTACCTTTGCTAAACGTGTTAAAGAAACGTTAAATGATGCAATTCCCAACGATGTACAGCTGATAGTGGATAAACTACATTCGGTACGCGGACAATTAAAGGGAGATTTTGCTTATAAAGTGAGTAAACTAAATGAAATAAGCGCTGTGCTGAAGAATGATACAAATACAAAAAAGAAGAGAGTAAGTAACAAGCGAATTCTTGTTTACAGCATTACCGCGCCAATTCTTCTCATCGCCGGTTATTTGCTGGCTATTTGCCTGCCACCACAAGCTTTAGGTGGAATTGCTTCTGATTTATTTAATTCTGTCGACTCTTCAATTCTAATTTTTATTCTTGCAGGCTTTACTGCTCAAATGATTGATGGCGCTTTGGGAATGGCTTACGGAGTTACTGCAACTACGTTTTTATTGGGCGCCGGCGTTCCACCTGCTGCCTCAAGCGCAAGTGTACATGCTTCCGAAATATTTACCAGCGGAGTTTCGGGCCTCATGCATTTAAAATTCGGTAACGTAAATACAAAATTGTTCCGCACACTTTTGTTACCGGGAATTCTGGGAGCAATTTTGGGCGCCTATGTTTTATCCTCACTGGAGGACTATAATTACATTCTGAAACCTTTGGTATCAACCTATACTTTAATACTTGGTTTGATAATTATTTTCAAAGCATTAAAGAAAGATAAAGCAATTCGCGAAAAAATAAAACGCATTTTTCCATTAGCATTTGTGGGTGGCTTACTGGATTCTATTGGTGGCGGAGGTTGGGGACCAATAGTTTCTTCAACCTTAATTGCAAAAGGTAGAAATGCGCGTTTTACAATAGGCTCTGTAAATCTTGCCGAGTTTTTTGTTTCACTTGCCAGCTCGGTAACTTTTTTTACGCTGATAGGCATAACGCATTGGGCAATTATTGTAGGATTAATTATAGGCGGAACAATTGCCGCGCCCATTGCAGCATGGTTGGCAAACAAAATCCCCACAAAAACGATTATGATTTTAGTTGGAGTAGTGGTAATAATAACAAGTTTAAAAAGAATATTTTTTTAAAATGAAATACGCATGTTTCTAAAATAAAAATAAAAAGCGTATTCCATATGACAAAAGCATACAAGACACAATATATGAAAACAACAGATGTAACTATAATAGGAGCGGGCCCCGTGGCACTCTTCGCGATATTTGAATTGGGATTGCTAAAACAACGTTGCCACTTAGTGGATTTTTTGGGGCAGCCCGGCGGGCAACTTTCCGAAATTTATCCAAAGAAACCGATTTATGACATTCCGGGTTATCCAACCGTGCTTGCGCAGGAATTGGTGGATAATCTTTTAAAACAAGCCGAGCCTTTTAAACCTGAGTTTACATTGGGAGAACGAATTGAGAAACTTGAAAAAATCGGCGAGCGCGACTTTATTGTAACTACAAATCTCGGAACAAAAATAAATTCGGGTGTAGTTGTTATTGCCGGCGGATTAGGTTGCTTTGAACCACGTAAGCCAGAAGCAAAAGGCCTAGAGAATTTTGAAAATGGAAAAGGAATCAGTTACGTTGTACTTGACCCTGATAAATTCCGTGATAAAAAAATTGTAATTGCCGGTGGAGGCGACAGCGCTCTAGATTGGACAATATTCTTAGCAGATATCGCAAAGGAAATAACTTTAATTCATAGAAGCGAATCTTTCCGCGGTGCTCCAGACTCAGTAAGCAAAGTGCAGAAATTGGCAGAAGAAGGAAAAATAAATTTATTGCTGAACACACAATTGACTTCGGCTGAGGGAAATGAGCATTTGCAAAAGGTTGTTGTAACGAATATCAAAACAAATGAAATAAAAGAAATTGAAACAAATAATTTAATTCCTTTGTTTGGTTTGAGTCCAAAACTTGGGCCAATTGCCGAATGGGGATTGAATATTGATAAAACAGCAATTGAAGTAAATACAGATGATTACTCAACAAATATTCCGGGTATTTATGCTATTGGGGATATTAATACCTATAAAAACAAATTAAAATTAATTTTATGCGGGTTTCACGAAGCGGCATTGATGAGTCACAGCGCTTATAAATATTTAAATCCCGGAGTGAAATATACGATGAAATATACAACAGTTAACGGAGTGAATGCCTTTTAAAACCATTGCCAGGCCGAGCGTAGTCGAGGTGCAAGTAATGAGTAAGAGCGGAGAAATAAGAAATTTGGTAGAAGGAAAGTCTGAAGTAGAAGCAATTAGGGCTCTGGCGGAAGCTTTTCCGGGGAAAGTGGTTTTCTCAACTAGCCTTGGTTACGAGGATCAGGTAATTACGCATTTTATTTATGCGAATAATTTTCCGGTTAAGGTTTTCACCTTAGAAACCGGGCGATTGTTTAAAGAGACACTTGATTTAATTGATCAAACAAATTTGTTTTACAAAGAGCAAATCGAAATATTTTATCCGGAAAAAGAACCGATAGAAAAGTTGGTTAAAGAAAAAGGCTTGTTTAGTTTCTATGATTCGGTTGAAAATCGTAAGGAATGTTGTTTCATCAGAAAGGTTGAACCTCTGAAGCGTGCTCTTGCCGGAAATGAAATCTGGATCACAGGCATTCGTGCCGAACAATCGCCAGAGAGAAATGAAATGCCGCAGGTTGAGTGGGACGAGGCCAATCAAATTATCAAGTTTCACCCCATTTTACATTGGAGTTTTGAGGAAGTTAAAACTTTCATTAACTTGCATAAAATACCATTTAATCCTTTACACGAACGCGGTTATGTGAGTATTGGTTGCGAGCCCTGCACCCGCGCCGTTAAGCCCGGCGAAGATTTTAGAGCAGGGCGTTGGTGGTGGGAAAACAATTCCGCAAAAGAATGCGGATTGCACGAGTTGAATGATAAGTAAAAGTATAATGTCAGGCCGAGCGTTGTCGAGGCCCTTGTAAAAACATATGAGCAAGTACAAATTAGATTATTTAGATCAGTTGGAATCGGAAGCTATTCACATACTGCGCGAGGTAGCCGGGCAGTTTGATAAACCCGCTTTGCTTTTTTCGGGAGGAAAGGATTCTATTTGCTTAATTCATTTGGCGCTTAAAGCTTTTCGCCCCGGAAAGTTTCCTTTGCCATTGGTGCACATTGATACTGGGCACAATTTTCAGGAAGCGCTCGATTTCCGTGATGAACTGGCAAAAGAAGTTGGCGAAACATTAATCGTAGCCTCGGTTGAAGAAACTATTAAAAGGAGAAAATTGCAAGAACAAGGCGGAAAATACCCAAGCAGAAATGCTTTGCAGACGTATACTTTATTGGAGACAATCGAAAAATACGAATTAGATTGCTGCATAGGCGGCGCGCGCAGGGACGAAGAAAAAGCACGTGCCAAAGAAAGAATTTTTTCGGTAAGAGATGAATTCGGCCAATGGGATCCTAAGAAACAGCGTCCGGAGTTGTGGAGTATTTACAATGGCAAAATAAATAAAGGAGAAAACGTGCGCGTGTTTCCGATAAGTAACTGGACGGAGCTTGATGTTTGGAATTATATTAAGCGCGAAAAAATAAAATTGCCCTCGATCTATTTTACGCATAAACGCAAATGCGTGGTAACAAATACAAATCAATTATTAGCGGTTTGCGAACACATTAAAATTGAAGAGGGTGATGTTATAGTAGAAAAAAATGTGCGCTTCCGTACGGTAGGCGATACTACTTGTACTGCAGCTGTAGAATCAGAGGCATTTAGTCTCGATGATATCATAAAGGAAATCACGGAAGCAAAAATTTCAGAAAGAGGCGCAACCCGACTTGATGATAAAATATCAGAAGCGGGAATGGAAGACAGAAAAAAAAGCGGCTACTTCTAAAAAAACTTTGCGCCTTCGTGCCTTCGTGGCAAAAAGGCGGATTTTAAATTGAAAGAAAAGAAATGGATATACTAAGATTTATAACAGCAGGCAGCGTTGACGATGGCAAAAGCACATTGATTGGCCGCTTATTGTACGATAGCAAAGCAGTTTCTTTAGATATTTTAGAGGCTATTGAAAAGCAAACCAAAAACACCGATAACGGAAAGATTGATTTGTCGTTGCTGACGGATGGCTTGCGAGCGGAACGCGAACAGGGAATTACCATTGACGTTGCTTACAAATATTTTACTACAGCTAAAAGAAAATACATTATTGCAGATGCTCCGGGGCATATTCAGTACACACGTAACATGGTTACCGGTGCTTCTAATGCAAATCTTGCAATTATCTTGGTGGATGCGCGCCATGGAGTGGTGGAGCAAACTCGCCGACATACCTATATTACTTCTTTATTAGGCATACCGCATATTGTAGTGGCAATAAATAAAATTGACCTCGTTGATTTTTCGAAGGAGAAATATAATCAGATTGTAAATGACTTTAAAGAGTTTTCGGCTTCGCTGAATATTAAAGATGCTGTTTTCATTCCGGTAAGCGCGGCTTATGGCGATAATGTTACTTCTAATTCTGCAAAAATGCCTTGGTATAAAGGCAAAAATTTATTACAACATTTAGAGGAAATAGAAATCTCTCACGATGTAAATTTAGATTTGCCCCGCTTTCAGGTACAATACGTAATCCGTCCCCAAAACGACAAGCACCACGATTACCGCGGCTATGCCGGTAGAATTGCCAGCGGAGTTTTTAAAAAAGGAGACAAGGTAACTGTTTTGCCTTCCGGAATTCAAACCGAAATTTCTTTAATAGAACTAAACAACAAAGAAACCTCTGAAGCCTTTGCTTTGCAGTCGGTAGTAATACACTTAAAAGATGATATTGATATTAGTCGCGGTGATAGCATTGTACTTAGCAATAATTTGCCGATTGTAGAACAAGAATTAAATGCAAACATTTGCTGGATGGACACCAAGCAATTGCAACAGGGTGCTAAATTATTATTGCAGCATAATTCTAACAGGGTAAAAGCAGTTATTAAAGAAGTAAACGAAAAAATAAATCTAAACACCCTGCAATTTGAAAATGCCGACGGACAAGCAGCGCTTAATGAAATTGTGCGGGTAAATATTAAAACCGCAACTGCTATTGCTTATGATCCTTATGCGAAAAACCGTAACAATGGAGGGTTTATTTTAATTGACGAGAATACGAATAATACGGTGGCGGCGGGGGTGTTTGTTTGAGAAAAAATAAAATAGTAAAATTTTAAGCGGAATTAAATGAAATTTTAATTAATTTGGACAGCTTAGATTTAAAATTTATTATATATTTCATTTAAAAAATTAAACTTTGGTTTAATATGAAAAAGGCAGTTTTGGTATTTTATTTATTTTTTCAATTAACTGCACCAATCTGTCTGAAAAGCCAGAATAGAAATTTAGATAGTCTAAATAATGTAGCGGAAGACTTATTTGAAAAAGAAAAATACGACGAAGCCTTAAAATATTGTAATCTAATCCTAGCGAAGAACAAAAATCATTTTTCTTCTTTATTATTAAGGGCATCAATATATACAAAGACAGGTAATCATCTTGGTGCGATAAATGATTACAGTGAGATAATTGAAAAGGATAAAAATAACCAAAGAGCGGGTTATTATGGTAGAGGTTTAGCTTATCAGTATTTAGGAAAATATAGAGAAGCTGCAATAAATTATGGAGAACTTATTCGAGATAATCCCCAAAAGGAGAATGGATGGGGATTAAGGGGGTATATGTACTTAAAGTTGGGGAATATTGATTCGGCCTACGCAGATTTGAGCAAGGCAATAAAATTATGTAACAGCAAGAGTTTCATTACCGAACATTATTCAAGCGTATTACTTGAAAGAGGAATGTATGATTCCGCTTTTTTCTACTTAAACAGGACGCTTGAATTTGAACCTAATAACGCCGAAGCCCATGTTCTTAAATCTCGATATTACAAGCATTTTAAAAATGATATATTAGTTGAAAAGGAATTAGAATCGGCTATTTCAATTGACAGAAATAATTATAATGCTTGGGTAGAGGCGGCTAATTATTATTTATCAAAAAATAGTTTAGTTAATTTAAAAGAAGCATCACAAAAAATTATAGAGTTAAAACCTAAAAATCCAATGGGGTATTTTTATTTATCCCAAGCTTATAGTTTCGATTACGATAGTGCGTTTAAGTACGTAAATATTTCAATAGAAAAATCCAATAATAAACTGGGAAAAGGTTTTTTATATAGAGGAATTTGTTATAAATATAAGTTTAAATTTGATTTAGCACTTAAGGATTTTATGGCTGCCAATAAATTAGGAATAAACACGAGTGATATTCTCATTTCAATTGCAGAATGTTATTCAAAAATTGGTAAAACAAAAGACGCCGAACAGTATTATGATAATGCTTTGAAGCTTTGTTCGAATTGCGCTTCTGGTTATATCGCAAGGGCAAATTTTTATTCAACAATTAAAAAAAATACTGAAGCTGAAAGTGATTTTAAGACTGCCCTGACTGTTAATGGCAATGATTCAACTATTTATGAAAATTTTATTTCTTTTTACAGAAATAATAAAAAATACAAAGAAGCAATTACCGTATGTGACTTGGCAATAACCGCTTTTGAACAAAATGGTTATTCCGAAGTGACTGTTAATTTTAAACTTTGTAAAGCGTACTATTACTTAATACTTTCACAGTATAAGCAAGCAATAAATGAAATTGAAACGATTAAAACGTTTGATTTAAGCAAACAAGTGTTAAGTGAATTATACAAATCATTAGCTTGTTTTGGGGAGGGAGATTTCGATAACTTTAAAAAGCAAATTAACTCTTTTAAAGAAGAATACATTTATAGTTCTACTTTAGTTTTTCAAACAAAACTTACTGTTTTGATTATGGAAAGAAAGTTTCAGGATTTTGTAGACCTTCAAACAAAAATGTGCGATATGCATAGCGATATGTCAGAATTTTTCACATTCTTTAAAAACCCATTTAAGGAAAACAAAAAATTAAATGACTCATATCGAACAACTGTTGAGATGGTAACAGAAAAGTATATGATTATAAAACAAGGGGATAGCAATATTGTAATTTCAGCAAGTTTTGTAATTGATTCCGCATTTAAAGAAGACGTTTATAAACCACTATTATTAATATTAAGCAAAAAAATAGTGGAATTTCCAAAAAAGGAAATACCACTTTTAATAAAGGCTCAACTAGAGGTCAATATGAACGATAAGAATGCAATAAACACTTTTAATGACGCTATAAAAATTAATCCAAAATATGGTTTGGCATATTTCTTAAGGGGGAAATACAAGCAAGATAAGTTGAAAGACACAAAAGGATCTGAATTGGATTTTGAAAAAGCAAAAAGCCTGATTCAATAAATTGCAAGGGTTTAGCCTCTTAACTTTTCCTTTTTTTGGTTTTTTGTAAATCAACTTCTTTTAGAATACGGTTAGCTTCTTTTAACTTTTCAGGAAATAGAATTTTATCTGCAAGTTCGTCAAGTTCCGTGTTTATTACAACTATGGGAAGTTTTGATTTATTAAGCTGCTTAATGGTAAGTGTCATAACGCAAATATACTCAATTTCCATTTTGCAACAAAACCAGCGGCCTGCCCATTTTCTCTGCTAAATCTCTGTCGTCTTCGGGGTTTAGGGTTGGTATGCGGGTCATTTCTGTAATATCAATATAAATAAAATCAAACTCATCTACTACGCGGCCTTTTAAAATATAACAACCCGGCCCGCGAAACGGATACTTACTGTAAGAAGGCGGAAAATGCACCGTATCAATCCACAAACCTTCGGTATCTAAAAAAGTACCAAAGCTCATGCGGTCGCCTTTGGCGGTAACAGTTCTTTTACTGGTTACCAGATAGCCCATTATTTCTACCGTTTTACCAATGTAATTTTTTAAATCTTTGGCGATTAAAGGCAAGGCAGGTTTTTCTTTTATTAAATTAAAGGGCGAGGATAATGAAAAACCTAAAAGCTCAATCTCATCAAAGGCATCATCCAGCCATGAGTTTGTAAGCTCGGGTAATTTATATTTTTTTGGTTTTACATCAAATAACTCGGTACCCGCCTGCGATTTTTTTAAGGGATTTATCAGCGAGTGCGCTTCCCACAATAATGTTTTTTTATTTTTTCCGGTAAAAGCAAAAGTGCCTGTGCGGATTAATAAACGTAATTGCTCAATAGAAACAGGCACGCGCTTAACAAAGTCATATAAATTTTTAAATAAACCGTTTTGCCCGCGCTCTTCTAAAATTGGGTGTAACAAAGTATGCTCCAACCCGCCAATCATTCCCAATCCTAAATAAATTGTTTTGCCGTCAATATCGCAAAGTGCATTGCTGTTGTTTATGCAGGGTGCCACAATGCTTGCGCCGTGCATGCGTGCCTCGTGTATGTAAATCTCCGTATGGTAAAAGCCGCCACCGTTATTTAAAGTGGCAACCATATACTCAATAGGAAAATACGCTTTTAAATAAAGCGCCTGATAACTCTCAACCGCGTAACTGGCCGAGTGCCCCTTTGAAAAAGCAAAGTTGGCAAAACTTTCTATCTGGTTCCAGATATCGGTAGTAGTTTTTTCCAGATAACCTTTAGCGTGGCAATTAGCGAAAAACTTTTGCCGTACTTTAAAAAATTCGTTGCGCTGCTTAAACTTCCACGACATGCCTCTTCGCAAATAATCCGCTTCTGCCAATGATAATCCCGCAAAAAAATGCGCAATTTTAATTACGTCTTCCTGATAAACCATTACTCCGTAGGTTTCTGCCAATAAATCATAAAGCTGGGGCAAAGCCCTTTGCGCATTTTCGCGCGCTGCTTTATTTCTGTAACGCAAAATATATTCGCGCATCATCCCGCTCTTAGAAACTCCCGGCCTGATAATAGAGCTGGCCGCCACCAAACGTAAATAATCATCTGCCCGAAATTTTGCAAGCAACATGCGCATGGCCGGCGATTCTACATAAAAGCAACCAATACATTTGCCTACGCTCAAAAGTTTTTTAATTTCTTCGTCGTGCTTAAATTTATTAATGTCGTGTATGTCTATCTCAACATTCTTGTTTTTCTTAATAAGAGTAACTGCGTCTTTTATTTTTCCCAAACCGCGCTGGCTCAAAATATCAAATTTATAAAGCCCTATGTCTTCCGCCTCCAGCATGCTGAATTGTGTGGAGGGATAACCTTTGGGCGGCATAAAGGTTGCGGTGTAATTTGTAACTGGCTCTTCCGAAATAATAATTCCGCTGGCGTGTATGCTTAAATGACTTGGTAAATTTTCTATAAGCTTGCTGTATTTTATAACTAATCTTCCCAAATCATCGGTATCGTTAGGGTTGTGTGCTCTTTGTAATTTATCAATTTCGCCGGGCGGCAAACCAAAAACTTTTCCTAACTCGCGAGTAACGGCATCGTGTTTAAAGGTAGAGTAGGTGGCAAGTAAGGCAACACGATTTTTATTTCCTTCGTTAAAGCGTTCAAAAATATAGCGCGTCATATCATCGCGGTCGGTCCACGAAAAATCAATATCAAAATCGGGCGCGTTGCTGCGGTGTATGTTTATGAATCGCTCAAAATATAAATCCAAATCAATGGGGTCAACATCGGTAATGCGCAAGAGGTAAGCCACTAAACTATTAGAGCCGCTGCCTCGCCCCACGTAAAAATAATCTTTGTGCTGCGCGTATTTAATAATATCCCAGTTCATTAAAAAGTACGAAGAGAAATTCATGGTGGCAATGATGTGGAGTTCGTTCTCCATACGCTCCATTACTTCCTTCGAAGGATTACTTCCATAACGAAAGGGCAAGCCTTTCATGCACTCGCTGCGCAGTAATTCCATATCGGTGGCAATACTGCTTGTATAATGCCTTAAATTTTTATTGGTGAGCTTTCCGTATTCAAAATGAATTTGGCAACTATCCAAAATGTGCTCTGTGTTTTTTATGATGGACGGAAAAATTTGGTATGCGGCGTACAATTGATTTTTAGTAATAATGATTTCATCAGTAGTGCCCTGGTCTGTAACCGGTAATTTACTGAGCAAAGTATTTTTATCAATGGCCCGCAGCAAACGATGCGCGTTAAAATGTTGTTTGTGCACAAAGCTTAATGGCTGCAGCGCCACTAATTTATTTAGCTGATGCCTGGCCGAAGTAAAAGGCAAGCGTTGCAAATCTTTTACCGAAACGCCAATAAATTCATTCTCGCGTAAATCCCAACCGCCGTAAGCACTCAGCGGATAAACAACAAATGCTTTGTTAAATACCGGCGCAATCTCTTCAATATCTTTTGCCGCGTGCAGGTGTTCCGATAAATGTTCGTTCAGCTCTTTAAAACCCGCGTTGTTTTGTGCAATGCCAATGTATTGTTGTTTGATGCCGTTTCTGAAATCTATTCCTAAAATTGGTTTCAGTCCGTGTGCCTCTGCCGAGCGCACAGTTTCTAAACAGGCCGAAGTATTATTTATATCAGTTAAAACAAAACTATCGTAGCCTTTTTGTTTTACTTCACTAAGCAATTCCTCAATGCTTAAAGTGCCGTAACAAAGACTGAAATAGGTATGGCAGTTTAACAACATGATATCATCTTAAGTTGAATTTGGCAGACAGTGTCTGCCATTTCTTTATATTTATGTGATTTATAGATAATTACACCAATTTGGCAGACAGTGTCTGCCATTTTCAAGAAAATTTATTTTTGTTTCATAAGAGAATTTACTTTTTCCTGCAACATTTCTTTTTCAGGAAGATATAATTGGTACTGCGAAACAAAAATTTTATTTGAAATTCCACCCATCGCGTATTCAACTAATATTTCATCTTTCTCGGCCGAAAGAATAATTCCAATGGGTTCGTTATCTCCTTCGGTATTTTCTTCTGTTTTAAAATAGTTCAGATATAAATTCATTTGGCCAATATCATTGTGCTTTACCTTTCTTGTCTTTAAATCAATAAGCACAAAACATTTCAGTATCCTGTGATAAAAAGCCAAGTCAATTTTAAAATGAGTATTTCGAATGGAAATTCTATATTGCCGTCCAATAAAGGCGAAACCTTTTCCTAACTCCAAAAGAAAAAGCTGGAGGTTGTCAATTATTTTTTGCTCGAGATGTTTTTCTGATATTTTTTTTCTATGCTCAATATTCAAAAAATCCAACACGTAAGGATCTTTAATGATATCTGTAGGATTTGAAATAGTTTTTATTTTTTTAACCGGCTTTAAAATATTTTTCTTTCTTTTTCCTAAGTAAGTTCTTTCAAATAATAAAGAATTCTTTCGTTTTTCAAGTTCGCGCACCGACCAACTTTCATGAATACTTTTTTGTTCATAGAATTTGCGTATGTCATCTTTGGTTATACTCATCAATTCAATATAATGACTCCAACTCAATTTGGCAGACACTGTCTGCCATTTATCATGCGTAAGATAAAAACGCCGCATATCCAATACATTTCTTCTGCTAAATCCTTTTCCAAAATGTGTAGTAAGGTCTTTTGAAATTTTTGCCAATAATTCACTTCCGTATTCAGCGCGCTCGTTGCCGTGTTGTTCATATTGAACAAGATGTCTTCCGATTTCCCAATTGGCTTTAAGTAATTCGGTATTTACAGCCCGGGCTGCATTGGTTCGGGCTTTCTTTATCGATTGGCCGATATCTTTTATTAACCTGTTGTATTTATTTTTGCTTGGTTTCATTCTTTATATTGTAGGTTATCACAATTTGTGATAACCTTCATTTCCCCTTTTTTCATATCCCTTATATACACGCCCCAACAAATAAAAATCATATTTAATCATAATCATCTGTGTCATCTGCGTTCCATTTTCCTCTTTCCGCTCTGGCGGCCAAAAATCATTTTCCGTTAAACGGATTAAAACTTTTCCTCTTGCTTACTTCCATTCCCGCCGCCCGTTGCACGGCCTCGCTGCCAAATCGCTTGCGCATTTTATCCATGGCCTGATACAACTGTATCTGCTCAATGGTATCCTCAAATAAATTAAACTGGTAAGTGCCCTGCACCAAATGACTAAACCTTATTCCTATCAATCGTATCAGCATGCGTTTCTGAAAAAGTTTGTCAAACAACTCTTTTACTTTATCTATCAGCACATGATCCAAAGCCGTATACGGAATGCGCATTTGCATAGAGAAGGTATTAAAATCCGAGTAACGTATTTTTATGGTAACACACGAAGTAAGTTTTTCTTCGCTGCGCAACTGATAGGTTAATTTTTCGGTCATGCTAACCAGCATCGATTTTAAATAATTTACATCAATGGTATCTTTCTCAAAAGTACATTCAGTGGAAATAGATTTTCTTTCTGAGTACTGCTCTACCGGCGAATTATCAATGGCATTAGCCTTTCTCCAAATCATCGCGCCGTTTTCGCCCAGCACTTGTTGCATCAGTTCAACGGGCATCTCCTGCACGGTGCGTACTTTTTCAATGCCCATGCCGCGCAGCAACTGATACGTTTTATCGCCCACCATCGGAATTTTTTTTATCGACAGCGGCGCCAGAAAATCTTTTTCGGTACCAAAAGCAATTTCTTTTTGTCCGTTAGGTTTTGCCTCTCCTGTACCAATTTTTGCAACAGTTTTATTAGTCGACATAGCAAACGAAATAGGCAGTCCCGTTTCTCGCGTAATTTTTTGGCGCAACTCGGTAGCCGCCTTGTAGCAACCAAAAAATTTATCCATGCCCGTAAGATCCATGTAAAACTCATCAATCGAAGTTTTTTCGTAAAGCGGCACGCTCTCTTTAATAATATCCGTAACGTCGTGCGATAGTTTGCTGTACTGCTCGTGGTCGCCGTGTTTTACTATGGCTTGCGGACAAAGCATCCTTGCCATGCGCATGGGCATTGCGCTGTGTATGCCAAAGGCGCGGGCCTCGTAACTGCAGGATGCTACCACTCCGCGATCGCCGGTGCCGCCAATTAAAACTGGTTTGCCAATGAGCGAACTGTCGTGCAGGCGCTCTACCGATACAAAAAAAGTATCCAGGTCCATGTGCACTACCGTTCGGTTCATACTGCAAGTTGCTAAAAATAATGGTTGCTTAATGCTAAAAATATTAGCAATACGGAAGATAGGCGCTAAGTATGGCTTATTGAGGGCTTTAAGTTGTTAGATGATTAGGTGGGCGTGCCCCTGAAGCAAGCGCATTGGCATTTACTCTTAGAAATAATTATTGCTGCGCTTTGCTTCAGGGTCAGGCTACAAAAGGGTGCCGTTTTTTGTCCATACTTTTCTAAATTATGATTTTACTTGTCCTTGCATTTTTCATCTGAAGAACTATCTGGCCAAAAGAACCCCTCCGCCGCGGCGGAGGGCCTTTTGTATCCTTCACGCAAATACAAGTCATTACTAAATTTATACTTTTTCTCTGCGACCTCATAACTGTTTACAACGCTCCAACAAATTTTCTCCGCGGCCCTCAGCGTCTTGTCAGCTGCTCTCTCTGCGGTTCGGCTGTTATTTGAGTCTTTACGCCTTAGTGCAATATTTGTCTCACCCTAATGCAAGTAATAAAAAAACCGTACTTTCGATAAGTGATTTTTGGTAAAAAAATAATTATTCAATTGGCATTGATTTTCCTTTGCGGAAATATTTTTGCGCAAAACAAAAAAATTGATTCGCTTGAGTTGGCCCTTAAAACCGAGCAGGTTGACACCCAAAAAATAATTATACTGCACGATTTGGGCTGGCGCTTAAAAGATACCGAACCCGAAAAAGCAAAAAAATACTTAAATACTATTCTCAGCAAAATTACCGACGCAGAAAAAAATGGTACAAACAAGTCACCAAAATTTTATACCCGCCACAAAGCCAACGCGCATTTAATTTTGGGGTTAATTGCCACGCGTCAGGGAAAATACCCCGAAGCACTTACCGAGCAAAATAGGGCTATGGAAATCGGCAAACAAAACAACGAAACCGGAATTATTGCTGACGCGGCCTGTAACATAGGCATTGTGTATTATATGCAAGGCAGTTATCCGCAGGCCTTAGAGTATTATTTAAACGCGTTTAAAGTTGCCGAGCAAAAGGGCGATAAAAGAAGAATTGCCAACTTAAGCAATAACATCGGTGGTATCTACATTCACATGCAGGATACCAATAAAGCTGAGCAGTATTTTTTAAAATCGCTGGCAATGAATATGGAAATTGGCAGTATTACGGGCGTAGGTAATAATTACGGAAACCTCGGGCTCATTCTTAAAAACCGCGGACAACTTACCGCAGCGATGCATAATTTTGCAATGGGATTGAAAATAGCTGTTGAAAACGGTGATAAAGAAAAAGAAGCAGCATGCTATGACGATATATCCAATGTTTATTTTATGCAAAATAAAATGGATTCCTCGCTGGCATATAATTTAAAGTCGATGGAGATTTACCGCTACATTGATGATCAGGAAGGACTTGCTTCTGTTTATGCAAACATGGCCATTACCTATATCGAATTAAAAGAATATAAAAAGGCAGTTGATGGTTTGTTGAAAGCAGAGGCAATTGGCAAAGAGATAAACAGCAAAGATTTATTGGACGATAGTTACAGTCAGCTTTCAAAGGTTTACGCGTTGCAACATAAGGATAAGGAGGCCCTGGAATATTACAAATTGTACATAACGTACAGAGATAGTTTATCGAACGAAGAAAATACCAAAAAGATGGTGCGCTCTGAAATGAATTACGAGTTTGATAAAAAAGAAGCAGCCGCAAAACTTGAGCAGGAAAAGAAAGAGGCAGTTGCCGCAGCTGAGAGTAAAAAACAACGTATTATCTTAATTCTTGTTTCTTGCGTCTTGATTCTTGTATTGGTATTTGCCGTATTTGCTTATCGTAGTTTTTTACAAAAGAAAAGAGCCAACGAAGAAATTACCAAGCAAAAACATGTTATTGAAGAAAAACAAAAAGAAATTCTGGATAGCATTTATTACGCCAGAAGAATTCAGCGCAGTTTACTTACCAACGAAAAATACATAGCGCGTAATTTGAATAGATTAAGAGGGGAGGAATAAAAACTTTTTACAATCATCTCAAAATAAATACAAATCGTGTTGGCCCCCACGAAAACTCTTTAGCAGTATAGTTTTTGTTGTAAGGATCATCGATTTTGTAATTTGCAGTGTCTTTTGCGTAAATTTCTTTTCGAATTATTTTTCTATCAAATAAATTTTCAATGCTATTGAGTTTATCAAGATTGGTTTTGTAAATAATTCTGCCGGGTTGAAATGCAATACTCCCATGCCCGCTATGGTGCACCCAATGAATTGTGTGCTGACTATGCTTGGTAACTAAAAATAATTCATTGTAGCTATCGCAGGCAACTCTTTCCTCGCCTTCATTTGAAATAACGCATTTTGGAAATATTTTTCGGACACTATCTAAGACGGATAATGAATTTGTCCACTTTCCAACGCTGTCAATATACAAAGGGGGTAATCTGTCCCCTTCTTCCATTGAGTCGTCAGTTATTTTTGGTGGTAAGCCCGGGTAAGTGTAAACAGCTATGAGTGTATCGAAATTCAAAAGACTGTCTAGTGTAGTAAAGGCAGTTTTTTTTATTGCAGGTGAGTTGTTACAACTAGATAAAACCAAAGCAATACCAAGTATGCAAACTCTTGTAAGCGTCATACTTTAAAGGTAATATAAATTTAGTTTAGTTTAGTACAAGCGTTAGGGATACAAAAGGCCCTCCGCCGCGGCGGAGGGGTTCTTTTGGCCAGATAGTTCTTCAAATGAAAAATTTTAAAATCACGTAAATACTAATTTTGAAAAGTATGGCCAAAAAACGGCACCCTTTTGCAGCCCGACCTGCGTATAAATACTCTTTGAAAGAAAATGCTTAATGCGCGGCAACGCCCAAAATATCAAATAGAGAAACTTTATCCTTTAACTTCCCGCAGATTCCTCATTAGCAACACGGCTTCACCTCCCGATAGCTATCGGAATGACACTACAAAAATTATTTCTCAGCACCCATCTTGTACACAATTTCTTTTATTTCTTGTGCGTACTGCAGGTGTGTACGTGGGCGAGGTTTCTCCATCGACTCAGGATAAATAGGTGCGCCGAATTTTATGTGGATGGATTGATTTTTTTGTTTTATCATTTCGTCAACCAAAAAAAACATTTCGAGGTTTACTTTAATGCCCAAGCGTTTGCGCCACATGGCAAAGTTGTAAAAAAACTTAGAATTTTTTCCCCCTATAAAAACGGGTATAACGGGTTTGTTATGCTGTATTGCTTTTGTGATAAAACTTTTTTTCCAAACCAAATCTTTCACCACGCCGTCTTGCTTGCGACTTACCAAACCGGCAGGAAAAATAATAACCACTCCGCTCGATTCGTATAAGGCATCAACGGCCCGAAGTGTTTCTTGGGCAGAGGCACCCACTTTATTTACGCCAATAAAAAGATCGCCAAAATTTTTCATGTTGGTTAAAATATCATTTACAATAAAGCGCGAATCTTTTCTTTTTTGCCGCACCGCATGTATCAATGCCATTCCGTCTAAACCTCCTAAAGGATGATTGGCGGCAATAATTGCTCCGCCGCTTTCCGGAATATTTTCAAGGCCTTGCCAGGTAACGGTTGCGCCCGCAAATTTTAAACAGGCTTCGTTAAATTCAAAACCAAATTTATTGCGATTCATCCACAGGCATTCATTAACCTGATCTTCATGGATTTTTTTCTTGATATAGCGCAGTATAAAACCGGGCAAAAACTTAGCCAAACGCGGTTTTTTTTCACGTATAATTTGCTCAACATCTATGCTTTTCTCTGTGACTTCCAATTTTGTCTATAAAATGTTCATTTCCTGTTCATTTCTCTGGGCGTGCAAAGATGCAAAAAATCCTCTAAAAACGCCAAAAAGCCCTGAATTTACAGGCATTTCGGGCTACTAAGTAAGCTTAAAATCAGACAGATAAAAACGGGGTAGGTCAAAAACTTTTCAACAAAAGTGGTAAAAAGTGTAATTAAGTGGTAAAAAGTGGTAAAAATCACCTATTTTTGCAACAAGTAAATAATAAAATGGCTATCAGCAGTTTAATAGGCGAATTTGAATGTAAAGTGGATGCAAAAGGCCGCTTCATGTTCCCAATAGCCCTTAAAAAGCAGATGTCAAACGCCTTCGATAAGGGCTTTGTTATTAACCGCAGCCTCTATCAAAAATGCCTTTCGCTTTACCCCATGGCAGAGTGGGAAAAACAAAATAAACGCCTTAGCAAACTAAACCGTTTGAAAAAAGATGTAGATGTTTTTATTCGCCGTGTAACCGGTGGCGCCACATTTTGCGAAGCCGATAACACCGGCCGTATCAATTTGCCAAAATCATTAACCGAGTACGCCGATATAAAAAGCGATATAAAAGT
Source organism: Bacteroidia bacterium (assembly GCA_038214655.1). GTDB lineage: Bacteria > Bacteroidota > Bacteroidia > B-17B0 > Aurantibacillaceae > PALSA-968. The sequence goes on along the minus strand of JBBQRR010000012.1, from coordinate 56,481 downwards.
TTTAGGTAGCAACAACATCATCGAAATCTGGGATAAGAATCTGTACGAAACTTTCTTGAGCCAGGATATTGATTTAGCCAAACTGGCCGATGATGTTTTTGATGGGATAGATTTTAATGATGATAAAGAGTAAGGATGAGTTATCATCAGCCCGTTCTTTTAAAAGAATGTTTAGAAGGCTTGAATATTAAGCCGGATGCTGTGTATGTAGACGTAACCTTTGGTGGCGGCGGACATTCGAAAGCGATCCTCGAAAAATTAAATGCAAATGGAAAACTTTTTGCTTTTGATCAGGACAAGGATGCTGCTAAAAATGTTCCCGACGACAAGCGCCTCATCTTCGTTCCGCAGAATTTTTCTTTTATGAAAAATTTTTTGCGATTGCACGAAGCTGAGCAGGTAGACGGAATACTGGCTGACTTAGGAGTTTCATCGCACCAGTTTGACGAAGCAGAAAGAGGATTCTCTATTCGCTTTGATGCAAGTTTGGATATGCGCATGAACCAAAGCAGTACCAAAACCGCCGCAAAGATTTTGAATGAGTACGAAGAAAGTAAGCTCAAACAAATGTTTCGCGTGTATGGCGAAGTAGATAACGCAAGCAGATTAGTAAGACTAATTGCAGATGCGCGCTTACTGGGACAAATTACAAGCACCGGACAACTCAAGGAAATTATTACGCCCTGCATGCCAAAATTTAAAGAGCATCAGTATCTGGCAAAAGTATTTCAGGCCTTACGCATAGAAGTGAATGAGGAAATGGATGTGTTGAAACAAATGTTGCAGCAAGCGCTTGAGGTTTTAAAACCGGGAGGAAGATTGGTAGTAATGAGCTACCACTCGCTGGAAGACAGGTTGGTAAAAAACTTTATGAAGAGCGGAAATTTTGAAGGAGAGCAGCAAAAAGATTTTTACGGAAACATACATAGGCCATTTAACATTATCACAAAAAAGCCGGTTACACCAAGCGACGCAGAGAATGAGAAGAACAGCAGAGCACGAAGCGCAAAGCTAAGGATAGCCGAGAAAGTATAGCAGTTGGCAGAAAGCAGTAGGCAGGTCTGTAGCTGGTAAAGTAAAAGGAGTAAAGAAGATGGAGAGAGGCGATGGTAAAACAAATATAAATAGACAGAGAGCTGTTTAAGAAAGGCGGATAAAACTGCCGATTAAAAACTGCCGACTGCAAACTAAAAAAAGTGGCCAATAAGTTTAAGGAGTTACCAAAAGAAGAAGAAAAAATAATAACTGAAGAAACTCAGCAGGCAACGCCTCCCCCCAAAAAAAAGAAAAGCGGACTCATAAAATCACTCAATACCGTATTCAGCGGTACCTTTTTAAGCAACGATAAAGTTGTAAAACACGTTCCCTTCATTTTATTTTTATCGGTAATAGCTATACTTTACATAGCTAACGGCTACTGGGCCGACGATAAGGTGCGCCAGGTAAACAAAATTACCTCTCAGTTAAAAGAATTGCGCAGCGAGTATATCTCTACCAAATCTGATTTAATGTTTGTAAGCAAGCAAAGCGAAGTAGCTAAGGCTGCCGAGAAATTAGGAATTAAAGAACCTATTACTCCACCTAAAAAAATTGCAATCGATTCAGTTAAGACTAGTCTAAAACACCAAACCCCCAACAACGAATAAGATGGAACACAGAAACGACATATTATGGCGTACGTATTTGGTGTACATTTTTATGTGCGTATTTGCGCTGGCAATTGTATACCGCATTGTACAGGTGCAAGTAATTGAGGGGGATATGTGGCGCGAAAAAGCAAAACAACTTACAACGGCTTATGTAGACATAGAAGCATCGCGCGGAAATATTTTTGATGAGAACGGAAATTTACTGGCAACTTCTCTTCCGTATTACGAAGTGGGCATGGATGTAAACGCCCCATCGTTAAGCAAAGACACTTTTAATAAATACATCACTCCGCTTTCTGAAGACCTGGCACAATTGTTTCCGGATAAAACTGCAAAAGAATTTAAGAAGACACTTCGTAAAGCCAGAACAATTAAAGACCGTTACATTGTTTTGCACCGCAATGTTTCTTATAAGGATTTACAAAAAATAAGAAAATTTCCACTCCTTAAAAAAGGAGCGCGCGGCGGATTGGCTTATATACAAACCAATAAAAGAGAGCGTCCTTTTAAAATTCTTGCCTCGCGTACTATTGGTTATACAATGAACGAATATAAAGTGGGTATTGAAGGCGCTTACGATTCTATCCTGAAAGGCACCAGCGGAAAACGTTTGATGCAAAAAGTAGCAGCCGATGTTTGGAGGCCCATAAACGACGAGAACGAAGTTGATCCAAAAAATGGTAGCGATATTTATACAACGCTTGATGTAAATATACAAGACGTTGCCGAAAATGCTTTGCTGAAAGCATTGGTAAAAAATGATGCTTCGCACGGTTGCGTGGTTTTAATGGAAGTAAAAACCGGTGAGATTCGCGCCATTGCAAATCTCACACGTACCGATTCGGGAATGTACAGCGAGCGTTTGAATTACGCGATGGGGTATCCAACCGAGCCCGGTTCAACTTTTAAACTTGCTTCTTTGCTTGTTGCGCTCGATGACGGCTACGTTGATTTGAACGACAAATTCAATGTCGGCAATGGCGAGTGCATGTATTACGATAAAAAAGTAAAAGACTCACATCCACCAAAAAAACCAATACTTACAGTACAAGAAATTTTTGAAACCTCTTCTAATGTAGGGGTAACTAAAATAATAACTCAGTATTATACCAAGAACCCGCAAAATTTTGTAGATAAACTTTTGTCTTTCAATTTAGGCAAACCACTTGGCCTTGGAATTCCGGGTGAAGGAAGGCCGCTTGTTAAAAATGTAAAAGACAAACATTGGTCGGGCGTTACGCTTCCGCAAATGTCTTACGGATATGAGGTGCTTGTTACTCCGCTTCAAACATTAACATTATACAATGCCATTGCCAATAATGGTAAAATGGTGAAGCCACGTTTTATAAGAGAAATAAAAACAAATGGAATTACCGTAAAAAAGTTTACACCCGAAATTATTAATGAGCAAATTGTAAAAGCAAGTACAGTAAAAAAAGCGCGCCTTTTGATGGAAGGTGTTGTTGAACGCGGAACCGGAAAAGGATTAAACATTACCGCATTTAAAGTAGCCGGCAAGACAGGCACTGCGCAAATTGCCGTTTCTAAAGGTGGAAAAATGACTTACGGCAAAGAAGGTGATCATATTTATCAATCTTCTTTTGTAGGCTATTTCCCTGCGGAAAATCCGCTTTACACTTGCATCATAATTATTAATTCACCTTCTACAGGTGTTTACTATGGTGGTTTGGTTTCGGGGCCCGTGTTTAAAGAAATTGCCGAAAAAGTGTATTCAAGCTCACTCGACTTTCAACAAGAAATTAACGGCGGAAAGCAATTTTTAACTAAAGCACCGGAAATTATTAAAGGAAAGAAGCAAGACTTGGATATAGTTTTAGATGGTTTAAATATTCCGTACAAGAAATCGGGAGAAGGCAGCTGGACCGCGAATAATAAAACGGATTCTACAAAAATTACTTTGCAAACAGTTGATGTGGAAACGCAATTAAAAAGAGGTACCATGCCAAACCTTTCGGGTATGTCGGCTAAAGACGCTTTGTTTTTATTAGAGAATAACGGGTTGAATGTAAAAATACAAGGTTTTGGTGCTGTACGAAAACAATCTGTAGAAGCAGGAACAAAATTTTTTAAAGGATCACAAATAGTTTTAACACTGGGTTAATGCGTTTACTGACTGACATATTATACAAAGCCGGGCTCGAGGAAATTATCGGTACTACTAATGTGGCTGTGTCGTCTATTACATTTGATTCGCGTAAAGTAAAAAAAGACAGTTTGTTTATTGCGGTGCGCGGTACTGCGGTTGACGGGCATGATTTTATTGATAAGGCAATTGAAGGCGGCTCTCTGGCCATTATATGCGAAGAATTACCTGAGCATAAAATTGAAAACATTACGTATGTAAAAGTTAAAAATGCAAGTTACGCGCTTGGAATTATTGCATCCAACTTTTACGATAACCCTTCGCAGAAATTAAAATTGGTTGGGGTTACAGGTACTAACGGAAAAACAACTACGGTTACCCTTCTTTATAATTTATTTAAATCATTAGGAAATACAGTTGGCTTACTTTCTACGGTAAGAAATAAAATACATAATGAAGAAGTTCCTGCTACCCATACAACGCCAGATGCAATTGCTTTAAATGAATTGCTGAGCCAGATGGTTGATAAAGGTTGCCAGTATGTTTTTATGGAAGTAAGCTCGCACGCCATCGTACAACATCGCGTTACCGGAATAACTTTTGCGGGCGGTGTTTTTACCAATATCACGCACGATCATTTGGATTATCATAAAACATTTGACGAGTATATTAAAGCAAAAAAAATATTCTTCGATAATTTGAGTGAAGATGCTTTTGCATTAACCAATAAAGATGATGCCAATGGTTTAATTATGCTGCAAAATACCAAAGCGCAAAAGGCAACGTATGCAATTAAATCGGTGGCCGATCACAAGTGCCGTATTGTAGAGAGTCACCTGAATGGTTTGATGTTGAATATTGATGGCAAAGAAGTTTGGGTAAAATTAATTGGAACGTTTAATGCTTACAATATTTTGGCGGTTTACTCTACTGCAATTTTATTAAAGCAGGATTCTGTAAATATTCTTACGGCCCTCAGTACTTTAAATTCGGTTGAAGGAAGATTTCAATATGTAAAATCAGAAAACGGAATTATAGGGATTGTTGATTATGCGCATACACCGGATGCACTAAAAAACGTTTTAGAAACTATTAAGGGAATACGCACGGGCAATGAGCAGGTAATTACATTGGTGGGTTGCGGTGGCGACCGAGATTCAACCAAGCGTCCCATTATGGCGGATATTGCGGCTCAGTTTAGCAATAAAGTAATTCTTACTTCCGATAATCCGCGCAGCGAGGACCCTGAAGAAATTTTAAATCAAATGCAAAAAGGGATTGACCCTGTTGCAGCAAAAAAAACTTTACGCATTACGGATAGGAAGGAAGCCATTAAAACAGCCTGCACTTTAGCCAAGCAAGGTGATATCATTTTAGTTGCCGGTAAAGGACACGAAAAGTACCAAGAGATAAAAGGAGTGAAACATCCGTTCGACGATTTTGAAATTTTAAAAGAAACCTTTAAAGCACTTAGCGTATAATGTTGTACTATTTATTTACATGGCTTGATAAAGAATATGATTTTCCGGGAGCGGGAGTGTTTCAATACATTTCGTTTCGCGCCGCCATGGCCATTATTACTTCATTAATTGTTTCGTTATTGTTTGGTAAGCGTATCATCAATATGATTCGCAACAGGCAAATTGGTGAAACAGTTCGTGATTTAGGTTTAGCAGGAGAAAAACAAAAATCAGGAACGCCGACAATGGGTGGATTAATTATTTTATCGGCCATTATCATTCCTACTTTATTATTTGCCAAGCTGCATAACATATATATCATACTTATGTTGGTTACAACAGTTTGGTTGGGCCTTATTGGTTTTTTAGATGATTATATTAAAGTATTCAAAAAAAATAAAGATGGTTTATCCGGCAGATATAAAATTATTGGCCAGGTAGGTATTGGCTTGCTCGTGGGTTTGGTACTTTATTTTAATGATAGTGTTGTTATTAAAGAGCGCCTTGTTTCCAATCATAAAACGGCCTGGGTAAACGGCGATTCTTCTAGGGTGCAAATGCCTAAATACGCGGTAGAAGAAACCAAATGTTTAAAAACTACCATTCCATTTATAAAAAATAATGAATTTGATTATAACAAGCTTATCAGCTGGATTTGCAACGATTGCAATAAATGGGGATGGATAGTTTTTATTCCGATTGTAATATTTTTTGTAACAGCAATTTCTAACGGAGCAAATTTAACCGACGGTATGGACGGTCTGGCAACGGGCACATCCGCCATTATAGGAGTTACATTGGGAATTCTTGCTTACGTATCGGGTAACATGGTGTTTGCAGATTATCTTAATATCATGTACATACCCAACTCGGGCGAACTGGTAATTTTTATTGCAGCATTTGTAGGAGCATGTGTTGGTTTCCTTTGGTACAATTCTTATCCGGCACAAGTATTTATGGGCGATACCGGAAGTTTAGCATTAGGCGGAATCATCGCGGTGTTTGCCATTGTTATCCGTAAAGAATTACTGATTCCGATTTTATGCGGAGTATTTATTGTAGAAAACCTTTCGGTGGTATTGCAAGTGTTTGTTTTTAAAATAAGAAAAAGAAGTCACGGATTGGAGTATGCAAAAACACATCGCCTTTTTAAAATGGCACCATTGCATCATCACTATCACAAAACAGGTTTGCACGAATCTAAAATCGTTTCGCGCTTTTGGATTGTAGGAATTATGTTGGCAGTATTAACTATTGTAACGCTGAAATTAAGGTAATGAGCAAACGCATCGTCATATTGGGCAGTGGTGAGAGTGGTGTAGGCGCCGCAATCCTGGCACAAGCTAAAGGCTTTGATGTGTTTGTTTCTGACATGGGCGCAATTAAGGATAAATATAAAGTTACGCTGGTAGAAAAAAATATTGCATTTGAAGAAGGTAAGCACAGCGAAGAGAAAATTTTGAACGCTTCAGAAATAATTAAAAGTCCGGGTATGCCCGAAAAGGCGCCACTGGTTAAAAAGGCAAAAGCGCAAGGCATAAAAGTTATTTCTGAAATTGAATTTGCAGGACGCTATACAGATGCAAAAAAAATCTGCATCACCGGTAGCAATGGTAAAACAACAACAACCATGCTTACTCATCACATTCTTACCAATGCGGGTTACAATGTTGGTTTGGCAGGAAATGTAGGAAGAAGCCTGGCACTGCAGGTTGCCACCGAAAAACACGATTACTACGTAATCGAACTAAGCAGTTTTCAGTTAGATGACATGTACGATTTTAAAGCAGACATCGCCATCCTTTTAAATATTACACCCGATCACTTAGACCGCTACGAATATAAATTTGAAAATTATGCGCTGTCGAAATACCGCGTAGTGCAAAACCAGACAGCCGCCGACGCATTTATTTATTGCATCGATGATGAAGCAACTATGCAATACATGCAGCAAGTAAATCCAAAAGCAAAGCACTATCCTTTCTCCATAAAAAAAAAAGTGGAAGAGGAGGGAGCTTATTTAATCGAAAACCAAATCACAATCAATATAAACCAAAATCCGTTAAATATGACAATTGAACAATTAGCACTGCAAGGTAAACACAACGTTTACAACTCAATGGCCGCATCGATAGCTGCGCGCCTGGTTGACGTACGTAAAGAAAACGTACGAGAAAGCCTGAGTGATTTCGTAAATGTAGAACACCGTTTGGAAGTGATAGCCACTATCAACGGCGTTGAATACATCAATGACTCGAAGGCCACAAACGTAAACTCGGTGTGGTATGCTTTAGAAAGCATGAACAAACCTGTAGTATTAATTATGGGCGGTGTTGATAAAGGCAACGACTACACCCAACTTTACGATTTAATAAAAGACAAAGTAAAAGCTTTGATTTGCTTAGGCGTTGATAATTCTAAACTGATGGAAAGTTTTTCATCAGCAGTAGAAACTATTGCAGAAGCAAGAACCATGAACGAAGCCGTTGCTTATTCTTCTAAATTAGGGAAGAAAGGCGATGTTGTTTTATTATCACCGGCCTGCGCAAGTTTTGATTTGTTTCAAAATTACGAAGACCGTGGTATGCAGTTTAAAGCTGCCGTTCGTTCACTTTAAAATAAAAAACCGTAAACATTAAAAAATGAAACTAACTAATTACATAAAGGGCGACCGCGTCATCTGGATGGTGGTGCTCTTGCTTACCATTGTTTCAATTTTGGTGGTTTACAGTTCAAGTAATGCCCTGGCACAAAAATCAAAAGGCGGTAATACAGAGTACTTTTTAATTAAACACAGTATTATTTGTTTGATGGGATTTGTAATCATGTTTGCGGTGCATAAGTTTAATTACAGAATCTTTTCGCGTATCTCGCAAATTGGTTTATGGATTTCTGTACCGCTTTTATTATTTACATTAGTAAAGGGAGTAAGTGCCGGTGAAGCTAACAGGTGGTTAGAAATTCCGGGTATTGGTTTAACTTTTCAGACCTCCGACTTCGCCAAGCTCGCCCTTATTGTGTATGTAGCCAGAATACTTACCATAAAACAAAATGAATTAAAAGATTTTAAAGTCATATTAAAATCAATAATTCTTCCCGTAACTATTATATGTGCATTAATTTTTCCGGCAAACTTTTCTACAGCCGCTTTAATTTTTGCTACTTGTTTGCTGATTATGTTTGTAGGACGTGTGCAGATGAAATTTATCGCCCTTATAGTTGGGGTTTGTATTTTGGTTGCGGTTATCGGTGCAAGTTTAATTTATGTAAAACCGGATATCATGCGCAGGGGCGCAACCTGGAAAGCGCGTATAGAAAATTTCTTTAACGGCGATTCGCAAAGTAATTATCAGAGTGAGCAGGCCAAGATTGCAGTAGCTCGCGGTTTCCCCATGGGCGTTGGTCCCGGTAACAGCACGCAGCGTAATTTTTTACCGCAGGCAGCATCCGATTTTATTTTTGCAATTATTATAGAGGAGTATGGGTCTATTATGGGCCTCACACTTTTATTTTTATATTTAATTTTATTTTTCAGGGCCATACGTATTTTACGAAAAACCGAAAAAACTTTTGGCGGATTACTTGCCGTAGGTTTAAGTTTTAGTTTGGTGTTCCAAGCAATGATAAATATGGCGGTGGCTGTAAATTTATTTCCGGTAACGGGGCAGCCGCTTCCATTAGTAAGTATGGGTGGAACTTCCATTTGGTTTACCAGTATTGCAATTGGAATTATTTTAAGTGTGAGTCGCGAGGTATACGATAAAGAAGAACCTGTGGAGGAGGAAGGAGGCGAACTTGTTGCGGCTTAAAGTAATATTAAGTGGCGGTGGTACAGGCGGACATATTTTTCCGGCCGTAGCCATAGCCAACCAAATAAAAAAGCAAGTGCCCGATGCCGAAATTTTATTTGTAGGTGCAGAGGGAAAAATGGAGATGGAGAAAGTGCCTGCTGCAGGTTACAAAATTGTGGGGCTTTGGATTAGTGGATTGCAAAGAAAAATTACTTTATCAAATTTATCATTTCCATTTAAAGTTATATCCAGTATCATTAAAGCAAAAAAAATTTTAAACGAGTTTAAGCCTGATGTAGTAATCGGAACAGGCGGTTATGCCAGTGGCCCGATGCTGCGCGTAGCAAGTTCAAAAGGAATTCCAACCCTTATTCATGAGTCAAATTCTTATCCGGGCATCACCAATAGAATTTTGGCAAAAAAGGTAAATATAATTTGTGTAGGCTCTCATGGAATGGAAAAATATTTTCCGAAAGAAAAACTAGTAATTACCGGCAATCCGGTGCGGCAAGATATTTCGGGCATTGAAGAAAAAAGAAGCGCAGGGCTTGAATTTTTTGGCCTTGATGCAAATAAAAAAACATTACTGGTGGTGGGCGGCAGCTTAGGTGCCAAGGGAATAAACGAAGCACTGGGAATGAATTTGCAACTCTTAGCAGATAATGATATTCAATTGCTCTGGCAAACCGGAAAAATTTATATTGAAACGGCTAAACAACAAGCTGCACCCTTTGCAGCAAAAAACATTAAGGCATTGGATTTTATTACCAAAATGGATTTGGCCTATGCCGTTGCCGACTGCGTTGTATCGAGGGCAGGAGCGGGAGCCGTTGCAGAAATATGTATTATCAAGAAGCCAAGTATTTTGGTTCCTCTGCCAACAGCTGCCGAAGATCATCAAACACAAAATGCGATGTCGCTGGTAAATAAAAACGCCGCAATTTTAGTTAAAGACGTTGAAGCAAAAAATAAATTGGTACAGGAAGCAGTGGCTTTAATGAAAAATGAAGCGCGGCAAAAAGAATTGGCAGAGAATGCAGGTAAGTTGGCGATGCCCAATGCTGCAGAAAAAATTACTGAAGAAGTTTTGAAACTTGTAAAAAGATAAATCGAAGAGTGCCCCCGTCGGTGGGGGTAGGAAGCGAAAAAACATTGAATGAAACTATTAGACTATAAATTAGTATACTTCCTTGGCATAGGCGGCATAGGCATGAGTGCCCTGGCCCGCTATTTTAACCATTACGGAATTCGTGTTGCGGGTTACGATAAAACTCCAACCACGCTCACTTCCGAATTGCAGGATGAAAATATTGAAGTCCATTTTGACGAAAACGCCGAATACCTGGAGCATTTATTGGCCGAATTCAAGAAAAACGAAGTACTTATAGTTTACACCCCGGCCGTACCGCGCGATCATGCAGAGTTTGTGTTTTTGCAAAAGAACTCATACGTAATTAATAAGCGCTCCGAAGTTTTGGGCGCAATTACCAAAAATTTTAAAACCATAGGCATTGCCGGCACGCATGGCAAAACTACCACATCATCTTTAGTGGCTCATATATTAAAGGTTGCCGGTTTTGATACTTATGCCTTTTTGGGAGGAATCACAAAAAATTATAACACCAACCTATTATTAGGTAAGCCCGAGGCAGCGGGAGAAAATACGTATGTTGTGGTTGAGGCCGACGAATACGACCGATCTTTCCTCACTTTGTATCCTTATATAGGTGTAATTACCAGTGTAGACGCCGATCATTTGGATATTTATGGCGATATAAAATTCATGCATCAATCTTACACAATGTTTGCCGAACAGGTTAAAGGGGAGCTCATTGTTAAGAAATCTGTTGATAACACCTTATCGCTCAAAGTAAAGAGGCATACTTACGCCGTAAATTTAGATGCGGATTTTTATGCCAAGAACGTAGAAATTCGTGATGCTGATTTTTATTTTGATGTAAAAAGTTCTTTGTCGTCTTTTAGTGAAGCTGTACTTGGCATACCGGGCGTGCATAATATAGAAAATGCAATTGCCGCTATTGCCGTTGCGCAATTATTGAAAATAGAAAACTCAATAATAAAAGATGCGCTGCAAAGTTTTAGCGGAGTAAAACGCAGATTTGATTATCATATAAAAAGCAATGAGCTTGTTTATATTGATGATTACGCGCATCACCCCGAAGAACTTAAAGCTGCCATTGGCGCAGCCAAAGCTTTGTATCCAAACCAAAAGGTAACGGGTATTTTTCAGCCGCATTTGTTTACGCGCACCCGCGATTTTGCAGATGGATTTGCCGAAAGTTTGGATATGCTGGACGAATGTATTCTGTTAGATATTTATCCTGCGCGGGAAAAACCCATACCGGGCATTACCTCTCAGATGCTACTCGATAAAATGAAATCGAATAGCAAAAAGTTAGTACAAAAAAATGAAGTACTTGAATTTTTGAAAACGCATGATACAAAAGTACTGATGACATTAGGGGCAGGAGATATAGACACATTGGTTGAGCCGATTGAGAAACTGTTAAAAGAAAAATTTAAAATATAAGTAAAAACGGTTCCCCCTTTGAAGGGGTGTTTCGCTTGCGAAACTGGGATGTTAGGGTTAAGGATAAATAAAATGAAGAAAATAAATTTTAAAAAAATACTGAATATTACGCTGTGGACCCTTGGTGCCGCGGCTTTGGTATTTACTTTAGGATTTGTTAGCGACCGCGAGCAATTTGTGAAAGGAAAAACTCCCCAAATTATTATCAATCAGGACGACGATAATAATTTTGTGGACGAAGACGACATTTTAAAATTTTTGAAAGACCGCAACGATACTTTGCTGGGCCAGCCTCTACACGAAATAAATGTGTACGAATTAGAGAAGGCCTTAAACTCGCATCCCTCAATAGCCAAAGCAGATGTAGCTGTAAATGTAAACGGCGATGTAATTATTAATATTACGCAGCGTAAACCCATCGTTCGTATCATCAACACTTCGGGCGAGAGCTTTTATATTGACAACAAAGCAACTTTAATGCCTTTGGCCGGCCACTATACGGCACGAGTTTTGGTTGTAAATGGTATTATAACTGAGCAGTACGCCCAGTTTTATAATTTCTCTATCCCGCAAATACAAAAAGACTCCGTGCTTTGCGCTGCTACTGTGCTTGACGATGTTTACGAATTGGCAAAATATATTAGTGCTGATTCATTGCTAAGCGGATTAATTACACAAGCCTATATAAATACCGACCGCGAAATTGAATTATACCCTGCCATCGGTAATCAAAAAATAATTTTTGGAGAAGCTGAGGATATTGAGCTAAAATTTGAAAAATTAAAAATATTTTATACCGAAGGCTTAAACAGCAGTAATAGCTGGGATAAATACTCAATCATAAATCTAAAGTATAAAAATCAAATAGTTTGCACAAAAAAAACAGTACCCAACATTAAATAAAAACAATTATGGAAGCATCAGACTTTGTAGTAGGATTAGACATCGGAACCACCAAAATAGCAGCGATTGTGGGCCGCAAAAACGAATATGGCAAAATAGAAATTTTGGCCATTGGCAAAGCGCCTTCACTGGGCGTTAAGCGCGGCGTTGTGTCTAATATTGAAGACACTATAAAGTCGATTAAGGCGGCTGTGGCGGATGCTTTATCGAAAGATATTACCATTAAAAACTCTGTAGGCGAAGCGCAGGTTTTTAAATTGGAACAAGTTTGCGAATTGAATGAAGTTGTGGTTGGTATTGCCGGACAACACATAAAAAGTTTGCAGCACCGCGGCATGATTATGCGCCAGGGCAACACCGAGGAGGAAGTTGCACAAAAAGATGTAGATTATTTAATTGATAATATGCACCGTTTGGTAATGCAGCCGGGCGAAGAAATTATTCACGTAATTCCACAGGATTATATTGTGGATCACGAGCAAGGCATTCGCAATCCAATTGGCATGGCGGGTGTGCGCTTAGAAGGTAATTTTCATATTATTACCGGCCAGGTGAGTGCAGTAAAAAATATTTACAAATGTGTTGACCGCAGCAATTTAAAAGTAGTTGATTTAAATCTTGAACCACTTGCCTCGGCAGATGCTTGCTTAAGCGACGAAGAAAAAGAAGCAGGTGTTGTGTTGGTGGATATTGGCGGTGGTACAACTGATATTGCAATTTTTTATGATGGAATTATTCGTCATACAGCAGTTATTCCATTGGGCGGAAACATTATTACCGAAGATATTAAAGTGGGATGTTCAATCATAACAAGTCAGGCCGAGTTGCTGAAAACAAAATTTGGTTCGGCTTTGGGTGCAGAGAATCAGGAGAACGAAGTAATTTCTATTCCGGGTTTACGTGGCCGTCCGCACAAAGAAATTTCTGTAAAAAATTTGGCGCACATTATACAAGCGCGTATGGAAGAAATTTTGGCCTTTGTGATGTATGAAATTAAAAACAGCGGTTACGAAAAGAAACTGGCTGCCGGAATTGTTGTTACCGGCGGCGGCGCGCAGTTAAAGCATTTACCGCAATTGGTTGAATATTTTGTGGGCATGGATTGCCGCATCGGAACTCCCAATGAGCATTTGGCAAAAAGCAGCGAGAATGTTACAAACCCCATGTTCTCAACCGGAGTTGGTTTGGTGATGATGGGCGTAAGGAAGATGGAAGATGAAATGCGTAAAACCAGCAACACCATGGGCGCTAAAGTTGAGGTGGTTGAGGAAGAAGATGTGAAAAAGAAAAAAACCGCCAATCACAGCAGCAAAACAAGAGGTAAATTTTTCGAGAACTTCAGTTCGAAGGTTGCTGATTGGTTGAGGGATGATGTTGAGTAGAGATGTTTGATGATATGGGCGTTGCCGCGAGTGTAAACCTCGCGGCCGGGCTTCAAAAGGGTACCGTTTTTTGCAATACATCATTTTCTTCCATTACAATGATTTTACTATTGCTATAATTTAAATTCTTATCTTAATTTACTCAAGGCAAAAGACCCCCTGCGGGCCTTTTGTATCCCTAACGCAAATACAACAGTGTAGTAAAAAATAAACGTTGTGCTCTCGGCGGGCTGTTTTCTCTGTGTACTTTGCGGTTTTGGCTGTTCCGGGGAGAAGCATTCACCGGGGTAACGCCCAAAGCCATACTCAAAACCAAATTCTTTAGAAAATAAGTCCAAAATCCCAATAAAAACAAGATTATTATCTAATTAACAAGTAGCGGTTTAAAACTATGTTAAGCCTACCTTAAAAACAGGCTTAACATTGAGGAAATTAGCGCAACCGAAACAAGTACTTTTTATTTAAATTTTATATCATGATTCAATTTGAAATGCAACAGGACCCGGGCTCGATTATTAAAGTAATCGGCGTGGGCGGCGGTGGAAGTAACGCAGTTAATCACATGTTTAAACAGGGGATTAAGGGCGTTGATTTTATTGTTTGCAATACCGATAAACAGGCGCTTGAAGTGAGCCCCGTTACAAACCGTATACAATTAGGCGCAGCGCTTACCAAAGGTTTGGGTGCAGGTGCAATTCCGGAGATGGGAAAAAACTCGGCGATAGAAACTATTGACGAGATAAGAAAATATTTAGGCGATGGAACGCAAATGGTATTTATTACTGCCGGTTTGGGTGGTGGTACAGGTACCGGCGCAGCTCCTGTAATTGCACAAGTTGCACGCGAGATGGGAATTCTTTCGGTTGGTATAGTAACTATGCCATTTGTATTTGAAGGAAAAAAACGTAAAGCGCAAGCTGAAGCAGGTTTAGAAGAGATGAAAAAATATGTAGATACCCTTTTGGTTATCTGCAACGATAAGCTGCGCGAAATTTACGGCAATTTAAAAATGAGCGAAGCTTTTGCTCATGCCGATGATGTGTTAACCGGCGCTGCACGTGCAATTGCCGAAATTATAAGCATGCACTTACATATTAACGTTGACTTTAACGACGTTAAAACTGTAATGAAAGACAGCGGCGTTGCCATTATGGGAACTGCCACTGCATCGGGCGAGCGCAGAGCGATACGTGCGGTTGAGCAAGCATTGAATTCGCCTTTATTGAATGATAATAATATTCGCGGGGCACGCCATGTGCTTTTGAATATTATGAGTGGAAGTGATGATATTAGCATGGATGAGTTTGGAGAAATTACAGATTATATACAAGAGGCAAGCGGATATACGGCTGAGTTAATTACCGGTTACGGTATTGACCCCAGCATTGGCGATAACGTAGGTGTTACAATTATTGCTACCGGTTTTGCAAGCAATCCTCCAAAAGGGTTTGAACCTGAAAAACAACAGGAGAGAATTATTACTGTATTAGAAGATACTAAAGTTGCTGTTGTACACGAGCCTGTTAATGCGATTATACAAACAGATATTGAGGCGGTGATTGAAGAAGTTGTAGAAGAAAAAAAGAACGATGAGCCTTTTTTGATTATTAAGGAAGTTGAGCCGGTTGTGCAGCAAGTAATTGTTGAAGAAGTTAAAGTGGAAGAGGTTGTTGCCGAAGAAGAAGTTGAAGAAATAACTTTTGAAAACGATAACGAAGAAACGTATATTGAAAGTGAGCCTATTGCCGAGCGCAAAGAAGAAAACATTTCTCGCGAAGTGGAATTCGTAGTCAGTAGCAGTTCCGAAACTACTGAAATTACAAACGAGGTTCAGGAAAATGAAAGCTTTGTAAACGAAGTGGAAGAGACTCCCGATTTTTCTGCCGACGAAGAAATTACCATGGAGCTGAAAGAGATTACGGTAATCAGCAGAACAGAAAGTGCTACGGATGAATTAACACCCGAGCAAAACGATAAATTAGAGCGTGAAGAGCGCATTCGTTTGGCACAGGAGCGTATCAAAAAACTAAAAGATATGACACTGAAGTTAAAATCATCTGAAGGTTTATTGGAACTTGAAAAAGAACCAAGCTTTGTACGTCAGAATATTAAGTTAGACGAGACTAATTTCTCTACCGAATCAAATGTATCGCGCTATACTTTAGGCGAAGGCGACGATAAGAAAACAGAAATTCGCCCAAATAACTACTTACACGATAATGTTGATTAGTTAATTTTATACAACCAAACAAACGCCCCGGCCTGTAAGTCGGGGTTTTTTGTTTATGAAAATGAGAATTAAAAAACTTCTCCCAGGTTCACAAAAATACCACTCGATCCCCCAAGGCCAATACCGTAATCAATAGATATATTTGTGTTGGAATTTTTATTAATCTTAACGCGAAGCCCGAAACCTGCAGCAGGCCATATTGTTGTAAACTTATTACTTGGCCAGTCAGCAACACTTTGTGCATTTGTAAAAACAACGCCGCCCAGCAATCCGCTTTTTAAAATATTAAAACGATATTCCGCTTCCAGGTATAAAAGATTTTTTCCGGTGAATCGTCCCTGGGTATAACCGCGACCCATGTTAGAGTACGTGTCCCACCCTGTGCTGGGTAATTCTAAATAAGGAGCTTTGCCGCCAAACGTAAACCAATTGTAACTCCAAAAAGCAAGCGTGTTTTGCGATTTTCCGGGCACCTTAATGTATTTTCTTACATCAACAATTAGCGACTGCCAATTGCTATAGCTTCCCAACGCGCTAAGGTTGCAGCGATAAACAACGTTGCTGTACAAACCGGCAAGAGGGTTAATGGGGTTTCTTCTATCGTCATGCAAAAAATGCAAAGAAGGGCCGGTTGACATGGAAGAAGTTGTGGCTCCGTATTTATGAAAGTCGCTCTCTTTACCATCCGAATTGCCTGTTTCTGTAATTTGCACATGATAATCCATATTATATCCTGCGCCCGCAAAAAAATTATTTCCCAAAGATTTGAGTATCGCTTGTTTTAAAACGATATACGAATAGTCCATAAAATTATAACTGGCTAAAGAGGTATGTCCGCCAAGGCCAAAGCTGGGTTGAGGGTATTTATAATAGCGATAATCGCCCAAAAAATTATATTTATTGTTCTTTGCCCAAATATTTGATTGCATCGAAAATTCAAATTGTTTGTTTTGTGTAAAAACGGGCAACACGTTTATAACCGAAAGGTTTGTTATTTTATCTTTTGAAGTTAGGAACGCAAAATTCATGGCATAAGCTACAGCAAATTTTGTGTGAAGTGTATACCCTAATGCCGGAGCACTCGAAAAACTGATTTTTTTTGGTTCGCAATGACTCGCAATTTTGCAAGTATGGTGAATTAATTTGTAATACACATCAATAACATCCTTACGCGGATGCAAAATGGTATCCGTTTGGGCCTTGGCAAAATTTAAAAAAGCACAGCCGGAAATGAATACATAAATGAGCTTTTTCATTTTCAACATTTTCTAAACGGTTATTTGTCTAGTAATTTAAAAAGCTCGTTCAGATTAGGAGATAAAATAATTTCTGTTCTGCGGTTACGCCCTCTTCCTTCAGGTGTAGCATTACTTACAATGGGATAAAATTCGCCTCGACCCGAAGCGGTAACACGATGCGCATCTACTTTATAATCGTTTGTAAGAATTCTTACAATGGAGGTGGCGCGCGAAACACTTAATGCCCAGTTGTCTTCAAATTTTTTGGCGAAAGGAATTGAATCGGTATGGCCCTCAATCATTACATTAATATCGGGATTGCCGTTAAGTACCGTTGCTACTGATTGCAACGCTGTTTTTCCTTTAGGGTCAACAACGTCACTTCCTGATTTAAACAGTAGTTTTTCCTGCAATGAAACGTAAATTTTTCCGTCTTTAATAGAAACCGTTAACTCTTCGGGTTTAAAATTAACCAGCGCGTCGGCAACAGTTTTTTTCAATTTGATCATGACGTTTTTCTGCGCCTGTATCAAATTCTGTAAGTCCTGCAAACGTTTTGCCTGCTCGGCAATGGTCATATTAGAATTATTGATGGTTGCCTGCGAACTGGAAGAAAGATTTTGAAGGTCTTTTTGTACCGAATCTTTTCCGTTTTGCAAAGAGGCAACTTTTGAATTGCAATTAGTTAAACCGGTATGTGTTACCGCACTGTCGTTCTGCAAATTTTTTACTCTGCTTTGTTCGTTATGAAATTTCTTTTTAGAAACGCAAGAACTTAAACAGATTACAACTATAGCGGTAAATATTGAAACTTTTTTCATTTTGTTGGTTTAAATATAAGAGCAAAATGGCTCCATGCAAAGATGTTAATACGGTGCCTTTAACAGCTTATACATTTACAGGAAAAAGTTACATAAGTTACAGAGTGCCCTCTCATAAGCGCATTTAAGTCCATAACAAATGTGTGATATTTTTACTATTAAAGCCTTGTTTTACTATCTTTGATTATAAGAAACATGAAAAAACTACGCAACTGGTTTATTGGGGATTATTTGGCAAAGACCGACAATGTTTTTGAGCAGGCTAAAATTACGCTGACCTACAACTTCGCCATATTTTTTATTGCGCAGGCGGCATTGATGTATATAAATCTTATTACCAATCATCTATGGTATCATTTTTACCTTGTGTCGGCCGGATGGGTCTCTATGGGCTATATGCTTTATGTTATTAAGGTCGAGCAAAATATTCGCAAGGCAGCAAAGATATGGATGTGCCAGTTTATGTTTATTGCCTCATGCAATATGCTTATACAAGGTGGGCAGATAGATATGATGTCGGCCTTTTGGATTATGGTAGAATTGCTGTTTGCTTATTTTGCATTAGGAGGTGGCTGGGCTTTTGCGGGTTTTATCCATGTATTGATGATGCTTTCGGCGGTTATATTGAATCAAACTGTGTTTCACCAAAAACTGCTTGAATTTGGTATTGACCCCCAACAAAGAATGAAGGACGAGCCCATTTTTACGGTAATACCTTTTTCACTTTGCGTTTACATCATTACGCGCTTTGTACGTACACGTGGGAAGGCCGAAAATTTAATGCACGATCAGAAATTACAGCTTGAAGAGCAGAACAAAGAGATAACCGACAGCATTAACTACGCCAAGTATATTCAAAAGGCAATTCTCCCTTCGCAGGAATTAATTAACCGGCATCTGCCAAAATCCTTTGTAGTGTATTTGCCAAAATCAATTGTGAGCGGAGATTTTTATTGGCTGCAGGAAAAGAACGATAAAGTGTTTTTTGCTGTTTGCGATTGTACGGGACATGGCGTACCGGGGGCGCTTATGAGTGTAATAGCGCAAAATATTTTAAACCGAATCATTTTTGCTACTGATATTGATAATGCCGCCGCATTTTTAGATAAGGCAAGTACGCTTATGGAAGAAACATTAACGCGGGGCGGAAGTAATATGCGCGATGGGATGGACGTAGCTTTTTGCATATTAGATAAAAAAACGTTAAGGCTGCAATATGCAGGTGCCAATAATTCGCTATATTTAATTTCTGACAACCAATTAAAGGAAATTAAGGCAACCAAGCAACCGGTAGGAAAATTTGAAGCGCGTAAACCTTTTGCCAATCACGAAATACAATTAAAAAAAAGCGATACGATTTATCTTTTCAGCGATGGCATAGCCGATCAGTTTGGCGGCCCCGATGCAAAAAAGTTTAAATACAAAGCGCTGAAAGAACTTTTGCTAAAACAGCATCAGCAAAGTATGGATGAGCAAAAGAAAATTATTATCGAGACCTTTAACAACTGGAAAGGTAGCTTAGAGCAAATTGATGATGTTTGTATTATTGGTGTAGAGGTTTAATTACTTATGCACTTGCTTATGATACTGCTTGTGGTACTGTTTGTAGGCCACCCCCTCTATCTGCCATTACGCTTCGCGTAATTTGGCCACGACTGTCTCCCCCTTGAAGTGGTAGAACTGAATACAGTTTATACATTAAAAAAAGCCCCAACATTGTTGAGGCTTTTGTACATAAAATATCCTGCTTTTTATTCCTTAATAATTTTTCTGACAAGCGTTCCTGTTTTAATAAAATAAATCCCGGAAGAATAAGCGCTTACATCAATTTCTGTTTTTTCATTTTCAACTATAGTTTTGTAAATAACCGCACCCAATGAATTTAATACCTCTATATTTTGTTTTGTGGCCTTACACGTGATTGTAATTTTATTTTCGAAGGGATTAGGAAAAACACTAAACTCCGGATTAGCTGAACTTTGATTATGTATGCCTGCACAGGTGTTAACGGTTTGTGTAACAAATGCCACGTAAGAACAACCCGCGGTATTTCCGGTTACAGTATAAGTAGTAGTAACGGTTGGCGAAACTGCAATTACAGCGGTATTAGCACCGCCCGGCATCCACGTATAGTTAGTAGCTCCGCTGGCAGTTAAATTAACACTTTGCCCCGGGCATGTTACACTCATAGAAGAAGTAGCAAATACCGTTGGCGCATTACTCAGCAACACACTTACCGTATTAACCGTGCTGCTATTAACTGTAGCCAAATCCGTTTTTCCATCACCATTAAAATCAGCCCATGCCAATGAAATGGACTGAACGCCACTTGCAAATGTATTTGCCGCAGCAAAATTGCCTGCACCGTTGCCCAGTAAAACAGAAACATCACCCGAAGTACGATTGCCCGTGGCAATATCGGCAAGTGCATCGCCATTAAAATCGGCTACAACAATAGAAGCCGGCCATGTGCCCGCGGCAAATGTGGTAGGGGCTGCAAAAGTTCCGTTACCGGCACCTATTAATACAGATATATCATTTGTACCTGCATTAGCAACGGCAAGGTCAAACTTCGCGTCTCCGTTAAAATCACCACTGGTAATTGCCCATGGATTAGTTCCTACTGTATAGTTAGTGGCCGCAGCAAAACTTCCTGTACCTGTACCTAATAAAATAGAAATGTTATTGGTTTGCCTGTTTGAAACAGCAAGGTCTTTAAAACCATCGGCATTAAAATCTCCTTTAACTAAAGAAGATGGCCAGGTACCAACAAGAAATGGAGTTGCAGCACCAAAACTTCCTGTGCCCGTACCTAATAATATAGATACTGTATTGGTATAATTAGTAACAGCAAGATCAAGATTGGCGTCTCCGTTAAAATCAGCACTTATTAAAGTGTAGGGGCTTGGGCCGGCTGTAAAAGTGGTAGCTGCTCCAAACGTGCCATTACCAGCACCTAATAAAACAGAAACGTTTGCCGAACCATAGTTAGTAGTTGCCAAATCAAGTTTTCCGTCATTATTAAAATCGGCAGTTGTAATTCCACGCGGAGTTGTGCCTACTGCATAATTAGTTGGAGCACCCAAACTACCGGCGCCATTTCCAAGTAGTACCGAAAGGCTGGAACTTGCATTGTCTGCCACCGCTACATCTATATTTCCGTCGGCATTAAAATCTCCTTTGCAAATAGAAAAAGGAGTACTGCCTGCAGGGAAAGTGGTAGCAGGACTAAAACATACCTGCGCGTTTATCTGACCGATAGAGATCGCTAAAATAATAAGTAGAAGTTTTTTCATGTTTTATTTTTTAAGAAGCCGTGCTTCGGTTAGTACAGTAAAGATAATATTTTTTGTGAGAAAACAAAATGTATTTAGTAAATAAAATTCGGTCGATTTTCCTTGTAAAAAACACGAATACACAAGCGTTTGTGCTATAGTAACCGCAGACATTGGATTTATTTGGCGTAGACAAGTCGCTGCACCGTATTTCCCGCCCTAACAAAATAAATTCCTTCTGTTAACGGTGATAAATTAAATTCAGGCCCGATTGCGTCAATGGTGTATTCCTGTTTCTGAATTATCCTTCCAAAAATATCTGTAAGTGTAATCGAAATTTTTTCCCCCTTCTTTTCTTTCGGGAAAATTAATTTTATTTTTTCGCTTGCAGGATTTGGAGAAATAATAAAACCGTGATTTTCATTTTCTTTGATGCTTGTACTGTTAATTGCCGGAATCTGCAATACAAAAACATCCCTGTTAGTGGTGCTTCCCCAATTGCTGGTAAACACGGCGTATTTTCCGTCGCGACTAATATTTGCTTTGGGCATGCTCCAATATCCGTTGCCACCCGTTTGGTTTAAATAATCAGAGTGTGTATGGCACAGCCTTCTTACTGATTTGCTTCCATCGGTGGCCACCTGGTAAATCTCATCCACAAAAATTCCGTTTGTGGGAAGTGTGTTGGCAATAAAAGAACTGATAAGCATCCACGATTCATCATTAGCCAGCATAGAGGCGTGGGTGCCCAGCGACCAATCATTATTGTAATCAATAACGCTGTAAAAGGTGTGCGGATTTGCTAAGGTGCGGTAGGTAAAAGCGTTGTTCCAGTTATCAGCGCCCACAACGCAACTCATTCCGTTATCCGAATGGCCGGGCGAAAAATCGGGCCCGTTGTCGGTTAAATAATCTATGTTGCCGCTAATTAAATTACGGATTTCAACTTCTATAACACCCGCGCCGGAGTTACCCGTTTTTATTACTAAGTAATTTCCGGTTTTATCTACCTGCACTTCATCAAGCGTAGGCATGTTTGCGGTATCAATGTGATTGTTAGAAGCGCGGTAATCGATATACCCAATATTGGTGTAATTGATATTTTCTTTATACGTAAAACCAAATACGCTGTCGTTTATCGAGCGACTCATTTGTTGTAAATAAATATTTGGGTAGGCTACCGAAAAATCGTGAATTAAGGTGTAGGCATTAGTTGAAACATTATAGCTGTACAGTTTTTGACTTGTATGACAAAGCATTTCATTTAATTGTGTGCCGCTCCAAATCGCGTCTTCGGCATTGGGTGCCCCATCACCAAGCGGGTTGCTTTGAAAAAGCGCTCGTTTGTTTAAAACGGAAAAAGCTAAAGTATCAAAATCGTAAAGCGTAGGAGTGCCGCTTACGTTGGAAATATATAATAAAGTAGAATTTTTATTAAAGCTTGGCCAGTACGAGTATGACTGATGATTATCGGTTCCGTCGTTTGCATCGGTAACGCGCAAAATACTTGTACCAAAAGTTGCGTCAACCAAAATACCACCCGCTGCAGGCAGAGTAGGAGGCGTGGGCTCGGGGTACACCCCATAATCTGTTTTTATAGATTGAGCGAAGGAATAAGAAGTAAACATCGTTAAAACTAAAGTAATTTTTTTCATTCCTGGGGTAATACTTAATGGTATAACAAATATATACTATTAGTATAATAAAATGTTTTTTTTGACGTATTATTGTTGTAATGTTTGGGCTCCATAAAAATATAAGGTTTTTAATACTTGTAACACTTGCTTCGCTAGGATTAAAAGCTCAGAAGGTTTGTAGTTTTGCCCTCCATTTCCCGGTCGATCAGTATACAATTAATACCAATTGCAAAGTTAAAATAGACTCAGTAATAGCTAAATTATCAAATGTACCTCAGGCTTATCTGGTAGAAATTAAAGGATACACGGATAATACCGGTAGCGAAGAAAAAAATAGAATGCTTTCGCAAAAAAGAGCCGAGGAAACCCAAAAGTACTTTGTTCAAAAAAAATTCCTCGTAAAAAATATTACCCGTCGTGCCTTTGCAGATTCTTTTCCGGTATCTGATAATTTAAGTGAAAATGGCAAGTCAAAAAACCGAAGGGTAATTGTTGAAATATCAGTTTATAATCCGGATATAGCTAAAATACTTAATATAAAGAGCCTTACCGAAGTTTTTAAAATCAATGCCGGAGCCGATAAACAGTGCAAATATTCATCGGGAACTGTGTTGGATATACCTGCGAATATTTTTGAAACGCAGAAGGGTAAAACTGTAACCGGCGATGTAGAAATTAAATATACCGAATACCGAAACTCAGCCGATTTTTTATTTAGCGGCATACCTATGAGTTTTATTGGTACCGACGGGCAGCTGACGCAATTCAACTCGGCCGGTATGTTTAAAATTGAGGCTTTTCAGAATGACGAGCCGCTAAAAATGAAAACCAATAGCACAATAGGCATTAAATTTGCAACTACACAAAATTTACCGAATCAGAATTTTTACTCACTCAATGAAAAAAGTAGTTCCTGGAAAGAAGAGAAGCCCTGTACTAAAAAATTTCAAAATATTTCTGCCATTCATGGTTTAGGGCTGGGCAAACACATTGCCTCTTGTGTAAAAAAATATTACGACAAGGATACCTGCTCACTGTACCCTTTTACCGGTAATATTCTTGCGATACAAAAAGGAATGGAATTGGCTGCAGGTAATTTGCCGATTGACTTACATAAATCTAAATTTTATTTTAAAAAAATAAAGGGGCCGCCTAACAAAATGGAATCTTTTCGTATGAAAATAGAAAACCTTTCGGGGAAAAAAGCTGAGTTCAGCATTATTCCCAACGATTCAGTTTCGGTTTTTGATGATTTCAGAAATTATGTATGGACCTATAAAAACACTTCAAAAAACCCTTTTAATAGCGAGTGGGGTAAGGCCTGTTGGCTTAGAATTTCTGTTTTTTATATAGGCAAGGATAATTTTACGCTTACGTTTACAAATAATGTCGATGAATTTACGCTTTATGTAAAGGGAAAAAAGAAAGGCTCCGGCCCCGGAAAAAAAGAAGCTTATCGACAGAACGAACAAAACAGATATAATAATTTGCAACTTGTTCTGGAACTGGCGTCTAAACAAAGTGTATATGAAGGCAATTTTGATTATGATGTAGAACGGGAAGATTCAATATTTTCTGAAGTATATAACAATGCCTGCCACGATTCTTTATTTTGTTTTTATCAATACAACAGGCAATGGGCGGATATATCAAGCGGCGAGGGAAAGATGCGGTTTTCTGAGTGGATTGATTATTTTAATGCCAACCACAAGCTTTTTGCGGCGCGCTACCAAAAAATAAAGAGTAAGCTGGATGAATATAAGGAGGGAAGCAAGGCCGAAGAGAAAAAACGAGTTGAGGAAGAAAAGCAAAGACAAAGAAGAAGTTTTGTAGTTGATTCGATGGCAGGCAGAAAAGAAACAGTGCTAGATGGCGCCTTTAAAGCATTGTGTATTGACAATCTTGGTGTTTGGAATTGCGATCAGATACAACGCCTTAAAGATCCTGTGTATGTAAAGAAAAAATATGTGGATGAGCAGGGAAACAGCGTTACGCCTATAGTTGTTTACGTTATTGATAAAGAAGTAAGCGGTACACTTACCTATGATGGTTATAGCAACTTAAGCCCATATTATTTTCCGGTTAGCTCTAAATCAAAAAATACACTGATAGCTTTAGACGATAATAATCGATTTTTTATTTGCACGCCCGCTTTAATGGCTGAGTATGTTAACGCAAGCAATACATCGGCTATAAAACTTGTGTCTGTAAAAAAAGAAAACCCGGGAGAGCAAATCGCTGCTCTGCTTAAATAAAATTTACTTATGCACCTGCTTGTGGTACTGCTTTAAGTACTCAAAATTCTTTAATTTTTTACTGTACTGAATAATAGCTGAAGGAAAATCTTCGCCCGCATCTTTTTGTTTACTGTGCACGGGGTCTATTTCTACATTTACGTACACGCGGTATTTTTTTGGTTTCAATGCGGCAGGTATGTGTGTATCCACAATAATGCACTCAACATCAAAAGTATCCTTTACAAAAAAGATAGTATAACTCTGCTCCGGATCAAGCATAATAAACTGCGGTTTGGAATTTACTACCGTAACTGTATCAACAATTTTGCCTTTGTAAACAGCCGCTTTATAATCTTTTATCTGTGCGCCTTTTAACGTTAGTTTGGTAACTACTTCTATGGAGGATTGGCCTTGCGCAAAAACGCAGAATGCCATAAAAACCAATACAATTTTCAAATTTTGTTTCATATAATTAATAGCAGGCTAAATGCTTACCAAAAATAGTATTTTTTTTGAAATGGCGGTTTGCCCTCTAAATCAACCTTTTTTGGTAAAAAAACTCTGTATATAATCCAAAATCTGCTGCGTATTATCAAATGCTTTTTTATTTTCGATGCGTATTACACGGATGCCTTCTTCGTTAAGAAAAACCGTACGTTCTTCATCGTAAATTTGCCCTTCTTCGGTAAAATGACCGGCGCCATCTAACTCAACGCATAGTTTTTCTTCATGACAATAAAAATCTAAAACATATTTTCCTACGCTAAATTGCCGTCGGAATTTGCGCCCCTGCAGCTGCCGGTTTTTAATAAGATTCCAAAGTGCGGCTTCCGCAGCGGTGGAGTTGTTGCGGAGAAATTGCCTTTTCTTCTCGAGGTGTTTCTCGTTGTGGCCTGTCCAATTCATAATGCTAAAATACAAAAAACAGCCCACCCCCTCGTTCGCCCATGGCCCATGGCCATTTGGGCTCACGGTCCCCCTTCAAGGGGGACAACCTAATACAGAATACCGCATTCTTCTATTGCAATTTGCCCATCGTTTACCATCAGGCTGTATTAAATTCTCATCCGTTCAAGGGGGCAACTTGATACAACATTCTTCTATTGCAATTTGCCCATCGCTTACCATCAGGCTGTATTAAATTCTCCCCCGTTCAAGAGGACAACTTGATACAGCATTCTTCTATTGCAATTTACCCATCGTTTACCATCAGGCTGTATTAAATTCTCCCCAGTTCAAGTGGGCAACTTGATACAGGGTTCTTCTATTGCAATTTGCCCATCGTTTACCATCAGGCTGTATTAAATTCTCCCCCGTTCAAGGGGACAACTTGATACAGCATTCTTCAATTGCAATTTGCCCATCGTTTACCATCAGGCTGTATTAAATTCTCCCCCGTTCAAGGGGGAGCGCTGTACGTGGACGCTTGCGTCCCGTAGCGAGGGGGTGATGGGATGGCCCGCTACTTAGTAAACACCACCCAATTACTCTGCTTAGCAGTCTGACTTTTATTTGTACCAATAATTTTTATTTCTCCTTTGGCATCTCTGTACCAACCTTCATCCCAGGCGCCCATATCGGTGTAAAGTGCGTTGTATGCGCCGAGTTCTACCAAATCATTACTGAAGGCGGCTAAGGTTATTGGTTCAAGCGACTCAATGATGGCGATATTTTTTGCTGTTATAAATTTTTTATTTGCTTGCGTCATTACAACAATGGCGCGGCGCTGAAATAGTTTTACGTCTTTAAATTTTTCGGCTTTGCCATCTACTATAATTTGTATTTGCTGAAAGAAACCTGCTTTGCTTTCTTTTATTTTTTTTTCATCTTCTGCATCAAGGCTATCGCCGGCTAGTTTTTTTAAAGGAAATATATCGCAGGCACCGGCTTCTAAAAAAATGGCGCCGCCCAAATGATGATTGTATTTTGTATTACCTATTTTACCATCCACTGCATAAGCACCATCTACCAAACCATTATCTAACTGTGTAAATGCGGCAGCTATGCAAAGCAAAACCTTTTTATCTTTTTTATCCGGCCGCTTTGTACTAAATTTTATAAGCGACCCTCCCTTATAAATTAAAGTATACGTATTGCCCGAGCTTGCTTTTTTTTGCTCTGTTGCAACGCCCACGCCCGGTTTTGATTGGGTTTGTGCGCAGCCAGTGATTGCTACTATCCACAAACATATAAACAGCGTAAATAATTTATTCATTTTTTAAGAGTTGGAAAAATGAAAAGAGCCTAAAAAAACGAAACACAAAATTACCAAAGTAAAGCCAAGCGGTATGCCCGCCAAAAGCGAGTAGCACATTTTTTTTGCCGGGTTTAGTTTTTTAAAGATATAACTATGAAACAAGCCGCATATAAAATAAGTAGGCAAAAAATAAAGCAGCAAAGCAAAAATATTTTGTGCTGTAAACAAATCGCTGAGTGTGCGGGTTTCTTTGTCAATATAACCAAGGCCCAAACAGGCAAGCGCCACAAAAAAAGCCAATGAAATAAAAGGCGGAATAAAAACTCTGTTTGTTTGTAATGCTACCATATTTTAGAAACGATTAAAAAGGGTTTTTATTGCCTTGGAATGCGAGTTGTTTAAAGAGCTATCAAAAACAAATTATTTCATAAACTTGATCGTCTGCGCTCGCTCAACGGACGCTTTTTTACAATGCCATGGTCGAGGCAATAATCGTAGAGATAGCATTTAATCTCATCAAAATTTCCATACTCATCAAAAGAGAGGCTGATGGGTTCTTCATCAAAATAAATTTCTATCACCTCGTTTTTTAGAATCATTTGCGCGCCGCTTCTACCAGTACTTGACACTCGTGGTTGGTTGTTCCAAGTAAAGCGCCGTATATTTTTTAAAAAATAGCTTTCTTTTGGTTTACCCGAAAGACCAATAAAAATTAATCTCTCCTCATCAATATAAATGCGCCAAGTAGCAGCGAAATTGTAGAGCGCAACAAGGCCCACAACAAGAGTTAACCCGCCAAGTAATTCAAAGCACAAAGCAAAGTTGTAATACCCGTCCTCCTTATCGGGGAAACAAACGCAAATAAATATAACGGCAAGAATGCACCAAATAATAAGCGGCCTCACCCACAAGTTAGAATGATAACCCGACTCTATAGGCAATTGATGATTATACCGGCTTGCTCGTTTAGGTAGGTCAGTAGAATTCATTTTTAAATAGCATTCATAACACACAGCACCAAGGTCACGCCAATGAAGCAGCAGCAGATACCTACCTCAAATCCGCATTAATATCTTTCAAGGCATCATTACCCGGACAAAGAACTTCTTCGGTAAATTTATTTAGGGGGGTGACGCTGCTGTTTAAAACGGTGTGCAGGTCTTTGCCTTCGGCGTTAAAATATAAAAGGCCGGTAAGCACTTCGTGCTTTGCCCGGGCCGCATGCAGCGCATTCATGGCACTTACTTTATTGGTAGGGTCCCAATTCTGAGCAAGCTTGTGTAGGTCTATAAAAGAGCCGTCGTGCATCTGTACTTTTTTATGTGTGCCTTCGGCGTAATTTGTTTCAATGGTTTCGGCAATCGGCACAAAATCCATCAGGCTTGTAGTTTCCATGTGCTCGCGTACGTAATCGTAACTTTTTGTTGAGCCCGGGTTATTATTAAATGTTACACAAGGAGAAACTACATTTATAAATGCAAAACCATTGTGGTTAAGAGCTGCTTTTATAAGCGGAGTTAACTGGTGCTTATCGCCGCTAAAACTTTGCGCAACAAATGTTGCACCCAGTTCCATTGCCAAACCGCAAAGGTCAATACTTTCAAATGGGTTTACAGAGCCTGCTTTGCTTTTGCTGCCCATATCGGCAGTGGCGCTGTCTTGTCCTTTGGTTAAACCGTAGCAACCGTTATTCATTACTACGTAAACCATTTTTAAATTACGGCGCACGGCATGTACAAATTGTCCCATACCAATTGAGGCAGTATCTCCATCGCCGCTAACACCAAAATAAATTAAATCGCGGTTAGCCATGTACGCGCCCGTTGCAACTGATGGCATACGGCCGTGCACAGAATTAAAGCCATGCGAGTTAGATAAAAAATACGCAGGCGTTTTGCTGCTGCAACCAATACCGCTAAGTTTTGCCACACGGTGCGGCTGTATATCCATCTCATAACACGATTGCACTATGGCCGCGCTTATCGAGTCGTGACCGCAACCTGCGCACAGTGTAGATAATGCACCTTCGTAATAACTGAGTGTATAACCCAATTTATTTTTTGGCAATTCGGGGTGGCGAAATTTTGGTCTTACATACGTCATATCTCTGAAACTTTAAACTTTTTAATTCACTCTAATTTACTTCTAATCACTAATCACTCCCCACTAATCCCTAATCACTCCCCACTAAACCCTCTAGTTAACGGCTTTTAACTGCGGAACAAGCACTTTCTCTACCTGCTTCTTAATAAAATCGGCAGTTATCGGCATCCCATCATAATTTAAAATAGAAATTAATTTATCAGGATTAATTCCACATTCAATAAGCAGTAAACTTCTCATTTGCGCATCACGGTTTTGCTCAATCACAAAAACTTTATCGTGGCTTGCAATAAATTCTTCTACCTGTTTGCTAAAAGGGAAAGAACGAATACGAATTGCATCCAGCAAAACATTTTCTTCTTTCAAAAGATCCATCGCTTCTTCAGATGAATAAGTTGATGTTCCAAAAAACAACAAAGCATTTTTAGAAGTGTTTTTTGCGTTATAAATATGCGGAGCAGGTACTGTCTTCTTGGCGGTTTCAAACTTTTTAATGAGGCGGTCAACGTTACGTTTGTAAGCAGCGCTGTCTTCGGTATAAACTGCATACTCATCGCGAGAACTTCCACGAGTGAAATAGGCCCCTTTGGTAGGATGCGTTCCGGGAATTGTACGATACGGAACTCCATCGCCATCCACATCTAAGTAGCGGCCAAATTTTTCCATTTTCTCAAGTTGCTCGCCGGTTAAAACTTTTCCGCGTTTCATTTTTCTTTTATCGTCCCAAACTAAAGGATCACTAACGTGATCGTTCATTCCTAAATCCAAATCGGTCATTAAAATTACCGGTGTTTGAAATTCTTCCGATAAATCAAAACAATCCCCAGTCATCTCAAAACATTCTTTAGGCGTGCTCGGAAATAATAAAATATGTTTGGTATCGCCATGTCCCGCGTAAGCAGCTTCCATAACGTCTGATTGCTGTGTACGTGTTGGCATCCCGGTTGAAGGCCCCGTGCGTTGCACATCAATTAAAACTGCGGGAATCTCAGCGTAATAAGCAAGGCCCAAAAATTCGTTCATCAAACTTACACCCGGCCCGCTGGTAGAAGTAAATGCGCGCGCACCGTTCCAGTTTGCACCCAATACCATTCCTATAGCGGCTAATTCATCTTCGGCCTGTACAATGGCAAAATTATGTTTGCCGTCTTTATCAATGCGGTAAGCGTGACAATATTCTGCAAAAGCCTCCGCTACCGAAGTAGATGGAGTAATTGGGTACCACGATAAAACTGTTGCACCTGCATACACCGCACCTAATCCGCAGGCGTTGTTTCCTTCAATAACAATTTTGTCTTTTACTAAATCGCGTTTCTCAACATGAAACTCTAAGGGATATTTGTAATTGGCGTGAATAAAATCCACACCCATTTGCAATGCCTTAACGTTGGGCTCAATTAATTTTTCTTTCCCTTTAAACTGCTCGGCCAGCAAATCAATCATAATTTGCAAATCGATATTGAGCAAAGCAGAAAATGCACCAACGTAAATAATATTTTTAAATAATTGTCTTTGACGCGCGTCGGTATAATTTTCGTTACACAACTGCATTAAAGGAACACCTATATAATGAATATCATCGCGCACGTATTGCGGGTGCAAGGGTTTTGTGCTGTCGTAAAAAAAGTATCCGCCCGGGCGAACATCTTTTACATCACGCTGCATACTCTGCGGATTCATCGCTACCATCAAATCAATTCCTTCGCGCCTTCCCAAATATCCTTTTTCACTTACGCGTATTTCGTACCACGTAGGCAAACCCTGGATGTTTGAAGGGAAAATATTTTTGGGCGTCATAAAAACACCACTGCGAAAAATTGATTTTGCAAATAAAAAATTCGCACTGGCCGAGCCCGTACCATTTACGTTGGCCAATCTTACAACAAAGTCGTTTACTTTAGAACCGGTTCCTGATGACATATCTTTCCTGCTTTTGTTACGTTATAAAAGAATTTCTGCATATCCCACGCCGAAGTTGGGCAACGCTCGGCACAAAGGCCGCAGTGTAAACAAACGTTTTCGTCTTTTACCATTACGCGTTTTGTTGCGGGGAGTATATCAGAAACTAATAAATCCTGTGATAATAAATTGGCGGGCGCTTTTAAATGTTGACGCATCTCGCTTTCTTCTTCAATATTTTCGATGAAGGTGATACACGAAGTAGGACAAATATCCATACAAGCATCGCACTCTATACATTTGCTTTCGGTGAAAACCGTTTGCACATCGCAATTCAAACAACGCTGCGCTTCTTTAAAGCCGGTCATTTTATCAAAACCTAACTCAACTTCCTTTTTGCGGTTGTTAAGGGTAATTTTTTTATCGGCTTGAGGCACTACATAGCGTAAATCGTTTTCCACTTCGCTGTCGTAGGCCCACTCGTGTATTCCCATTTTCATGTGAATAAGGTTTACGTGTGGCGCAGGACGATCAGCAATTAAATCTTGCCCTAATGTTTGTAAGTGAATGGAAACCGCGGCCTGGTGCCCGTGAGCTACCGCTGTAATAACGTTCTTTGGTCCAAATGCAGCATCGCCGCCAAAGAAAACTTTTTTGTTTGTAGATTGGAAAGTAGTTTCGTTTACTACAGGCATATTCCATTTGTCAAATTCAATTCCGCAATCGCGCTCAATCCACGGAAAAGAATTTTCTTGTCCGATAGCGCAAAGCACATCATCTGCTTCAAAGAAAATATCGGGACCGCCAACGGGAACTAATTTTCTTTTTCCGTCTTCGTAAACGGCTTGTACTTTTTCAAACATCATTCCTTTTAATTTTCCGTTTTCAACAACGAAAGATTTTGGAACGTGATTATCGATAATTGGAATATCTTCGTGAATGGCATCTTCTTTCTCCCACGGAGAAGCTTTCATCTCGGCAAAAGGAGAACGCACAATAACTTTTACTTCTTCACCACCCAAACGACGAGAAGTACGGCAGCAATCCATTGCCGTATTACCACCACCTAGTACAATAACTTTTTTTCCGATTTTAGCAGTGTGCTCAAACGCAACACTTGCCAACCAGTTAATACCAATGTGAATATTTGCAGCTCCTTCTTTTCTTCCCGGTAAATCCGGAAGGTCGCGGCCCAATGGTGCGCCCGAGCCAA
Organism: Bacteroidia bacterium; assembly: GCA_038214655.1. Classification (GTDB taxonomy): domain Bacteria; phylum Bacteroidota; class Bacteroidia; order B-17B0; family Aurantibacillaceae; genus PALSA-968. The sequence goes on along the minus strand of JBBQRR010000012.1, from coordinate 23,791 downwards.
CAAAAACTGCGTCGTAATCTTTAGTAAGTAATTCTTTTAAGCTGCTAACGTAATGTTTAAAATGTGTTTTAATTCCAAGGTCTAAAATATAATTAACCTCAGCATCCAAAACTGTTTCGGGTAAACGGAAGGAAGGAATCTGGCTGCGCATAAATCCGCCGCCTTTAGTAAGTTCGTCAAACAAATGTATCTCGTAACCAATAGGGGCAAGGTCGCGCGCAACGGTTAATGATGCGGGGCCTGCGCCAACAAGAGCAACTTTTTTTCCGTTCGGTTTAAAAGGGCCTTGTGGCATTCTTGATTTTACATCTTCGTCATCTTTATTATCGGCGGCAACGCGTTTCAATCGGCAAATTGCAACGGGTTCTTCTTCTACGCGCCCGCGGCGGCAAGCCGGCTCGCAGGGGCGATCGCAAGTGCGGCCCAGTACTCCCGGAAAAACGTTGCTGTCCCAGTTAATCATGTAAGCACCGGTATAATCGCCGGCCGCAATTAAGCGGATGTACTCGGGCACGGGCGTGTGCGCAGGGCACGCGTGCTGACAATCTACAATTTTGTGAAAATACTCGGGGTCTTTAAAATCGGTAGGCTTCATATTTTAGTTCTGTTTATCCCGCAACAAGGCCGGAAATGTAAAGGATTCAAAAATAGCATTTTTTAGGTTAAAATCAGCATTAATTTACCCCCAAAAATGGCCTGTAATAAGTACTGAAAATCAGGCTACTTGGCTAAGAAGTGCGTGTTTGAGCCCTATCCATTATTTTGCGGATATATTTTTCGGTAGGCAGAAGGGATTGCTGGATTTTTTTGGCGTAATGAATAGAATCTAATATTTCTTTCTGCTTCATCTCGATTATAATTTTTTGACTTCGCGTGGTCCTTAGTGTGCGAGCTATAAAAAGCGCAAAAACAATAACCAATATCAGTACAAAAGAAACAAGCAGCAATACCAGGCGTTGTTGTTTTTTTTCTGTTTCTGCAATGGCCAGTTTTTTTTCTTGGTCGGCTTTTGCTATGGCTTCCTTTTTTTCATAATCGTGCTGTAATTGTTTTTTAAAAATGGCCTGATTGGTTACGTCGTTAATTACGCTGTCTTTATAAGAGGCATAAAGTTTATGGTAATTATAAGCGCTTTTGTAATCGCCTGCCACCGAATCGCTCAATGATAATTGCAATAAGGCGTCGCGCATTTGCGGTTTCGCAGAAACCTGGCGCGCAAGTTCTAATCCTTTCAGGGCACGATTTTTTGATTCCTGCAGTTTGCCGCTTTTAAGCGAGAGATTACTCATATTTACCAATAGCATGGCCATGCCGCTTCGGTCGTGTATTTGTTCTTTTAGCTGCAAAGATTTTTGATAATATTCTTCGGAGTGCACATAATCATTTTTCATAAAATAAATTTCGCCCACATTCATCAGGTTGTTCGATTGCCATCCCGTATTGCCGGTTTGGCTATTGATATCGGCAGCTTTAAAATAAAATTCTATAGCTTTATCAAACTCACCGTTGCCGGCGTGGATGTTTCCGATATTATTACTTGAAGAAGCAATGCCTTTTTTGTTTCCTGTTTCAAACCAGATAGCCAGCGCTTTCGAATAATTTTCGAGTGCCATCTTTGCATTTCCCTGGCGGTAATAAATGTTCCCGATATTATTATAAGCATCGCCTTGGCCAAGTTTTCTTTCGGCAAGGGGTATACTTTTTGTGTTCTCATAATATTCAAGGGCCTTAAAATTAAAGTCAACCGCCATTTTATAATTACCTTTTACGTAGTGGCCAATGCCCAGATTGTTGTATGCATTAGCGATGCCTTTGGCGTAATTTAATTTTTCGGCAAGGTCAAGGGCCTGTCTTGCCAGTTCTAAACTGGTATCGGGGTTGGAAGAATAAACCAGAGAAGATAAACGGTTAAGTGCATCCACGCGGCTGTTGTCTTCCGTTTGGGTGTTAAGTACTTTTTTAATGGAATCGGTTTTGCTTGTTTGCGCGTAAATGCCATTGCCGAAAAAAGCAAAAAAGCAGATTAGCAAAAACAGGACCCTTAATTTCATTAGCTAAAAGTACTAAAAATTAAATGCATGTACTCCCCAAAATAGGGGCATAAAAAAAGCGGCCTTTTGAGCCGCTCTTTTTTAACAAGATTCATAAATTATACAGAGGCAAAATATATATATCCCAATATCATCATTTTCGTTGCTCTGCATAATACCATAGGTAAATTAGCGTAAAATGTATGGTATTACTTTAACAAACTAACGGTTCCCGACATTTGCCGTTTTTCGCCTTTAATATTTTTTGCTTCAATTTTCCAAACGTAAACATCTTCCTGAACTATCTCATCGCTTTTGCCCTGAAATCTTCCGTCCCATGCTTTATTTAAATCATCCGAGAAAAATATTTGCTCGCCCCAACGGTCGAAGATGAACATTTTAAATTCTTTTATACCAAAACCTTTAGCAAAAAAAGTATCGTTTGTACCGTCAGAATTTGGTGAGAAAGCATTCGGAACGTATAGCGCAAAATCTTCATCAATTCGAATAATTTTTATAGTAGAATCTCTGCAACCAAAATTAGAAATAACTACTAACTGCACCAGGTAAGAACCTGTGTCGCCGTATATGTGAACCGGGTTTTGAATGGTGGAACTATGATTGTTATTATCACCAAAGGTCCAGTTCCACGTATTAATAGCGGCGCCCGACGAGTAATCGTAAAAATGAATAGAAGATTCTAAAATAGTTGTAGGCTGAGGTGTAGCATTAAAATCAGCTTTGGGCACAGGATAAACAACTACCGATGCAGTGGCTGAATTTACGCAACCGTTATTATCAGTTAGCGTAAGTGTTACGCTATAAGCTCCCTGTCCGGTAAAGCAATGGCTTGGTGCGCATTGTTGACTCTGACTTCCGTCGCCAAAATTCCAACTGCAATTTCCGGTGCCACTTGCTGTATTGCTAAATGTGATACAAACCGGCGCACAACCCGAGTAATTTTGAGTAAGTGCTACTGCAGGCGGAGGATTTACAATTACCGTAACTGTTGCGGTATTTTGACATCCGTTAATATCTGTGCCCGTTACAACATACGTTGTAGTTGCGGCAGGATTAGCAATTACACTTGCTCCAGTAGCCGAACTTAATCCGGTAGCAGGCGACCAAGCATACGTGTTTGCTCCCGTTGCATTTAATGTTGCAGTTGTTTGTCCTCCGCAAATAGTTCCCGAGTTGGATGCAACAGGAGGCAAAGGATTTACAACCACCTGTGCCACGTTTGCGCCAACACATCCGTTGAGATCAGTAACAGTTACAACATAACTACCGGCCATACCCGTTGTTGCATTTGGTATAGGTGGATTTTGTAAATTAGATCCAAATGCTAAAGGGCCAGCCCATGAATAACTTGCCGCACCATTAGGCACGCACGAAAGATTTATTGTTTGATTGAGACAAACTGTTGCACCGGTAGCAGTAACAACAGGCAGCGGATTAATAAGAACGCTTACGGTAGCTGTATTCACACAACTGTTTGCATCAATACCTGTAACCGTGTACACGCCCGATGCCAGCACAGTAACACTGGATATACTTGGGTTTTGTGCAAGCGAAGAAAATGAATTAGGCCCGTTCCAACTATAATTAACTCCATTAGTTGATGATAAATTTAAAGTTCCGTTTACGCATACAGGGCTGTTACTTGCTGCCGTAATATTTGGCAATGCGTTTACGGTAACAGTTGTTGTTCCAATTGTAGTACATGTTCCTACTGTCCCTGTGATTGTATAAACCTGTGTTGCAGGTGGCGTTGCAGTTACACTTGTTCCAACTGTTGCACTTAAACCTACTGCAGGGCTCCATGCATAAGTAGTACCACCGTTAGCAGTAAGAGTAGCAGTCTGCTGGCCTAAACAAATTGTTGCTGTGTTTACGGTAATAACCGGATTACTTACAACTGTTACTGTTGATGGTGCAGAGCTTACACATCCGTTAACATCTGTTCCGGTAACAGTATAAATTGTAGTTACCGCAGGATTAGCATTAACGCTTGCACCTGTTGTTGCACTCAATCCCGCAGGAGGAGTCCATGCATAGTTTGCAGCACCGTTAGCATTTAATGCCATAGATGCACCTAAACAAATTAAGCCGCTGTTTACGGTAACGTTTGGTAATGGATTTACAGTTACAGTTGTGGTTGCAATATTTATACAACCGTTTGCATCAGTTCCAACAACTGTATAAGCAGTAGTTGCTCCAGCAGTTGAGGTAACCGAACTTCCATTGGTTGAACTTAATCCTGTTGCAGGAGTCCACGTATATGTAACAGCTGCGTTTGCAGTAAGTGTTGCTGTTTGTTGGCCTACACAAATTGTTGCCGCGTTTACAGTAATAGGGGGTAATGGATTTACAGTAATTGTTGCAGTTCCTGTTGCGGTACATGTGCCGGCTGTTCCGGTAATTGTGTAAGCGGTTGTTGTTGCAGGATTACCTGTAACTGTGCTCCCTGTTGTTGCACTTAATCCTGTTGCCGGACTCCATGCATAGGTGACTGCCCCGTTAGCCGTTAATGTTGCTGTTTGTTGTCCCATACAAATAGTGGCGCTGTTTGCGGTTACAGTTGGAGTTGTTACAACGGTAACAGAAGTAGTAGCTGTATTTACGCAGCCGCCCACACTTGTTCCGGTAACAGTATAGTTTGTTGTTACGGTTGGATTTGCTGTTACACTTGCTCCGGTAGTTGCACTTAAGCCCGTTGCCGGGCTCCATGCATAAGTTGATGCGCCGGTTGCTGTAAGCACTGCGCTTCCGCCTGTACAGTAGGTAGCATTATTTACGTTAACAGTTGGGGGTACATTAACTGTAACGGTAGTTGTTCCCGAATTGAAACATCCGTTTGCATCTGTTCCTGAAACTGTATACGAAGTTGTACTTGCAGGGTTTGCGGTAACCGGGCTTCCGTTTGAAGAACTTAATCCTGTTGCAGGAGTCCAGGTATAAGTTATACCGCCATTAGCTGTTAAAGTTGCAGTCGTCTGTCCCGCGCAAATAGTTCCGGTGTTGGCTGTAATAGTTGGTAATGGATTTACTGTAATGGTGGTAGTTACAGTTGCAGTACAAGTCCCTATTGAACCGGTAACAGTATAAACGGTAGTTCCTCCCGGAGTTCCCGTAACAACGCTTCCTGTAGTTGAACTAAGTCCTGTTGCGGGCGACCACGCATAAGTTGTGGCACCATTTACTGTAAGGGTTGCCGTTTGTTGGCCTGCGCATATAGTTGCTGAATTAATAGTTAAAACGGGAGAGCCTCCGATTGTAACGGTTGATGTTGCAGTAGCAGTACATCCCGCAACCGAAGTTCCGGTGATGGTATAAGTAGTTGTAACGGTAGGGTTAGCAGTTACACTTGCCCCGGTTGTTGCGCTTAATCCTGTACCGGGACTCCAGGTATAGGTACTTGCGCCGCTTGCGTTTAAAACTACTGAACTTCCGCTGCAAATTGTGGGCGAGTTAACCGTTATAGTTGGTGTTGGATTTATAGTTACTACAGCGGTGGCTGTATTTGTACAAGTGTTTGCTCCGGTTCCGATAACCGTATAAGTTGTGGTTGTAATTGGTGTAGAAGTTACGCTTGCTCCTGTTGTTGCGCTAAGTGTTCCGCCCGGTGTCCATGAATAAGTGGATGCGCCTCCTGCGTTTAATACTACTGACCCTCCCGGACAAACACTGGGGTTGTTTACTGTTACTGTTGGTACAGGTAATGTTCCAACTGTAACTGTGTTTGTGGCAAGGCAGTTATCGGCATCAGTTACAGAAACTGTATATACGCCCGGCGTAAGGCCGGTAGCGGTTTGTGTATTTTGTCCGCTTGGCGTCCAGGTGTATGTATAAGGTCCTGAGGCACCAATAGGTGTAGTTGTTGCTGAGCCTGTTGCCTGGCCCGAGCATGCGCTGCTTGCAGCCATGTTAGGAGGGCAACATTTACCAATGGCATTGAAATTTGTTGGTGGATCACCGGTACATCCGTTACTGCTCCATGAACCCGATTCTCCGTCACCGCTGGTATTTATAACTACACTTAAATTGGAACCCGGGCTGCAAGCTGCGTTTGTTGTAATGCTGAAACAAAAATTCCAATTTGCTGCAGAAATATTTCCCGAGCAATTATCTCCGAAGTTATCGCCTGTTGCTGTTCCGGGATCTGTTGTATCAAAATAAAATCCTGCCGGCCAGGCAGAACCGTTAGCCGATGACGTTTGCCCACCGGGTACATAAATCCAGGTGCCCGTACCTTGACATGCAGGCGGCGGCGTTGTTGTTAAAGATCCCAAATTCCATCCCGAACCGAAGGCAATCTGTACACCGTGAAGCCAGTTAGTATTTACTTGTGTATAGCTGTTTACTTTAAAACAAAAATTTACGGTTGTGCCGGCAGGATACGAACCGTTTGTTGGCGGCGGCGTTACTGTTAAATTACTTCCTCCTAAACAATTATTGCAGTCAATAGAGTTGTTCATGGTCATTGTAAATGTTCCGGTTGCGGCTGTTGAGTTTCCGGAAACCTGAATGAAATAGGTTGTACCAATTACCATTTGCTGTATAGTTAATGTTCCGTTACCGCCCGCAGTACCAACTGAGCAACCACCAATACCTCCGCCTAATGCGGCACAGGTTCCTGAATAAACAGCAACGTTTGGATTAACAACTGTACCGGCTATAGTAAGATTTAATTGATAACCGGTTGCAGTAAAAGTGTACCACACGTCGTTTGCGGGTGAGGCCATCGAAGTACTTGAACCTGTGCAACCAACGCCTTGATAGGTGTATGGATTTGCGGCGGTGGCGCCGTTTAAAGTGCCGGGTACAACTACGTTGGCACCGATACCTGCAGGACAAGCGGATGGAACCGGCAATGATCCAATTGCCTGAGCCGTTGCGCAATTATCATTGGCGGGTTGGGCAAGTGCAAGGGCCGAACAAAAAAATAAAAAAAATAAGTGGTAAATATTTTTCATGCTAGATATAAGTGTTCAATTATTTTTTTGATTCGTTAAATACTTTTGCGGTTAAATGGCCATTAGGCAAAATGTCAAAAACAGGCTGCTGCCCCTTACCAATACTTACCTGATAACTATTTATGTTGATGGTAGCGCCTTTTACAAATAATTCTTTCGCTGAATATAATTCTACTTCAAAACCATTTTCAAATTCCAGATGCACGCGTTTATCGCGCAGGCGATACTGTTCCATATCAGCGGCCTCAATTGATTTTGCAAAAAAATCCGTTTTTTCGGGCGATTTATTATTCATAATAACAAAACTATTTGGAAGGGTTTTGTTTTGTGCTACAAGATTTACATGCATACTTACTAAAAAAGTAAGTGCAAAAAACGTTCTCAGAAATGTCTTCATTTTTAGCAAGGTTTTAAGTATATAAAATTACTGAAACTCTTTTTAAGAGCCATATAACATATTTGGCAAATACTAACAATTCGACTAAATAGGTAAAAGCCCCTCTGAAAACCGGCGAAAAATTAATTTCAATTAATCGGTTTAGGTCAAGTGGGATTAAAAGCGGGTTTGTGCTGGGTACGGGTAAAAAAATCATCGACTTTGTTTGTTTAGTGTAATACAGATTGTGTATCCGACGATTATTTATTTTACCAAGGTAAGTGTACCTTTAAATTGATGCGCTTCATTTTTAGCAGTCCTCAACTCAATTCTCCAGATGTATACATCTTCCTTAACTGTTTCCAATCCGTTGGTTTGTGTTTTTCCGTCCCAACCTTTGGTAATGTCATCCGTTGCAAAAACTATATTGCCCTGATAGTTGAAAATTGTTAATTTATATTCTTTCAGCTCTTCGGCTGCTTCCGGCATAAACACATCGTTCTTTCCGTCTCCGTTTGGTGTAAAGGCGTTTGGCACATAAACAATTTCCTTAGCTTCTACATTTGGCGCAACTATATCGATACTCTTTTTCTGTACATCGTTATTGTTGTTTTGCGTAACGGTGTTTTCTTTTTTTGCTGTGTTATCAGCAATTATAACAGGAGAAATTACCTGATTATTTTTAATCGTGGTATTTTCTTTGTGATTTACATCATTGGTAAGTCCCGGAGTTTTTTGCAATGGTACCGATACTACATTATCATTGCCCGGGGTTTCTGCCGGCGCAACAGTTATTTGTTGCGTAGTTGTATTTTGTACTTCGTTTTTAGAAGCAAGCGCTTTGTTTTGATTTGCGTTTAAAGATGAGGTATTTGTAGTATTGTTTGCAACCGGTGTTGAAGAGCTGTGAATTAGTTTGCCGGCAATAGTTTTAGTATCAGAAGGTAAGGCGGCAATAGTGTTTTGGTTTTGTGGCGTGTAATAATGATAAGCAACAGCTAAACAAAAAGCGGTTACAGAAGCTGCTACTGAAAAGCGTAGGTTGCGTATAGTTTTTTCTTTTGCAAGAGCAGATTTTTTCTGCAGCTTGCCTTGTACCGATTGCCACACATTGTCCGATGGAGTAAACTCAAGCGGCTCAATGGCGTTGTGGAACAAATTGTCTATTTCGTTAAAGTCTTTCATTTGCTTACAGGCTTTTTTTCTTCGTATAATGTTTCAATTCCTTTTTTTAACCACTCTCTGGCGTCTGATAAATTTGATTTTGAAGTTCCTTCGCTTATTCCCAGCTGATCGGCAATTTCTTTATGTTTAAGACCTTCAAAAACATATAAATTAAAAACCATCTGATAAACCGGAGGCAACTTTTGCACCAGGTTAAGAAGTTCTTTGGCGTTTAACTGACTAAGAACATCTTCTTGTTTATCCATTTGTACAGCATGGGCTGCATCATTCAAATTAACGTCAGAGAACTGAATATTTTTTTTTCTGAATTTTTCAAGAGCTACATTAACCATTACTTTACGTATCCAACCTTCAAAAGAACCACTCCCTTTAAAAGAGCTTAGCTTTTCAAAAACGCGCATAAAACCTTCATTAAGCGTGTCTTCTGCATCTTCCAAGTTTTTGCTATATCTGTAACAAACGGCCATCATTTTTTTTGCGAAGAGATTGTATAGTTTGTTTTGTGCTGCCGGGTCGTTATCAAGGCATTTCTTTATAAGCTCTGACTCCTGCTGATCTTGCACAAACAAATGTTTCTCTTCCTGTTTAATTATAGATGGCATTGTGCTAAAAATGGTTGGGTGCTTTAAAAAATACTTGGGTAGGTTTTGTAAGGTTTATGTTAAACGGGTTATTATCAAACAGTTAAATTTAGTCAAAATTTTTGGATTTACAAAGAGGAGGCAAGATAATTATTCTTTCCATAATGTAATGAAAGCCTATAGTATAGGTAATAAAGTGCACACACGAGGCATTAAATCGCGTTATCGCTTAAGTCTAAAAGGGTAAAAACAGATGTATTATGCTTTTTTTTTAGGCCGTGTCTTTTTTTTTGCCGCTCCTTTTTTTGATTTCTTTTTTGCACTTTTTAAAGGCTTTACCTTCTTGTTTGCGGGATTAAAAGCGTACATAGTAAGTGGTATTGGTGCATAAAACAAAAGGCGTAAGATAAGGCGTCGGTGTAAGCAATGATAGCCATACACTCAATTTTTGGCACAAAAAATAAAAATAATTTAGCTTTTAAGCGCTCTTGAAGAAAAATACATCATGTTTAAAATGATGCCAAGCAAAAAAGTAATGATCCAGGTGCGCGCATATCTTAAAGGATGTATAACGCGTGTAACTATATCTTCGCCCAAATCTAAAGGCGAGCTGATTATATCCCAACTGTTCCAACGCAAAAACCTTCCTATATATACGCCAAACCCCGCTATAAATAAAAGCAGTATCAGAATAAATAGCACATTTTTCTTTGTGGTGTAAGCATGTAAAAGTTTTTCAATGATAGCCAGACTAATAAAACCAAACATAAGCCCTGTCCAGGCAAATGAAAGAATAATGGCCCAATCAAACCAAACGGGCACGCCGCCGTGTAATTTCAAATGAAAAAGATCTGTTAAGATATAGGGTGAATTGGGAAAGAAGAGAAGCCATGAGCCCAATAAAACTACCAATACCCTTTTTTTGTTATAGTATTTGTAAATAACAATTACAGTACTGAGCAACCACGGAATAAAAGCCAAAAAAAGATTCCAGTTAAGAAAAAGATACATGCTGCTACCGGTTAAAAAATACCGTATAAGCGACAGTGTAAGGCAAAATAAACTCATTGCAATAAGTAATAAAGTACTGTGCCAGCGGTTTTCTTGTTTAAGTTGTAGTATCATGTTTTGCTTAGTATACGTTTGGAAAAAAGAAACAATGCCGATAAAAGAATAAATTCACCCAAACAAAAAAGTAACCAGCTATAATCGTTGGGGACAAAATGTTTTATCTCCTCAAAAAGATCTGCCTTGTTGCCAAGCATCCACACAGAAGCATTGTCTCTTTTTAAGTAATTCAGGTAACCGTAGGTGAAAGAAGAAATGATAACCACACTTCCCGTAGCAAGCAACATCCATTCAATAGTTTTAATTTTTGTGTTTTTTCCTTTTTCGTGGCCATATATAATCAGCAAAGCAAGTAAAATCATAGTGAGCGATATAATACAAGGCGCAAGTACGGGGCCAACCCAAGGGAATGGAATAAGGAATAATATGTCCCAGGTAAAAACAGATTCGGGCCAATTTAAAAACAGTTTAAGAAATACATAGTAAAAAATATCCCAAATGGCAAAACAGTAAATAAAAAAAGCAAACTTTTGTGAAGATGTTTTCCCTGCCAGAATGCCAATACCTAATAGCATAATAACTGTGGCAGCCTCACGTAAAAATTCGGTAAGCGCAATATCCGGCTCTACGGGAATTAAGGGAAATTGAAAGCCGCTTGGGTAATAAATTTTACGCAAATAAATTACTACAGCGGTTTCCATAAAGCCCATAGCTATACTAAATAACGTGAGCCAGGTTCATTTTTTTGTTACAGATAACATATTTATGCTTTTAATTTTCTTAAAAAAAACCAAAACGATGAAAAACAAATACCAAAAAATGTGAGTACAATTACCATCAATGAATAACGTCCGTCACCTTCTCCGAAATTACCAAAAAGTGAAAAGCAAAATAGAAACCCAAGGGGTAATGTAATTATAGGAGCATAGCGCTTAACTAATCCGGTAAAAGGGAGTTCTTCTATTTTATTTTTGTCAATGGCGGCAAGCGGCAATAAAAATCCCAGGCAAAGAAAAAACGGGCACGAAAAACTTTCTACTATCCCTATAATAATGCAAAAGGATTGAGCTCTTAAGAAATCATCCGGGTCATTAACAAAATAACCGCTAAACAAAGCAGAAACCACTAAAAGCGTTAGTAAGCCGCCAACTAAACCCGCGCCATAAGCAATGAGTAAACCTACAATAGTGTTTTTAGGCATGTATATAGTTTATTAAAGTATTTGGTAAATGAGTTTGCAGATTTTTAAATTGTACGGGACTTAAATTGTCTATAAGAAGCTGTTTTAAATTTTTTAATCCGTATAAAGGAGTAACATCGTTAATGTAATTACGGCTCAGGTCAAGTTCTTCTAAATCTTTTAGAGTTTGTATTCCTTCTATCGAGTAAAGAAAATTGTTATACAGATTAAGTTTTTTTAGCGAAGAAAAATGTTGCAAACCCGAGAGGGAGCAAAGTTTGGTATTGCTTAAATCCAGCTTGTAAATGGTGTTGTAAACGTTTAATTTTCGCAATTGTTCGTTTACAATACTTTCATCGTAATGCCACGACTTCCATCCTTGTTCTTCGTTATTACGTAAAAAGAAAAATAATTTGTTATTTAATTCTTTTTCAAAATCAATTTTTGCGTCCCAATTATTTCTGGAGTCAGATTCAAAAGAGCTTATATGTTCCGGGTCGGCCGAAAACTCTTTGTGTTTGTGAAGTGTATCCTGTCTGAATATGTAAAGTTGGGCCAGATTGGTGTTGGATAGTTTAACCAGATAATCTTTATCAAGCTGACCTGCTTTGTGAATATTAAAATCGGTAATGATATAATCCCAATTGAAGAAGGCGGAGAGAATAAGCGCGCTATAAAAAATCCGGCTGTTACTGCGGAGCAAATACATATTACTTTTTGCCTTGGTAATCTTGAAAAAGGTGGTGATTAATCCTGTAGCAGCAAGCAATAAATAAACATATACCCCAATGCGTTTGTGCGTAAGTCCATATTCGTTAATATACATTTCGTTACGCATAGCGGTTGAGAAGAGCATGAATACATTTTGTGCTATCCATATATAAGCAAGCAATTTCAGCGTTTTACTTTTTTGATAAAAATTAAGCGCGCCCCGAAAATAAAATAGTATAACAGCGATAGCCACAAGAATGGATGTAATAAGCATGCCCGTTCCCTGATGTACGAACGCTGAATAGCTAAGGCCTTTGGGGAGTTTACCGTCGACAAACAAAAAATTAATATCCAACGCGTTTACCATAAGTAAAAGTAAGTTTAGCATGATGAATAAGGCTTTGCCCGAAAAATCTTCTTCGCCGATGTTTAATTTTTTTCCAAACAGGCTTATGGTATTTGTATTGGCAGAATCGAGCGTGTTTAAGGACCTTTCGTCAAACTGTGTAATGATACTTATTTTGCGGTGGTAAAAAAAGCCAAATAATAAAATAAATCCCCCCAGTGTAAAACTTATCCAGGTCCACGAAATAAAGTCTAAATTAATTTTAGCCGCAAAATCGTTGAAGATGATATTAGAAGCGCGATACATAAAAAAGAAAACCAGTGTAATAGTTAGTGGAATTGCAAGGAGTGCTATTTTTTTTACGGAAGTGGTTGATTTTTCTTCGTCCCCGGCTTTTTTTCTCTCTAGTCTTGCAATGCACATAAACAGGAGGGATGAAACATAGGAATAAAAGGAAAACAAGAGAGCAAATAGCAAGGAAGATTGCCCTTCTGCACTGAAGGCTGAAAGCAGGCTGAGCGAAATGATGTTTGCCACTACCGAAAGTGTGTTGCCATAATACATAATGCAGAGCGCCGATAATAAACTTCCGGCCGCGGCAAATTGCCATGTTTTCTTTTTAGGTAGCGCTTTGTCTCGAACGACTAATGCGGTTATAAGGCATAGTGTAAAAAGCGCAAAGTTTATTCCGGCAGCCTGCAGATAAAATAAATAACTGTACAGGGCTGCGCATAGCAGTAAAATCCAATCGTTCTTTTTCATACTTTGTTTTTTATTTTTTCTATTTGTAAAATGTATTTCCGACAGAGATAGAGCGGTATAAATCCAAAAACGCCGAAAGAGCAATCAATTAATTGCCAGTAAAACGGAATACCTCGTATAGGCCCGCAAATAAATGCAAGCGGAAAAACCAGGATACAGGCAATCATGCCAAATTGTATAACCCAAATATTTTTTACCGGGTCGCGCAAAGGGCCAATGAAGGCGACAGCGATAACTAAATGTGCAAAAGCAAGCCAGTCGGTGCCGTAAGCCATAAATGGGTAGTGTGCATTTGTATCGTGAATAGCTTCGTACACATTATCGGCCCAATCTTTCATAAAATCGGGCGCGTTGTTTGTCCATTGAGCTAAAAGCGATAGTTCCCATTCGAGCGGAAAAGCTGTTATCCCGCTTAAAGCCAACAGGGCAATAAAGAGAATTAAAAGTCTGGTTATTTTTTTTCTTAATTGTTGCTCTTCTTGCATAAGGTTATTATTTAAAAGTACTTTGAATTACAAAGTAAAACGATAAAAAAAAGGATTTATTGTTTGGCCATCTTTTTTGCCAGCCATTCGTAAACAAGAAAGGTGCAGCAGGCAAAAGGAAATAAGCTGTACAGCGTATCGCTTACCGAGTGGGAGGTGGCGTCTATTACTTTAGCAACCCATAAGGTGTGCACAAATAAAATTAAGGCTATAACAAAGCCCGGTAAACTGGCAGGTAAATAAAACCAATCTCTTTTTTTAAAATGTACTTGTTTCATGTTATTTATTTTTTTTCCGCGGCGGCGGATGTTTATTAATCTCTGTGTTTTAAGATTTTTTCGAGTGCATCCAAATGTTCGTTAAATGCTTTTTTGCCCACTCTTGTAACAGCATAAGAGGTGTTTGGTTTTTTTCCTACAAATTGTTTTTTCACTTGTATGTAATCCAGTTTTTCGAGCGCGGTAATATGGCTGGCCAAATTTCCATCCGTAATATCAAGCGTTTCCTTTAGCGTTGCAAAGTCGGCCCAATCGTTTACCATTAGTACCGACATGATGCCTAAACGTATCCTGCTTTCAAAGGCTTTATTTAAATCTTCAATGTAATTTTTCATTTCTCGTACTTATAGTACATTACTGTGCCATAAACTATATGCAATATACCAAAACCAAATGCCCAAAAAATTAATCCGTACCCTAAAAAAAATGAAGCTACAAGGCCAAGAATTATCTGGCAAACGCCTAAATAACGAATATCATGCAAAGTATATTTACTGGCGTTTATAAGTGCGAGCCCGTAAAATAATAAAGTTGCAGGAGGTACCAGTCCGATAAGGTGATGGTATAAAAGCACGATGCAAAATAATCCGCCTGCAGCAAGCGGTAAAAAAAGATTTATGAAAAGACGTTTGGCTGTATTGTCCCAAATTTTTTGCCCTTTACTTTTTGCTTTGCGCATAGTTAAAAGCGTTCCGGCGGCTAATGAAGCGGCTAAAACACAAAGCGCATCTGTAATTAAAAAAAAGTAAAAGTGGGAATTGTTTTTTCCGTAATCTATGGAGGGATGCGCATACAATTCTTTCAATTGTATGTAGGCTGCAGCTGCGCCGGCCAAAGCAAATACTCCGGCAAACACACCCGAGAGTCCGCTTAAAGAAATGAAACGCGATGAGCGCTCCATTAGGGAACGTATCTCGGAAAGATTTTCTAAATGCTCGTTCTGTTTGTCCATAGTAATTATTTTAAAAGTACTTTGTAATGCAAAGCTATACGAATATTTGCAACAAACAAGAGATTTTAAGAAAATTTATGAAAGGCTTTTATTTCTTAGCCACAAAATCCAGGAGATCCAGTTTTATTACCTCCCAATGTTTACCTCTTAAACAAAGTGGCTCAAAATCATTTTCGGCAGCCGAAAAGTTTGTGAGTGCAGCTTTTATTTCTTTTTTATCGGGCGAAAAGGAATACCACTCCTTATATATAGACAGCATTTCGTTAAAAGAGTACTCCTCCGTTAATTCGTGTAGGTCCCAAAAATTTTTTTTTCTTGGCCCGCGGATAATTATATCAAGCTTCGTAGCAATTAGTTCTTCTACACTTGCTAAACGTAAGCCATCTATCTCTAAAATGGGCCTCCTGAATTTATTTGTGCAATAAATGGCAAGCTTAACACAATCGTCATCGTCTTTTCCAATAAAATAAGTTTTTCCTTTACCTATCTCTTTTGTCTCGGCGCCATCCAGGTATTTAAATTTTGTTTTAAGAAAATTTTCTAACAAAATAAAATTAACTGAGCCGGGTTTTTCGTCGGTGCATAAATCTATATCAACAGATGCTCTATGACCTCTTTGCAAACTTAAAGCTGTATCGCCAACTAATCTGAATTTAGCAAATTCTTTAGCAGCCATCAATTCCTTTAGAATTGTAATGAATCGAGGACTGCCTGTTTTATAAAATAACTCAGTCATCTCTTTTTACTATAGCGTCAACAGTTTTTTTTCCATAAAAATGAGTAATTTCTTTTTTCTCTTCTTCATTACCGCGTTCAAACACACGCTTTATTACGGCACGCTTTTGTTTTTGCCAGTCGATTTTTTCGATAGCGGTATCCCAAAACAATACGCGCCGTAATTTATATAAGTTTGGATGTTGCGGATTTAATTTTTTCTTTTCCTGTTCTATATCGTAGTACACTTGCAAAATCATAAAATAGCCTTCTTCAAATCCTAAGGTCTTTTCAATTTTTAGGGCAATGCCGGTGTTCATGTTTCTTTTTCCTTTTGTAATGGATACCAGTGTTTGCGGAAATTCATTTATGGACAAGGCAAAACGACTCTTGCCAATTTTTCTTTGCTTCAGTTCACGCTCAAGTATAATACCCGGGTGTATGCCTCTTATGAGATTGGTATTGTTTTGCATTTTACAAATATAATCAAAATTGAGTAAGCAAATTTGTTTATATATGAAATATTAAATAATTGATAAACAAGTAATTAAATGTAAAATATTTAATTTGAACGCTAAAAGCGAAGGCATAAAAAAGAAACTCAACAAAACAGATATGAAATTAAGCCGGAATAAAATCCAAATTCACAGCCTCAAACACCATTTGCTTTTTGGTAACAGGATGTTGGATAATTAATTTTGCCGCGTGTAAAGCAATAGCATTTGGCTTATAAGAAATTGTACTGCCATATAACTCGTCCCCTAAAACGGGACAACCCAATCCGGCAAGCTGAACTCTTATTTGATGAAATTTGCCTGTGTATAAATTTATATCCCACAAAAAATTTGCCCCAAGCGGTTTTACGCTGTACTCTAATTTTATTTTTTCGGCATATTCAGTTCCCTCAGGCACAAGTACGGCTTTCTTTTTTTCTTTGCGATGCCATTGCTCAAGCACTCCTGTTTTTTCTTCGGGCCCTTTTGCAGTTAAAGCTAAATAATGTTTGGTAACACTACGTTGCGCAAACTGTTCGCTTAAATTTTTTAGATGCTCCCTTTTTTTTGTAAATAAAACTACGCCACTCACCGGCCGGTCTAAACGATGCAGATGTTGCACGTAGAGAATTTTTTCTCCGGTTTTTTCTTTCAGATAATTTTTTACCTGCTGCAACAAATTCGGAAAATTATTACGGTCGGGCTCCACCATCAAACCCGCGGGCTTGTTGCATACCAGTAACACTTCGTCTTCGAATATAATTTGTGGTTGTGACATAATTTATAAAAGTAACAAATTACTCCAATAAAAAACCCCGCCGGGACGAGCAGGGTTTAAGTTTTTTGATAATTCAAAAATCAGCTCGAACAAAACTCGCAGCCATCAGCGGCACTCGGGTTTTGTAGTTCTGCAATTTTTTTTTGAAGCTCGGCTTCAATCTGCTCGGCACTCCAGTCGGGGTGCGCAATTTTAATGGTGGCCCTTATAAAGCCGGGGCTGGGGCCGTTGTAATTTTGTGCTGTTTGCATGGTAAAGGCGTTTGGTTACACTAATTTACTACTTACAGGCTCTTTTTAAAAAAACAATTTATTAAACAGCAGATTTTCAGCACAAAAGGCAATTAACACAAAAAAGTTTAAAAGTAAAGCCAAGTAAAATTTAAGAAATTACTCCTTAATGAATTTTTTAACCTTCATTCCCTTTTCGGTTTTTACAGCTAAAATGTACATGCCCTCCGTAAAATCTATAATATCAATTTTGGTTTTGTGCCCTTCCAGATTTTTTTGCACGAGCAATTGACCATGTATAGTGTAAATAGAAATCAGTCCTTCTTCATAATTATCCAACGAAATATTTTCAATAGTAATAACAGATTTAGCGGGGTTGGGATAAATTTGAAAATTAATTTCAGAACTATGTTGTACCATACCGGTACTGTTACACCCTAGCAAGGCTTTAAAGGCAACCGTATCGCCGTTAAAAACATCCATATCAATACCACCTGCTCCACTTATGCCGGGCACTGTGCCCGTCCACGAATATTGTTTAAATTCCCAAGTAGTCCAAACGCCAATATTGGCCGGTGCATTATTTGGATTGCTGTTGTAATCATCTATCCAAAGTCCGTACGTATTTATAGAGCTGTTAAGGTAAGCGGCGTTACTTGGGCCAATATAAATTATTGGAGCAATGCCTGTAGCATTCTGCACCGTGGTGCACCAGGTCTGAATCCAAGTGGTTAATTGTGCTGACGTAAAAAAAGTTTGCAGCGAGGGCCCGGTGGGTGGGTTTTCTACATCAAGCACCGGTGGTAAATTGCATGAATGAATATATGCTGATGCAACACTTAAAAAATAATTTGCTTCCGCAGTAGCTGAGTTATTTTCGGGGCGCGCAAAATGATAAGCGCCCATTGGTAATCCGGCCGCTGCACCATTTACCTGGTTGTTTATAAAATAAGAATCGGTAATACTTACACCCTCGGTGGCTTTGGCAAATCCAAATTTATAACCTGCATTTTTTACATTGGCCCAATTAATATTGCCTTCGTAACTGGAAACATCCACACCGGTGATAAGTGCGCTTGGCGTACCGTTAGCCATGCGCCACACCAAATTATTATACGGTGCGCCCGAATTATTTAAGCAATTATTTAAACTGGTAAGTAATTTAACAACACCGGTAAAAGTGGCGGTCCAACTCAAGTAAGGAGCATTGGCATTTACGCCGCAAAAGTTATCGCTAAAACAAAGATTGGTGCCCGAGCTGTTATCCGATAAAGTTAATTGCGCGTCCCAGGCGGTTGAAACTCCCTGGTGCGACTCGCAATAACTCCATTCGTAAGTATTGCCCGCGGTAACATTAAAAAGCGTAAAGTTATCGGCGTTCATATAAGCGTTTACCGTGGTCCACGTAGAACAAGTTGTAGAAAAAGTTCCTGTAGGGTATTGATGTTGATTGGTAATGTTGGTACAAAAGCCGGAGTTGAGGCATTGCTGCGCATTTATATTTAAATTATAAATTGTAAGAAGCGAAATCAGGAGTAGTGTTTTTTTCATTTAATAATTTTCTGGAACAAAGCTAAAAATTCTCTTCAAATTACAAATAGCGTATGGATGTTAATAGCACGTTTATTTAATGTAATTTTGAAAAAAAAATAACTATGGATTTTAATTTAATTACAACCAGCAGCCACTTAGAGGGCTATAAAGTAACCAAGCATTTAGGGCTTGTACGTGGCATAACTGTACGCTCACGCAGCGTATTTGGTAATTTGGCAGGCAGTTTTCAAACACTTTTGGGCGGTAAAATCAGTATTTATCAGGAGCTGTGCGAGAAAACCCGCGAAGAAGCCTATCAACAAATGGCTGCGCATGCCGAGCAAAAGGGCGCAACCGCCATTATAAATATGCGTTACGATGCCAACGAAGTAATGGCCGGCGTAACGGAGGTTTTGGCTTACGGCACGGCAGTTATTGCAGAAAAGGTTTAAAATTTTGCCAACGCTTTTATGGCCGTTACTATAAAAAAGGAAACTATAAGTTTTTTGAAAACACTTTCAAAAAACAATAACCGCGAATGGTTTAACGCGCGCAAGGGCAAGTACGAAACAGCCCGTGCCAACATGATTGATTTTGCCGACGCCTTGTTGCTTGAAATGAATAAGCACGACAATATTGAAACCGAAAGTGGAAAAAAAAGTTTGTACAGAATTTATCGCGACGTCCGTTTTTCTAAAGACAAAACACCCTACAGTGATTATTGGGGTGCAGGATTCAAACGCGCTACCAAAAGATTAAGAGGCGGCTACTATTTTCATATTGAAGATGGAAACAATTTTTTAGCCGGCGGCTTTTGGGGACCAAGCCCTGAAGATCTGCAACGCATAAGACAGGATATTGAGTTAAACTATGATGAGTGGAGAAGAATTTTGGCCGACAAAACATTTAAAAAAACTTTTGGCAAATTATTGGGCGAACAGGTAAAATCTGCCCCGCGCGGTTATGCAAAAGACCATGAAGCAATAGATTTGCTGCGGTACAAACAGTTTCTTATAAAGCATCCGATTAGCGATAAAGAAATTCTGAGCGCCGGTTTTGCAAAAAAGGCAAACGACGTATTTAAAAAAATGCGTCCGTTTTTCGACCATATGAGCGAAATATTAACTACAGATGCCAATGGCGAATCGGTTTTGTAATTCGCAGCAAAAAATGTATGCCGGCCTAAAATGTGTTTTAGAAACGATTTTTAACAGATGTACTTAGGATTATCCTTCAAATTGCTTTTACTATTTAATCCGCTTGAAATTATTTTACCGCATAGGATAAACCAAAGCTTATAAAAGCAAAAACATAATAATAATAATCGATTTTCCCGTTCGTCTTTATTAGGGATTTTGTTTATTTTTCTCTATATTTGTTAAACAAGATATTTCACTTCATGAAAAAAATAATTTTATCTCTTTGCGTACTGTTTTTTTTCTTTAACGCAAAAACACAAACGTGTCAGGGCCCCACTCTTTTAAATGAAGATTTTAACAGCGGCATTCCTAATGCATGGACTGTACTAAATTTCGATTCTTGTCAGCTTTTCTTCAATATGCCTCTTAAGGGCTATACGGGAGCATGGCAGGCTTACGAACATTATGGCCGAAAGGGTGTTGCCAATGCCGATAGGTATACATCCAATTGTGCAGCTAACGATTATTTGATAACTCCACAAATAACTTTAGGAAGCGCGCCTGTATGTCTTTCCTGGTTAGGCTCAACCATGTATACCCAGTATATTGAAAGTTATCAAATATTAATATCTACTACAACTCCTGATTCAACCGGATTAAAAGCTAACCCGCCACTTGCATTTATAAACAACGATGTACCTGCATGGACCGCTCATAGCGTTGATTTATCAGTATATGCCGGCCAAACAGTTTATATTGGTTTTTGGAATAATGCCACCAATCAGTATGCTATTTACATTGATGATATACGTGTTTCTGAACCGGTAGGTTTAGATGCCGCGGTAACATCTGCAGATTTTAAGGACGTTGTTTTAGCATCTGCACAAACAGTTTCGGGGCAATTGTTGAACGGCGGCTTAACGGATATTACATCGTTTAATTTGAACTGGAAGGTTGGAAGCGGGCCCGTAAACACGATGCCGGTTTCGTCGGTTACTGTAACGCCCTCTTCTTTCTATAATTTTACGCATAACGTAAGTTGGACCTCTTCAGGTAACGGAACTTATATAATGAGAATATGGGCAAGTAATTTAAATGGTGCCACTGATATGTATCATGCCAACGATACACTTTTAAAAACAATATTTGTAAATAATTTTCCAAGAAAACCTTTGGTTGAAGAGTTTACTCAGGCAAGTTGTCCGCCATGTGCTGCCTACAATCCGGCCCTTGACGCCATTGTTCAGCCGGATATTTCTTCCGGAACAATCAGTTCAATTAAATATCACACAGTTTGGCCGGGAGTAGACCCGATGAATGTTTTTAATAAAACAGAAGTTGCGCAGCGGGTTTTGTATTACGGCATAGGCGCAGTGCCAAGTGTATTGGTAGATGGAGTTATGATAGATTGCGGCGGAAACCCGGGGAACGCATCTTGTTTTGCGCAGCAAAATGTGGATTCGGCAATAATTGTCCCTTCTATTTTTAGTATTGGTATTTCCGAAGCTAAAACATCTTCTGTTTTTACTGCTACAGTTACTCTTACTGCTAAAACAAACATACCCTTTACTTCCTTTACTCTTTACAATGTCATTATAGAGGATACTATCGTTTATTTTTCGCAACCCGGAACGAATGGTGAAACTGAATTTAATCAGGTAGCGCGTAAAATGCTCCCCGATTCTACCGGGCAGGCACTAAGCACGATGACCAACAATCAAATTATGACTTATACCTATTCTTATACACCCGACACAACGATTTGCAATATGTCGCAATTACACATGGTAGCTTTTGTTAGCGATGATGCCACCGGTCATGTTTATCAAAGCGAAGACGGAGGTTACAGAGCAAGTGTAGGGGTACATAATTTAAAGCGGGAATTTTTGGCAACTGTTTTCCCCAATCCTTTTAGAGATGTTATTACAATACAGTTTCAGCGGCCAATTGAAAGTTATTTTGTTTGTACTGTTTACGATATTTACGGGAGGCAGGTATTTTGCAAGAACCTTCAATCAGAAATTGGAAAAAGCAATTGTAAGCTGGATTTATCTTCTTTAAGCAGCGGTTCTTATTTGCTTTTTACGGAAGATTTACGAAGTGGTATAAGGAATATCACAAAGCTTATAAAATAACGAGTTTACATGGGCACATCTACCAATTAAAAAAGCCCTCGCGAAATATTTATTTTCAGTGATTTAATTTCACTTTCGTTGCCGTACGAAAAGATATAAACCCTTTCCTTACTTTTCTCTAATTTGCCTGAAACCCTGTAAAGACTAAGCTAATTTACTTTTGTAGTACTTTTACCTAGCTTCCCTTAAAAACATTCGTATATTTATCTATAACTGATTACAGTTACTTAATAATCTCTATTTATTTCCAATCTGACTAGTAATTATTGTCCGCCACCACGCTGACTGCCGTTCACATTATCTTTAAAATTATTTTTAAGAGATAAAGTAAATGTATAGGGCATTTTAAAACGAACATATTTTCCGTCTTTTACAGCAGGCTTCCATTTCGTTAAAGCAATTACACGAATCATCTCTTCGTTGCATCCACCGGCAATGCCATGTTGTATTCTTATATTACTGCAATAACCGTCAGGCTCAATTACAAAAGTCATTTCCATTTTTCCTTCAAATCCTTCAGCGGCGGCTATTTTTGGATATTCGTAAGTGGCGAACATAAATTCATTAAGGGTTTTATCCGGAATATTAAATAAGGGTGGTTTGTCAACTTTATCAAAAACTATGAAAGAGCTATCTGTTAGCAAATCCGCAAACGCAATAGAGCCGTACCCCCGCTCCCTGACCCACTTTTTATATTTGCTGACAGAGAAATTTATTTTTACTGACCATTCCATGTTTACCGGCGCATAGATTTGTTGAGATGCCGACCATTTAGTTGCCGGCAGCCAATCTAAAAGGCTCAGCAAACGCATAGCTTCATAATCTATCGCGGGGTTCACTGATTTGGTTACCTGCGCCCTTGCTGCTTTACCTTCTTTAGTTGTAATAAAAAATATTTCTACAGTGCCTTCAATTTTTTTTTCTAATTCTGCGGCCGGATAAACAAGATGATCATGCAAAAAGCGTTTAAACTCGCTATTGCCGCCATAGACACTGGGAAAATTATCTACTTTAAGAGAAATGGTAAATGGGGTTGTTTGGGCAAAACCGGTAAAACAAAAGAAAAGGAATAATGAAATTAACCTTGTGCTCATTATAGTTTTTGTGTAACAACCACTTTTTTTTGTTGTCATTCCTTTCATCTTTTGTAGTGTAACACTAACGACTGGCCAACAAGTTTCTTTAGAACTATACGATATTCAGGGGAATCTGATAAAAAATATAGCAAAAGAAAAAGCCTCGGAAGGCAACCATGAATACCAAATTTCTTTAGCCGATGTTTCAGAGGGTGTTTATTATGTAAAGCTTATAACTGGAACATCCAGTTATGGCAAAAAATTAGTTGTAGTTAAATAAGAATCTGTTACTTAAAAAAACCGAACATTCTATGTAAATGGATGTTCGGTTTTTTTTACTACCTTAGACTAATGAAGTACAGACCAATACAATGAAAATCAGATATTCAATAATATTAGTTTGCTCGTTTTTTTTGTCATGTAAAAAAGACCCACCTGCACCCACTCAAGGTTGCTCTGACTTAACTTTAACTAATCTTCCGACTGGTACAGATACTATATATAATACTCCCCGTTTTAATCCTAATAATTCAAATGAAATTATATACGTGCAAGGCATTCAAAGTATAAATAAAAGTTATCTCGTTAAACGAAATCTTGTTACTGGGCAAGATATTTATATAAGGGTAGTTCTATAAATTGATTTTAGCAAATGTATTCTATTTTCGTTTCAAATTAAAATTTTTTTTCGGAATTTTTTTCTATACTCCCATTTTTATTTTTTTCTATCCTATTTTTTACAGCGCAATTTGTTCATTTCTT
>JBBQRR010000011.1:0-91460 GCA_038214655.1 Bacteroidia bacterium | reverse complement strand
TGGTTATCCGTTTTAGGAAATTGTTTTCTCAATACTTTGCCAAAGCAAATCCGCTGTTTTATCCCAAGAGAATTTGTTTTTTTGTACAAAGCCTTTTTGAATTAAATCTTCGCGAAGATTTTTATCGTTGTAAATTTTTAGCATTGCATTTTTAATTTCGTTTTCATCAAAAGGATTGGTGTAAAGCGCGGCATCGCCGGCTACTTCCGGCAAAGAAGAAACGTTGGCGGCAATTATAGGCACACCGCACTGCATCGCTTCTACCAATGGAATTCCGAAGCCTTCAAAATAAGGCACGTATGTTAAGGCAAAAGCCGAAGCGGTAATTTCGCGCATGGCCCCATCGGGCACGCGGCCCGTAAAAATAATTTCGTCTTCTAAATTCAATTTCTTCATCAAAGAAACCATTTCGCTTTCACCCCAAAAAATCGCTCCCGCCAATAGCAATTTCATGTTCGAACCACTTTCTTTTTTAAAGCCATGAAATGCTTTTAGCAAGCGTAAAACATTTTTACGCGGACTTAAAGAGCCTACAAATAAAAAATAATCGCAACCCTTTGCATACTTATCTTTAATAGTTTTTTTAACCGCGGCATCTACCGGGTCAAAATATTCGTTAATTCCATTATAAACCACATCAATTTTTGACGTATCTATTTTATAGTTTTCGCTGATGTCTTTTTTACTGAATTCGGAAACCGTTGCAATACGCGTGGCTTCTTTAGCAAATTTCGGAAAAAACCTATTGTAATAATTCCTCACCCAAAAAGGTGAATCCTGCGGGTAGTGCAAAAAATTTATATCATGTATAACGGGCAGTTGCTTGCATTTAGCACCCAGGGCTAAAAAACCATCAGGCGATAAAAATAAATCGGGTTTTACCTTATTTAAAAATGGTTTTACCGAAAACTGCATCCAGTAATAAAATAAAAAAGGGTGCCGTGCCGGTGGCCATAAAACCAGGGGTGTTACATTATCCGAAAAAATAAATTGCGGGTCAAAGGCACGGTCAAATAAAAAAATAAAGTGTACGTCCTTTTGCTGTTCGGTAATGCGCTTTAAAGATTGATAACTAAACCAGCCCATTCCGTCTAAACGGCAGGGCAATAAAAGACGCGTATTTACGGCAATTTTCAATTTTTAACAAGTTATAACGGCAATATTACGTAAAGATTGTGTAGCCCTCAAATAAAAAAATTTAGAGCTAAAACAAGCCTTTTTTCGCTTTATAATTTTGATTAATAAGCTTATATTCGCATCCCTTATGCAAAGAAAGTTTATTACAAACTTAGCTATCTTAATTTGCCTGAATCTGCTTATTAAGCCATTCTGGATTTTGGTTATTGAACCCAATGTGCAGTTTCAGGTTGGTAACGCAGCCTATGGCGAATATTTTGTGCTTTTCAACTTTTCTTTCCTTCTAAATATTCTTTTAGATTTTGGTATCACCAACTTCAATAATAAAAACATTGCTCAAAACAATCACCTGCTTGAAAAACATTTCTCGGGGCTGTTTCTCCTAAAAATATTATTGGGGGTTATCTATATTTCAATAACGCTTATCATTGGCTTATCTGTTGGATACAGTACCCGCTATTTAAAATTACTTTTTTTACTTGGCGTTAATCAGTTTTTAATTTCTATGATATTGTATCTGCGTTCTAACCTGCTTGGAATGCACGCTTTTAAAACCGATAGTTTTATTTCGGTACTCGACAGGTTTATTATGATAAGTTTTTGTGCCGTTTTACTTTGGACAGGCATTACCGGTATTACCATTGATATTATGGTGTTTGTTTATACGCAAACAGTAGCGTATTTAATTACTGCTTTTCTTGCCTTTATTGTGGTATTCCGCAAAACCGAAAAATTTTCGATAAGTTGGAACTGGCCATTTTGGCTGATGATTTTAAAGAAAAGTTTTCCGTTTGCCGTTTTGGTTTTACTTATGACTTTTTATAATCGTTTGGATGCCGTAATGATTGAGCGGCTTTTGCCGGATAAAAATAATTACGTGTTTTTTCTCATTCAAAAAGTAAAGCACATGCCTTATTACAAATTTGCAGAGGTAAAGAAAATTATTTTGCAGGCCGAGCAAAGTTTAAACTCAAGCGGACCTGCCCAGGCGGGTATATACGCAAAAGGCTTCCGTTTGCTGGATGCCGCTAATATGATTGCGTACCTGTTTTCTGTACAGCTCATTCCTGTTTTTAGCCGAATGATAAAGTTTAATGAACGTATCGATAACCTGGTTAAACTCGCCTTTACACTGCTCATCACGCCTGCAATTATAGCCTCTTCGGTTAGCTTTTTTTACCGTAACGATCTTGTGTTTTTAATTAATTACGGAGTAACTGATTCTGCACAGATATATGCCATATTAATGAGTTGTTTTGTAGCCGTATCTACCACTTATATTTTTGGTTCATTGCTAACCGCCAATGGCAGCCTTAAGCAATTAAACACAATGGCCATTATTGGTATTTTGCTTAATTTTATATTAAACATAATTTTAATTCCGCATTTTAAAGCTTTAGGAGCCGCGTTTTCGAGTCTAACTACCCAATTTTTTACGGCGGGTATACAGGTATTTTTAGCTTATAAAATTTTTAAGTTCAAAATAAATTACCGCATCATTCTTATTTTAATACTATTTGCGGGCGGGGTTATTACCAGTGGCATAATTTGCTCGTCGTTCATTAAAAACCCTTATCTTGGTATAGCTGTAATGTGTGGTTTTTCAGGGATTTGGGCTCTGGTAACGGGCCTAATAAGCATCAAATCAATTATGCGCTTTATCAGGTACAGTTAAAACACATTTATTATCTTAGCCAAAAATTACAAAATGGAGAAACCTAACATCGAGATACTGAGAGTCCTATATTTTCGCCGAAAGCATATTTTGTTGGTTAGTTTTATCACCGCCCTTATAGCCCTTGGAGTTACCTTTATCCTAAAACCAAAATACCGGTCGCAGGCCTATATTTATCCCGCCAACATGGTTCCGTTTTTTATGGAACAGCAAAACAACGCGGTTTCGCATACTGAGTTATTACTGCAGTTTTTTAATTCGTACGATGTAAGAAATGACGTATTAAAAAAATTCAATTTAGCAAAGCATTACGATTTAGATACCACCGATCCAAAATTTAATACCTATTTCAACTTCGCTTTCGAAGAAAACATAAAAGCATCTCAAACGCGATACGAGTCGATTGAATTAAATGTTTTGGATGCAAACCCCGATACTGCGCAACACATTGCCCAGGGAATTATTGACGCGGTAAACAAAACCATTTCACAAGAGCACATTACAAAATTTAATGAATATGTAACTGTTAACAGGGCCTACCTGAACGCGCACAGAAGAACCCTTGATAGTTTACAGAAATGTATGGAGGTATTCTCCAAAAAATACCACCTTATTGATATGGGGGCGCAAATGCGGTACGCTGCTCAAAATTATTTTAAATTGATGGCCGAGGGAAAAGAGAATGCAAAGATTACCGAAGCTTATAATGAAATAGCCGAAAAAGGGCCCGAACTTTTCAGAATAGGAGATGCCTTTCAGGAAGAAGCCCGCATGTATGCAACTGTAGAAAACGAATTAAATCAATCTATCCGCGATTTCAACCGCAAACTAACTTACATGATAGTGGCATCGAAGCCAACCAAGCCCGACAGCAAATACTGGCCTAAAAAAGGCGTGATTACTTTTGTTGCCGCTCTCTCTGCATTTGTATTGGCCTGCCTGTATTTTATGTACGTTGTGCGTATACGCGAAGTTTGGGCAAGTATTAAAACGCCTCCTCTAATAACCAAATGAAAGTCGGTTTTTACCCTCAAAAAAGGGCCCGAAACTAAAGAGCCGGAAGACATACCGGATAAAAAAGTTGACAGATTAAATGAAATTAAAATAGAAATATTAGAAATGTTGAATCAGAATATAAGCATACTAAAAAAGCTTTACAAAAAAAGGAAGCATATAGTTGTGGCTATTTTAATAGCCATTGTGGGAGCTTATGCTGCCTGCTATCTTATACAACCGGCCTATAAATCTACCGCATTTGTTTATCCTGCCAACCTTTCGGTATATAGTGAAGAATCTCAAACCGAACAGTTATTGCAGTTTTTCCACTCAACCGAAATCAGGCAATACCTGATGAAAAAACATAACCTCTGCGCGCACTACCGAATAGACACAACTAAAAAAATATATTTGTTTGCCTTTGATGAAGCCTACGAGAAAAGAGTAAGCATCACGCAAACCAAATACGAATCGATAGAAATTAAAGTTGAAGACTACGACCCCGATTCGGCACGCATCATAGCCGCCGGTGTTATTGAAGCAGTTAACTGGCTCATCGAGAAAGAACATCGCGAAAAATATATGGAAACCGTAAAAAACTCGCGTGTATATTTAGAATATAAAAAACAGGAAGTTGACAGCACACAAAAAAAATTAACCGAATTAAGCGAAAAATACGGATTAATTAATATGGCGGTACAATTAAAAGAAGCTGCTAAAAACCAATACAAACTTTGGACTACCGGAGGCAAAAATGCTGAAATAGCAAATCTTATTGAAAGCATGAATAAGTTTGGCGTTGAGCAAGGCAAGCTTGCTGTTTATTTTGACGATCAGTTACGCGGATGGGCATGGGCCAATAACGATTATCAAAAAAAATTGGCAGAATTTCACCATCACACCACCTTCACTTCATTAGCGTCCAAACCAACGCGTCCGGTGGTGGCCATGTGGCCGAAGAAAACTTTTATTATGCTGATTAGCGGTATAGCCATGTTTGTACTTTCCTGTATCTATTTTATTTTCATCGACAGGATTAAACTTATCTATGAACAAATTACTTCAGAAAAATAAAACGTTACTGTTTTTTTACCTGTCGTGCGCACTATACATTTTGGGTATGTGCGTGGTATTGTTTAAATACAAAAGTTTTTTTGTGCCATACAGTTTACTTCCTTTGGCTGTTGCGCTTATTATGGTTGCCTTTTTCTCGTTCGACACCTTTGTTTTTTCGATTGTGTTTTTTACACCGCTGGCAGTTACTCTAAAAGAGATGGGCATTGATTCTGATATGGATTTAAGTTTACCCACCGAGCCCTTTATGGCGGCGGTGTTATTACTAATTCCTGTTTACCAGCTATACACCAAATTTATAAGCCATAAAGTATTGGCACATCCAATAACAAAAATCATTTTTTTACAGTTAACCTGGATGGCCATTACCTGCGTTACCAGCGAAATGCCGATTGTGTCGGTAAAATACTTAATAGCGCGGCTTTGGTTTTTGTGTTCGGCTTATTTTATGATGACTTATTTGTTTACTAAAAAAGACAGCAACGTATTTAAATACCTTTGGTTGTATGTTATTCCTTTAACCGGTGTAGCCATATATATTACTATACAGCATGCCGCATATAATTTTGATGAGCATGTGGCCGACTGGATTCCTTCTCCGTTTTATAACGACCATACAGCTTACGCCGCGGCGCTTGCCATGTATATACCGCCGCTGATTGGTTTTTTCTTTTTAAAACGTTTCACTTATTTTCAAAGATTGATAACGGCGGTTTGCCTGGCGGTTGTTTCAACAGCAGTAATACTTAGTTTTACGCGCGCGGCCTGGGTGGGGCTTGCTGCCGCGATAGTTGTGCTTGTTCTTTTATTACTAAAAGTAAAGTTTCGTACACTTTTAATTACACTCATTATAGGCATTGGTGTTTTTTTAACTTTTCAAACACAGATTTTAATTACTTTAAATCAAAACAGCACGGCTTCAGGTAATGATGCTATGCAAAACGTAGAATCTATTTCTAACATTAAAACAGACGACAGTAATCTGGAGCGTTTAAACAGATGGAGTAGCGCCATTAAATTATGGCAAGAAAGGCCTGTGATGGGATGGGGCCCCGGAACTTATATGTTTCAATACGCGCCTTTTCAAAAAGCCAGCGAAAAATCTTTAATCTCTACCAACGCAGGCACTAACGGTAATGCGCATAGCGAATATCTGGGGCCTTTAAGCGAGCAGGGCGTGTTAGGAATGGCACTTGTGCTTGCTTTGCTGATTACAACCTTTAATATGGGCTTCCGTACGGTTTATAAAGCTAAAGACAGAGCGCAGAAAATAGTAGCTCTAATTATTTTACTTGGGCTTACCACCTACTTTGTGCATGGCTTTTTAAATAACTTTTTAGATACCGATAAACTTTCTATACCGTTTTGGGGCTTTATTGCCGTGTTGGTGGTAATTGATATAAAGCAAAAAGAAGAAGCTACAACTTTGGATACTCAATCCTAACGTGGTACATATTCATTAATTTCTTTTTGAATATTTTTTTAAGCAAAGTTAAATCACGTAAGGTTAAATCCGAATTTATTAATTGGTTTTCGTCCATCTTGTATTTAAAGATGCGCTCAACCAAATCATCAATACTTACTGCATCGTAATTTTTAAGGCTGCGCGAAGAAGCTTCTACACTATCGGCAAGCATTAACACGGCTGTTTCTTTTGAGAATGGAATAGGACCGGGATAGCGGAATTTTTTTTCGTCGGGTATAACGCCTTCGCTTTCTTCTTTGGCTTTGTAATAAAAATAACTGGCAAGCGTAGTGCCGTGGTGCACACGAATAAAATCTATCACCTGTTCGGGCAATTTATGCTTGCGAGCCATTTCAATTCCTTTTATCACGTGGCCGATAATGATGTTGGCGCTTTCTTCGTACAACAACTCTTCGTGCGGATTATTATTTGCACTTTGGTTTTCGATAAAATAAGAAGTGTTTTTTAATTTACCCACGTCGTGATACATGGCGCCAGTGCGTACCAGCAAAGCATTTCCGCCAATTAAACTAATTGCTTCCTCTGCCATATTAGCTACCTGCAAGCTATGTTGAAACGTGCCGGGCGCATCGGTAGAAAGTTGCTTTAACAAAAGATTATTGCTCATATCGTTTAGTTCAAGCAAAGTAAAATCGGAAATAAAGCCAAACATTTTTTCGAAAATAAAAATTAAAGGGTAAGCAATAAGCAGGCAGGCAGAGGCTATAAAGAAAGGATTGCATTCGCCAAACTTAATAGTCCCTATTTCTGTAGCGTGCAGTGCCCAAAATGCGGCCAGATTAATAATAAGTGTTACAATGGCCGTAATTAATAATTGCGAGCGGCGGGTTAAGTTAGCAATGCTGAAAATAGCGCCGATACCGCTAAGTAATTCAATAAAAACAAAATGAAATTTTTGCTCAGTAAAAATAGCGCAGAGTAAAATAATATTTAAGTGTACAAATAAGGCAGTACGCGTGTCAAAAAAAGCACGGATAATAACAGGGGCAATGGCAAAAGGAATCACATACAAGCTAAATTCAGTATGCTTAACAAGTAATGATGCCGCAAAGACAAACAGCGTAACCAAAAGAAAAATAAACGTAATCTGCGTATTCTGGCCAAATATGCCGCTTCTAAAAAATCCTAAAAATAAAAATACCATTGCCAAACACAGCGCCACATAAATTACTTTGCCCACGAGAGCCAGAAAAGTGTGTTTGTTATATCTTTCCTGTTTTTCTAATTCCTTTTGCAGTGAATTTAAAATAGCTGATTTAATTTCATCAATAACATCGCCCTTATTAATGATAGATTGCCCTTTAATTCGTTTATCTTTTATTAAAGGCATATCGCCCAGTTCCTGATTAAGATTTTGCCTGGTAAGTACTTTACTAAAATGAAGTGTATGCACAAGCGCATTCTCTGCTTCGGTAACTAAACGCGAACAGTTTCTTTTATCTAAATAAGCTGTTAAAAAACTATCAGCACGTGCAACAGAAAAGAAATCGGAAAAACGCTTTTCGGTAACCGTTTTTCCTTTCAGAACCCAAACCGGAGAAAGCAACGAACCCGAATCAGGCAACTGAATAATATTTTTTTCTAAAAGCGAATCAAAAACGGCGCGGCAGGTTTCATTTTCGGATTTACTTAATTTATTATCCAGAAAAAATAAAGCTATGTTACTTTTAAAAGCAGAGTCATTTTCGGTATAATACAGCGGAGTATTCTCGCGGATTACATTTTGCTCAATAACAACTTCTCCGTCTGACTTATAAACCGCAAAATCAAAAGGCGCAATTAAATCTTCGTTCTGCCAGGGTTTATTTATTTCGTATTTAAATTCCGACTTGTTTGGATCGGGAATCATTAATACAATTAAAAATAGGCAACAAAACATCAGTCCCAATTTATACCATAGGGTGTGTTTGTCTCGTAAATATGATAACAGTATTCTTTTCATTTTTACCCTCGCCACGGCGGGGCTAAGCCGCGGAGTTTATTTGTTGTTGTGTTGAGCGGTGTGCGCAAGTTTTATTTTATCACGGGTGGTGGCTCCATTACGTAACCGCAGCTTTTGCAGGTACGCAAATCTTTGTTAGTATAAAATTTTTCGAACACGCCCTGAAACTGTGTGGCAATATTAGTAAGCATAAAATACTCGTCGTATAATTTATGGTTACACTTTTCGCAAAACCACATCAATCCGTCTTTTTCGGTTGCGTGACGCTTACGTTCAATTACCAAACCAATGGTGTTTGCGCCCCGCATTGGGTTATGCGGTACTTTTGGCGGAAGCAAAAATATTTCGCCTTGCTTAATGGGAACTTTTACTGCTTTGCCCTCTTCCTGAATTTGTACGGTAATATCACCTTCCAATTGGTAAAAGAACTCTTCGCTTTCGTTATAGTGATAATCCTTGCGCGAGTTTGGCCCGCCCACCACCATAATAATAAACTCGGCGTCTTTGTAAACTACCTTGTTGTTAACCGGTGGTTTTAGCAGGCTGCGGTTTTCGTCAATCCATTTCATGAAATTAAAAGGGCGCGTTATGTTTCCTTTTGTTTCGTTGTGCTCTGAAGAATCGCTTATGTCTGTCATACTACTATTATTTATGTTCGCTCTTTTTGCACAAAGACGCAAAGACGCGAAGCTTATTTTTTATTTCTATTTTCCCAATTTTACATTCCTAATTGCCTATCGTATCCTATCGGCAGAACGTACTAATTTTTCATCTTTTTTAATAAATATACTTGCTAAAAATGCCGAGAACATAGAAGCAATGGGCAAATAACTTGGCCATAATACTTGTTTGTTGCCTCCTAAAAAGGCATCTACTTTTACTACATCGGTAAATAATAAAACGGCCAGTAATCCCGCGCTCAATAGGGCAATGAGCTTAGCTATTTTAGATTGCATGTTTCGGTTTTTAAACATAAATATGCAAACCAATGCTAAAAGCATAATTAAAACATTAAGTGCCTCGGCTACGTAATACCATGTGCCGCAAAAAGGCTGGTTGTACACTTTTAACGTAAATACATTAAACAGGTTTTCGTAGCTCACAAATGGAAAATACCACATAAGCGCAGAGATAATTACCACGTCTAATAAAAGCACACTTTGTATTCTTTGAATCATATTTTATTTTATTTTCTGTCAGTTCGAGCGTAGTAGAGAACAGTGTACAAGTACCTCGACTACGCTCGGTATGCGTGAACCGAAGTTAGTTTCCGTTTCTGCATCTGTTCGGAGGTAAAATTAGCCAATTGCTTGGATAAATCAGCAGATTGGGTAAGAAAGGAATTTATTTTTTCAGTTCGACAAGCGTCTTTTTTGCGATTGTAGCTTATACCCAGTGGAAAGAAGCTGTTTTGCAGTTCTTGGCGCTGAGTATAATCGCCGTGTTGCCACATTTTACTGAGGTTTACAGCGTAGTCAAGACTTACACTTATGTAATCATCCAACTTCGACATCTCAATATGGTTTTTCTTCATTTGCCCTTCGATTTCATCTCTTTCTAATTCAAATTTCTGTTTGTACTTGCCGTAAAGTTCACCGCTGATTTCTTCTACGATATAACGCTCTTCTAACCGCTCTACTTTACGGTTTAATTCGTTTATCTTTACTTTTGCGGCGGCTTGGTTCTCTTCCACACCTGTATTCATCTGCTTAAACATATTATATAGGTAATGTTTCAGGAGCTTTACGTATTTTACGTTAACGTGATATTTATTTACAAGCCCCATAAACAAATCATTTACGTCATTGGCGTTTCGGTTGCATTTACAGCCCGGAGTGTTGCATTTATAATAGGGTGTGTCGCAACTGTTGGCGATATAACCCCTCATCGGTTGCTTACAGCTCTCACAGTGCATAAAACGCTTTAAGGCAATTTCGGGGCGTTCCTTTCGGGTTTGTAAACCGAGTTTCTTTTCTGCAAGAATACCGTTTACTTGCAGGAACATTTCTTTGGTGATTAGTTTTTCATGCTTGCCCTCCAGTACTTCTCCTTCCAATGCTTTGTGAACCATAATGCCCGCATAAAAAGGATTCGTTAGAATTTCTGCTACTCTTCTAAGGCAGAAATTAACTTTTATGTTTACTAAACGCTTTCTTATTTCTTCGTTGGTCAGCCGCTCGTTTAATTTCCAAAGAAACATTTTTTTGATGGCTTTACTTTGCTCGTTTAAAACAATGCTTTTTACACCACTGCTTCTTACTATGTCATACCCGATTGGCGGCTTGGTACACCATTCTCCTTTCAATAAACGCTCCCTTACTCCCGCCATACTTTTTTGCCTGCGGAGTTGGTTATCAAACTCCCCGAATAAAAACAACATCTTTTGCTGCATAACTCCTGCCGGATTACTGGTATCAATCGGCTGTGTAACGGATACTATTTCTGTTCCGAGTTTGCGAAGCTGTGAGCTTAACCAAATAGAGTTTTCGTTGCGGGAGAAACGCTCTAAGCTGTACACTAAAATCTTGGAGATTTTATGCTTGGATGTTTTCAAAAACTTAATCATGCGCTGAAACTCTTTCCGCTCATCGGTCTGTGCGCTTTCATACGTGCCGCCAAAATGCTCCCGTGTAATAAGCTTGTTTCTTTCTGCGTAAAGCTGTGTTCCTTTGAGTTGGGTTTCTAAGGAAAGCCCGTCCATTTGCTTGGCTCCTGATACCCGTGTATAGATAACACAGTTATCAGTGGAAAATAAAATATCCTTTTTTCCTTTTGCAAAATTCTTAAATTGTTTGTTGTTGTCCATTGTTGTTTTGTTTGTTTTTGTTTCGGGGTTGTGTTTGCTTTTATTTTTTACTACTCTTACTAAATTAAAATTAAGCTACTTGTTTTAGCGGTGGTTCTTCTAACTGAATGATGTTGTTATTCTCGTTTGGGTTTTGCTGTGCGTATAATTCATAGGCTACTTTGCAAAATAGTTTTATTCCGTTAATCACATCATTCAGTTCTTCATCGCTGTTGGTACAATTTTCCTCGTCAATTAATTCCCTAATCTTTTCAAGACTAAGCTCATTTTGCTCGTCCTGATTATTTTTATTCTGCGCTTCCATTTTCTTTCTTGTTGCGCTATCAGTATATTGATTATCAATATGATAGCAATTTACATACTTTATTCCACATAAAAAAATGCGCCGAAAAGCCCCGAAAAATGGGTGCTTGGGGCATTGCTCGCTTTTTTTCTTTCGGGCATTTTTTATTTGGGTTTGGGTAGGGGTTATGAGTAGGTTTATTCAGCTTCTTCCTCCTCTTCGCCGTCATCATCGTTGTAATCCTCGATGAGTTCTAAGATTTCCATGATGTTTTTGCGCTGTTCAGGCGCATAATCAAATCCTACGGTAACTGTATCATCTTTTCCTTTGCAGATGATGGTAGCCTCCATTTCATTTTGCTCGATTATCTCGGCTGTATCTGCCATGATTTCCTGCGGTACATTTAATTCCAAATACCTTGTGTTGCTTTCTTCTTTTTGCTTTGCCATCTTTTTATTTTTTTAAATTGTTGTTTGTTTTGCTTTTATCTTTCGGTGTGATTTTTTTATCTTTAATTTATTTTACGCTTTACGCATATATTTTTCAAAGCGTATTTTACGTTTGCATTTTCTCTTCGGGCAAGGCGAACGGATTTTGATTTTATTTTTCATGTTTACTTTTTTTTATGTTGTTTTTGATTAGGCGGCTTTAAGCAGATTTTGTCTTTTCAAGGTTTTGTAAAGCATTTTCCAGTCTTTTTTTTCCTTTTTATTCTTATCTGTTTTATCTTCACTTGTTTTTAAAGAGTATAAAGAATTGGTTTCCGTAAAATCCAGTTCGCTGAACTTTACGGCAGGGACAAATTTTAGCATCTCATACCGGATTGCGATTAAACTTGCTTTACGCTTTACGGGTAAAACGAATTTTACGGTTTCTGCATTCGTATTGTTTTTTGCTAAGATGTTCAGTTTTATGCACAGCTCTTTTATGAGTTCTTTGTAGGGGTACTTTTCAGGAAGGGTTTGATAAGCTGTACTTCTTACAAGGCGGTTAAAGGCATCGGTGATACAAAACAAGGTATGCCTGTCAATGGAATTATAATTACTTAGCTTAATTACGCTCTCAATTAAGCAGCGCAAGCGAAGGTTAATCCAGTTCACGCTTTTTATCTGCTCATAGTTCTCACCACGAAGGCTGTTTTCAAAGAGGCGTTCGCTAAGTAGTGATTCGTAATTGCTTTCCATTAGCGCAACAATTTTCGATTCTACCCACTTGTATTTTTCTTCGGGTTTTTCTTTGGATTCTTCTTTTTGTATCGGTTCAGATTTTTTATTTTGGAGTTCAGATTTTAATTCGTGTAACTGGTTTTCTAATTCCTGTATGCGTATAGCCTTTGCGTTTGATTCATTTTTTAATTCAGGTTCTTGCTCCGATTCTTCTTCCGTTTCCAATTCTTCGCTTACTTCTTCTGTTTGCTGTTCTTCATTTTCGTGTTCTTCAATCACTTCCTCTGTTTCTAATTCTGTTTTATTTTCCAACATTTCTTCGTTTTGCTTCGGTTCAAATAAATTTTGCTCGTTTATTTCATCATCACTGGACAGTTCTATACATTTTGCTTCATGGTGATTTTGTTCTTTTGTCTGTTCACTCTTACCTGTTTGCTCTTCCTGTATTTGCTTGTCAAGCTCTTCGTTTACGCGAATATTTGTTTCTGGTTTTTCAGTTTCATGTTGTTCCGCACCGGGTAAAAAAAGTTGGGTAGGTTCAACCTTTGATAAAGCCAAAATATCAGGGGCTATGTTTTCTTCGCTTTGCGTATTTGACGGTTCAGTTTCTTTTACCGCTTGAAGCGTAAAATACGTTGCCTGTTTTTTTTCATCGTCTTTTACAGATGCAACCGTATTTTGCGTTTCGGAAGCGTATTTTACGGAGATGCCCTCGCAGGGATTGCAATAGTTCATTTTAGCTTGGCTTTCAGGGACGGAGTTTATAACACCGTTAAATGCTACCGGATTGCAAACCTGATTTGCATTTTCGTTTGCGGTAAAAGCCGCTTTTACACTTGGTGTTTCATGTTTTACGGCAAGTTCATTCTTTACGTTTTCACTTTCCGTAAAATGCGGCTTTACCATAAGGCTCCCGTATTTTACGGCAAGCTCTTGCTTTACGGTTTCTATCGCCTGATTAAATTTTTGTTCCATGCTATTCATAAAACACGCAAGCATAGCTTCGATAATTTTATTATCGGGTGTTGCTTCTGAAACGTGTTTTACAGGATTGTTTTTTGCAGAATCATTCTTTACAGAATTGTTTTCATTTTGCTTTACGGTTTTTACACTCTGAGTTTGCGAAACATATTTTACGGTCTCTGTTTCTCTGTTTTTTGTTTCGTCTTTTACGGTAGGTTCTTCGGAAATGTATTTTACGGATTGTGTTTCTATTTTTTCCATTCCGTCTTTAACGGCAGTTTGCATTGAAGGGTGCTTTACGTTTTGTTCTTTTCCAATAGTAGGCGCATCGTATTTTACGTGAGTTGCTTCCGATATACCCGAAAATATCAACCCGTTACGCTTTAGGTAAGCTATCTGCTTACAATTACCGCTGCAATATTTTTTGTTTCGGCGGTTTGTCGTAAAATGCGCTTCGCAGTATAAACAGTTTTTTTCCATTTCGTTTTTTCTTCTCTTTACTGATTTTCTTCTTCATCCATGAACAGGGTGCTATGGCCCAATAGCCCGTTCATATACTCGCTGTAATCTGTTAAAATCCCTTCGATATTTTTCTGCGCGTTCCTGTTATTAGTTGTATCCGTAAAATGCGCTTGCAGCAGTATGATGTTCTCTTTTTCTTTTATGCCTTCTATCCTGTGCTTTATTTTATTGCCGAACAGGATGCGTAAAATATCCATCATCACATCCTGTGGTATTTTATAATTTTTTATGTTCTCTGTATTTTCCATCTTTTACGTTTCGTTTTTTTGTTAATCTAAAAAGGCTGTGTTATAGGTTTTTTTTTTTCGGGGTGTCGGATGAAATCAATTCGTGCTGTGTAAACCCAAAGCCTCCCATGTTGTTTCCTTGCGGAATTTCAAAATGTTCTTTAAGTTTTTTATGTTTCTTTTTTATCTTGTGGTATTCTTCTTCCTGAATTATTTTTTCATCATTTAATTTTTTGTTCTCTGCCTTTAGTTTTTCTACGTCTTCGTTTAAGCCTTTGATTTTAAAAAAGCAGAAAATAATCACACCTGCCCCTGCAACCAGTGTTATTGGGCTTAACACGATTTTTAAGACGGATTCCATGAGCTTGTTGTCTCCTGCAATGGTTTCTGCGGCTTTTTCCCAAACGGTTTTTTCTTTTTCTGTTCCTGCAAGGGTTTTGTTATCGGCTTTTACTTTTTGTTCGGCTTCTTGACTGCTTTTTGCCTGTTCTTGTTCTTTCATGTTTTTATATTTTTTGGTTTTTTAGTTTACAAATTTCCATCATTCCTTTTCCACGCTTGCCTGCAACCGTATCGATTGAAAGGCATTAGGGGGAATTGACGGGCATTCAATATTGTTTTTCGTTTATTCCTGACATTGTGTTTCTTTTTTTGTGATTTTTTTAGTTTCCGAGCATAAAGGAACTACTATGTTGCAAGGGCAAAATCCTACTTGGGGTAAGGCTTGGGGTAAACTTTTTGTAAAATGCTGATTGGGAAAGGAATTAAAAAATAAAAAAGGACAGTTAAAACACCGTCCTGTTGCGTAAAATTCGTAAAAGCTGTAAAATACTACTCCTTCTTTCTCTTGCCTTCTCTCTGTTCTTCCATATACTGCCCGTATGCTTCACGTATTTTATGGAAGATGAGCGGTTGGTAATTTGCTCTTGCTTTATGGATGCTTGTAGAATGGTTTGCCTGCCATCCTTTGCCTAACTCCATTTTAAATATTCCGGCTAAGGCTTCTGTTATCTTGGTGATTTCTCCTTTGCCTTCATTGATAAGCCCTGCTTTATGCAGTCCATAAACTAATTGCACAAACTCGTTCTTGTTATCTTTTTTTCCTGTCCATTTGATTGGATGAGAAATTATTTTTTCTTTTTCTGCGGGGGAAACTTCCTGTTCACCAAACATGGTCCGCAAGCGTTTTTGTATTTCTTTATGGGCTGCGTAATCTATAAGGAGCTTCATGAGCTTGCGCTCATCCAACGCCAGTTTTTTCAGGGCTTTTTCTTCTTCGCTCAAATACTGGGTAATAGTTTTGCCGTTTTCTATAATGCCGTATGGTTTTATATCATCCACTTCCCCGTAGCTTTGGCGTAATTGTTTCATAATATCATTAAAATTCTCGCCTCGCTTGTACCACTCCCAAAAGGTGTTAATTAATTTTCCCTTTGCATCATCAAGCGTGTTCATCTCTATAATAAAATCCACTCCTTTTTGAAGCTCGTCTTTTATAAATTCTTTATCCTTCGCGCGTTTATAACGCCATAAATAGTTTTTTTCTATGGCTTTTATGTAGCGGGTGAGCAATTCTTCAAATACGAGATTAAGGTCTTTTTTCATAGTAGAAACTGAACGGCGAAAATACAAATTTCTGGGGTTTTATGTCTTATAAGTTTTCGGAAGTAACATAAAGTCAAAAAAAATGAAATAAGGCCTTAATGATTTAATTTTTAAGAGGGAAATAAGTAGAATTAACTTTACTGTAATTCCACATAAGCATAAATTATTTCGTATAAACACGATTTTTTCATTAAAATAAAGCAAAATAATTTGTTTTTCACCGAAATCGTTTTATCTTGCATTACCAAAATTATTATTATGAAAAAAATCTTCTTAAGTTTAGTATGGCTGCTGAGTTTATCAATCGCAATCCAAGCACAACCGCAAACGCCAGTTTATAATTTTTCACCTGGTGTTAATTGGGAAAACCACTCATGGTTATATTTCGGTTCAACGGGGAACTATATCCCTCAAAAATCTTATCAAGAAGATTGGTGGTACGACCATTGCAGTGGTTACCAAACGCCGCCAAATTCAGGTACTTTTTACGGTTATATAGCAGCAGGATATAGTCATCTTCAAGAACAGTATGACGAAACAACATTACCGCATTAC
This sequence comes from Bacteroidia bacterium, assembly GCA_038214655.1. Taxonomy (GTDB): domain Bacteria; phylum Bacteroidota; class Bacteroidia; order B-17B0; family Aurantibacillaceae; genus PALSA-968. The sequence goes on along the minus strand of JBBQRR010000011.1, from coordinate 75,023 downwards.
AATCCAACCTACGGGCAGGGGTGTACAATTGACCAATATCCTACTATTTTCACTGCTTCGAATCAAAATTGTGGAGAATGGGAAGTGCCACACCTACCTGATGAAGGGCCGACTGTTGCTACATTTGGTTTGATTGATCCTAATGGAAAAACTGTATGGAATAAATTCACAAATTTCAATGGGTACTACAATAGAATAAAACAATTAAAGAATGGAAATTTTCTTGCAGTAGGAACTTCTAACTCGACGAGACAAACTATGGCCGCCCCTTTTAACGGTGCACCATTGTATTATAATCCTCATACAGGAAGCCCTAATGATTATTTTATTTATGGTAATGTTTTTGGGTCAAATTCTGGTCAAATTAGTTCGCAGAAAAACGTAAATCATATTGATATTGTTGAATTTGATGTTAATGGGAATATAATATTTAATTATATATATGGCTCTTATGACTTTACTGGTCAATCAGTAAGTGGGGGAACAAACGGTGTAGTTTTAAGTGGTAATTCACTTGCCTATGAAGGCGGCGGCGAAGCTTTTGATTTTACTGAAGATCCCGCTGGAAATATTATAGTTGTTGGAAATGCAGAAGATTATTCTTTAAACCAGCCTAATCAATATGACAGAGCTTTTATCCTAAAACTTGACGCGAACGGTTTTGTTTTAAATAAAGGGTTTCTCGTAAACCCTAACCCTCCTTTTATAATTGGTGCAGGTGCAGTAAATCACACGTCAATTAGTAGAGCCATAGAATTAATTACGATTAGCGGCCAATTGAATTATGCTGTTTCTTTTCAAGACCTTGATCCTTCTGGGCAAGCTTCTGTATATGTAGAGTTTCTTAACCAAAATTTAACCAAAGCAAATACATTTTACATAAGTAGTACAAATCTAAATGCCTTTCAGCAGTTTATTGCAACTACAGGCAATGTCAATTGTTGGGATTTAGCATTAAATAGTTCAAATGAAATTATCGTGCCCGCTTTGACAAATTGTTCGGGATGTCTTTATGCAGGCGATAACGTTGGTGAATTACGAATGTATAGAATGCTATCAAATGGAACACTTGCAAATTCTACTCCACCATTATTTCAAAATGTTCACGGTTTCGATTTGAAAGCTCGTTTAACTAATCTAAGTAGTGGTGGTTTTGGAGTAGTTTCAACTATTAAAACTACTTCTTGGGCCGGTGGTTGTACTATGCCTACATGGTCGGTTACATGTGGCAGCGGAGATTTCCCCGGAAACTATTGGAATACTAATGCGTATGTGGCAAAGATGGACGATCAGGGAAATAAGTTATGGGAAACCAACTTTGATACTGATGAGTCTTTCTCCTGTAATTTTCCTGCCGGTGATAACGACGGTAATTATCCTGATGCCGGTGATAATGTCAAAAGGCAGGAATGCGTGTATGGAGTTTCTGAAGCTCCAGATGGAGGAATAGTTATTTCAGGGAACAATAGTAATAATTTTGACGACTTTTATGTGGCAAAATTATATAGTGATTGTCAAGCCATACAAAACTACGATATTAAAGATCCTTCAGGCACGATTAATATTACAACTAATACTCATTGGAACAGTAATCACAAAGTTATTGGCGAGGTAGTAATTAATGCGGGAGCTACTTTAACTATTGATAACAACGCAATAATTGAATTTGCTGATACAAAATTAACGGGCATTACTACTGGTATTACAGTGAATCAAGGCGCTCACTTAGTTGTAAATACAGGAACCTTAACAAGCATACAATCGTGTCCAAATGGGATGTGGGATGGCGTTGCCGCTATTGGAAACCGTATTCAGAATCAAGCATCAGCTTATCAAGGTATAGTTTTTATGACTGGAAATACAACACGTCCAAGTACAATTGCAAACGCACGTATCGGTCTTTTACTTGGGTATAACGGTCCAGCGGATCCTACTAAGGGCGGAGGAAGTTTTGCAAAATGTACAACGTCTGTTTTTAAAAATAACAATATTGATGTACAAACAGTGCCATATATAAGCCCCGGTAACCCGAATGCAAATAATACGTATTTTAATAATTGTACATTTACAAGTGATCAATTATTAAACGACCCCTCTTATACTGGTTCGTTTTTAAATCAAAGGCGCATTACCTTGAGGCACGTATATTTAAACGGGGTAAACGGTATAAATTTTTTCAACTGCAAATTTCTTACTGACCTAACGGGAAGTCTGGGGTCTAATTATACAAGTGATGACCGCAGCATTGGGATATACAGCACCGATGCCAAATTTATTGTAGCAGGGCCAAATCCAATATCTGCTACTACTTATTTCCAAAATTTACGCTATGGGATATACACTACCGCCTCTAATCCTGTAAACACATACGGTGTCAGCTATACTAATTTTACAAACTGTTATTCCAGCATATATCAAAGCAACATAAATAACAGTAAAGTAATTTTTAATCAATTCCAAATTACTACTCCTCTTCCCGCTGTGGGAAGTAAAGGATGTTTTTTTAATCCAACCATAGCGAGTTGCAGGAGCTATTTTTATTATTTAGACCAAAGTCAAGGATATACACACGAAGAAAATAGCTACGCCGTTACTGCGAGTGCAGGGGGGCAACAAGTTTACGGTACTGTTTTTAATGCAAGCCCCGGTTCATTTAATCAAACCTATCGTAATACATATTCTGGAGTCACAAGGGGAACCCATGCACAAGCCGGAAATGGAGGACTACAAATAAAATGTAATTCATATTCGGCACCAGTACCTGTCAGTTCTGATATTTCTGTTTCTTCAGGAGCTATTGGTTCTCCTCAAGGAATTTGTGGAACACCGACAGGCCCTACCGGAAATATTTTTGATCATTCCGCATCAGATATTTTAGTTTCTACAGGTGTGCCTTCATTTGTTTATAGATATTTTTCTACTGCAAGCGATGTCCCCAACACTACTTTAGGATATACTCCACAGAATTGTCTTCAACTTAGAACTCCGGCGGCTTGTCCGAGTAATTATCCACCCATAAATCCTTGTGCCGGACTTCCACCGGGTACTTGCCGCATAGCCTTTGCAGATAGTCTTTATAAAGTAATAAAAGCATTAGATAAGCTTTTGATACAAGGTAATATACAAAACTTAATTACAAAAATAAACAACATAACTGCACAAAATATTAATAATTCAAATGCTGTTGGTAATGTTGAAACAGCTCTGCTAAATAAATCTCCTTATCTGAGCGATCGGGTTTTATTGACGTTCCTTCGTCATCAACCTGAGTTTTCTAATAGCATGATAAAAGATGTTATTATAGCTAACTCCCCTGTAAGCAATTCTGTTTTAAATGTAGTTGACAGTATTCCGCTTACTGCCGCTACACTTGCGCAAATAAATAATGCACAAATTGGTACGAGCGCACGCACTCTGCTTGAAGAGCAGATACAGCAATTGGTTAATGAAAAAGATTATAACCTTAACAGTGCTATTAGCGATATATTATTAAGTGGCGATGCTAATGCTCAAACAAGGGTAACCAATCTGCTCAGAAAAGACAGTTCGATAACTTCAAAAACAAATTTGATTTTTATGTTGATTAACACCGGTAATTTTAGCGCAGCACAGCAATTAATCGATAGCGTTAAAATATTGCCCGGAATGAATAATATAACAAAAGTGCAGCAGCATAGTTTAAGTTTAGCGCAAAGTGGAAAAACTTGGTTTGAAATGAAAACTGATGCTTCTTTAAAACAGGATATAATGGGTGTAGCCGCCGATAGCACTCGATTGGGTTATGCAGTCGCCCGCGGGGCATTAACAATGGTATATGGCACTTCAGGTTACGAATACATTGAAGAGGTTCAATCAAGTGGCAGCGGTAGCCGCTTGGCAAAAACCGGAAACACCACTTCTTCAGTTGATGCTATAAATACCGATAAGGATTTTAAAGCTTACCCAAATCCCACCACTGGCGAGTTGAATATTAATTACGCAATAAACGACCCCACGTGTAATGAAGCAACTTTGCTGTTAATGGAATTAGGTTCCGGTAAGGTATTGATAAAGAAAACTGTTTTGTGCAGCACAACCCAAACAACGCTTGATTTAAAAGAACTTCCAAGTGGTGTTTTTGCTTTGAGCATACAAAGCAACGGCACGTCGCCTAAAACAATACGGATTGTTAAAGTACAATAAGCAAGGTAATTATGAAAACTTTGCAAATGAAACAAGGCACCATCAAAGGAATGATAATTCTTTTGATGGTGTTTTGTTTTATAAGTAAGGGTCAGGTGCTTTTTAATAAACGAATAAAGACTTATAATGGCATAGGAGCAGCTTATTCTGTTTTAATTAAAGGGACTGATTTTTTTATTTATGGAGGGAAAGATTATAATTATGGTACAAGTTGGAATGCTCGATATCTCATGGTTAAAACTGATAGTTTAGGAGATACGGTTTATACAAAATCTTATGGCAAAATAAAATACGACTACTATTCTGGAAATTCAGGAAGCGCAACTACATTTAAGGGCAGGTATTATAATTTTGGAACAAGGCAAGATTCCGTTCTTAGTTATTCTCAATATGTTTTATATAAACTTGCGGGTAATGGCGATACTGTTGCTACTAAGATTTTTGGGGATACTTCAAATTTCAGCGGTGGATACCACACGAAAATTTCTAAAAAAGGTGATTTAATCTTAGCGGGGGCAAGTGATTCTTTAGATAATAAATGGGATTTTTCCTTAATAAAAATGGATACGGTTCTTAATGTAAAATTTAAGAAATATTTTGGATTATTACTTTATTATGAAGCAGCAGTTGCAGTGGATACTTGTAAAGACGGTGGATTTATAATGGGAGGATGGCGGCAAATAGGATCAAATTATATTATTTACGTTGTAAAAACCGATAGTTTAGGTAATTTGCAATGGCAAAATACTTATGGCAATTCGCAAGGTTCAGGAATTTTTACTTGTAAAAAACAAGGTTACATAATTACTGCGACTTATCAAGATTCTGTTATTAGCGGGTATGAATTTTCAAGAACTAACCTGATTAAAATAAATAATGCGGGAGTAGTTGTGTGGGATAAAAAATATGCATCAGCAAGCTATGGACAATTTCCGGCTATTAGTTATGAATTAGCAAACGGGAACATCCTAACTTGCGGTCAGATTGGGCATAATAATAACCCTCCTGTAAACGGAAACTCTTGGGGTACTTATGGTTTCATTATGAAAACAGACTCATCAGGAAATGTTGTTTTTTATCAAACTTATGAAGCAACATCGGATAAGGGGGCTCTCAATTATTTACGCGACATTAAACAAACCCCTGACGGTGGTTATGTTGCTGTTGGATTTGTACAGCCAAGCGATGGAACCTCTCAGGATGTTTGGATTTTAAAAGTTGACAGCAACGGTTGCGAAGTACCGGGCTGCCCTTTAAATACAGATGTTCAACAATACATAAATATCAAAGTTGAATTAACCGCTTATCCAAATCCCACCACTGGCGAGTTGAATATTAATTACGGAATAAACGACCCCACGTGTAATGAAGCAACTTTGCTGTTAATGGAATTAGGTTCCGGTAAGGTATTGATAAAGAAAACTGTTTTGTGCAGCTCAACCCAAACAACGCTTGATTTAAAAGAACTTCCAAGTGGTATTTTTGCTTTGAGCATACAAAGTAATGGTACATCTCCTAAAACAATACGGATTGTTAAAGTACAATAATCAAAGTAATTATGAAATCGTTTCGGATGAAACGCAGGATACTACCATAAGATTATGATTCTTTTGATAGTTCGTGCAAAAAAAATTGAACAATATTAGAATGATACGAAAGATAATTTGCCTTGCTTTTCTTTTTTTATTGATTGAACACGCCTCCTCACAAAATTGGCAACAATTACCAAATTTTCCTGCCGCTGGACGTGATGATGGGTCTACATTTATTATTGGAAACAATGTTTATTGCGGATTAGGAAATGCTTCGGGAGTTGGCCCTTCGACAGATTTTCATAGGTTTAATCCCCTGAATGATACTTGGCCTGCAATTGCCGTTGCTTCTTTGCCTACTATCGGAAGGCAGTATTGTTGTTCCTTTTCATACAATAATTATGGCTATATAATTGGTGGGATTGATGCCAACTGGCAAGCATCAAATTTAGTATGGAGATATGATACAGCAACAAATAATTGGTCTCCAAAAACATCTGTTCCCGATTCTGTTCAGGGAGCAGTATGTTTTTTTATTAATAGCAAAGCGTATATATGTGGCGGGCGGGATAGAAATAATAATTGCACTAAAAAGGTATGGGAGTATGATGTAATAAACGATACATGGCTGCAAAAAAACAATATGCCACAAGGTGGTCGTTGGAGAGCTTCGGGAACAGTAATTAATAATAAGGGCTATTTAGTTTTTGGCGCTGATTCGGCAAATAAATTTTCAAATAAATTATTTGAGTACAATCCAATCGGCGATACATGGATGCTTGTTGATTCTTTTCCCGGACTTGGAAGAACATATGCTTCTGCATTTAATGCAAATAATTTATTTGTCATTGCTTTAGGAATTGACAGTAACAATACTGTCTATAATGATTGTTATACCTACGATATAAGTCTTCATCAATGGCAAACCAAAAGTTCCTTGCCTTCATTTGGTCGTAAAGGCTGCATGGCATTTACATTTAATAATACCATCTATATAAGTGCAGGGATTGATGGTGCAAGCAACAGACTTATTGAAACTTGGAAAGCTGGGAATTTAAACAGTATAACTGAAATAAATAAAATTGAAGGTAAAATAGACGTTTATCCTAATCCAACAACAAATGAAATAACTGTAAGATATAATGTTAGTTGTTCAATATATAATGGGGCAACTTTGTGGCTGATAGAATTAAGCACGGGGAAGACTTTACTAAAAAAAAATGTGTCCTGCAATTCAAATCAAACAGAAATTGATTTAAAAGATTTTCCAATAGGCATATATTGCCTAAGTATTCAAAGCAATTTAGATATCCCTTCTAACATTCGTATTATTAAGATTCAATAACTGTAAGATTTGATTTTAGCAACTCAATGGTTCACGTACATAAATAATTTTGAATTATTTATGTGAATGCTGTACTTTAAAGCCTAACGTTTAAAGCGCCTTTAAACGTATTTTACGGCAAAGAACCGCTAAACTTGGTGGCTCTTTGTTTTCGTTTTGTAAAATGCGTATTTTACGTTAATCTAAGCGATTTTTTAGCTGATATATTCTTAGCATATCTTCGTAAAGTTTACTTCGACATTTAGTACCTTTGCCCGACATTATTTGAATATATTTTTTTGTTCGCTTATTAAACCGGCCACTCTCCTATCAATTACAAAGGTAAAATCATTTTCAGATATTTTATCAATATCTAGCCATCTGAACGATTGCGCGCCCTCCTCTTTCTTCTTAAAATCAAATTTTTTGCTACTTATGGCCAACTTTATTTTTTCGAGGGCATTAACCACGTAGTAAATGCTTATTACCTGACTTTTTACATCAAACGCCGAGTTCACAAAAAAATCGGTGGTATAAAAATGGTTTTTTACTTCAACAGCTAAATTTGTCTCTTCTTTAAACTCGCGCACAACACATTCTGCCGGGCCTTCGCCAAACTCCAGTCCACCGCCGGGGAGTTTGCAAATTTCTTTGCCTTTAATAAACTCATCGCTTACCAGTAGTTTGCCGCCCTCTACCAATATGCCGTACACCCGTACATTGAAGTTTTTACGCATACCGAAAAATACAGGAAATTTTTGGGGTAAATAGGTCGTTTTTTAAGAAGAAATGAACCAATTCTCATTATAAATGTGCCAAAAACTTAGTGTGTGTATTTTATCTTTAAAACAAAAAGCCCTAATTTTATACGTTACTCATTCTATGAAAAAAATCGGAGCCGTACTTTTTATCTACTTGTTTACCGGGACTTGCAATTTTGCTTTTGCACAGGACACGCTTTTTACCCATAGTGGCCTGATCTTGCCCGTGACCATATTGAAGGTAACGGACAATCGTGTGAAATACATATTGGCGAAGGGCGCAGATACCTTGCTGAAAAATGTGGATAAACGCGAATTTGCGAAGATCCGATATTCAAATGGACGCAGAGAGGTTTTTGGGCCTGACCCAGATTATGAATTGCAAAAAAGGGTAGAAGAAGAAAAAAGAAAAAAAAAGGAAGCCTGGCTAAGAGATACTGTGGCTCAGCAAAATTATTATAGTAGGTTGGTCTGTTTTTCAATAGGCCCCGCCTATAGTCAAATTGCTAGCAATTTTAATGCTCCGGGTGGGAATATTGGTTTGTTGATTGCAAAACGGAACTTAGCCATTTCAAGCTCAGTAGTGTTTTGTAATAGTGTCGACTCTAGCAATACATCCAGTTTAGGATATTTATCTGTATCCTTTGGCCGTGCCTTTAAAAAACCTCACTTCTTTGGGTCAATAGCCGGCGGATTAAGTATTGTTTTATTCGAAGGTTTCAGATGGGCAACCGCACTTCGTTGGCAAGGTGGAGGGGGTAATGGCCCGGGCCATTTTTTTAGCTATAAATATAAAGAGAATCTCCACTACTACAATGGATTTGGTTTCCCTTTAGAGCTTAAATGCTTTTGGTTATCGAAAAAGGGATTTGGTGGTGGTTTTACTTTGGCAGCAAACGTTTGCGTGTTATCAATTGTTACCACTAAACAGGAAGGCCAGAGTGGTGGCATACCATTAGTAGCCTGTTTAAATTTTTCTTATCGTTTCACGAATTGAGTTAATACTGCAACAATCCCTCAATCGCCACTTCCACCTTTTCGGCATTCGGCAACATCGTTTTTTCGAGAATAGAATTCAACGGAATCGCGGGCATATCTTCCGCCCCTACTACGCGTATGGGAGCATCCATAAACTCAAAACAGTTTTCGTTTATACGCGCAGCAACACTCTGTGCAAAGCTGTTGCTTTTTTGCTCTTCAGTTAAAACCAAAACCCTTCCATGCTTTTTCGCAGTCGCAAAAACGGCTTCTTCGTCTAATGGCGAAAGTGTTCTTAAATCTAAAATCTCAACACGCCCGGGAAATTTCTTGCTTGCGTTTTTTGCCCAATAAACTCCCATGCCGTAGGTAATCACAGTCATTGTAGACTCTATACTGCCCTCTGCCGACTGTCCATCGGCTGCTACTTCTTGCACCATACGCGCTTTTCCTATCGGAATAATATAATCTTCATCGGGCTCAATAGTCTTAGCATCTTCGGTACCTTTAATTTTACTCCAATACAATCCTTTGTGCTCTAACATCAAAACCGGATTAGGATCGTAATAAGCAGCTTTCATCAAACCTTTTAAATCGGCACCGGTGCTCGGGTAAACAACTTTAATTCCTTTAATATTACAAACTACACTCTCAATACTGCTGCTGTGATACGGTCCGCCGCTGCCATAAGCACCAATGGGCACACGCAAAATGCAACTCACCGGCCATTTGCCGTTCGACAAATAACAAGAGCGCGATACTTCTGTAAATAATTGATTTAATGCCGGCCAAATATAATCGGCAAACTGTACTTCTACTATTGGTTTTAATCCAACCGCACTCATACCAACTGTAGAGCCAATAATAAACGCTTCTTGTATTGGTGTAGTAAAAACACGATGATCGCCAAACTGCTGCGCTAATGTTGCTGCTTCTCTAAAAACTCCGCCTAATCTGGCACCCACATCCTGTCCGTACAACAAACACTCAGGATGCTTAGCCATCAATTCCCTTATTGCAAACAAAGCAGCATCAACCATAACGGTTGGCTGTTTTCCTTTTGGAGAACGCTCACCTTTTTCTTCTGTAACAGGCGTGGGAGCAAATGCGTGCGTAAATAAATCTTCGGGGTGCGGATCTTCCGCTAATAATGCTTCTGCGTAATCTGCTTTTACCAATGCAATTGCATCTTCTTCCATTTTTTTCATTTCAGAAGAACTTACTCCGTCAATAATTAAACGGTTACGCAATTTTGGCAATGGATCTTTTTTTGCGGCTTCTTCCAAATCATCGCGGTACCATTCTTTGCGCACACCCGATGTATGGTGATTGAGTAGCGGAACTTTTGCGTGAATTAAAAAAGGCCTGCGCTCTTTGCGCATAATTTCTAAAACTTCTTTTACTGTATTGTACGATTTTAAAAAATCAGTTCCGTCAATAGTCCGTGTTTCTAATCCTTTAAAACCTTTTGCATATTCGGTAGCATCCTGCACTCTAATCTCTTTTGCATGAGCCGAAATATCCCACTCATTATCCTGCACCAAATATAAAATCGGCATTTTTTTAAGTACCGCCATCTGAAATGCTTCGGCTACTTCGCCCTCAGTAATACTCGCATCACCTAATGAACAAACCGCAACCGGAGGATCAGTAACTCCTTTTTTAGGAAACATTTTTTCGATATACTGCAAGCCCATTGCAATGCCGGTTGTAGGAATTGCCTGCATACCCGTAGCACTACTCTGATGCGGAATTTTAGGCATATCATCACGGCGCAATGCCGGATGACAATAATACGTTCTTCCGCCCGAGAAAGGATCATCGCGTTTGGCAAGTAATTGCAACATCAATTCGTAAGGCCGCAATCCTAAAGAAAGCAGCATACTATCATCCCGATAATATGCACTTAAATAATCCTGCGGTAATAATTGTAAGCCCAAAGCAATTTGTATGGCCTCGTGCCCGCGCGATGTAGCGTGTACATATTTTGCGGTAACTTCTTTATTTGCTTCATACAACTCGGTCATGGCCTTTGCGGTGCACATGAGGCTGTACGCTTTTTTAAATATATCGAAAGATACTTCCTTACTCACAAGTTCTTTGCTTAATTCCATAGGTAATTAATCAGCCGTTAAAGTATAAAAAAATATTTTATCCCGTAGTATCCTTTATCTAAAAGTGAGGGCTTTTCTACGCAAAAAATTACTATATTTGGTGTATGAAGCGCATTATTTTAAGCACGGTCTTGTTTTTCTCATCCATATTCACTCTTTCGGCGCAAACGCATGTTTGTCCCGAGCAAATTGCCCTTGAGCATTTGGATTTGCTATTGCAGGCAGATACCTTGTTTAGCGATGTAAAATTTTATGCCGACGGCCATTTTTTTGAAGCGCCAATTGATGCCGACGATACTTTGACGCCCTGCTACAAAAACAAAACGTCAAATTGTAATTTTGTTAATCCTCAAAAAGGCAAAATAGTTCACCTTAACGAAACACTTAAAAAGTTTCCTTGCCCAAAAAAATTTAAACAAAACAGTAAGTATCCTATTTTAGAAGTGCACCGCGCGCTGGAGCAAGGCAAAAATTTTGTTATTGTTATGGGTATATCCGCTTCGGTTTTTATTAAAACGGTAATTATTTTAACGCTTGATAAGGATGGAAATCTGATTCACAAATGCCTGAGCAAGGTTAACGACGATAAGGATTAACATCCCCTCTCGCCAATGGCGCGCACCCCTTCAAAGTGGAAACCGGAATTACTTATAATTTTATTTTTTTGAAATTTGAGCTTCACCTAATGCCCTCGCAGTAGTAATAGTCTTCAATTTAGAATACGCGCTTTCTCCTTTGAAGGGGACGTCTAAGCGAAGCTGACGGGGGATGTTCTATTTCTTAACCTTCTGCATCGGATTATCCTTATTGTTATTGGCGCGGCGGCCTTGCCTGTTAGATTTAAAAACATCAAACTTAGACGGGGTTTCTTTCATGTTCCAGGCATTATTCTTCTCGTCCGTATCCGCTGTTTCTCTATAAGGGTCGAGTTGAATAGAAGCCACTTCTTTATCTTTTGAAAAAGTCTTTACAACATTTTTTTCATTTTTGCGCCATATGTACGCGTTGATGCGCTCAATCTCGCTCGTGCCATCTTTAAAATTCCACTGAATAATTAAGGGAGCCACCAAGCCGCCTTTATTGGTAAAATTTAATTCGTAGTAAAATTTATTTTTTATGAACGCGTAGGCCGAATCACTTAATACTTCCAGACTTTCATAGCGATTAATCGGTTTTTTTTCTTTTAAAGTATTTTCATCCGGCTGATAGAAATAATAAAAATCCCTGAGAGAGGTGTCCACGTCCACTAAAAACTTCATGCCCTCTTCTTTGTTACGTATTTTAGAAATATGCTGAAATTCTTTTGGCCTTGCATTAGGCATGATGGTATCATTTTTTACAGGAACCTGTTTTCCATTGATAAAAGTAAATGCTTTAACCGAATCAAGCGAAATATCTACCGGTTCAATATCGTAAAACCAACCTCTCCAAAACCAATCCAAATCAACTGCCGATGCGTCTTCCATCGTTCTAAAAAAATCAGAAGGGGTAGGATGTTTAAAGGCCCAGCGTTTTGCATACTCTTTAAAGGAAAAATCAAAAAGCTCCCGGCCCATTACCGTTTCGCGCAAAATATTTAATGCCGCTGTTGGTTTTGCATAAGCGTTAGGACCAAAGTGAATAATATTTTCACTATTAGTCATGATAGGCTCTAACTGATTTTTAGGCATACGCATATAATCGGTAATCTTGTACGCCTGCCCGCGTTGCGAAGGATAATTATTATCAAACTCCTGCTCGGTTAAAAATTGCACAAAGGTATTTAATCCCTCGTCCATCCAACTCCATTGGCGTTCATCGCTATTAATAATCATCGGAAAAAAATTATGACCCACTTCGTGAATGATAACGCCCAGCATTCCATATTTTGTTGCTTCAGAGTAGGTGCCGTCTTTTTCGGCACGGCCGTAGTTAAAACAAATCATTGGGTACTCCATTCCGTTAGCAGCCTCAATACTCTGCGCAACCGGATACGGATAATCAATGGTAAATTTAGAATACGTTTTAATTGTGTGAGCAACGGCTTTGGTAGAAAATTTACGATACAAAGGATAAGCTTCTTTACCGTAAAAACTCATACACATTACGGTTTTGCCCGCAATTTTTTGCGGCATTGCATCCCAAACAAATTTGCGCGAAGATCCCCAGGCAAAATCACGAACACTGTCAGCCTTAAAAATCCATGTTTTAGTTGTAGCCACTTTAGTTTTCTCGGCCGCTTTTGCTTCCTCCAAAGTTACAATCTCATTTACATCAGTGGCAGTTTGCACTTTTTGCCAGCGAAGCAATTGCGCCGGACTTAAAACCGCGGCATAGTTCAAGCAATTACCTGTTGCACAAACTTTATGATCGGCAGGTACAGTCATCTTCACTAAAAAATTTCCAAATGCCAAGGCAAACTCGCCTCGTCCGGTAAATTGTTTATTTTGCCATCCCTGATAATCGCTGTACACGCACATGCGCGGATACCATTGCGTGATAGTAAAAAGATAATTACCCTCTTCCGGAAAAAATTCGTAACCGCCGCGCCCGCCCTGCTCCATGCGGTTAGATAATTTATAATTCCATTTTACTTTAAATTTTATTTTTGCGCCGGGCATCAATGTTTTTGGCAAATCAATACGCATCATGGTAAGATTAACCGTGTATTTTAATTTTGCCCCTAACTCATCGGTTACAGAAATAATTTTGTCTCCAAGACCCTTAAGCATTTCTTTTGGAGCAAGGTCTTTTAATTCGTTTTCTGTAAAGGGCGGAGTAATTTTACTTTCGTCAAAATAATTTGCTTCGTTGCTTGGGTCATGTTGGTTCTCGTCTAACTGCAACCACAGGTAAGTAAGTTTATCGGGCGAGTTGTTGTAATAGGTAATCCACTCGCTGCCGTTTAATTGTAAATTCTTTTCGTCTAACGTTGCTTCAATATCGTAATCAGCTTTTTGCTGCCAGTATTTGTGGCCGGGTGCACCCGAAGCGCTGCGATATTCATTAGGGTCGGGTAAAATGGTGCCGAGCTGCTCAAATTTATTACCGTGATTTGACGCGGGATTGTTTTTTAAGTTTTGTGCAAGGATTGGCATTGTACTTAATACAATTGCCATAAAGGCACAAAGACGCGAAGTAAATTTAAAAAGAGTTTTTTGTAACATATCAAAGTTCTTTTATACGTTGAATTAAAAGTAAAATTGCAATCACCGCAACAAACAAAGACACAGCTAAAACAAAGTGTTTTCTGTTTAGTTTGGTTAGCGATTGTAAAATTAAAGAAATAAGTAGTACACAAGCAACTATTATCAATTGCCCTGCCTCTAAGCCAATATTAAAATAAAACAGCGGAGCCAGGATGTTTTCTTCTTTTCCCATTAGAGATTTTAGCATAAACGAAAAGCCCATGCCATGCATAAAGCCAAAAAACAGCGCCAAAACATAATTAAAAATACCCCTTTTTGGGGGATGATTAAGGGAGGCAATATTATGAATTGCAGTAGCTAAAATGGTAATTGGAATAAGGCATTCAATAATTTTTTGTGGAGGAGAAATTAAATGAAGCGTACTCAGCGCAAGTGTAAGCGAATGGCCGATTGTGAAAGCGGTTACAAGAACCAAAAGTTTTTTCCACTCAGCCAAAGGAAAAAGCACCGCAAGCACCGTAACATAACAAATATGGTCGTAGCCGTTTAAATCAAGTATATGTTGCAGGCCGGTGCTAAACCATAACCAAAATTGGGACATAAAAATTGTATCTTTATCGCATAAAAATAATGATAAAGACTTACGAAACTATAAAAATATTGAGCCGCGCTAAAAAATTGGCGGTGTTGGCAATTTTGATATTGCTTTTAGCGTCTTTCCATCCTTATTATGTAAGCGTTACCGATATTAAATACAAAACTGCTAACAAATCGCTACAAATAAGTTGCAAACTATTTACTGATAATATAGAAAGTACACTTAAAAAAGTTTACAAAAAGCCTGTTGACCTGTTGCATCCCAAGGACAAAGCTGTGGCCGAAAAAACGCTTGCTCATTACATAATCAATCATCTAAAAATTACTGTAAACGCTAAACTTCAAACTTTAAATTTTATTGGTTACGAAAAAGAAGAAGATGCCGTTTGGGTTTATTTTGAAGTAAAGGATATTGCGCTTCCTAAAACAATTGCCCTTGAAAACACTTTGTTATACGAGTATTTGCCTGCGCAAATAAATATGGTGCATACAGAGGTTAATGGAAACAAACAAAGCTCTAAGGTAACAAATCCCGAAAAAAAATTGGAGTTTAGTTTTTAGCGCCTACTCCTTCAAAATTTCAAACTCAACCCTTCTGTTTTGAGCTTGTCCGATTTCGGTGGCATTATCGGCAACCGGAACTGTATCTCCAAAACCTTTGTAATACATTTTGTTTTGCACGCCCTTAGTAATTAAATACTCAAAAACTGCCCGCGAACGCTCTTCTGATAAGCGAAGATTTTTACGTTTAGAGCCCTGGTTATCGGAGTGTCCGTTAATTTGTATCACAAAATTAGGATGACGAAACATGTATTGAGAAAGTTTATTGAGTTCCGGAAAAGATTCGGGAGTTAAATACGATTTACCCAGATCAAAAGAAACTTTTAGCGTAATCTTCTCCCCCACATGCGCGTTGGTTTTTACCTGCAGCACCGAGTCCTTTTCGTATTTCACACTATCTACGTACACAATTTTAATCTCGTCTTCTTTGGGTTTTATCCACCTTAAAGACACGTCATCAACAAAATAATAAGCTTCCTTAAATCCGGGCTTAAAGAGGTTAATTTTAGCCATATCCTTGCGCACATTGGGCGAAAAATTGCCTATGGTTATAAATTTTTCTCCTCCGCCGGCTTTGTAAATTCCATGAATTTTAAACCAGCAAAAACGCCCATCTAAAGCTCCCTTTTTGGCAACAGAATCAACTATATAGTCCCGCTCGGGATAAGAAACGGCTTTCATACCCGCCTTTGAGAAGTAAACCCCAAAAGATTTAAGCTGGGCATTACTCCAATAAGCCAGTTTTATAGAGCACTCAAACTCGTAATTTTGTCCGTGCCTAAGTGATTCGGCCAGCTTAACCTCCAAAAATTCCTTGTATTTCTTCTGAAATCTTAGTCCGGCATAGCAATCTCCGTTAAGGGCGCCTTTGCAATTGGTGGTGTCGTTTTCTATTACTTTTTGGTAATAATCTACCGTAGCAATACCTTTCCAGGGCAGGGCATTTTTAATATTATCTGATTTTTTCTTAAAATTCTCGAAACTACCGTTGGGAACCAGGTTTTTACCCATTTCTGTTTGAGCGCCCATGCCCAGGGCCAATACCAACATAAATAGGGATAAAACAGCTTTCATCAACATCAAAAAAAGCAAAAAAAAGCCTATTAACCACAGCCTTAATTTTTTATTTATACCCTTGCCGATGTGAATAAAAGCCCTATCTTTGCAATCCTTTTAAACAAAAAGAACAATGGCAAACCATAAATCGTCAATTAAACGCATCAGGCAGACAGAAACCAAAAAGCTGCACAACCGTTACCAGGCAAAAACTACCCGTTCTACGCTAAAAAAATTGCGTGAAACAACGGATAAGAAAGAGGCCACGGCAATGCTTCCTAAA
Organism: Bacteroidia bacterium; assembly: GCA_038214655.1. Classification (GTDB taxonomy): domain Bacteria; phylum Bacteroidota; class Bacteroidia; order B-17B0; family Aurantibacillaceae; genus PALSA-968. Next base: position 58,507 of record JBBQRR010000011.1, on the reverse strand, counting down.
GTAACTGCTATGCTTGATAAACTTGCAAAACGTAACGTTATTCATAAAAACAAAGCCGCTAACTTAAAGTCGAAATTGACCAGAAAAGTTAACAGCATTAAATAAATTGTTTCTAAATTAAAGGAACCCCGGCTTAAACGTCGGGGTTTTTTTGTTAATTTTAAGGAAGAATGAGTAAGCAAAATTTAAGCAGTTTGGGTGCCGCCATCGATTTGTTTTTAAAGACAAACCGGCTCGACAAAAAAATTGACAGCTCCTCGCTTACCGTTAATTGGAAAGAAATTGCCGGCGAGATGATTGCCAAACACACCACCCGCCTTTTTTTAAAAGACCATACTTTGTTTATAGCGGTAGATTCGGCCGCGCTAAAAAACGAATTGCACTTTTTAAAGAGCCAGTTAATACAAAATGTAAACCGCTATCTTAAAAAAGAATTGATAAAAGAACTGGTAGTGCTTTAGTTTTTATAGCCAGGTTAAAACGCAAGTCAGTTTCACTTCAACATCGGTGTACGCGCTATAATACCCTTTTTTGTGCTTTTTTATGTTTCGGAATGGTATTACAATTATCTTTAAGAAAAATTTAACTTGCGCCAAACTCTCAAACAAAATAAATATTTCCTGATCCCCTATGCGTTTCTGTTTTGCGCTGCATGTTTTGTTATTGCGCTTACTGATAAAATTCAGCTGCACCAGTATTTTAACAGTCTGTTGCGCCCTTCCTTAAATGTTTTTTTTGAATATGTTACTTATTTAGGAGATGGTGTTTTTGTTGTATCGGCCGGAATTTTAGTTCTTATTCTTAATATTCGCAAGGGCCTTACTGTTTTGCTTGCTTATGGGTTAAGTGCCGGTTTTACGCAAGGCATTAAATACGCTTTTTTTGCTGATATAGACCGGCCCGAATTAACTTTTGAAAAACTGCATTTACCGCATTTAAATTTGGTTGAAGGCGTTGATATAAATATTCATAACAGTTTCCCTTCGGGGCATGCTACGGCGGCTTTTGCTTTGTTTTTTTGCTTAAGTTTTCTTTCTGAAAGCATCGGGCGAAAGGTGTTTTATTTTTTAATTGCAATTACGGTGGCTTTTTCGCGGGTTTACCTGTCGCAGCACTTTTTTGAAGATATAACCGCGGGAAGTTTTATAGCCGTTTGTTTTTCTTCTTTGGTATGTTGGTTTTTTTATTTTTCGAAGATTGCGCAAAAATTTGATAAACTGGATAAACCTGTTTATAGTATGTTTTAATGAGGGATAACAAAAGTTTTACATACCAATACTTAATTACGCTCTTCGGCGCACTGCTGTTTATTCCGTTTTTAGGAGGCGTGCATTTATTTGATTGGGATGAAATAAATTTTGCCGAGTGCGCGCGCGAGATGCTGGTTACCGGAGATTACAGTCGCGTGCAATTAAACTTTCAGTCTTTTTGGGAAAAACCGCCTTTGTTTATATGGCTACAGGCGTTTAGCATGAAACTATTTGGCATAAACGAATTTGCCGCCCGCCTGCCCGATGCCATTTGCGGAATTGTTACCCTCAATATAATTTACAGCATTGGTAAAAAAATAAACGATCATAAATTTGCTATGCTTTGGGTGTTGGCTTACGCAGGTTCTTTTTTGCCGTTTTTATATTTTAAGTCGGGAATTATTGACCCCTGGTTTAATCTTTTTATTTTTCTGAGTATTTATAATTTACTGCAATGGTTTAATAATAATGTGCCCGGAGTTACAAATCGACACGCTGTTTATGCGGGTGTTTTTGCAGGGCTGGCAGTTTTAACCAAGGGGCCGGTTGCACTGATTATTATTGGCCTTACTGTTGTAGCAGCCTGGTTATTTTTAAAAATAAAACCATTCGCCAACATTAAAAATCTTTTGTTTTTTGCCGTGGCCTTATTTTTAAGCGGCTTCAGCTGGTTTATTTATGAAATTGCCGCCGGGCACTGGGACATAGTAAAAGAATTTATAGTTTACCAAATCAGATTATTAAGCACCGAAGATTCTGACCATGGCGGGTCTTATTTTTATCACGTTGCAGTTTTATTGATTGGTTGTTTTCCTGCCGTGCTCTTTTTTATTCCCTCGCATAAAAAATCGCAAGACGACACTCCTTTTCAGTTGTACACCAAAAAATGGATGGTGTTTTTATTTTGGGTGGTACTTCTTTTGTTCAGCCTTGTTGTTAAAACAAAAATCGTACACTATTCAAGCATGTGTTATTTTCCGCTTACCTACCTTGCGGCTTACAGTCTTTACACGATCATTTACAAGCAAAAAAAACTGAACTGGATTTTACTTTACTTCGGTATACTGATTACTATTGTGGTAGGCGCCGCGTTTACAGTAATTCCGTTGGTAGAAAAATTTAAGGGCAGTATTATTTCTTCTAATGTAATTGATGATGGTTTTGCAAAGGCGAGCTTAAACACAAAAGTAGCATGGGCAGGCTACGAACCTTTTATCGGAATTTTATTTTTGGCAGGCGTATTGTTTTTTATGGTTAAACTTTTTAGAAAAGGAAAAGAGAAAGCCGCCTACGGATTATTTATTACAACCTTAATTACAACCTGGCTACTTACACTAACTATTACTCCAAAGATCGAGCAATACTCGCAAGGCCCCGCTATTGAGTTTTATGAAAACCTTAGGGGTAATGATTGTTATGTAGAAACTATTAATTTTAAAAGTTACGCGTATATGTTTTATACCAACCGGCAGCCCTCGCATAACTCGCCCCCTATGCTGGCGTACATAAAGCAAAGCCAAGAGCAAATGAGCAAAGAGGGTCATGCAGCGGCTTTCTCATTCAACCTAATGAGCATGAACTGGATGCTTTACGAGAAAATTGATAAGCCCGCCTATTTTGTAATAAAAGTAAACGAAGCCGATGAGGCAATTAAAAATAACCCTAGTCTTAAAGAAATATACCGCAAGGGTGGTTTTGCCTTTTTAAAGCGCGAACCGGATCTAACTAATGACTTAATCAATAAATAATTACCTTCGGCACGACATTTGCAAAACAAGAACCTTAAACGATAAAAACATGAAACGATTATTTTTTACCCTATTGAGCATTGGTGTTTTAGAAACACAGGCACAGATTGGCGATATGTGGAACAAAGCCAAAGACGAAGTTAAAAAAGACGAAGATAAAATTGAAAAGGAAGTAAAGAAAGATGCAGCTGTTATTAAAGGCGGCAGCACCGAAGTAAAAGCGCCTACCAATGATGAAATTATTGCCGGACTAAAAGAAGCGCTTAATCATGGTACAAATAATTCTACGGCGGCAACAGCTAAAGTAGATGGTTATTTAAAAAACCCGCGTTTGTTTATTCCTTTCCCGCCCGAGGCGCAGGAAATGAAAAACAAACTTATAAAATTAGGATTAGAGAAAAAAGTAACCGAGTTTGAAACATCGCTTAACCGCGCTGCCGAAGAAGCCGCTAAAACTGCTGCCCCTGTATTTTTAGACGCCATTAAAAAAATGACCGTTACAGATGCAATGGCTATTTTAAAAGGCTCTGATACTTCTGCCACGCATTATCTTAATAACGCAACCAACGTGCAGCTGTATACACAATACAAACCTATCGTAAAAGATGCCATCGCTAAAGTAAAAGTTACTCAGTACTGGGATCCCTTGGTAAAAAAATACAATAAAATACCGGGCGTTAAAAAACAAAACCCCGACCTGGAAGATTACGTTACTAAAAAAGCTATGTACGGTTTGTTTTTATTGGTGGCCGACGAAGAAGCGAAAATACGCAAAGACCCTATGGCACGTGTTACCGATATTTTAAAAAGCATTTTCGGCTGGGCCGATACACAGAAGAAATAAAATCATTTTCCTAAAAAAAAACCGAGCGCATGTTCAGTTTTCTATTTGTAATTACTCGCACGGATTACAAATACGCTCGAACGGGCAAAAATTAAACTCAGGTTTTTTTATGCATATTTTTATACGCAAGAAAAAACATATGTGTAAGAAACAAAAATGAAAGACTAATTGCAATGATAGCCGTTAACCAGGTGCATATTTCCACTGGGAAATTCCTTTTAAAGTAATAGCAAGCTATCCAAGCGCCAACACTTCCGATGAAAGAAGTGACCATGCAAAAAGTACAGGTACCTAGTCTGGAATAGTTTCTACCGGGAGCCGGAACAATTTTGGGTTTATTGCAAGAGGAACATGGCATAAAAATTTATTTGATTGTCCATAAATTTACACCAATAGAAAAATAAAAGCCTCCTAAGTTTACGCTCTTGTCAGCACCGTTGTCCCTAACCGTTTGATGGGAAAAATTATAACTCCAAATGGGATTTACTATTTGAAAGCTATATCCTGCCTTTATCATAAAGTCCAAGTGTGTTGTTTGAAATGATTTTAGTTTCCCGCAATTAAGCATCATCCCAACAAAAACCGGAAAGCTAGAAATTAAACTTCGCTCATAAAAAAAAGATGTATCCGCGTTTATTTTATTCTTTCCATTAGCTTTTGAATTTAAAACGCCTAATGCGTACGAAGGCCCTGCCAAAATAGATAAGTTTAGGTTTTCTTTTTCGTAAATGCTGTATCCAGCCAGCAATCCTAGAGAAACCTGAGTGGATGTTACATTTACTGAATAGCCGTTAACTGTACCCGTTTTGGCCTTATCTGAAACCATGCTGCTATTAAAGAAAGGATTCCAAAATACTTTTTTAAAGTTCCCGAAATAAAGTCCTCCGCCAATGCGAACCGGTGTATTGTTAGGCTGGTTCAAAAGATAAGGGTACTGGTGAAGAGGATTAAAATTTGAAATGGATATCCCGAATTCAATTTCGTAACCAAATCTCTTTGTTTCTGAAGCACTAGTTGACTGGCCGAATATTATTAATTGTGAAAAAAACAATAATGTAATAAGAATTAAACCGCGACCTGACTTCATCACTATAAAATTAACAGTTATTACAGTTAGTTGTGCACAGAAAAATATTACGTATCACGCAAGAAATAGTAGATAATGCAATTGCAGCTACGACGGCAACTACAAATCCCGGTGTTATTAAACCTACCATGGAAGTGCTAACCCATAAAATTAACATTGCAAAGATAGCAATTGTAGTGCAGGATGGATTGACAGGATTTATGCCCCCTATTATGCACCAAAAATCACATCGTGTTAACTGGCATGTGTTCTTATATAAAAAGTACCATATTGTAAGTAGCAATATTCCTGAACCGATAAGAATACCAGCAAGAGTTGACGCATTATTACCAAAAATAGCAAAACATCCAGCTGACGGTGGAACTGTAGGAGGAACAAATAGAAAATAAAGAAGCCCTTCTACAATTAACAGCTGCGCAATTATTCTCAAAAGATATTTACAGTAACAGGAACCGCAAAAAATGGTAAACAAAAATAGCATGACAGCAGCCACAGTTGCATAATTCGTAAGAGAAAGTGTAGTGCCACAGGGAGTAAGCGAACTTATAAAATTAGGAATGATAAGAGCTATTGAACCAAACATCAAGAAAAAACTTAGTAATACAACACAAAAAGTGGACAGAATCGAGCCAGGTGGACATCCGCTGCCCCCACAAGTTGCAGTAATTGTAACTGGAGCTTGGCCATTAGTACAGCCTGCTGAAGGAGTCACTACATTAATTGAGCTCGTATAAGTACCCGGATTATAATGGTCCATTTCCGAAGCAAGAGGAAAAGTTCCTGTACCTGTGAATGTTTGAAGAATTCCAAAAGTCCCGTCACCGAAATCTCTTGGGATTACATAAGTGCAAGAATCGTTTATTGATATTGTTCCATTAAATGTAAACAACTGCTGACCACTTGAGTTACAATTTCCAGGAGTAGCTGAATCAGTGAAAGTTGGACAACAACATAAATTATTTATTATAAAAGTTGCATTACATGCAGGCGTGCTTGTACAGTAAGCGGAGATAGTCACCGGCAGATTGCACGTACATGTATTAGGTAGTGTTGCGTTCCATATTCCTGCAGCATTATAAGGAACAGTGAGACTACCTCCACATGAGATACTTACTGTAACTGTTGGACCCGGACAGCCTATAGCTGTTCCTTGCACTATCATGTCGCCAGTAGACTGGTCATAATAAGCGTTTGTGATAGTAATTGAGCAACTCATTGGATAATTTGTTTAACCAAAGGTAAAACAATCTATCAATCTGCAAGGGCGATATGCTGGTAATAAATGTTAAAATGGAGCAATTCTATCATCCAAATAAAAAGGAGCCCTTTTTTTGGGAGCTCCTTTTATTTCTTAAACCCAGACGAATTTTTTGGATAATTCCTTCTTTTCAGCTCGGGGTTTTCTTTTTTCAATATCTAACTAGTGAAGGGTAATGTTGTAAGCGTGGCCGTTAATGGTAACAACTGCCTGATCGTCGCAATTGCCGGTGCCGAAGTTAACGTAACGGGTTGGTTTGCTGTCGGGAGTAAATTCTAATGTTCCCGAAACAAAAAAGCGTTTAAACAGTCCGCAGGTAAAATCTCTTACTAACCATTTAGACTGCAATACACGCGCGCTGAACGTATGCGTGCTGCCTCCTAATTTTGTATGACTGCCGGTAGCATCGCCAAAAATAGCAACTTTTGCTTGTGGCCAATTAATTTTATTAGGAGCTGTTTCGCCTGCCAATAAAACTTTGGTCCGGTTGGTGGTGTTCCAGGTAACTACGTTTCCATTTGCGCGGTTAATTTTAATATCGCTGGCAATTACCCAGGTTAACATGCCGTTTGTTACATGCCCTTTATTGGTAATGGTTTTGCTGTTAATGATAATCTGGTTGTTATCTACGTAATACGTGTTGTTTGGCGTAGTAACAGTAATCACATTTCCCGAATCGCGGTAATGCAGGCCTGCTGTATATACAAATTGCAAAATCCCCTTACGTGTGCGGTTATCTAAACCTGTACAGCCGGTTCCAAAATCAACCGTTAAGGTATCCGGGTTTGTGTTGTTGAGTGTGTCTCTTGTGATAGTGGCACACATAGTATAAATCTGATCAGACGCTCCTAATTTATAGGTAGTCATATTACTAAAAGATGCCTGATTGCCAATGTTGCTTATATCGTTTGAGGCGGTTTCGCCCATTGCATGGTCGGATGCCGCTTCTGTATCGTTATCCTCGGTTTCCTTCTTTTTGCAAGAGGTAAACAATAAACCGCTACATACAATTGAGGCGGCGGCTAAAAAAATTATTTTTTTCATATTGTGTTTATTTGGTCTTTTGATGCTTTAATCCCCAAAAGGTTTAATGTAAAGTTAGCCTTTTATTGCTAAAAATCAAAATCCGGGCATTGGGCCACATTAATACGGGGCTTGTGCCCATCGTCATCGCCCCCCCCGGGGGTAAAATTAAGAATCATCTCAAAGCTATTTGCGCCGGCTGCCCTTAGCCTGTTAATGGGGTAATCGTAAGCAAGGCCTGCTATTACATTTTTTAAAAACCTAACCTGCAGAATAGCCGAGGCGAACGAGGTACCTCTTACAGAAGCGCCCACTCCAATTTTTCTATGATAAAACAACATACAATTGGCCTGGATATATGGAATATTACGAATAGTGTACTGCATCATTGCCGCCGGAACCAAAACCCAGGAGTTATTTCCCAAAACAAATTTCCTTTTTAACGAAACTATCAAAATCGGGTCAAGCTTTGCGCCCGTAGTACCGATATGAAAAGAGCCCTGTTTTATTCTATTTACATACAATTGCCTTACACTTACATCAAAAAATAGTTTTTTCGTGTACACGCGCATGCCCGGAATAATATCGGGATAAAGCAAGCCAAATGATTTTTGAAAATTTAAAGCCGGGTCAGTACCATCATACAATAATTGATTTAAACCCATGCGCCGTATGCCTGCCGAAATACCTGCGCCAATATTAAGACCGGTAAAAATTCGCAGATGATACGCGTAAGAAGCATAGGCCGATTTTGCAAAATACATTCCCTGACGATCATCTTCAGCATACACACCAACGCCATGATGGCCCCTGTATGAAAAGTTTTTTCGCCAGCCAAAAGTAACACTTCCAAAATTTGTAACCGGAGCTGCCGGCATACCAATCCATTGTGCACGGCTGCCAACTGTTGCTTCTAATCCAATATTTGTTCCCGCCACGGCAGGATTAAGCGCGTATTGATTAAGCACAAATTGACTGTACGACGGAGTTTGTTGCGCCCATATGCAAACGCTTAACAAACAAAAAATATGTAAAAAATATTTTTTCATCGTACTATGGTTACATTTCCTTTTTCAAATTTTTTGGTTTTTCCTTCCTCATAAAAGAAAATAAAATAATATGTGGCCTCGGGCATTTTTATTCCCAAATGCGTTCCGTCCCAAGGAATATATTGCCCCCTTTGTTGATGAACCACTTGTCCCCAACGGTCAAATACCTGAAGTAAAAAATTGGGATACTCTATAATGCGGCCAATGCCCCATGTATCATTAATACCATCGTTATTGGGTGTAAAGCGGTTGTTGAATGTTACTTTGCAAACAATTTCATTAATCACAAAACTTACAACCGTATCATTTGCCGGCACCTTGCTGTCTGAAATTGTAAGCGAATAATTTCCGGCATTTAAACTGGATATAGTATCTCCAATAGCGCCATTGCTCCATTGGTAAAAATACGGAGGTATGCCACCTTGCACGTGAGCTGCCGCTGCGGCCAGACTACAATCGGGTGTGTAGGTTCTTACATCAACTGTAAAAGAATTTTGCGCCGAAGCCTCCCCTCCTGCCCCTCTCCAAAAGAGAGGGGAGAATAAAAACATAACTATAAGTATGTAGGCGCTTTTTCTCACTTGCACATAAGTAAAATTAATTCGTCGGCCTCGGCCGAGCCCCGGTTTTTTGCTTCGTTTAAATTGGTGCAGGCCTCGGTTTTATTATTTAATTTATAATTTGTTACTGCCAACGAAACGTATAAATTTTTATCGTCGGGATTTAATTCTTTCGCTTTGTTTAAATCGGCAAGCGAGCCGTTTAAATCTCCGCCAATTTCTTTCCAGTACCCGCGCTGAAACCAGGCTATCGAATATTTTTCATCTATCTCGGTTGCCTTGGTAAAATCTGCAATGGCTTGTTTTACTTCGTCCATGTAGGCGTGCGCGAGGCCGCGATTATAAAAAGCTTTTGCGTTTTTAGCATTTAGTTTTATGCATTTATCAAAATCGTGTGTGGCACCTTCGTAATTACCCTGCCTTGCGCGCAGTATGCCGCGCAGCATGTAGGCGTCAAAATTAGTATGGTTGTGCTTTATCACCTCATTAACTTCTACGTAAGCTTCTTTATAATGGTTGGTTTCGGTCTCTACTCTTGCATGCAATACATGCACACTGTCGTCTTCTTTCATTGCAATTGCCTTTTCCAAATCCTCCAAAGCGCCCGCGTAATCTTTAGCAGAGTCTTTGGTTAAGGCCGATACGTACAATTGATGTTGGGTTTGCGAAAAGGAAAGCTGCAAGTTGGCAGTAAGCAGTAGGCAGAAAACAGCCTGTCGGCAATAAACAACAATTCGCGAAACCTGTGGCGTACCTTGCATGGGGTTTAGCTGTTCAGAATTTTTTCGATAGAAGTATCGTACAGGTTCTTAAATTCCTGAACCGTGCCAAACATCTCGCCGTCAATTTTATATTCCTTACCCTTTACAAAACCAAGTTTGGTAAAAGCAACGTTCTCGTTTTTCAATAAGCCCACCATTTCAATTTCGTTTTCTTTTTTTACGCTTACCACTACCCTGCTCTGACTTTCGCCAAACAAGAAAGCATCTTTACGCACTTTTTTATCTACGGCAATATCAAAACCAAGTTCGCGGTTAAAAGAAGATTCGGCAAGCGCAGTAAATAACCCTCCATCGCTGCAATCGTGTGCGCTCTCTACCAGTTTGCCTTTAATTAAAGTTTTTACGGCTTGTTGCACATTAAACTCTTCGTCTAAATTAAAATACGGAGCCGGTGTGTTTTTTAATTTGTGATACGAATAAACATATTCGGATGAAGCGATGCAATTTTGCGAATCGCCTACCAAATAAATACAATCGCCGTCGTTTTTAAAATCTAAAGTGGTTTGCGTTTTTTTATCCGCTAAAATTCCCAACATACCAATGGTTGGTGTAGGAAACACCGGCCCTTCGTACGACGACTGATTATAAAAACTAACATTACCTCCTGTAACGGGCGTTTCAAATTTTAAACATGCGGCCGTCATTCCTTTAATGGCGCCCACAAATTGCCAATATACTTCGGGGTTGTATGGGTTTCCAAAATTTAAACAATTGGTAACTGCACTTGCCTCGCCGCCGCTGCAAACTATGTTGCGCGCCGCTTCGCATACTGCAATGGCGCAACCCACTTCGGGGTTAGCGTTAACATATCGTGCGTTGCAATCAACCGTTAATGCAATTGCCTTATCGGTTCCTTTAATATTTACTATCGCGGCATCACTTGGGTTATTGGTGCTTTGATTAACAGTGCCCACCATGCTGTCGTACTGATTATAAATCCAGCGTTTGCTGGCAATGTTTGGGTGCGAAATTAAATGAACCATCGCCTCTTTGTAATTGGCCGGTTCTTTTACATCGTCCATTTTAAATTTTTTCGCTTCGGCAAAATACGCCGGCTCTTTGTACTCGCGTGTATACACCGGTGCACCGCCGCCCAATACCAAAGTATCTGCAGGCACATCGGCAACTAATTCGTCGTACATAAAATATTTTAAACGATTACCTTCGGTAACCACTGCAATTTGCTCGCAGTTTAAATCCCATTTATCAAAAACAGCTTTTACTTCTTCTTCGCGGCCCTTTTCAACTACCACAAGCATGCGCTCTTGCGATTCAGATAATAAAATTTCAAACGGCTTCATTCCGGTTTGGCGCGTAGGTACTTTGTGTAACCATACTTCCATTCCGTGTTCGCCTTTGGCGCTCATCTCGCTGGTAGAACAGGTAATTCCTGCTGCGCCCATATCTTGCATACCGACCACGGCGCCGGTTTTTATAACTTCTAAAGTTGCTTCCAATAATAATTTTTCCTGAAAAGGATCTCCCACCTGCACTGCCGGTAAATCTTCGGCACTGTTTTCAGTAATATCTGTACTTGCAAAAGTTGCTCCGTGTATGCCGTCTTTACCGGTTGCACTTCCAACAATAAAAACAGGATTACCCACGCCTTTACTTGTTGCGCTAACCGTTTCTCCAATCTTAACAATACCCGCGCTCATGGCATTTACCAATGGGTTTACGTTATAGCAATCATCAAAAAATACTTCTCCTCCAACGGTTGGAATACCAAACGCGTTGCCGTAATTGCCAATACCTTTTACAACACCCTTAATAAGCCATTGTGTTTTTGCCGAATTAATATCGCCAAAGCGCAAAGAATTTAATTGAGCAATAGGTCTTGCGCCCATCGTAAAAATATCGCGGTTAATTCCTCCAACTCCGGTAGCTGCACCTTGGTAAGGCTCAATGGCGCTGGGGTGATTATGACTTTCAATTTTAAAAACGCAACCAAGGCCATCGCCTATGTCAACCATACCTGCATTTTCTTCGCCGGCTTTGGCCAGCATATGCGGGCCGTCTTTAGGTAAAGTTTTTAACCAGGTAATTGAGTTTTTGTACGAGCAATGTTCGCTCCACATCACCGAGTAAATGCTCAGCTCGGTAAAGTTTGGCGTACGCCCAAGTATCTCTTTTATTTTTTCGAACTCTTCCGGAAGCAGTCCTAATTTTTTGGCGGTATCTAAGTTTGTTAAGGTATCTGACATGTGCTATAATTTTGCCCGAAAATACGGCTTTTGAGCCTTATTTTAGCAAGAGGTTTTGAACAGATTTGATGCTGGTTTTTAGCTAATTGGGAGTAAAACGGTTCCCCCTTTGAAGGGAGACGCCAAAGCGCAGTGTGGCGGGCGATGTTTTGGGATTAGTGATGGGCTTGAATTTTGGGTGTTTCATTAGTAGTGTCGTTGCGGGGAGGCTGTTGACGCCGAAGCAATCTTACCGGTTTTTGGATAAGCGATTATTGGAAGATTTGGGCGCTACCCCGCAAGAAAGATACTCTTTCAAAGAATATTCTTACGCGGGGCCGGGCTTCAAAAGGGTGCCGTTTTTTTGCCACGCCTTTCCCAATTAAAATTCACAAAGTCGATGCCTTAACCTAATATATACCCGTCTGGCAAAAAGAACCCCTACGGGCCTTTTGTATCCCTAACGCAAATACAAAATTAAGGTGTCAACCTTATTTTTTCTTCTTAAATTGCATTATGAAAAAACATCTAACCCTCCTCCTGCTATTAACCATTCATCTTATTTCAGCGCAGGATTTAAACACTTTAGTCCTTAAAAACAAACTTTCCATTTTAAACGACCGGGCATTTTTTCTTTTTCCCGATTCGGCTAAAAATATGGCGAGACAGGTAGATATTATGTCGGCCGACCACAATACCAATTTAGAAACGCGTATTGTTTATAACCGCGGCGACAAGCGCCTCGTTTTATTTGTACAAGAAATGTTTTTATTAGGCAAGCGCGATGATTTTAAAGATACAGCCGCGCAGAAAGCGGGCGGCGTTGAATACACCAAAAAAATTATCGTGGACCGCGATTCCATAGTAGGCCTGTTAAGCTCACCTATAACTTTCGATACAAGCCGCGATGCCATTTTTATTGGCAGCTTAACGGTAGTAACGCCCGACCGTGCTATTTTTAGAATGGATGCCTACATAAACCCCGAAGCTTTTGCCGAAAAAAAAGAATACATGGCGCTAACCGATAAAATATTTAAAACTATTACAAAAGGCACAAGGTCAAATCCGCGCAAGGCACGCGTAGAAAAAATAAAAATTTTTGGCAGCAAGAAAGAATTTGAATTTTCACTCCCCGATAATTATTGCATAACAGTTGACCAGAAATACGATTTTCAGGTAATAAAATTGCACAAATACAGCGAGTACAGCGGTACAGACTGGCTGGGCCTTACCATATACCTTGGCAGCCACCCTTCTTTTTTCTATCCCGAATACGGATTTGACAAATACAAGGAGTTGCAAAAAAGCGATTTTATCGGCAGCAACGTAGATTGGTTCTTTTTTGAAAACGAAAAAGAAAAACTATACCTGAAAGAACAAAAAATAGAAACCGATAAAATTGAGAAAAATATTGTTGTGCATGTGGCTATGTCGGCCAATAGCAAAGTCGCCATTGACGAATTGACAGAAATCGTAAAAAAAATTAAGCTAAAGAAGTAATTCTAATCTACACCAAGACGTGCCGTTTATTGCGTGTACAGCGCACAAAGAGTTCGCTATTGGTGAAATAACGGATTGGGCGTGGCACGAATCATCGCAATAATTTTATGGCGCCTTTCTTAAAAACGCTTTTTCCGCTTTCAATATAAGGCTCAACACTTACTTCGTACACATACGTTTCGGTATTCTGCGGTACGCCGCGGTAAGTGCCGTCCCACCCTATTTTAATATCGTTGCTTTCAAAAATTAATTCTCCCCAACGATTAAAAATCCTGAAATAATTCAGTTTTTTAATTCCCCAACCTGCTACGTAAATAATGTCGTTAACGCCATCTCCGTTAGGCGTAAACGCGCTCGGCACATCAACGGACGACAGTGGTAATATTTGCACGGTAAAAGTAGATTGTCCCGTAAAGCAGCCCATCAAATCAGAAATCGTTTCTATATACGTAATATCAACCGTTGAAGAACAAACCGGGTTAGCGCAATTAGAACAACTTAAATCGATTGGCGGTGTCCAGGTATAAGTAAATCCAATTCCTGCATTACCGGGCAAAGGTGTGGTTTGACCAATTACAATGCTGGTATCCCAATTAATAGTATTAGGAGGTTGTTGCACATACACACTTGTATTTACTGTGTCCATACAGCCGTTTCCATCCGTAACAATCACCGAATAATTTGTAGTCGACAATGGATTTGCAGCCGGATTGGGACAATTGGTACAACTTAACCCGGTAGCCGGTGTCCATGTGTATGAAGTTCCGCCGGCGGCACTTAATTGTCCGCTTTGATTTTTACAAATACTGTCTCCTGTTGCAGTTCCGTTTACCGGTGGAAATATGTACATGTTTTTAATTAGTGTATCAACGCAACCGGTGGTATTATTTTTTATAAATAATTCAACCGCATAAATTCCGGGTGTATTGGTGTTGCGGATTATACACGGTGCTTGAGCTTCCGTCACCAAAAGTCCAGCCATACGTATCTGCGCCCAGCGAAAAATTATTAAACTGATCCGTAATACCCAAACAGTGCGCCGTATCAAAAACAAGCGAATCGTTATTTCTTTTAAAATCAGAAACCACCTGATAAATATTTACCGGGTAAATTTTTGTTTGCACGCAGGTTGAATCATTGCTCCAGTAAACTAAAGTAACATTTGTTGTACCACCAGGCGGATGCGAATTATAAGTATGCGTTACAGGAGATAAAGCAAGGGTATCTTTTCCGTCGCCAAAATCCCAATGCCAGGTAAACACATCGGTAGTGTCTTTAATATTAAACGTAATGTTTTGTCCTTTACAAATAATAGCGGGACCCAAATCAAAATCGGCAATAGGGCCAAATAAAGTAAGTGTACGTTTTGTAGAATCTACACAACCATTTGTTGTAAACTCAACAAGTGTTACGGTGTACGTTCCGGGCAAAGGATAAATAGTTCCTACTGTTACCAATGCATTGTTAACAGTTTGTCCGGTTCCTAAATTCCAAATGCGGTGCGAGAAAACACTTGCGAAAGAACTGTCGGTAAAAGTTGCCTGATACGGATAACATAAATTTGTTGTTTGAAAAGCAGGCGAAGTAATATACACTTGCGGTTTATTTTGCACACTAACAATAGCATTGGCTCGCACATCAGTACAACCTAATGCATCCATAATAAATAAAGTTACCGTATAAGAACCTGCAAGCGCATAAGGGTGCCATGGAGTATTGCCTCCGCTTTGTGTATTGCCGTCGCCAAAATTCCAGTTCATGGTTGGATATGTGGTAGGTTTATTAAAATGAACCGAATCGCCGGCGCAAATATTTACAGTTGATAAAGTAGAGAAAGCTGCGCTTGGCCTTGAGATTGATAATATTACTTTACTGGAATCTATACAACCAAGAGCTGTAACAATATACAGGCGTACCGTATCCGCAGTAAGCGTAGTGTTGGTAATAGTATAAATATGCGTTGGGTTTTGCTGGTTAGATGTACTGCCGTCGCCAAACACCCAGGTGTACCCTGTTATGGTTGTATCGGCTGTAGAAGTGTTTGTAAACGTAATTGTATCCGTACTGCAAATGGTTAACTGACTACAGGTAAAAGATGCGACAACCGAAAAAGCCCTTATTACTTTTTTAACTGTATCGGGGCAACCGTTTATATCCCGCACAATTAAAGTAACCGTATGATAACCGGGAGAAAAACTATGCGTTGTAATTGTACTTGCTGTAATTGTTGGGCCCGAATTATCCCATAACCAGGTATAGCCGTTGTTTCCAAAAATATTTACGTCAACAGAGGGAGAGCCGTCAAAATTATATCCAACTTTTGAGCATAAGGTTGTATCAAATAAGAAATCAGCTTTTATATCTCGAACGTGAATGTACACTGAGTCTTTAGAAGCTTTGCAGCCTGTGCCGGGATTATACGCGGTAAGATAAACCCAATAATTGCCACTGGCGGTATAGCTGTGCGAAATTACAGGAGCTGTTGAGCCATTAACAGAATTTCCATCTCCAAAATTCCAATCCCACGTTAAAGCATCACTTAAAATTCCGGTAAAAATATAAACGTGCGGCGAATCGCAATCCATAGACGTGCTAAAAGTTGCCAATGGCCCTTTTACAGTTACTGCATTTGTTTGCGTTGCGGTATCGCAGCATCCTCTGAAACAAGCCACCATACTAATTGTTTGCGGCCCTGTTGCATGCGTAAACGGCCAATCGGGATTTGCATCGTTATAACATGAGGATGCGCGTGCTTAGTCCGGTGTAAATAAATGAAACTTCTAATGCCCCTCTGTAATTGGATGCGGTTTTTAATTGTGAGATATTAAAATCGTAGCTGATGCCCGAGTAATATTGTTTGTAGTTCATACCCACCACCGCAAAAAAGGCATCGGTAAGATTATAAAAACCTTTTCTGAAATAAACGCCTGCAAAAAGAGACTTAGAAATAGAATACTCCTTATCTAAGGAATAAAAAGCGCGGGTGCCGAATAAAAATTCGGAGGCTTTATCGGTTCCCATAATGCAAACAGAAGGCTGCAAAGTAATTTTTGGGGTGGTAAACCAGGTGGCGCCCAAGCTAAAAATTTGGCGCGGCTTAAGAATATTGCTGTTACCCAAAAATGTTTCTTTCGGAAAATTAAGGTGGTAAACGGCGTAAGAAGTAAATACTTCAACCTTTTTAAATTTATGATCGTACCCCACGCCTCCGTTTAAATCAAAATAATTTAGGCGAAATGTAAGATTGCTTTCGTTGTTTGGCAGACCGGAATCAAATTTGCCAGTACCCCAATTTAACTGGTCGGGAAAAGTTTCGTTACGGCCAATACTTTTTAAGGTAAAGCCCGGCTGAATACCAAAATGAAAACTGTTTTTGCCTAATGATTTATGGTAGGCGCCTGAAAGTTGAATTTTATTAACCTGAAAAGTTCCTCCCGACCTGTCGTTTATAATTAGTAATCCCGCTGATATTTTTTCACTGAACAAATAAAATTGTTTGTCGGCAGCGATAGATTGCGTTAAATAAGGTTTTGCTATTTCTTTCCACTGAGTTCGGTAATTGGCCATGACGCGCCAATCGCCGGTATAATTACCGGTGTTGGATGGAGAGATTGTTAGGGGAGTAGAAAAAAATTGCGAGAAATGAATATCCTGCGCCCTTAATAAATTTATAAAAAGGGAAAGGCTTAAAAATAGTATGTATCGGAATCTTATCAAAATAGTATTCTAAACCGTTAAAGGTAATAAATTAAAATTTAACTCCCAAGCCCAATTGAAGAAAAGAGCCGTTTATATAGAGCGATGAGGGCGTAAAACTCTCGCTTACATAAAAACGGGAGAGTGAGAACGTAAAAGCGCACTCGAAGAAAAAAGCGCGGTGGGTCTTAAAAAAATTTCGCTGTACGCCTCCTATAAATTTTACTGCCGAGGACATGTTTTTTTGTAATATGGGATGTTCAAATACAATATTGGGTTTACCGTTAAACAGCTCGGCACCGCTGAGATTAGAGCTTACCACCATGTTAGAGCTAAACAAATACCGCAGTATGTATCCGCAGGAAGTATATCCCGTAACCACGTTCCTGGTTTCTATGCCTATAACCTGCTTGAATAAAATATTGAGGCGTGCTTCCTGAAAAGTTATCTGGTAATTATAATCAAAATGCTTATCATATAAATACTGATAGCCGGGTGCGATGTAATACGAGTTAAATGTTAAACCATGATGCACGTATTCTAAGCCCGGCATAAAAGAAAAGTTTTTATGTATTTTTAAATCTTCGTACACGCCTACAAAAAAAGCGTAGCGCGGCCTTGAGTTATTGGTGTGAAAATTATTGTTTTGATAAAACGAAAGCATTGGACCGGCTTCAATACGCGTGTATTTGCTTTTGGGTTCTTTTTCCTGGGCTATTAGGGTAGTTCCAAATAAGAGCATTACCAACCATAAATACAGTTTGTGCTTCCAAACTGACCCCTCCATTAACGTTTCACTTTGTGAAACAATTTTAACGTCTCCCCTTAAAGGGGAGAAATTTTTATTCCTTCGATATGTGTTTACGCTTTGTAAGAAACCCATTTAATAATTTCTTTCCAGGTAACTTTTTTGCCATACATTAAAATTCCGGTTCGGTAAATTCTTCCCGCAAGCCACACGGTAAAAATAAAACCTAATACCAAAAGTGATAAGGATACCATAATTTGCCATAAAGGAACCCCGCCGTTTGGTATTCGCGCCAACATAACTACCGGCGAAGTAAACGGAATCATGGAGCCCCAGAACGCAATATTTCCTTCGGGGTTTTGCATCACGTTAACCGTCATAATATATCCCACAATTAAAGGCAGCATAATGGGCAACATAAACTGCTGTGTATCCGACTCACTATCTACAGCCGAGCCAACTGCGGCAAACAATGCGCTGTAAAATAAATATCCTCCAATAAAATACAGGAAGAAGCAAACAATTACAGCAACAAAATCCACTCCCTTTAAATCTTCAATCATACCCAAGGCTTCCATTTTACTGTCGATTTTCTTCAAATCCTTAAAATCAGTATTGCTTCCTTGCTTGTATACAATTTCCATTTTTTCCTGCTGTTTGGCCACATCACCGGTAATACTTTTAAGAAGTGTGGCAGACACAACGGTAGTTAAAACAGTGGTGAGTAATATCCAAATAGCAAACTGTGTGAGGCCCACAAATGCAACGCCAATAATTTTTCCCATCATTAACTGAAATGGTTTTACACTGCTAATAATTACTTCTACAATACGGCTGGTCTTCTCTTCCATTACACTACGCATAACCTGGGCGCCGTAAACAGTTAGAAAAATAAAAATCAAAACTCCGCAGGCAAACCCGATAAAAGCTAATACTTCAGTTTTACTTTTTTTAATGGCCCCACCCTCTTCTACTTTAATATTCGTTATGTTAACAGTTTGCCGCGCATTTTTCAGTATAGAAGGGTCAATATTATTGGCCATCAGTTTAAGTTCGTACAGCTTTTTTTCCATTACATCACGTATGTATTGGTTAACCGCAAAGCCCGGAGATTTTTTAAAAAATAATTCAACCGGAGCTTTATTGCTTTGCGCCACATTATACGGGATGTATAAAATACAGGTATAATCAGTTTTATAAAAATCCTTTCGCGCCTGCTCAATTTTTTGGTCGGGATAATAAAATTTTACAAAATCATTATCGGGCATTTTTCCAAAAGCCATTGAAGCATCTACCACCGCAATCTTCTGGTCGGTTTTATCGGCATTGGCTAGCCATATAATTAAAGCAAATCCGCCCGCCATAAGTATCGGTCCTAAAATCGACATTAAAATGAAACTCTTTTTGCGAATGCGCTCAAAATACTCGCGCCAGATTATTAAAAATATTTTATTCATTATTATTTTAGTTTTTCAATTCGTTTTAGTTCTTCGGCCAGTAATGCCTGCGAAGTCTCGGTATGGCCGTCCTTAAATTTTATCATATAGGGTTTGCCACTCATGCTTGATTTGCTGCCCACATGCACAATAAACTCCACCGCAGTTTTTACTTTAGTACCTGCCTTTTTTCTCTTACCGGCAAGATGTTCTGCCGCCTCTTCAGCCGAATGCTCGCTGCCATTACGGATAAACACTGCGTCTTTTAAATTTTTTATATACTCAATAAGCATTTCTATTTTTTGCTCTTCGCTTAATTTGGCAACAACGAGTTTCTCGACTTCAGGTCTATTTACGCCGGCAAAACCTGTGTAGATCAGCAAACACAAGGAACAAATTAATATGTAATTTATTTTTTTCATTTACCTGAGATTTCCCTTCTCTTGCTTCTTGGTTCTTAGCTCTTGTGCTTATTCAGTATAATTACTCTGCGTTCCTACTACCTCCTGCTCATTAACTTTCATAATAAAAATATCGTTCATACTCGGAATAACTTCTTTCAAAAAATTAATCTCAGCAAAAGGCATTACTGCTTTTAATAAATCGTTGGGCTTATTGGCGCCATTTAGTTTTACTCGCACATCGTGTATATCGCCGTCGCTGCGTTTGTCAAGCAACTCTCCGCCTGCCCACATGGCATTGGTAAAGCCCATAAGGTTCCCTTTAAAATTAACATCGTACGTGTTTGATTGAAATGTTTTACGGATTTCTTTTACAGAGCCGTCCAAAATTTTATGCGATTTATTTATCAAAGCTATGTAATCACACAATTCTTCAACCGAACCCATGTTGTGTGTTGAGAAAATTACCGTTGTTCCGTTTTTACGTAAGTCTAATATTTCGTTACGGATTAATTGCGCGTTAATAGGATCGAAACCGCTAAAAGGTTCATCTAATATTAATAATTTTGGTTTGTGAATGACAGTTACAATAAATTGCACTTTTTGCTGCATTCCTTTGCTAAGCTCTTCAATTTTTTTATTCCACCATCCGCCCATTTCAAATTTCTCGAACCAGATTTTCAGTTCTTTCATCGCATCCGCTTTGCTCATTCCCTTTAAGCGCGCAAGATAAAGCGACTGCTCGCCCACTTTCATTTTTTTGTACAGCCCGCGCTCTTCGGGCAAATACCCGATATGCGCCACATCTTCCTCGCCAAGCTTTTTTCCGTTCAATAAAATTTCGCCTTCATCAGGGCCGGTAATTTGATTGATGATGCGTATTAAAGATGTTTTGCCTGCACCGTTTGGACCCAGCAAGCCAAAAATCGACTGCGCAGGCACTTCTATGCTAACATTACTAAGGGCAACGTGGTTTGCGTAGCGCTTGGTAACATTTTGTACTGATAATAAATTCATGACCCAAATTTAAGACATTATATAAGAGAATTGACACGCTTCTTAAAGAGATTTATACCTGTTAAATGTTCATAAACCCCGGCTTAGGCTAAGGTTTGCCCAAGGAAATCTTATTATGAATTACCAGGTTGTTATACTGCTGCACAAAAGCCTTAACCTTCTTTTCCAACTCAAACATCTCGGGCGTAACAGGTAAACTGCTCCTTAGCAGGGAATCTGTACGGTATTTATAATACCCAATAGCATTGATACCATTGTATTGCAGCAAATCTTCATCCGAAAAATACTGATAGCAAATATTGTAATAGTTAACCGCAAAACGGTTCTTAATTTGGGTTGAATCCATCAGGTTATTGCCAAAAGCGAAGAAAGGTTGATTATATCTTAAAATTGAAAGAGCGGTTGGCAAAACATCTATTTGCTGAGCTACATGATTATCTGTTCCTTTTAAAGAATTATCGGGTAGATAAAAAAACAAAGGAACCTGGTAATTACCGCAGGAATTATCATAGTAAGGGTCTTCAGAAACTCCGGTATGGTCGGCCGTTAAAACAAAAAGCGTATTAGCAAACCATTTTTGTTTTTTAGCTGTGGCAAAAAATTGCTGCAGGCAATAATCAGCATAAGAAATGCATTTATGAATAGGGAGTTTTCCTTCAGGAAATTTTTCCCTGTATTTTTCGGGTATTTGGTAAGGGTGATGCGAATTTAATGTGAATACAGCCGATACAAAAGGTTGCTTTTGCTTGTCGAGCTCGGATGCCATACGCTGCAAAAAAGGTTCGTCCCAAATTCCCCAATCGCCATCATACTCTTTTTCGTTGTTATACTCGCTGCGCCCAAAATATTTATCAAAGCCGGCGTTGGCACAAAACCCGTTAAAGTTCATAGTACCGTTAGTACCTCCGTGAAAAAAAGAAGAGTAATAGCCCTTTACTTTTAAAACATTAGCCAGCGAAGTGATTTGATTATTGGCGTAAACGGTACTGATGTAATCGTACTGAAAAGAAGGCATCGATGCCACAACTGCCGGAATGCCTTCAATTGAACGTTTTCCATTGGAGAAAGCATTCGTAAACACCAAACTGTTTTGCATCAACGAATCTAAAAAAGGAGTATAACTGTTGCGCTTGCCTAAACCTGTGTATTCTTTAGAAAGACTTTCTACAATAATAACAACTACATTTTTATTTTGAAATTCGGCATCCGTATAAGCATATTTTTTTTCCGGATTATACAATTTTTGTGCTTCGGCCTCCGACATATAGTTTTTCTCGTCCAATGTATAAAGCACGCCCGCTTTGATAAAACAAAAAGGTGTATTAAGCACCAGCGACACATATTTTGGATTAACATAATTACCGGCATCAATAATACTTAGTGGAATTAATTGCGTCCCTCCGCGAATACCAAGTACCGAGAGTGCTGCAATAAGAACGAAATACAAAGATTTTACGGCTATTTGTTTGAAATTGCCGGCTTCTTTTGCATACGGACTCAAAAATTTTCTTTGAATTAAATTATACAGCCAGCTCATTAAAAATAAATAGGCTATGAAAATCAAAACCAGATGCCAGAAGTCGGCCAGAAAAACCGGAAGCAAAGTGCCCACGTCGTTTTTCTCCATAAAAAAACTTATGGTATCGGGTGTACTGCGCCTTAGTGTATAAGGAAAATAAGCAGTGTCAACAAAATTACCAAGCAAGGCAATTCCGTTAGCGAGCATAAAAATAATTTTGAGAAAAATCCGAAACGCTTTGCTATGCATTAGCGAAAAAGGAAATGCTACAAGGAAAATAAAAGCTGCGTTAAGGGCAGTAACTGCAACCAAATCAAAACGCAAGCCATATAGCAGGCAGGCCCAAAAACCACCTTCAAAGCGATTATGGTGATACAGATAAAAAATAATACGCGCATCGGTAAACACAAAAAGTGCTAACACGTAAATCCAAACAAGAAAGGCTAAACGCGCTTTGTAGTTCATAGGGCGAACTTACTAAAAACCTTAGAGCTTATACTGCTATTTTTAAGATTTAATCAACCAATTTTAAATATTATTCCTATCTTTAGTACTCGCCTTTAAGTGCCATGAAATTTTTGAGGTTTCTACATATTTTTTGCCTTTTACTGTTTGTTTTTCTCTATGCCTGCAACCCAGGCAAAAAAGAAGGAAACAAGGCTTCAGGTAATGAAAATACCACTGTTACCCTTAAATGGAGCGCCGTTGCCGAAAAACTTTTACGCGACAGTACAAAAGTAAATGAGGTGGTTGATTCTTTAAAAAAAGAGGTATTGCAAGCTGCAAGCGATACATCGGCCATCAATTTTTTAAATGAATTATCGCAAAACTGGAAAAACGACCCGAATTTAATTTTAGCTAAAGAAGCTATTGAAAAAAGTAAAAGCATTAATTATAAATACGGAGAAATTGACGGACTTTCGCGCTTAGGCTATTACTACTACTGGATTGATAATTACGATAAAGCCGACAGCGCCCTCTTAGAAGTACTAAAACAAGCGGAAAAACCGGGATTTAAAAAAATACAAATACAAGCGCTAACAGGTTTGGGAAAAGTTGCGCGTATCACCGGAGAATTTGATAAGGGGCTCACTTATTTTCAGCAAGCGCTAAAAATTGCGTCTGCCACCAATGATAAAAGTCAATCGGCCTTTTGCTTAAATTGTATTGGGGAAGTTTACCGTTTAAAGGGTAATAATTCTGACGCACTTTATTATTTTCAGCAGGCACTGGATGTTTCTAAACAAATAGGAGATAAAAACCGTATTGCTTCTTCTTTAAGTTCTATTGGCGATATTTATCGTTTGCAGGACGATTACAGTAAATCGTTAGATTATTTTCAGCAAGCTCTGGCAATTGCTACTAAAACGGGCGATAAACCCCTTACCGCGTTTTGTTTAAATGGTATGGGAGAAGTTTACCGCATACAAAGTGATTATAAAAAGGGATTGAAATATTTTTCGGAAGCTGAGCGCATTGCACGAAGTATGGGAGATAAAACGCGTATCTCTTCTTGCTTAAGTTCCATTGGTGATTGTTACCGTAATTTGGGAAATTTTACCAAGGCGCTTGATTATTTCCATCAAACCATTGCCCTATCGGAAGAAATTGGCGACAAAAGCAAAATAGCTTTTAGTTATAACGGCATTGGAGAAATTTATCTTGCTAAAAAAGATAAACTCAAGGCGCTAGAGTTTTTTATGAAATCTTTGCAAATAGCCAAAGAGATTGAAGACAAAACTTTAATTGCCGAATGCCTTAACAGTGTTGGTGCGCTATATCTGGAAATGGGCGATTTTGCCAACGCTAAAAAATATGCCGAGCAAAGTATGCTTGTGGCAAAAGTCTGTAATACACCCATGATTATTCAAAACACCGCCGAATTATCTTATAAGGTTTATGAAAAAACAGGCAATTTTAAAAAGGCACTGGAAATGCACAACCTCTCGATTGAAATGAAGGACAGCGTGGTAAATAAAGAGAGCATGCAGAAATTTGCAGCACAGGAATTTAAAGTGAAAGAAGAGGAAATGAAGACCGAGCAATTAAAAAAAGATATTTTTTATAAGGCCGATCAAATAAAAAAAGAAGCCGAAGTAAAAAGGCAAAAAATTATACGCAACGGATTTATTATTGGCGCCATTTTGTTAATTGGCTTAGTGTTTTTTGTTTACCGTAATTTGCAGCAAAGTAAAAAGGCAAACCGCATTATTGCCGAGCAAAAACGCCAGGTAGAAATACAAAAAGCAATTACCGAAAATCAGAAAACGCTTATTGAAGAAAAGCAAAAAGAAATTATGGATAGCATACGCTACGCCAAAAACATACAATACTCGCTCCTTACTTCCGAAAAATACATTGAGCGGGAATTGAACAGGTTGATGGGGAAATAATGCTCGTTACATTGAACTTGTTTCCGGGTATCTTACTATAACATGAATTTTATCGGGAGATGCTGATCCCACAGAAAATGCGAAACAGCATTACTCCTGTTACTCAAAATACTCTTTCATCCTATCAAAAAAGCTTTTGTTGTTTTTACCCGGGGCGGGTTTAAAGTTTTTTGATTCGCGCAGCTTTTCTATAATCTTTTTTTCTTCCGAACTTAAATCCTGCGGAGTCCAGATATTTATATTTACCAGTAAATCTCCTTTGTGATACGAGTTTACATCCGGCAAACCTTTTCCTTTTAAACGAAGCACTTTGCCGCTTTGGGTGCCGGCATCAATTTTAATTTTTGCTTTGCCATCAACCGTTGGCACTTCCACACTTGTTCCAAGTGCAGCATCCGCAAAATTTACATAACACTCGTAAAACAAATTATGCCCGTCGCGCTTTAATTCTTCATGCTCTTCTTCTTCAATAACAATCAGCAAATCGCCGTTCACTCCGCCACGAGGAGCAGCATTACCTTTGCCTCCCATTGATAGCTGCATGCCATCCGCAACACCGGCCGGCAAATTAATTGAAATTACTTCTTCGCCTCTCTCTATGCCGTCGCCATGGCACGTACCGCATTTTTCTTTAATGATTTGTCCCTGTCCGCTACACGTACTGCAAGTAGTTTGTGTTTGCATCATGCCCAAAATAGTTTGGCGCATTTGCGTGTACACACCGCTGCCGTTACACATCCGGCAAGTTTCGGTTGCATTGCCTTTAGCTCCGCTACCGTGGCACGTGTGACAAGAAATATGTTTGTTTACTTTAATTTTTTTCTCGGTGCCGTGCGCTATTTCGTGTAAATTAAGTTTTACTTTGATGCGAATGTTTGAACCGCGGTTAACACGTCTTCCGCCGCCGCGCTGCCCGCCGCCGCCAAAACCACTTCCAAAAATATCTCCAAATTGCGAGAAGATATCATCCATGTTCATACCGCCACCGCTGTATCCCTGGCCTGCCCCACCCGATGCGGATGATGCGTTTGCCGCGTGGCCGTAATTATCGTAATGAGCGCGTTTTTGCGCATCACTTAAAACTTCATAGGCCTCGGCTGCTTCTTTAAAACTTTCTTCGGCGCCTTTATTACCCGGGTTTTTATCGGGGTGATATTTAATGGCCATCTTACGATAAGCTTTTTTTATCTCATCGTCGTTAGCGCCTTTATTAATCCCTAATATTTCGTAATAATCTCTCTTGGCCATTTTCTTTTTTTCTAATCTTCAAATCAGCTCGTCATTAAAGCTTCAAATCAACTTCCTACTACAACCTTCGCGTAGCGAATCACTTTTCCGTTTAATAAATATCCTTTTTCAATTTCATCCACCACTTTACCTTTTAAATCGGGTGTAGGCGCAGGAATATTAGTAATTGCTTCCATCGTTTCGGCATCAAAATCTTTTCCTTTGCTTTCAAAAGTTTCAATTCCGTTTTGCTTTAGTATTGCTTGCAGTTTATTAAAAACAAGGTGCACGCCTTCGTTAATGGTTTTAATATCGGTCAAACTTTCATTCGCCTTAACTCCGCGCTCAAAATCATCTACCACCGGAAGCAAGTTTTTAAACACTTCTTCGCCTGCATACTTTAAATACTCGGCACGCTCTTTAACAGTGCGTTTGCGGAAATTATCAAAATCCGCATACAGGCGCAGGTACTTATCATTCAGCTCCGTTAATTTTTGCTCAACAGTTTGCTCAGCAACAGGCTGCTCCTTGCCTTCTGTTTCTTCCTGACTGCTTACAGTCTCGTTTTCGTTCTTAATTTCCTCGTCCGCCATAGTTTTGCTCATAATTCTAAAAGTCGACAAAAGTACGTCAAATATATTGCCAAGCAAGAGGATGAGAAATTTTGTCAGATATTAGCAGAAAATTTTACATTTGTATAGCTAATTAAGCCTTATGATAGAAAGCGGACAAACCTACAGCCACGATTTTAAGTTTACCCAAGCCGATGTGGAGGCTTTTGCCCAATGTACAGGCGATAAAAATCCGGTGCATTTAGATGCGGCTTACGCTGCCAAAACTATGTTTAAACGCCCAATTATGCACGGTATGCTGGGTGCCTCCCTATTTTCGAAGGTATTTGGCACTTTATTTCCGGGCGAAGGCACTATTTACCTGAAACAATCGCTTAGTTTTTTAAAACCCATGTATGTTGATGTTGACTATGTGGCAGAGTTTACCGTAAAAGAAGCCATTAAGGATAAAAACCGCGCCATTATTGAAACGGTTATAAAAGACAAAAATACAGGTCTTTTATGCACCAGTGGCGAGGCTGTGGTGATGAATGTTGACAAGATTAAATAACACGTGCGTATATTTTTTTTTAGTTTTTTCTTATTTATTGCCCTGGTAACTACCTCTTGTTTTGTGCGCACTAACCGTGTTTCGTTTAGCAGTAAAGTACCCCTTGTTTCAAAATATTACGAGTTTAACAAAGATTCAATACAATTTTTATTTCAGATTACTCCCAATAACAAAAATGTGGTTATTCCGCTACTAATTTTTAAAGGAAATAAAAGAAAGGCCAAACTGGGTTTCGCTCTTTTGGGAAAAGGAATTTCGGCAAGAGAATATGCAATTACTTACAAAAACCTCATCGTAAAAAATGATACAACTGTACTGGGAAAAAGTAAAGACCCTGCTTTATTTAAAGAACAAACCCGCAACGTAATTGGAGATGGTATAATTTCTCCTCTTTATGGCACAGGTTATATACTTCGTATGAAGCAAGCAAAAAAAGCAAACATCACTGTGCATTTTGAATTTGAAGTTAAAAACAAAGCCGGCCTTACCGAAGACTTTGTTTATGATTTGCCTCTCAAAAAAACTATTGTAAAAAAATATACTTTATTTAATCCGTTTAAATAATGAAAGTTTTAGGTTTAACAGGCGGCATAGGAAGCGGTAAAAGTACCGTAGCACATGTTTTTAAAACGCTTGGTGTGGCTATTTACAATTCTGACCAAAGGGCCAAAGAGCTATATTTTGTGGCAGAGATAAAAAACAAAGTGGAAGCACTATTGGGTAAAAAAGCTTATAAAAACGAAAAAGCTTTAGATAAGAAATACATTCGCACAAAAATATTTTCCGATAAAAAAATATTGGAAGATTTGAATACTATTATACATCCCGCAGTAGGCAAAGACTTTGAAGATTTTAAAAAGCTGCATAAAAAAGATTCTTATATCATTAAAGAAACCGCGCTTTTATTTGAAGCCGGAATAACAAAAGCAGTTGATAAAATACTGGTTGTAAGTACTACGGACGAATTACG
The DNA here is from genome assembly GCA_038214655.1 of Bacteroidia bacterium. Classification (GTDB taxonomy): domain Bacteria; phylum Bacteroidota; class Bacteroidia; order B-17B0; family Aurantibacillaceae; genus PALSA-968. The sequence continues at coordinate 30,694 of JBBQRR010000011.1, read as the reverse complement.
AAAAAAACGTATTGCTAAAAGAGATAAGATAAGCGAAAAAGAAATTGAACAAATTGTAGAAAAACAAATGCCCGATAAAGAAAAAATTAAAAAAGCCGACTGGGTGATTGAAAATAACGAAGAAAAATTACTTATACCGCAAGTATTAAAAATACACCAGGCTTTTTTAAGCTAAAACCTCTTCTTCTTCGGTAACAACTTTTAATCTCGAAGTTTTTCCGGATTTCTTAAACTCCTCTTCGCTAACCTCGTTACTTGAAACAACAGTAAATTTTTTCTTTGAGAAAGCAAGCCTGTAACCTAGAAATAAAAACAAGCCCATTAAAGGCAATACCATATACCAGATGGATATTACCGAAAGTTCTTTTACATAAGAAGCGTCTTCAAACAATACGCTTAATTTATTATCTGCTTTAAAAGTGCACGACAAATTGCCGGTGCCGTTCTGGTCAAATTCTACTAACTGATCGGCGCCATTAACAATAAAGTTTAATTTGTATCCATTACTAACTAATTTATCGTGTGCGGGGTTTTTAAATTTTATGCCGATTTTTGTATTGGTATGCGAAAAGACAAAACGGGGAAGTTCAATAACGAAATCATTATTATCTACTCGATTAATTTGGGCCGCCTGAGAAGATGCCACATCTTTAAATTCTCTTGCATTTAAAGTGGTAAAAACAAAAAACGAAACAACTACAAGCAAAATTCTTTTCATATCTCCCATTTTTGGTAGTACAAAGTAACTTCTAAAAGCAACACTCCTAAAATCTTTTAGACTAATACTGAATTTTGTTGGACAAATGGGCGACTAATTTATTTTGCCGGATAATGCGAAAATAGGCTAATACTGCCTTTTTCTTCGCCAAATCATGAATAAGATAAAACCAAACAGCATTCCGCCAAGATGAGCAAAATGCGCTACGTTATCTTTGGCACTGTTGGCAATACCCGAAAAAAGTTCGATAACACCGTAAATGGCCACGAAATATTTGGCTTTTATAGGTATAGGCAAAAACAACATCATTAACTCTGCATTAGGAAACATTAATCCAAAGGCAATTAAGAGTCCGAATAAAGAACCCGATGCGCCAACAACTACAAATTGATTTAAGAATTCTTTTTTGTCTTCAAGCATTTGAGTTTGCTCAATATAATTGCTCGTAGCATCATAAGCGACCTGCCATTGTTCAAGTTTTGGCGTTATTTGAAAATAATAAACACACAATTGAGTAACAGCCGCGCCTAATCCAGTAAAAATATAAAATATAAAAAATCGTTTTGGTCCCCAAGCATTTTCAAGCACCGCACCAAACATATAAACGGCAAACATGTTAAAAAACAAATGCATCAAATTGCCATGCATAAAAATATACGTAACAAACTGGTAAGGCTTAAAATCAGAAGCTAAAAAATAATGCAGGCCCAAAATATTCGTTAAATCAACTTTACTTTTAAGAAGATTGGTTGCTATAAATGCAAGTACCGTTATAATTAAAATATTTTTTGTTACTGTTGGAATTGATTTGAAATTCATCATACTACTTTCTAAAAAGTTTATCCAAATCTATTGAATCAACGCGTGTGTAAACCACTTTACCGGTGGGGCTAAAAGAATGTTCTTCGCAAGCAAAAAGGTGCTCCATTAAAAGTTTCATTTCTTCGGGTTGTAATTCTTTTCCGTATTTAATGGAAGTATTTTTTGCCAATGAGCGGCAAATGTTTTCTCCTTTATCGAGCTTAACATCTAAATTATTCAGCTTATAATTCTCTAACAATCCAAACAAAACTTCGGCGCTGTTAAGAGCGCTTAAATCGGCAGGCACGCCCTGTATTACTACGGTATCTTTCCCGAAAGGAATAATATCAAAGCCCAATTTTTTTAAATCTTCGTTCAACTCGTTCAGCAATAACATATCCGAAGAAGAAAGCTCCATGGTTTGCGGAAACAATTCTTGTTGCGAAGGAGATTGATGCTGGGTTGCTTTTTTATAATGCTCGTACAAAATTCGTTCGTGCGCGCGTTGCTGATCTATAAGCAAAAGCCCATCTGCGTAAGCCGCTACTATATATCTTAATTGTAATTGAAAAAACTTTTCGGGAACTGTAAAATGTGCTTCTTCTTTCTTAAATAAATTTTCATCCTGCGGTAAAGAAGTGGCCGTGTTTGGATTTATATAATCCTGATAAAGCGATTGCCAGTTGGAATTATCCTTAGCGCCTTCCTTCTTTTCTGAAAAAGGATTATACGAAGGATTAACTGCTATTTGCGGAGTTTTAATGGGGCCTGTTTGCGTTCCGTAATTAAATTCAACAATCTGCTCTACGTCAAAATCTATTGATGGCGCCAAATTATTTTTTCCCAAAGCACGTTTAACCGAAGTTTTTAAAATGGCGTAAAGATTTTTTTCGTCCTCAAACTTTACTTCTGTTTTTGTGGGAGAAATATTTATATCAATGGTATTTGGCGGTACGTCTATAAATAAAAAATAAGCCGGAAATTCGTCAGTCGAAATTAATTGCTCGTACGCCCCCATAAGCGCGTGATGCAAATACGCATTTTTTATAAACCGGTTATTTACAAAAAAGTATTGCAGGCCGCGTCGTTTTTTGGCCGACGAAGGCGTACCCACATACCCGCGAATGGTAATGGTAGGCGACTCTTCGTTTACAGAAACCAATTTGTCTTTTAAATTATTGCCCAGTAAACCTGTAATACGATTTATTAAACTACTCTGCTGCAAATTATAAACTTCGTTGTTATTGCTGTTTAGTTTAAAAGAAATTTCGGGATGCGCCAAAGCCACTCGCTCAAACTCATCAATCATGTGGCGCAACTCTACGGCATCGTCCTTCAAAAAATTACGGCGGGCCGGTACATTGAAAAATAAATTTTTAATGCTTACAGAAGTCCCTTGCGGGTTTTGACAAGGTTCCTGGCTTACAAAATTACCGCCTTCTATTATAACACAGGTACCGGCGTTTGCATTTGCAGTTTTAGTTTTTAGTTCTACTTGGGTAACAGATGCAATTGCGGCCATGGCTTCGCCACGAAAGCCTTTTGTTTTAATAGCAAACAAATCATCCGTGGTGCTGATTTTAGAAGTGGCATGGCGTTCAAAACACATACGCGCGTCGGTTTCGCTCATACCTTTACCGTTATCAATGACCTGAATAAGTGTTTTACCGCCTTCTTTAATGATTAAAGAAATTTGACTTGCTTCAGCATCAATGGCATTTTCTAAAAGTTCTTTTACGGCCGAGGCAGGGCGTTGCACTACCTCACCGGCTGCAATCTGGTTAGAAATATTTTCAGGTAATAATTTAATGATATCGGCCACGTTCTTCCCTCCTGCTCCTTTTTATTTTAAAATTACGCGCACACTGTACGAACCGCTGTTAGCTGCATTAAACACAGTTTCATAAACAGCGAGGTATAACATACCCGAACCTGTTGCGGTGCCATTAAGTTTAGCGCCTGCTTTTAATGTTTGCGTTGAAGTCTCTCCTATTTTATAAACTACATTTCCGTACGAAGGATACGTTGTTGTTGTACTATACTCGTCGGTTGCAGCTGTTGTAGGATATTTTTCGCCGGTAGCAGTTTCGTAACTTCCATCGGGATGGTATTTTTGATTAGATAAACTTGCCAAAGTAATTTCTCCGCTTGCAGCGATAGAAAATTTTTGTCCGTTTTTTAACATGATGCCGGTTTTAAGCCAACCGCCGTTTTGATTTGCGCTGATATTTTTTGAGCCCATTAATTTAAAACTCATTTCGTTTGTTCCGGTTTCGCCAATATAAGTTACATCAATATTTTTTATTTTTTCTTTGGGTATAGAAAGATTGCCGTATTCTGTTTTTACATCCAGCTTCGTAAATTCAAATACACCTCCCATTACATATCCGTTTTCAATACTAACCTCATCCTTATCGCCGGTATTTGCATCAATGCCGTTGGCAGAACGTAATTCGTTAATGGCGTTATCGGGTGTGTATTCTCCGGTATAATCGTTTTGGTTTTTAGAGTCGTTCATAAACGCATCGATGGCCGGAATTGCTTTTACACCCAGTTTAATCAACTCTTCGTAAGCGCCTTTTTTAGCTTCTTCGCTGGTGCTGCTTAATTGCTTTAAATAAGAAATTGCTTTTTCGGTAACTGCCTTATCGGTAGGAATACCAACTTTTATGGAGCTTACATTTTTTAGGGGAATTTGTAATTTTCCATAATCAGTAATTAAAGTTACATCAGGCAAAGCGGCTGTGCCGGTTACGTTGCTGCCGTCGCGCAATTTAACGGAAACCTCAGCAGGTTTTTGTGCAAACAAGGTGGATGTTAATACAAATGCGGCGAGCAGTAAAATGGTTTTTGTTTTGTTCATGCTTATTTTTTTATTTAGGATGTAAGGGTCATTAAATTCCATAAAAAATTATCGGGTTTCGTTATCCCAGGTATTTTGCGTGATTACCGTTTCGTCTTTATAAAACACCACGCCGCCCCAGCTGAATTTTTTCATTACATAAACCCAGGCCTCATCGCCTTTTACCAAAATACGGCGAACTATATAAACGCCGGGCGCACTTTGTGTCTCTTCGGTTATACCTTGAGGGTATTTTAAACTAAGCGGGTTTGCTTCTTTTTTTATAGGCTGAGTGATATCATCGGCCGAAAGATTTTTTTGTGCGTCGCTTAGTTTTACTTTGGCCGTGGGATCGTTTGGTTTGTAGGTTAAAGCTTCGGTATAGGCGCCAACGGCATCTTTATACTTTTTAAATTTCATATCGTTATCGCCGCGTACCATGGCCGCCTTGTACTGCACATCGTTTGATGCGTCTGTTGCATTTGCTGCCATGTAATCAGCAATTGCTTTGTCTATAGCCGCCAATTGATCTTTTGGGTATTTCTCTGCTGGTTTTAAACCAAGAGCTTCGTTATATCCTGCCTTCGCAGTTGTCCATTCTTTTTTCTTAAAATTATCGTCGCCCTTTTTTATTGCAGCATTGTATTTTGCAAGTAAGTCTGCTTCGGCTTTTGCTTTTGCTGCAGCATCGGCGTCTGCTTTCGCTTTTTCATCGGCGGCTTTAGCGGCGTCTATTTTTCCAAGCTGAGCTTCGGCATATTTATCTTTTGCTTTGTAACCTAATGCTTCCTGATATGCGGTACGGGCATTGTCCCAATCTTTTGCTTTAAATCCTTCGTCTCCTTTTTTTATTGCTGCCTGGTATTTGGCTTCAATTTCCGCTGCCGATTTATTTTTTGCATCTGCTTCGGCTTTCGCTTTAGCGGCTGCATCTGCTTTTAGTTTTGCGGCAGCGTCGGCATCCGCCTTTGCTTTGGCATCGGCTTCTGCTTTTGCTTTGGCAGCTGCATCAGCATTCGCTTTTCCTTTAGCGTCGGCTTCCGCTTTTGCCTTAGCTGCAGCATCGGCATCCGCTTTTGCTTTTGCCTCGGCTGCTTTGGCGGCTTCTATTTTTCCAAGTTGCCCTTCGGCGTATTTATCTTTTGCTTTGTATCCTAAGGCTTCCTGATAGGCGGTGATAGCATTGTCCCAGTTTTTTGTTTTAAATCCTTCGTCGCCTTTTTTAATTGCTGCCTGGTATTTGGCTTCAATTTCGGCAGCAGATTTATTTTTTGCATCGGCTTCTGCTTTCGCTTTAGCGGCTGCATCAGCTTTTAGTTTTGCGGCAGCGTCGGCATCTGCTTTTGCTTTTGCATCAGCTTCCGCTTTGGCTTTGGCTGCTGCATCTGCATCAGCTTTCGCTTTTGCGTCTGCTTCGGCTTTTGCTTTAGCAGCAGCGTCGGCTTTTAATTTGGCAGCGGCATCAGCATCTGCTTTGGCTTTTGCTGCAGCATCGGCGGCAGCTTTAGCTTTTGCATCTGCGTCTAACTTTGCCTTGGCATCAGCATCCGCTTTCGCTTTTGCGGCGGCGTCTGCATCTGCTTTTGCTTTGGCTGCAGCGTCGGCTTTAGCTTTTGCGTCGGCACTAGCTTTAGCATCTGCGTCAGCTTTGGCTTTCGCTGCGGCATCAGCATCCGCTTTAGCCTTGGCATCAGCATCTAATTTAGCTTTGGCTGCGGCATCTGCCTTCGCTTTTGCGTCGGCAGCGGCTTTTGCGTCAGCATCCGCCTTGGCTTTAGCGGCAGCATCGGCATCTGCTTTGGCCTTGGTATCGGCAGCAGCTTTAGCAGCAGCATCATCAGCAGCTTTCTTTTTTGCAGCAGCTTCCGCATCAGCTTTTGCTTTCGCATCCGCGTCGGCTTTTGCTTTTGCATCCGCAGCAGCTTTAGCATCCGCATCAACTTTTGCTTTAGCGGCAGCATCGGCATCCGCTTTGGCCTTGGCATCCGCAGCAGCTTTAGCGGCAGCATCATCAGCAGCTTTCTTTTTTGCAGCAGCATCCGCATCTGCCTTGGCTTTCGCATCAGCATCGGCTTTCGCCTTTGCATCGGCATCAGCTTTTATTGCAGCCTCAATAGCACTAATTTGCAATTTAGGATAATTCTCGGTAGGCTTTAATCCACCCGCCTCTTGGTAAGCCGACTTAGCATTGGCCCAATCCTTTTTACCAAAAGAAACGTCTGCTCTTTTTATAGCGGTCTGGTAATTTTTTTCGGCAGCCGCTTTATTTTTTTCTAAATTTTTTTCCTGCTCGCGTAGTTGCCCAATTAATTGCAGCATCTGATCCAAATAAGCTTTATCGTATTCCAACTTTTGTTTATCCGGATTGTAGTAATATTTATTGGTAGGTTGATTCAGTGCCGCATAATCAACTCCCTCTACTTTTTTCCATAAACCTACGGTTGCCTCAATGGTATTGAAGGGTTCATTAATCCGCTCGGGCGGAATACCGCGCGCCGAAATCATAAATTTTTTGGTAACCATGCCCGGTCCCGAAACACTAATAATGTAATCCGCATTAACCGGCACCTGAAACGTATATTTTCCATCAGCCCCTGTAGTAGTTGTAGCTACCACTTTTGAACCTGAATAAACCTGAATAACCGAGCCCGGTATCGGACTATCCCCATCATCCACAATTTTTCCCTGAACGGGAATCTGATAAATAATTGGCGGAGGCGTTTGCGCCTTAGCTAGAATCCCGGTGATGAAGAAAATGAGTAAGAAAAAACGTTTACACGTGAGGGCAAAACAAGAATTCATCTAATATTGGTACTTTTCCGTTATTTGTGGGTAAATTTAGCAAAAACTACGCCATCTTTAACACATGGAATTAAGTTACTGGGAAAAACAAAGCTATTTTAACCATACCGATTTGTTAATAATTGGCAGTGGCATTGTTGGCTTAAATGCAGCTATCGATTTTAAAACAAAATTCCCCAATGCAAAAGTGCTTGTTGCAGAGCGTGGTTTATTGCCCTTGGGAGCCAGTACAAAAAATGCCGGCTTTGCCTGTTTTGGAAGCGTTTCTGAACTGGCAGATGACCTTATCCACATAGAAGAATCCACAGTGTGGGAGACCGTAAAATTGCGCAACGACGGACTAAAAAAGTTAAAAAAATTACTGGGCGAAAAAAACATGAATTACCTGCCTTTAGGTGGCTTTGAGGTGTTTGATAACAAGCAGGATTTTGAAAAATGTGCGGATTTAATTAGTGCGTTTAATAAAAAAATGCAAAGCGTTTTAAAGCTTAAAAATGTGTATAGCATTGTTAATAAAAAAATTGATTCTTCAGGCTTAAAAGGCTTCCGGCATTGCATAAAAAACAACTTTGAAGGGCAATTGAATACAGGGATGATGATGCACTCCTTATTGGCCCTGGCCCACAAAAAAGGTGTTTTGGTTTTAAACGGACTTGAAGTCGAAAAAATTACCGACGACGACAAACTTGCCCATACACATTTTAAGAACGGGCTCTCCGTGCAGAGCAAAAATGTAATTGTGGCAACCAATGGTTTTGCCAAACAGCTTTTACCTATGCTGGATGTAAAGCCTGCGCGCGCGCAGGTGATAGTTACCGCCCCAATAAAAAATCTAAAACTTAAGGGTGCTTTTCATTATCAGCAAGGGTATTACTACTTCCGCAACATTGACAACCGTATTTTATTGGGCGGTGGCCGCAACCTTGACTTTAATACCGAGGAAACCACCGAGTTTGGCTTAACAGATACCGTACAAAACAAGCTGGAAAGCCTGTTAAGGGACAATATCCTTCCCGGTATGCCTCATAAAATTGAGCACAGATGGAGCGGTATTATGGGTGTGGGTTCCGAAAAAAAGCCAATTATCAGGCATATTTCAAAAAATGTGGTCTGTGCGGTGCGTATGGGCGGCATGGGAGTGGCAATTGGCAGCCTCGTGGGCCAAATGGCAGTAGAAGAACTTAAAAAATGTTAAACCTTTTAAAGATTTATTTTGCCGTTTAAAATAAAAGCTCTAATATTGTATTACAAATAACCCCTTAAACCAATCACCCATATAGAAAAAACTGCTACTTTTTACTTCAAGGATTAATTAAAACAAGTAGAAAGGAGGACACTATGTCTATGCAGTTAATGGATGACAACCGTTTAGTCAAACTTTATGTTAAAGGAGAAGAAGACGCTTTAAAGCATCTCATCATCCGTCATAAGCAACGCGTTTATTCGCACATATACCTTTTGGTGCGTAACCGCGAGCTTACAGAGGATTTTTTCCAGGACACCTTTTTTAAGGTGATTCAATCTTTAAAAGCCGGCCATTATTACGAAGACGGCAAGTTCGGAGCTTGGGTAATTCGTATTGCCCATAACTTGGTTATTGATCATTTTAGGCGCAACAAAAAAATGCCGCTTATGCCAAACGTTGTTAACGAAGATGGCGAAGAGGTAGATATTTTTTCAGTTTTGCGTATTGAAGACGACAGTAAATCGCCCGAAGAAAGAACCCATGTTAAAAAAGTAATGCGCGGCCTTATAGAGGAATTGCCTTACGAGCAAAAAGAAGTGCTTATTATGCGCACTTATTACGACATGAGCTTTAAAGAAATTGCCGAAGTAACTAACTCAAGCATCAATACTTCATTGGGAAGGATGCGTTATGCGCTCATTAATCTTAAAAAGATGATGGAAGACAGGCGCGTTGAGGTTACTCTGTAATTCTAACCCCTTTTTTATTGCGTGTATGCGCGGCATTTGTGCTACATTTGCCTTCTATATTTTATGGCACCGGAAGAAATAAAAAACAGCGTAAAAAAAATTCTTACCGATTATCTGGAAGAAAAAAAATTACGTAAAACCGCCGAGCGTTTTGCAATTTTAGAAGAAGTGTACAGTATAACAGGCCACTTTGATATTGAGGCACTTTACCTGCACATGAAAAATAAAAAATACCAGGTTAGCCGCGCCACCTTGTACAATACTGTTGAAGTTTTATTGGATTGCAAACTTATTACCAAGCACCAGTTTGGTAAAAATCAAGCCATGTACGAAAAAGCATATATGTACAGGCAACACGACCATTTAATTTGCGAAGACTGCGAGCAGGTTTTTGAGTTTTGCGACCCAAGATTGCAGCAAATACAACAGATGGCCGGAAGTTTATTAAAATTTGATGTTACAAAACACGCGCTTACTTTATATGGCAAATGCCAGAGTTTGCACAAAACCGGTAAATGCGCCCACGGTCATAAATAATGCTTGCCGAAATTATTACCATAGGAGACGAAATCCTTATTGGACAAATTGTTGATACCAATTCGGCCTGGCTCGGTACGCAACTTAATTTAGCAGGCATCGCGGTAAAGCAAATTACCTCAGTATCAGACGATAAAAGCCATATTCTTGAAGCTTTACGTTTAGCAGAAAACAGAACTGATATAATTATTATTACGGGCGGCCTTGGTCCTACTAAAGATGATATCACCAAACACACACTTTGCGAATATTTTAAAGCGAAACTTATAACTAATACTGAAGTTTTAGAATTTGTAAAGCACTTATTTACAAGTCGTAACCGCCCTTTATTAGAAGTAAATCTTAAACAAGCCGAGGTACCCGAAAACTGCGAGGTTCTGCATAATGAAAATGGTACCGCCCCGGGTATGTGGTTTAACAAAAATGGTAAAATTTTTATAAGTATGCCCGGAGTTCCTGCAGAGATGAAAGGAATTTTTAGCCAATACACCCTTCCCAAACTAAAAAGCTTTTTTGAACTGCCTTTCATTTATCACCGCACCATTCTTACCGAAGGAATTGGCGAGAGTTTTTTAGCCAAATTAATTGAAGATTGGGAAAACACACTTCCCGCAAAGGGCATAAAACTGGCTTACCTTCCGGGCAAAGGCAAAGTAAGATTGCGTTTAAGTGCTACCGGAAAAAATAAATCCGACTTAGAAACGTTGGTAAACAATGAAGCTGATGCCCTATACAGAATTGCCAAAGAATACATTTACGGAGAAGAGGAATTTGGCAAAACCACGCCTACCCAAGAACCATTATAAATTATTACCTTCGCACCCTAATGCTTAAAAAACTTTTTATACTTTCTGTAACCGCATTTTTTGCTGTTTCCTGTCATAAAAATGATAGTCCGGTTGGTATAGATGTTTTGCCCGACAGCGACCAGCTTAATGGAACTTATGCCGAGCTGTATCCTAAAGTAAGTTTTTCGAGGGTGGATGATTCTATCATGACTTCAAATGTTACAACCTCTAACCTACTGGGCTCGGTTAACGACCCTGTTTTTGGCCGTTTTGACGCTTCTATTTTTGTTAATTACGAATCGGGCAATGGAGGCGTTGGTACTTTTTTGGGCACAAATGCTACACTCGATTCGGTTGTATTAAAGTTAGAGTACAATACATTAGCTGCTATACCTTTTATTGGCGATACAACGCACCCGCTTTCAATTGAAGTTTTTCCGCTTACACAAAAAATGTATCGCGACAGCACTTACTACTCACGCAGAAAAATTGCTTACAATGCCAATTACAATATGATTGAGGGCGGACAGAGCAAAGTTTTTACACCGAATGTACGTACCCGTATTTTAGTTAATAAAGACGACGCTACTTTAAATCCGTATCCCCAACTACGCCTGAGGTTACGAAAAGATTTTGGCGAAATGCTTTTTAATACCTCTTATTTAAACTCGCTGTCTAATTTTCAAAACGCATTTTACGGATTTTATATTACCACAAACCATAGCGTACTTCCACCACAACCTTCGTACGGAAGTGCGTTTTATGTAAATATGCTTACTTCTAAAATTTTACTTTATTACCATAATGATGATGTGGATGGGTACTATCCCAAATTAACGCCGATTGAAATTAGTTGTGGTGCAAACTCCACTCGTTTCGGACATTTCGATCACGATTATCAGTTTCTTGCCGAGCAACAATTGGCACAACAGGTAAGCGCTCCTTACGATACATTAGCAACGGGCCCGGGCAGTCAAAATATCTATTTGCAAGGCGCGGGCGGATTGCGCGCCAAAATAGAATTCCCTGATTTATTAAACTGGCGCGATTCTAACATTGTAATAAATAAAGCTGAGCTAAGTTTTACGGTTGATAAATCAAAATCAGATTACTTTAATTCGTCTTTCCCTTCGCTCTACCCGCTTCCGCTAAAACTTTTTTTAGAAGGTGTAAGTCCGATAACGAGCGGCCCAACAGGGCTTATTGAAAATATTTATGCCTTTGGTGGCACTTACGATGCTACTACTAATCGTTATGCATTTAACATTCCGCACACAACTGCGCAGATCCTAACAAGGAAAAATGATAATACGGCTTTCTATCTGTCAATTTTTACGCCTTCCATTTTTCCGCATCGCCTTGTTTTAGGTGGCTTGGCTAATGGCGGCGCACCCATCAAACTTAAGTTTTGGTATACAAGGCTAAAATTTCCGAAGAGAAAAATAAAATAATCTTATTTAAGCACCACTCCTTTAAACCTGATTTTATTGGGAGATGTGGGCGAGTTGCTAATCACTTCTACAATCCTGTCCTGCCTGTCGTAGGTAGAAGTAGTATCAAAAGTTACTTCAATAATTCCCTTTTGTCCGGGTGCTATGGGCTCTTTTGGCCATTTAACGGTGGTGCAACTGCATTCTGCCTTAGCATCGCTTATAAGTAAGGGCTGGTTGCCTTCGTTGGTAAATTCGTATTGCAAAACTACCTTCTCACCCTTTTTTACAAAGCCAAAATTCTTTTTGGTGTCGGCAAATTTCATTTTGCTCTGCGCAAAGGTTGCCATGCAGATTAATAGTAAAGCTGATAAAAAAAGTGCTCTCATATGGTAAAATAAAAAATCCTCCCGTTTTTGCAGGAGGATTTTAATTTAGTTTTTTAATTACTTAGCCTCAGGTGTAGGGGTTGGTGCTACAGGAGCAGGCTTAACCTCGCCTTTAATAGTTAATACAACCGTTGGGTTTTTAGCGTTTGATGTAACGGTAATTTTCTTATCGAATTTACCCACACGTTTGCTATCGTATTTTACTTTAAAAGAAGATGATTTACCGGGAGCCAAAGGCTCTTTAGGCCATCCGTCAACATTAGTACAACCGCACTGCACCTGCACGTTGGCAAGGATTAATGGCGATTTACCGGTGTTTTTAAATTTAAACTCGCGCAAAGTGTTTCCGTCGTAGTCTAAAGTTCCGTAATCAATCGTCTCGCTGTCGAATTTTAATTCGGGCGCGTTAGGGTCGATGTTTGGAGTTGTTACTTCCTGTGCTTTTCCGTTAAATGCAAGTCCTGCTAAAAGGGCTACGGCAAAAAATATTTTTTTCATGGTATTTGGTTTTTGTTGGTTATTGATTAATTACCCTTCTCAAAAGGCGCGCCATTTTTATTTGTGTTGCCCGATGGGAATGGTTCGTCTTGCGGAGCAGCCTCTACGGTGCCTTTAATCTGGATAGTTAAAGTACCTGCCTTTGCGTTAGATTGCACCATTACTGTTTTAGTAATTGGTCCAACACGCTTGGTATCGTAATGAACTTTGATGATACCTGTTTTACCCGGTAAAATAGGTTCTTTAGGACAGCTTGGTACAGTGCAACCGCAGCTTCCCTGGCAATTAGATATAATTAAAGGCTCTTTGCCGGTATTGGTAAATTTAAACTCGCAACCACCATCGGCACCTTGTTTAATGTTGCCATAATCGTGCACCATTTTTTCAAATTTAAGGTCAGCCTGGTTAGGGTTTGGAGGCGTTACGGGCTGCGTTGGCGCAGTTGTTTTTGCCGGCTCTTGTGCAAAACCTGCTACTGCAAACAGCGACAACAGGCTTAATGAAAGGATGAATTTTTTCATTGTAATAGTGTTTTTTAAATTGTTCTACTTATTTGATTTCCAAATATACCAAAATCGTGCCATACTATGTTAAAAAGGGCAGTTTTTTATAAAATTCTGCCCACAGCCCGATAATATTACTGTTCAACTCTGCCTTCGGCATCTCCCCCACGGGGGCGAATAAATCTTCCAAAGAATGTTTTAGCGGGCCAGCACCCCGTAATGTTCCTCACGAATTCGCTGTACATCTTCACTTTCAAGGTACTCATCATAAGTACAAACCTTATCAATGAGGCCCTTTGGGGTAATTTCTATAACTCTGTTGGCAATAGTACTCACCAATTGATGGTCATGCGACGTGAACAGAACTGTACCCATAAAATCTTTCAGTCCGTCGTTTAAAGAAATGATAGCCTCCAAATCAAGGTGATTGGTAGGTTCATCCAGCATCAGCAAATTAGCGTTCATAAGCATGGTGCGCGATAACATGCAACGCACTTTTTCGCCTCCCGATAAAACGCGACAACTTTTAAAAGTCTCTTCGCCGGTAAATAACATCTTTCCTAAAAACCCACGGATATACGTTTCGTCTTTATCAACCGAATATTGCCTTAACCAGTCAATCAAATTATAATCGCTGTCAAAAAATTTAGAATTTTCATTAGGCATATACGCCTTGGTAATCGTAGTTCCAAACAAATAAGTTCCTTTTTCGGCTTTCTCGTCTTCATTTAAAATATCAAACAGTTTTGTAATGGCTAACTGGTTTTTACTTATAAAAGCAATCTTATCGCCCTTGCGCACATTTATATGAATGTTCTTAAGCAAAGGCCCGTCTGCATTTGATTTATTAAGATTCTCGATATGCAAAATCTGATCGCCCGCTTCTCTTTCCTGCTTAAAAATAATGGCCGGATATCTGCGCCCCGAGGCCGGAATTTCATCTACCGTTAATTTCTCTAATAATTTTTTACGCGAAGTAGCCTGACGCGATTTACTTGCGTTGGCACTAAAGCGAGAAATAAAATCCTGCAACTCGTTACGCTTATCTTCCGTTTTTTTATTGGCATCGCTGCGCTGTTTCAGTTTTAACTGACTCATCTCGTACCAAAAACTATAGTTACCGCTGTACGTAGAAATTTTGCTGAAATCAATATCACAAACGCTTGTACAAACCGCATCTAAAAAGTGGCGGTCGTGACTAATTACAATAACCGTATTCTCAAAATCGGCCAAAAAGTTTTCCAGCCAGGCAATTGTTTCGGCATCCAAATCGTTGGTGGGCTCGTCCATTAACAAAATATCGGGGTTACCAAAAAGTGCCTGCGCTAATAACACGCGTACTTTTTCTTTTCCGGTAATGTCCTTCATTAATTTTGGGTGGGCGCTCTCTCCTATTCCTAAACTTCCTAATAATTGTGCGGCATCACTCTCAGCGTTCCAGCCGTTCATCTCGCCAAATTCTGCCTCAAGTTCAGCGGCTTTTAATCCGTCGGCCTCCGTAAAATCGGCTTTGGCGTAAATAATTTCTTTTGCTTTTATATTGGCAAGCAGTTTTTTGTTGCCCATTATCACAGTTTCCATAACCGTGTATTCATCAAACTCGTTGTGCTCCTGTTTAAGCACACTCATGCGTTGCCCGGGTGTAATATCAACCTGCCCTTTGTTGGCTTCAATCTCGCCGCTCAATATTTTCATGAAGGTAGATTTGCCCGCACCGTTGGCACCAATAATACCGTAGCAATTGCCGGGCGTAAATTTTAAATTTACCTCGTCAAATAAAACGCGTTTTCCGTACTGAAGTGTGACATTGCTAACCGTAATCATTTTGCAGTTGTTGAGTTATAGAGTTGTTGAATTTGAGATTTTTGCATTGCGTATAAATCAATAATTATCCAATTCAAAATTCTCCAATTATTTAAGGGGGCAAAGATAGTGCTTTTTTGAGTGTTTTATAGCTATTGATTGCGTTTTGGGCGTTGCCCCGGATAAGAATTTTCTTTCAACGAATGTTTCTGGCGGGGCCGGGCTACAAAAGGGTACCGTTTTTTGTCCACACTTCTCCGAAATAAAATCAAGCAAACGGTAACTCTTTACATCTATTGAACAATCTGGCCAAAAGAACCCCTACGGGCCTTTTGCATCCTTACGCAAATACAAAATTGTACTTTACTCTTTAATAAAACGCAAATATTTTCTTTGGACTAAAATAGTGTAAAAGCCCTGTGGTAATTTGCTTACATCAATTTGCTCTTGCGTGTTTTTGGTTTTTGTTTGCAAAACAATTTCGCCGAGCGAGTTGTAAATGGCGATTGAGTTAAGTTCAGATGAAGAATTTATATTTATGTAATTATTGGTCGGAGTTGGATAAATAATAACTTCATTTTTTATGTAAGGTTCGTCCATTCCTATAGCGCCGCTCACTGTCCGGATGCGATGGTTATTATAATCAGCGATATACACGGTACCCGCTGCATCCAGCGCAAGTCCCAAAGGCCTGTTTACCTGTGCAAGCGTAGCCGCTGCTCCGTCGCCCGAATAACCCGCAACGCCGGTTCCGGCAAAGGTTGAAATAATACCGCCGGTGTTTACTTGCCGTGTGCGACTGTTTAAATAATCTACGATATATAAATTACCCGCTGCATCCACCGCAACTCCACTAGGATAATTTAACTGTGCAAGTGTAGCCGCGGCCCCGTCCCCCGAATAACCGGGAGCACCGGTTCCGGCATAGGTTGAAATAATACCGCCGGTGTTTATTTTGCATATGCAATGGTTGAAATAATCGGCGATATACACAGTACCCGCTGCATCCACCGCAATTCCACTAGGATAATTTAATTGTGCAAGCGTAGCTGCGGCGCCGTCGCCCGAATAACCTGCAACGCCGGTTCCTGCAATAGTTGAAATAATACCGTTGATGTCTATTTTCCGGATGCGATGGTTAGCATTATCAGAGATATACACATTACCGGCTGCATCCACCACAACTCCATAAGGATAACTTAGCTGTGCAAGTGCAGCCGCTGCACCGTCGCCCGAATAACCCAAAACACCGGTTCCTGCAATGGTTGAAATAATACCGCCGGTGTTTATTTTCCGGACGCGGTTGTTACTCGCATCAGCTATAAACACATTACCCGCTACATCCACAGTAACTCCAAAAGGACTATTTAACTGTGCAAGCGTAGCCGCGGCCCCGTCGCCCGAATAACCCGCAACACCTGTTCCTGCAATGGTTGAAATAATACCGCCTGTGTTTATTTTGCGTATGCGATTGTTACTCGCATCTGCGATATACACATTACCTGCTGCATCCACCGCAACAGCACTGGGATAATTTAACTGGGCAAGCGTTGCGGCAGCGTTGTCGCCTGCAGAACCGGAAGTACCATTTCCGGCAATGGTGTTGATGATTTGCGCGTTTATACTCGAGCCAATAAAGGCGAGGGCGGTTATTAAAAATATTTTCATTTTTTTGCTTTTGAGAGTTTAAGATTATCTTAAGGGTTACACTTGTACTATGTAAATATATCCTAATAATTTAACATATAAAATAACGTGATGCCTCCATTTGAGGCGCACAACATCTTCAAATCATCAAATTAATGTATTTTTGTCCCCTATTATGGAAATAGCCAAAACATACAACCCAAAAGCTGCCGAAGACAAATGGTATCCTTACTGGATGCAGCATAAGTTTTTTAAATCTGAACCCGATTCGCGCGAGCCTTATACTATAGTGATACCCCCGCCAAACGTTACGGGCGTGTTGCACATGGGGCACATGCTTAACAACACCATTCAGGATGTTTTAATTCGTCGTGCACGTATGTTGGGCTACAATGCTTGTTGGGTGCCGGGTACCGACCATGCAAGTATTGCTACCGAGGCAAAAGTTGTTGCGTTATTAAAAGAACAAGGGATTAATAAAAAAGATTTAACGCGTGAAGCATTTTTAAAACACGCTTGGGACTGGAAAGAAAAATACGGAGGAATAATTTTAGAGCAGTTAAAAAAACTGGGTGCAAGTTGCGATTGGGACCGTACGCGCTTTACCATGGAGGAAGATTTGAGCGAAGCGGTAATTGATGTATTTATTGATTTGCATAACAAGGGCCATATTTATCGCGGCGTGCGTATGGTTAATTGGGATCCTGCGGGGTTGACTGCCGTTAGCGATGAAGAAGTAATTTACAAAGAAGTAAACTCAAAATTATATTACGTAAAATATAAAATTGAAAACAGCGATGAGTGGATTACCATTGCTACTACCCGCCCCGAAACAATTTTAGGTGATACTGCAGTTTGTGTGCATCCCGACGACGAGCGTTACAAGCATTTAAAAGGAAAGCGTGTAATTATACCAATGGTAAACCGCATCGTGCCAATAATTTTTGATACCTATATAGATTTGGAATTTGGAACAGGTGCCTTAAAAGTTACGCCTGCTCATGATATTAATGACTCTAATCTTGGCGTAAAACATAATTTGGAAGTAATTGACACCATTGCTCCTGATGGAAAAATGAGTGCCGAAGCTAAATTTTACATTGGCGAAGACAGATTTATTGTTAGAAAAAAAATTGCTGCAGATTTAGAGGAGATGGGCCAGCTTGTAAAAGTTGAAGACATTAAAAACAAAAACGGTTACAGCGAAAGAACCAATGCGGTTATAGAACCCAAACTTTCTATGCAATGGTTTTTAAAGATGGATAAAATCTCTAAGCCTGCGCTCGAAAATGTTTTGAATGAAAACATTCATCTTATTCCCGAAAAATTCATTAACACCTATAAACATTGGATGGAGAATGTGCACGACTGGTGTATTTCTCGTCAGCTTTGGTGGGGACAACAAATTCCGGCATGGTATGATGGTAAAGGAAATACTACAGTGTGTAAGACTAAAGAAGAGGCTTTTGCAAAATTAAGAATGCAGAATGTCGAATTAAGAATTGAGGATTTAAAGCAAGATGAAGATGTGCTCGACACCTGGTTCTCCTCTTGGTTGTGGCCCATTACTGTTTTCGACCCTAAGGTAATTAAGAATGGTAAAGCTAATGCCAATGCCGATTTAAAATATTATTATCCTACCAATGATTTGGTTACTGCGCCCGAGATTTTATTCTTTTGGGTGGCACGTCTGATTATTGCAGGTTACGAGTATATGGATGCAAAACCATTTACCAATGTTTACTTAACGGGCATCGTTCGCGATAAGCAAGGAAGAAAGATGAGTAAGTCCTTGGGGAATTCTCCCGACCCCTTGGATTTGATTGAGAAATATGGTGCTGATGGAGTTCGCGTAGGTATGTTATTGTGCTCGCCTGCCGGAAATGATTTGATGTTTGATGAGAGTTACTGCGAGCAGGGAAGAAATTTTGCCAATAAAGTTTGGAACGCATTTAGATTACTGCAGGGTTTTGAGGTGAGCGATAAAATTGAACAACTGCAAGCCAACAAAACGGCTATCGAGTGGTTTGGAAATAAATTGAGTGAGCAATTGGAAATTATCAATGATAATTACTCAAAATACAGAATGAGTGAGGCTTTAATGCTTACTTATAAATTAGTATGGGATGATTTTTGCGCCTGGTATTTAGAAATGATTAAGCCTGAATTTGTTGATGGTAAATCTCTACCCATTGACAAAGCTACGTACGCTGCAAGTATTTCTTACTTTGAAAGTCTGCTAAAAATTATGCACCCCTGGATGCCTTTTATTACTGAGGAATTGTACCATTTGATAAATGAGCGCAAAGAAAAAGATTGTATTATTGTTGCCGAATGGCCGAAGCAGTCGGCAGTAAACAGTAAGCAGTTGGCAGAGTTTGAAGCGAGCAAAGAGATTGTAACAACAGTGCGCAATCTACGTCAGCAAAAACAAATATCTCCGAAAGAGAAATTGGAGTTGATAGAAAAATCAGATACACAAAATAGTTTCTTTGATGAAGCTGTTATTAAACTTGCAAATCTTTCGGCTTTAAAATATTCTAAAGAGAAAATTGAAGGGGCACATTCTTTCATGGTAAAATCTACCGAGTTTTTTGTTCCCTTAGCAGGAAGTATTGATGCAGGTGCTGAAAAAGAACGTATTGCTAAGGAGCTTGAATACAATCATGGATTTTTAAAATCGGTTCAAATAAAACTGGCCAACGAGCGTTTTGTGCAAAATGCAAAACCCGAGTTGATAGAGTTAGAAAGAAAAAAACAAGCCGATGCTGAGGCAAAAATTAAAGCGTTGGAAGAACAATTGAAAACGCTTTGATCTAACTAACACACAAAAAAACTTTGCGTCTTCGGGCCTTTGTCCAAATATCCAATGTTAAATAAAGAGAAATACCGCCAATATTGTAAAAAGCATTCAGTGGCGCTTTACCAAAACGATTGGTGGATGGATGCGGTTTGCGGCGATAACTGGGATGCTGTTTTTGAGGGCAATGAAGTCTGGGCATATCCCATTAAAAAAAAATACGGTTTACGCTTAATGCAAATGCCCATGCTCACTTTGGGCCTTGGGCCGATAAATGAAAATCTGTATAAGCAAGTCCCCGCTTTCGATTTACTTGATTTGTATTTTTTACCAAATAAAAAAATGCAGTCTTCCGAATGGAAAGGCTTCAAAAAAAACATTCGCCACACCTACCATTTGCACGATATAAGCAATATCGAAAAAGTTTTGGCCGGTTTCAGTTCATCAACGCGACAACAAATACGCAAAGCCGCTAAAATTGTTTCGGTAAGCGAAAGCAAGGATGTAGAAATGCTTTACAAAATGGTTTCGCTAACTTTTAAGCGACAATCAAAAAAAACTCCTTACACTTTAGCCTACGTAAAAAATATTTACGAAGCCTGTACAAAAAATAATGCCTGCAAAATTTTAACCGCTAAAGATGCCGACGGGAATATTCATGGAGCTTGTCTTTTAGCTTATGATAAACAAACGGCTTATTACGTTATGGGCGGCTCTGACCCTAAATACAAAAGTAGCGCCGCTTACAGCCTGCTGATATGTGGTGCAATTAAAGAAGCGTCAAAGCATAGTAAAGAATTTGATTTTTGCGGAAGCACCATTCCTTCCATAGCAAAATTTTTTAGCGGTTTTGGCGGGGAGCCTATACCTTATCTTCATTTAAAGAAAGTGAATTCAAAAGCGCTTAAACTTGTTCTTGCTTTAAAAGGGAAATAAAAAAGTCCTGCATTTCTACAGGACCTTAATACAGTTGTTTAAATTTATCTCTGCAAAATAATTTTCTTATGAATTATTTTATTATTCAAATCCATTCTGATAAAATAAACCCCGTCGGCAAGTCCGGTCAAATCAAGTTTATTTATTTTTTCAGTTAATTTTCCGACATAAACTATTTGAGCAATTTCATTTGTAATGAAATAAGAAATTGCATCCGTTATTTTTTTACCAATATCAACTGTAAGTATTCCGTTATTCGGATTCGGATAAACAGAAATTAAATTATCAGTTAATGCCACGTTGATTGAATTTAAACAAGAATCTACTTGCAAAGTTACAGTTGCGGTACCTAAACATCCTGTTCCTCCAATTCCTGTAACGGTATATGTTGTGGTTTGATTTGGATTATCCAAAACAGTACTTCCGTTTGAATTACTGAATTGCGGCGTAGGGCTCCATGTGTATGAACCTGCACCTGTAGCAGTAAGTGTTCCGGTATTGCCAATACAAATCATCGGCGCGTTAATTGTTATTACGGGCGCAGCAAGTACATTTACTGTAACTACCGTTGACGAAGCGCAGCTTCCATTTGATCCTGACAAAGTGTAAGACGTGGTTGTGGTGGGGTTAACACCAATACTTTGCGCGCTTACAATTATGCTACCCGTGTTCAATGTATAAGAACCTGCTCCGCTTGCCGATAAAGTTGTTCCTGCTCCCGAACAAATACTGTTAGAGGCGCCGGTAACACTTAAAGTTGGGGTTGATGTTACAAAAACTGAAATCGTATTCTGGCTCGTACAATTTCCGTTTGAACCGGTTAAAGTATACGTAGTAGAATATGTTGGATTAACATTTACTGAGGAAGTATTTACACTACCTGCATTAGAACTCCATGTATAGGTTGTTGAACCGCTACCTGATAAAACTATACTGCTTCCGGAACAAATGCTTGTATTGCCCGCAATATTTATTGTTGGCGATGGAGAAACAGTAATCAAAACAGTTTGCGTACTTACGCAATTACCGTTTGCACCGGTAAGTGTGTACGTACTGTTTGACCCCGGCGCAAGATAAATGTTTTGTCCGTAATATGTATTTGTACCGGTATTCCAAGTGTAAGAAGAAGCGCCGGACGCATAAAGAATTGTACTGTTGCCAGAACAAATACTGGTACTTCCACTAACACTAAGTGTTGGCGTTGAGTTTACATATACTGTAATAACATTTGTTCCAACGCAACTACTGGCATCAGAACTTAATAATGTATATGTTGTAGTTGTTGTTGGCGAAACGTTAACAGTAGCGGTGCTTGCGCTTCCTGCGTTTGCACTCCATGTGTAAGAAGTGGCAGAACCGGTTGCACCAAGTGTTGTACTACTACCGGAGCAAATACTGGTAACTCCATTAATATTTACAGTTGGAGGTGTACATCCCGAACAATATGTATCAACCAGCCAATTAGTGCCATTTACAGAACCTGTATACACATTTGCTGTCTGATCTATGATTTGACTTCCGCTGCCCTCGTCAAACTTATAATATGCCTGTAGGCCTGTTTCGTTTGCTGGAGTAAGATTCTGACACATTTTGGTTTGAATTTCGTTTTGCGAAAGAGCACGGTTCCATAATCTCAATTCATCCATGCGCCCTTCAAAAAATCTCCACGAAGAGCCCCAGCTTCCTAAATAGGTTGGATTGGTATTGTCTGTCATAACCGGCGAAGTTGCGGCCGCATCGTTATTGCTTTGCAACACACCATTCACATAAAGTTTCATTCCGTTCACCGGATCAATAACTCCCGCTATATGATACCAGGTGCCCGCAGTCCAACTACTTTGATTTGATTTGATTTCGTGCAAAGTACCCGAATAACGAACCCAGAAACACAAATTCCCAATATAACCATATCCATTCCAATCGGTGCCTCTTATATAAACTCCGTATTCTGATGTTTGAAAATTATCATTACGCGTAATTAATCCCCAACCCGGCGATGTAGTATTAACATCCATAGTTACATCAGGCTTAAACCAAAATTCAATTGAGCGAACTCCGTTTCCGGCCGAGGTACCAATATTATCATTGGTATTTGGCCCGTTATAATGCATAACATAATTAGTTTGTGTTGGGCAAGGGGAATCGGCAATCCAAGTTGAGCCGTTAACGGTGCCATTAAAACTGTTAGCAGTTAAATCAAATATTTGTGAACCGCTGCCTTCGTCTAACTTATAATATCCCTGCAATCCTGTTTCGTTGGCGGGAGTTAAATTTTGACACATTTTAGTTTGAATTTCATTTTGTGACAGGGCGCGATTCCATAACCTTAGTTCGTCAAGCCTTCCTTCAAAAAATCTCCAGGAAGAACCCCAGCTTCCTAAATAAGTAGGGTTCAAATTGTCGGCCATAATCGGTGAAGTTGCTCCCGCATCTGTGCTGGTTTGCAACACGCCGTTTACATAAAGCTTCATTCCTGTTGAAGGATCAATTACTCCTGCAATATGATACCAGGTTCCTGCCGTCCAGGTGTTTTGGTTAGAAAAAATTTCGTGCAGAGAGCCCGAATAGCGAACCCAAAAACTAAGGTTACCAATATTTCCGTAGCCATTCCAATCTGTACCGCGAATGTACATGCCATATTCACTGAATTGCGAATTGTCATTGCGGGTTATTAAGCCCCAACCCGGAGCGTTGGTGCTTGGACTCATATTGACATCAGGCTTAAACCAAAATTCAATAGAACGAACTCCTGTGGCTACTGATGTTCCTATATCATCATTAGCACTAAATCCATTATATTTCATTACGTAGTTAGTAGTTTGCGAAAAAGTGGTAAGCCCAAAGAAAGCAAAAGTAAAAAGTAGTAATTTTTTCATGTTATATGTTTACGGTTAGTCAAATTTAGCAAACAAAAGCTATATTCCTAAAAACAAATTGTTAAATTTGCCCTCGCATGAGCATTTACGATAAATACGAGTTTGTTATTGGCCTTGAGGTGCACATTCAGTTGCTTACCAAAAGTAAAATGTATGCCAACGATTCGGCCGAATACGGTGGCTTACCCAATACTCACGTAAGTGCCATCACCTTGGGCCATCCCGGTACTTTGCCAATGGTAAACAAACGTGCTATTGAGTTTGGTGTTAAACTTGGGTTAGCTGTTAATGCAAAAATTCGTTTCGAAAATCAGTTTGCACGCAAAAATTATTTTTATGCCGATTTACCTAAAGGATATCAAATTACACAAGATAAAACCCCCATTTGCAATGGTGGCCATATCACCATAAAATTAAAAGACGGCAGCGAAAAAAACATCAACCTCACGCGTATACACATGGAGGAAGATGCCGGTAAAAGTATGCACGACCAGGACGCTACCGATTCCTTAGTGGATTTAAATCGCGCAGGCGTTCCACTTTTAGAAATGGTGTCTGAGCCCGAAATTGCCAATGGCGATGAGGCTTATGCTTATTTAACCGAGGTTAGAAAATTAGTACGCTATTTGGAGATTTGCGACGGCAACATGGAAGAAGGCTCTATGCGTTGCGATGCCAACGTATCGGTGCGTTTAAAAGGCAGCAAAGAATTTGGCAGAAGAACCGAAGTAAAAAACATGAACTCAATTCGCAATGTGCAACGCGCCATTGATTTTGAATTTACCCGTCAGATAGATGTAATCGAATCTGGAAAACAAGTCGATGTAGAAACACGGAGCTTCGACGCTGTTAAAGGAATTACTTTCAGCTTGCGTAGTAAAGAAATGGCCAACGATTATCGCTATTTTCCCGAACCCGATTTGCAACCCGTTTTTATTACCGAAAAATATATCAACGAGGTTAAACAAACTTTACCTGAACTTCCCGCGGCCTTGCACAAACGTTACGTAAAAGAATTTAATCTTTCAGAATACGACTCGGCTGTACTTACCGATTTAAAAGAAATTGCACTTTGGTTTAATGAATTAACCAAATACACAAAAAATTACAAAGCCGCGGCCAACTGGCTAATGGTAAATGTAAAAAGTTATTTAAACGAAAACGCATTGCACATTGATAATTTTCCGGTTACGCCAAAACAACTGGCAGAACTTATTTCAATTATCGATGAAGGAAAAATAAGCCACACTACCGCCGCGCAAAAAGTTTTTCCGGAATTAGTGAAGCATCCAAGCAAAACACCGATACAAATTGCGCAGGAGCTAAATCTTATTCAAGAAAGCAATTCTGACGCTTTGCAGGATTTTATTAATACCGTAATTGCCAAATACCCCGAAAAAGTTATCGAATACAAAAACGGTAAAGTAAGCCTTGTTGGTTTATTTATGGGCGAGGTGATGAAACTTAGCGGAGGCAAAGCAGATCCTAAAGTTACCAGTAAATTGGTGAAGGAGACTTTGGATAAAGCTTAATTAAACAGCCGTTAAATATTTCGGGTTTCGGGCTGTGTATTATTTAGGGTCAGCCATTATTAAAATCTTTAAAGTTGAGCTAAATGTGCATAGGTTCAACATGAAATAAATAAGCCCAAATACAAAACGGTTGTTGATTAGTAAAAATAAATCATTTAAGAAAATCCTTCTTCAACCCGGCCTCACTCACCGCCTCGTACAAAAGCTTATGAATTTGCCCGCGTATGCCGCTCTTAGCCAATTTATTTTCGTCGGCATTGGGGTAAACACGATTGGAAAGAAAAATATAAACCAAACCATTTTTCGGGTCGGCCCAAACAAGTGTTCCGGTAAAACCACTGTGGCCAAAACTTTGGGGCGAACATTCTTTTGCAACCGGACTGTCTTTCTTTTCGTTTGTTTCGGGCTTATCAAAACATAAACCGCGGCGGTTTTTTGGACAAAACAAACAAGTTTGCGTAAATTCTTTTACCGTATTTGAGTCGAGCCACTGCTTGTTGGCATAATTTCCTTTTTGCAAATACATTTGCATCAGTGCTGCCATATCCAAAGCGTTGCCAAACAATCCGGCATGCCCGCCTACCCCGCCGCAAAGCGCCGCACCCGGGTCGTGCACATAGCCATGCACAATTTGTTTGCGAAAAACTTTATCGTTTTCGGTTGGTGCAATTTGTTTTTTAGAAAAATATTTTAACGGATGGTAATGCAAATTACGCAAGCCCATTTTTAAATAGAATTTATTCTCCACGTATTCATCCAGTGTTGTTTTACTTTCTTTCTCAATTATTTTAGTAGTAAAATAATAGCCTAAATCGCTGTACAAATATTCTTTTTTGCCCAGTTTACAGTTTACAATACGTTTAAAAAGCGAATCGGCATAACTCGTACAAACAAATAAACTATCGGCAACCTGTTTGCCAAATACTGCGTTTTGCGTTTCATTGTAAAAACCGTCTTTAAAAGTAAAATCTTTATTTAAGGTGGGTTGATAATTTAAAACTCCTGCAGGTAACCCTGCCTGGTGCGTTAGCATATCTTTAAGAATGATTGTCTCTTTGTTTGATTTTTTAAGTTCGGGTAAATAATGCCCGAGATTTTGGTTGATATCGATTTTTTTCCTTCCGGTCAAATCCATTAATGCCAATGCAGATGCGGCTACTTTGGTAACTGAGGCTAAATCGTAAATGGTTTGGTTGTTAATTGTATCCGTTCCTTCGTAGGTAAGCTTGCCGAATGATTTGCAGTAAAATATTTTCCCGTCTTTGGCCGCTACTATCTGGCAACCGGGGTAACATTTATCAGCGATGCCTTTTTCGGCGATGCTGTCTATTTGTGCGAGCTTTTTTTTTTCAATTCCCAAAACTATGGGAGCAACTTGCTGCATGCGTATGGCCCGGGGTATCGTTATACCCGTGCCCGCTTTAAAGGGCGTTGTGCTTACCGGTAATTTGCCGCTAACACCAATGGCGCCCGCTACTGCGTCAGATGCGGCTTTTTGCGCGTAGTTATTGTATTCGTACCCTTCAATTACAGCAGTAGCGTTATTTATGTTTGTGAATTTATTAAAGATGTATGGATTAGAAAACACAACAACCACCGAGGGTTTTAATTGCACCAGCTTATCAATAAAAGCAAAACTCTGCGCGCTTGCTCCAAAATTATTTTCGGGTTTTTGATTGGTGCGGTTAACCTGAATAATTAATAAATTATATGCGCTTAGTTTTTTTAGTAAAGTATCCAGTACATCCTGCTTCTCATCGTGCGATACTCCGTAAAAATCAGTTTTCAAATACTGCACCAGGTTTTGCGAGAACATATTTTTATCGGGCGCTCCAACCGAAACTTCAGCAACTTTAAGCGTGTCTAAATTTTGAAGCGGCAATAAATTGTTTTTGTTTTGCAATAAAGTAATTGAGCCTTCCGCAAGTTTCGTATTCAAATACACAGAAGCGTCACTCTTTAATTCTTTTTCTAACAACCGCGTGGGCGCATAAATTGTTTTATTTAGGCCGCACCAGTATTTTACTTTTAATACTTTTTTGCAACGAGCATCTATTTCTTCCTGCGTAATTTCCTTTCGCTCCATTGCTTTTTTAATTTCCTCTATGGCTTTTGGCACATCTTCAGAAAACAACAGCATATCATTACCCGCAACCAAAGCTTTCGCATCTACCACTCCGGTTTTATAATCACCGGCGCCTTTCATATTTAGGGCGTCTGTAAAAATCAAACCTTTAAATTGCATTTTTTCTTTCAGTAGTGTTGTAACAATAGTTTTAGAAAGCGTTGAAGGTAAATTTTTAGAAGTATCCAGCGCCGGAATAAATAAATGCGCCACCATTACACTTCCCAAACCACGCTCCATCAAATACCTGAAAGGATAAAGCTCTAAAGAATCTATTCGCGCGGCCGAGTGAGAAATTACGGGCAAAGTTTTATGCGAATCTTTATCTGTATCGCCGTGACCGGGAAAATGCTTCGCGCAGGCAAGCACATGCTCGTCCTGCAAACCTTTCATGTACAGGTAAGATTTTTTTGCAACGGCAGTTTTATCTTCTCCAAACGAGCGCATAGATATAACCGGATTGCCCGGATTATTATTTATATCCACAACGGGAGCAAAATTTACGTGTATACCCACATTTTTACACTCGCGGGCAATTTGTCTGCCCATATAATAAATCATCGAATCAACTTGCATTGCTGCAAGTGTCATTTGCCTGGGATATTGCGGTGTGCTATCCAAACGCATGGCCAGGCCAAACTCGCCGTCAATTGCCATAAGTAAGGGCGTTTTAGCTTTGCTTTGATAGTAGTTAACCAATTTCGCTTGTCGGTACGGACCGCCTTGCATAAAAATTAATCCTCCAATATTGTATTTGCTAACCAAAGTATCAATTTGCCTAACGTGCTTTATGTCTTTGTTGCTCCAGGCAGCCACCATAAATAATTGTGCAAGGCGCTGATCAGCATTTAAGCTTGTGTACACCGAGTCAACCCACTTGCTCTCACTGTCAAAAACGGGCAATTGTGTTTGCGCCACGCTTTGAAAAGCGCAGGAAAAAGAAAATAGAAATATGGGAATGATTTTTTTCACTCACTGTAAAAATAGGTGCTTATAGAGTGGCAATGCCGGTTAAAAAAGAACTTTGCTAACAATGCTGTTTTAATAAGAATGTTTATCGTTTTTTGGGCCTTACCGCGAGGTGCCTACAGGCTCACAGTATTTAATAAAGCATATCCTCGCGGTCAGGCCAAGAGGGGTAGCGTTTTTTTTTCCGCCTTTTTGGCATTTCGTTATTTTCTTAAATTTTGGTTCGGCGGGGCAAAAGAACCCCTCCGCCGCGGCGGAGGGCCCTCTGTGTCCTTAACGCTTTCGTTCTTTTCAAACTCTTTCGTATCTTTAAATTCTTTTTACATATGACAGAACAAATAAAATCAAAGCTTCAGGATTCTATTAACCTGAAAACTTCTTTGCTTAACGACAAAGAGATACTGGCAACGGTCGAAAAAATTACGCAGGCAATTGTTGCTTGTTATAAGCACGACGGCAAAGTGTTGTGGTGCGGCAATGGCGGCAGCGCTGCAGATGCGCAGCATTTAGCGGCTGAGTTAAGCGGCAGGTATTATTACGATCGTCCGCCCCTGTTTAGCGAAGCACTACACGTTAACACCAGTTACATAACCGCTGTGGCAAACGATTATTCGTATGGAGAAATTTATAGTCGCCTTACAAAAGCAATGGGCCGCAAAGGCGATGTGTTAATCGGACTTTCAACCAGCGGCAATTCAGAAAATGTGGTTAAGGCTTTACAAGTTGCCAATGAAATTGGAATGATTACAGTTGGCTTTACGGGCGCAGGTGGTGGCAAAATGAAAGAGCACTGTAAATATTTAGTAGCTATACCTAGTAAAGATACGCCGCGCATACAAGAGTGCCACATGTTATTTGGCCACAGCATTTGCGAAGTGGTTGAAACTTCGCTATTTCCTAAACCTTAAAATCTTTGATGTCACAATTTGTGATAGCAAAAAAAATTCACAGAATAAAAATTGCTAAAAGAAGCCATCATACTTGCCGGAGGATTTGGAACACGACTTAAAGAAGTTGTATCTGAGGTGCCCAAGCCAATGGCCCCGGTTAACGGAATTCCTTTTCTTGATTATCTGATTCGTTATTTGAAGCATTACGGCATCGAAAAAATAATTTTATCAGTAGGCCATCAATCCGAAAAAATTATTTCGCATTACGGTGATGATTTTACGTATTCAATAGAAAAAGAGCCATTGGGAACCGGTGGCGGAATTCGTTTGGCACTGGAAAAATGTAAAAACACCAATGTATTAGTACTTAACGGAGATTCTTTTTTTGATATCGACCTCCACGCTTTTTACAATAAACACAACGACGCAATTTCTGATTGCTCGCTTGCACTTAGAATGGTAGATGATGCTGCGCGCTACGGCACCTTGCAATTGGGCGAACTGGATGTGATAACACAATTCAAAGAAAAAACAAATATCAATAAGCCCGGCCTTATTAATGCGGGCATTTATCTTTTAGACAGGCAGGTTTTTTTAGATGAAACTCCCGAAAAAAAGAATTTCTCGATAGAAAAAGATTTTTTCGAAAAAAAACTACAAGAAATTAATTTATACGGATTTACTTTTAAAGGGTATTTCATAGATATAGGCATTCCCACAGATTACCAACGCGCACAAAATGATTTTAAAGAATTTAAATATTAATAAAAGCTGGTCGCTTTTTTTAGACCGCGACGGCGTTATAAACAAACGCTTAGAAGGCGATTATGTAAAAACGCTTGACGAGTTTGAATTTATTGACGGCGTTCCGGAAGCTTTAAAAATTCTTTCGGATGTTTTTAATAAAATAATTGTAGTTACCAACCAGCAAGGCATTGGCAAGGGTTTGTATACCGAAAATGATTTAAGCATCATTCACCATTACCTAACCGATGAGATTGAAAAACACGAAGGACGTATAGATAAAGTGTACTTCTCTCCCCATCTTGCATCTGCCAATCACCATTCGCGCAAGCCGGGCATTGGCATGGCGCAGGAGGCAAAAAACGATTTTCCCGAAATCGATTTCTCAAAATCAATTATAGTTGGCGACTCGCTGAGCGATATGCAATTTGGAAAAAGCGCCGGCATGCAAACCGTTTTTATAAGCGAAGAAAAAATCAATGATAAAAATATTGACTTTTGTTTTCCATCTTTATTTGAATTCGCACAGCAATTTCAATAAAAGAACCGCTGAGAAAAAAATTAACAGTTTTATTTCTTACAACAAGCAAAAAAACGCTGCGTTCCTCTGCGCCTTCTCCGTGCTCTCTGCGGTTTCTGTATTTACTTGAAATTGCCGGTTATAAGGAGGCTCTAAAACCTAATCCAATTACACGAACGGTATTGCCTTTAGCTGCAAAAAGCCGTAGTATTGATAAAACTTTTATTATGAAAAAACTAAAACTACTGATTCTTGCCTCAGGCTTAGTTTGTTTTGCTAAGGCCCAAAACACCAAACAAATTCAACTTTGGGAGCCCGTTAACGAAAGCACCATTAAACAATCGGGCGAAAGAGTAATTACTCCGCAAAAAGCAAAAACCTTTCATTTGGTAAGTGATAATCTTAAAAAAGCATTATGGGCCGCGCCGCACGAAAACAAGGTGAGCCTACAGGAGTCGCAATGCATTATAGGGCAGTTCTATAAATTGATTTTAGCAAATGTATTCTATTTTCGTTTCAAATTAAAATTTTTTTTCGGAATTTTTTTCTATACTCCCATTTTTATTTTTTTCTATCCTATTTTTTACAGCGCAATTTGTTCATTTCTTC
>JBBQRR010000010.1:0-92813 GCA_038214655.1 Bacteroidia bacterium | reverse complement strand
AAATGTAAAAATTTGTAATGCGGAAAATGTTCTTTTAAAAATGCAATTGCCAAATCGGCGGTATTATCTTCCGAGTGGTCGTTTACCACCACAATTTCCAGCAGCTCTTTCGGAAAATCTTGTTGGGCGATGCTTTGCAGGCATTGAATAATATTTTCCTCTTCATTACGGGCAGCAATAATAATACTAACACTTAGTTGTGGCGAATAATTTACGGGCAACGGACTATTTTTTTTGCGCGGAAAAAGAGTAAATATGTTTTTGAGCATAAATACCGCGTAAATAACAATCGCAATCAAGCAATAAACTTCAAGCCCCCCCATTTTTATTTATACTGAATGAAAAATTATTTTTTAAAATAAAAATATAACCAATGATAGAAGGCACGGCAATATTAATAAACCACAAAAGTGTAGAAGCCGCTGTTAATTGCCAATCGTTGTTATTAAACATACCAAATAAAATTACCACCACGTAAGCTCGCACGGCAACTTCTATCACACTTATCATTGGAATGGTACTCAGCACCAAATACATAATAGAAATAGCCGCTGCCAGCTTTAAAATATCACCATGCACACCGCAAGCCACTAACAATAAATAAAATTGCAGCGAAAACACAAAATAACGTATCACCGAAAGCAAAAGTAATTTTAATAATAGGACGCGACTATAAGACAAGCCTTCGAAATTGAATTTTTTTAAGCGACTGAGGTTTAAGAGCCAGGTAATAACTTTGTTTACGCGCAGAAGAACGATTGTAAGAAAAAGTAACAAAGTTATTTCAAGCGAAAGAGTAACAATGTAGGTTCCGGTATTTAGTCCGGAGGAATAAAAAACCAAGCCGGCGCAACCCGCCACAATAGTAATTACCAATTGTGTAATGCCACAAACAAAATGACTGGTAGCAATTTTTGCGCGTACAGACGAGGAAAAAAATAAAATTCTGCCCACAAACTCACCGGCGCGCCCCGGGGTTAAATTACCAATGCAAACTCCGGTCCAAACCGATTGCCAGGCTTTGCCGAAAGAAATTTTTTCGATGGGCGCAGTAATCATGCTCCATTTTTTAATTTCAATTGCCCAGTTGAGAAACATCAATAAAAAAGAGGCGAGTAGTAAGGGCAAGTGCGAGGCAGAAAAAATTTCTTTAAGTGAATTTACATTTTCGGGCGAATACGTGTGATACAATCTTTCGCCAATAAGCCAAAAACACGCAAGGCCAATAGCAATCTTTATAAGTAGGATTATTGTTTTGCGATTTTTGTTCATACTATTGCCCGATGCCAAATACGCAGGGGATTTTATTTAACTCGGGTTTTTCTTTTTTCCAGTCGCCAACAGTTTTAGTTTTAATAAATTCGTTTGCGGCAGTAATGTTTAAAGCTATGGTTAATTTTGTATTTCCGTTAAGCGTTGCAAGCAGTTCATCCAGCATTTGCATATTACGGTAAGGCGTTTCTATAAACCATTGCGATTGATGCGCAGTTAGTTTTTCTAAACTTTTAATTTTTTGGGTGCGATCGGATTTTTCCTTAGGCAAATATCCGTTAAAAGCAAAACTTTGTCCGTTTAACCCCGAGGACATAACCGCCATTAAAATAGAAGACGGACCAATGAGCGGCACCACTTTTACATTTTGCTTATGCGCCATTTGCACCAAGGCCGCACCGGGGTCTGCAACACCCGGACACCCGGCTTCGCTCATTAAAATAACGTTTTCGCTTTGCAAAACTGTTTTAAAAATTTCAATAAGCTCAAGCGGAGGCGTATGTTCGTTTAACACCGAAAAAGTAAGCTCATCAATATTTATATTCCTGTCGATTGCTTTTAAAAAGCGGCGCGCGGTTTTTAATTCCTCCACCACAAAATATTTGCAGGAATGAATAACCGAAATATTAAATGGTACAGTTAACTGCAAAATATTTTCGTCGCACAGGGGCGTGGGAAGCAAGTAAAGGATTGCACTCATAGTTTTGCTACAATTTGTTTGGTATCTATTTTAATTTCTTTATCGTCTGCCATTTGATTGAGGCAATTAACCACATCTTCCTTCTGGTAATGATACATTAAACTTACCAGCTCGGCAAAAGGATAGGTTTTATGGTCGAGCAACATATTTATTTGATCTTTTATTTTTTTAAAGGTGCTGCCATCGGTTAATCTTGCTTTTCTAAGACAAACGTCGCAGGTTTTGCAATCTTCAAAAATTGTTTCGTTAAAGTACGCTAATATTTTTCGGTTGCGGCAGGTATTTGTATCTCTAACAAAATCTATTACCGCTTCTATGCGTTGGCGCGCTTGCTTTTTAAGACTGGCATAATTTTCTTTTGTGATGGTAAGAAATTTAGTGTCGGTACGCCCTTTTGTAAACAAAAGGCGCGGTAAGCCCGACTGCGGAATAAAATCTACTAATTGCAGTTTGTGCAATTTTTCTAAATTTTTGGTAACCGCTTTTATATCTATTTTGGCTGCGCGCGCCACTTTAAATTCGTTAATGGTTATATAGCCTTCAAACAAACCGGCGTAACTGCGCAGTAAAATTTTTATAAAATTATCCATAGCCGGATTTTGCACCTGAAAATTGTACAACTCGCCTTTATTTACAATAAAATGCAATTTTGTTTGCTGATAACCTGCATCGGTAAAAGAAAGATAATTTTCTTTCTCCAAAAATTTTACCGAATTGTAAATTACCGAAGGAGCCAATTTATATTTGGCGCTTATTTCATCAATGTTAAATAAATAACTCATTCCTTCGCCGGCACCAACCGCTATCTGATAAAAATTACAAATGCCCGCGTAAACTTGTTTTATTTGCTCGATAGTGGGGAATGCCTGCTCCAGCATTTCTTCCAAACTTAAAATATCCGCGTCGTTGTATAAAGTAAGCGCGTAGGCAATTTTTCCATCGCGCCCGCCGCGGCCTGCTTCCTGAAACCAGGCTTCGAGGCTATCGGGTAAATCCATGTGTACCACAAAACGCACATCGGGTTTATCGATGCCCATGCCAAACGCGTTTGTGCTTACAATAATTCGTTTGCGGTTGTTAAGCCAGTCGCTTTGTCTTTTTGCGCGTTCGGCCGGTTCTAATCCCGCGTGGTAAAAATCGCTGCTTATGTTTTGTTTTTGTAAAAAATCTGAAATCTCTTTTGTTTTGCGGCGGTTGCGCACATAAATAATGCCTGTGCCTTTAAATTTGTTGCAGGTATTTAAAAGTGTTTCAAATTTATTTTCTTCTTTTTTTATGTGATAGTGTAAATTTTCGCGGGCAAAGGAAGTTTTAAAAACCTGATGATCTTTTTTAAATTCAAGTTTCTCAATGATGTCGGTAACAGTTTTCTCGGTTGCAGTGGCGGTAACTGCCAGCATCGGCACATCCGGTTTTAATTCGCGAATGGTTTTTATTTGCAAATAGCTTGGACGGAAATCGTATCCCCATTGCGAAATACAATGACTTTCATCAATAGCAATTAAATTAACGGGCAAGGATGCAAGTTTGCGTAAAAAAAGTTTTGTTTGAATTCTTTCCGGGGAAATGTATAAAAATTTGTAGGTTTTGTAAATGGCATTATTAAAAATGGCTTCAATCTCTAAAAAATTCATAGCCGATGTAATGGCCACTGCTTTAATTCCTTTTTTCTCAAGTTGCTGCACCTGGTCTTGCATTAAGGCGATGAGTGGAGAAATTACAATGCACATGCCGTCCATAGCCAGGCCGGGAACCTGATAGCATACTGATTTGCCTCCGCCTGTGGGCAAAAGAGCAAGTGTGTCTTTGCCATTTAAAACCGAGTTTATGATATCCTCCTGCAAAGGCCTGAAGGCATCGTGGCCCCAGTATTTCTTTAATATTTCTGTGGATGATAACACTGCTTAAAAATACGGTTTTACTGCCAATTGCCCATATTTATTGCAGTATTATGCCGTTTATAAACTTAATGTGCCGTACGATTTTTTTTTAGGAATTTAACATTTTCACTCTTAAAATTAATGTAAGTTTGTTAAAAGCCTTCCTATGAAAAAACTAATATTTTTACTTTGCGTATCCGCAAGCACGCTCTTTGCGCAATCAAGCTTAAACGTTACTCAGGCTGCACATTATTCCTACGGCACTACCAGAACCTGCGCCAATATTTGCGGGTATGTGGATAGTACGGGTAGGGAATACGCTTTAATTGGGGTTGATAACGGCATGACCGTTGTAGACGTAACAGTTCCTACTGCGCCGTTTCAGGTGTATCAGATACTATGGCCCGTGCAAAATGGTAATTCAGAGTGGAAAGAAATAAAAGTATATAAAAAGCACGCATATGTTGTATCTGAGGCAGGAAGTGGTGTGCAGATTGTAGATTTATCAAAACTTCCTTCATCAACACCGCAAACACCTGTGTACTGGCAGCCTGTTATAAGCGGACAACAATTAAGCTCTATTCATGCTTTGCATATTGATACCACCAAGGGAAATATTTATTTATACGGAAGTAACGTGGGTAATAAAGGGGCCATCATTGGAAGTTTGGCAAATCCTGTTGCACCTGTTTATTTAGGTAATTTTAATAATACCTATATACACGATGGTTATGTAGATAACGACACTTTGTATGCTTGCGAAATCTATGATGGCACAGTAGAAGTTATTGATTGCACTAACAAAGGAAATCCGCAGGTGTTGGCGACTATACAAACTCCTTTGCGCTTTACGCATAACAGCTGGCCTTCAAAAGATAAAAAAACATTATTTACAACGGATGAAAAAACAAAATCGTCTTTAACTTCTTACGATATTTCTAATCTCGCAAATATAACTTTGCTCGATACTATTAAAGGTTTAAGCACAGGCTCTATTGTGCATAACACACATATTCGTACCGATGATTTTGCGGTTACATCGTGGTACAGGGATGGATTTACGATTGTTGACGTATCGCGCCCAAATAATATGATTATGACGGGTTATTTTGATATGTACCCATCGAGCGGAAATGGTTTTAACGGTACTTGGGGTGTTTATCCTTTTTTACCTTCGGGAACTATTATAGTTTCTAATATTGAAGACGGGCTTTATGTTTATAGTCCAACCTACATTAAGGCGTGTTATTTAGAAGGGAATGTAAAAGACAGTTCAACTTTTCTTAATCTGCAAGGAGTCTTAGTTCAAATTCTTACCGTTTCTGCGGCAAATACTTCTACCGATGTTTCCGGAAACTATGCTACGGGTGCGGCCGGTGCAGGGCTTTATAATATTCAGTTTTCAAAAACAGGCTATCAAACGAAAATCATAAATAGCGTAAGCCTTGCAAACGGAGTTGTTACAATTTTAAATACCAAGCTGGCTCCTTTAGGAATGGGTGTGGCAACATTGCAAAACGAGAAATCATTTTTTAATACAGCAACAGTTTTCGAAAACAAAACAAACCTGAAGTATTACTTGGCCAATGCCGAAGAAAATAATTCGGTTTTAAGAGTATACGATTACAGCGGTACTATTGTTTTGGAAAAGAAATTAGATAATCTGCAGGGAGAAATTACCTTGGGCGACGGATGGGCAAAGGGCATGTACTTGGTAAGTTTAAACTCAAGCAAGCCGGTTAGGATTATAAAAGCAAACTAAAATTAAATTTAAAAGCATAAAAAAACCCCGGCGACTATCGCCAGGGTTTTTTTTAAATAATTTTTCTTAGTTCTCCAGTTTTTTGTAAGTGTAAGAACCGAAAGCCAACATTGGATAGAAAATGATTCCCACCAATAATAAGCCAATTGTAAATCCTGCACCTTGTCCGAAAGACAAAGACAACCTGTGAATGATAATGATCAAAATAATGAAATTCACAATAGGAATTAACATTAAAATGAACCACCAGCCCGGCTTGTTTACAATCTCAAGCAAAACGATGATGTTGTAAATAGGCACAATACATGCCCATCCCGGTTTGCCTGCTTTTACGAAAATTTTCCACTGACAAATAATCATAAAGACAACAAGTGCCAACATAAATACAATAACGCCGATACCGGCTCCTAAAAGTGCTCCCATAGTTTTTTTTGGTTTTTAAGGGTTAAACATTAATTAATTACCTGCAATATAAAAGTATTTTTTTAACATTTGAATTTCGGTCGCCTAAAAAGGCCAATTTGTTAGTTATTTGTGGGGTTTTGTGGAAAATTTCTTTAATCGGCATATTTTGCAAACCTTTGCCGCAACAAAAAAAACTATGCTAAACCTAACTAAAGCTCTTGTATTTATCGATTTAGAAACCACGGGTCTGAACCTTACTAGCGACCGTATTATTGATATTGCCCTATTAAAAGCCCTTCCAGGCGGCGAAACTCAAACCAAAACCTGGCGCGTAAACCCGGGTATTCCTATTCCGGCCGAAACAACCGCTATACATGGAATTAAAGATGAAGATGTAAAGGAGAGCCCGGCCTTTGGCCAAATTGTGAAACAGGTACTTGATTTTATAGATAATGCCGATTTAGCAGGATATAACTCAAACCGATTTGATGTTCCTTTATTTATAGAAGAATGCCTGCGCGCCGAAGTGGATTTTGATTTAAAAAATCGTAAGCTGGTAGATGTGCAGCATCTTTTTTATATGATGGAGCCCCGCAGTTTAAGCGCGGCCTATAAATTTTACTGCAATCAAAAATTGGAAAACGCGCATAGCGCCGAGGCTGATGTACGTGCAACGTACGAAGTGCTGTTAGCGCAGATTGAACGATATAAAGGTGTGGAAATTGAAAATAAAAAGGGAGAGAAATTAATTCCGATAGAAAATAATATAAATATTTTGTCGTCGCACTCGGCCGGCGATCAAAAAGCAGTTGATTTGGTTGGAAGAATTGTGATGAATGATAAAGGCCAAGAAGTTTTTAATTTTGGAAAGTATAAAGATAAAACGGTGGAAGAAATATTTAAAAAAGAACCTTCTTACTACCACTGGATAATGAAAGGCGACTTTGCTTTGTACACCAAAAAAATTGTAACGCAGATTTACTTAAGAAGTAAGTAATTGCATTAAATCTTAAATTTTTCTTTTAGTACCTCGTACCTTCAGCCTCGTACTTCTTACCTAAGTAAATCTTCTTTACTCTTCGGCTTCCTGCTAATCTGCCAGCTAAAGCCCTTCAATTCCAATTCTTTTACATTTACATCTTTAAGAGGAATAATTTTGGCTTTTGGTTTTTTAATGAAGGTAACCTTGCTTTGCTTTTCGCCGTTGCTTAAAATACGGAGGCTGCTGCTTTCAATAGTGTTTACACCTTGTAGTTTCTTTTTATCGTTTATCAAATAGTAAACGGCCTGCGCATTACCGGTAATGTCAATACGTTTTAGGGTATCGTCTTTAAAATAGGCCCATAACTCTTTTCCTTTAATCTGGTTGTAGTGCAAGGTGTCTACTTCTTCAACAATAAAAGTATTTTCGGTAATATTTATTTTATCAATTTTATTATTGGCCAGGTATAAAATAATTTTTTTGCCGCTCATTTGATTTTTTTTACTCCAAATAATAGGCAAATGGTTTAAAGTAAGGGTAGAGTCGTAGGCCGAGTAAAGCATCGAGTCGGCAATGCCTTGCACATCTTTTTTAAATATTTTTACGTGGTGATACGCTCTTACAATCATACTGTCACTGTACTTTCCCGTTGTAGTATCGGTGTCCGTTCCTAATTTATCTTTTACAATTTTAATTTTCTTTTGGTAGGCCCACATAGTATCAGCACTTGCGTACAGGGTGTCGGTAGTAAGAAATTTGGTTAAAAGTGTTTGTCCGGTAACCCATGTTTTGCCTGTTTTTCGATTATTATAAGCGCGGTTTCCGGCAATGATTATTTTTTCTTCGTTATCTATTATCTGCACTTTACTGTATGCGTCGCCCGCTTCTTTTTTCTTGTCGTAGTGAATGCTATCGGCGTGCAAAATATTTTTACCCGAGTAAATTACAGCGTTTTTAGTAAGGTGCGATATTTGCGATTGGGTATTGTACCATCCCTGCTCGCAATACAACACATCTTTTTTACTGGTAATAGTAGTTGGCCCCACGAAGATTGCGGTTTTTGATGTGGTGATATATTTTAAAGTATCGGCAATCATTGTATACTCGGGGTTTACCAATTTTACATCGTATCTAAAAGAAACTGTTTTGCTGGGCGAGTGGTAATACCCGTGCTTGCTGGTTAAAGTATTTTCTTTAGAAACTATTGTTCCTCCGGTTACATAACTGGCAATTGAATTTTTTACGTCAAAATTAAGTGCTTGGGTAGTTAGCGTCATATCTTTTTCAATACAAACTACGTTTCCTTCTATTAAGCCGGCTTTGGTATTGCCATCGTATTTGGCATTGGCGCCTGTAATAGTTAATGAGTCGCCTTGTCTGATCAGGATATTGCTGTAAGCTTCCAGCGTGTTATTATCTAAAAAGTAGGCGCTGTCGCAATTCATGGTCATGCCTTCGTGATTAAATTGCACATGGCCAATGAGCCTTTTGGCGCCGCCTTTATAGCTTTTTACAAATTTTATGAGGTCGGCTTTATACTCTATTTGCTTTTGACAAAATGCAATATTGGCAATAAGCATTGCGACTATAAAAAAGTATGTTTTTTTAGTTATTGCCATAGATAGGGAAGCCCTTCTTGCAAACACCTTGCCAGTTTTGGTAAAAATACGCATAAATTTTTTTAGTTATACGTATAAAATTATTATCTTTGTCGTATAAATATTTACTAATGGATGCTAAGATAACTTTAGCCTTTGATGCCCGTGTAATAGAAAAGGCCAAGCGCTACGCCGAAAGCCAGAATATGAGCCTTTCGCGCCTGATGGAGTTTTTACTGGAAAAAATAACCAGCAAGCAATACACCTCACTTGAGGATTTTCCCGTTTCAGATTGGGTGTCATTATTGGCTGATGGTGCTCCGGAATACCATACCAAGCCACGCAAACGCTCTAAAATAAAAGAAGAGTACCGAAGCCGAAAAAAATGAAAATCTTCCTTGACGCGAATGTATTAATCTCAGTTCTTAACGAGGAGTATCCTGTGTACACTTATAGCTCACGAGTTTTAAGCCTTGCTGCCAATTCGCGTTTTAAAGTATTTACCTCTCCCTTGTGTCTTGCCATTGCGTTTTATTATGCCGAAAAGAAGAATAAAAGAAGAGCAAAAGAAAAGATTAGCAGTCTGGCCGGCAAACTTAATATAACAACTATAAACGAAAAAACTGTTTTTGAATCGGTGGCCAACAAACAAGTGCAAGATTTTGAAGATGGCTTGCAATATTATTCGGCCCTTGACTCCGGTTGTGAAGTGATAGTAAGTGAGGACGGCGACGATTTTTATTTTTCAGAGATAGCGGTATTGACGAGCCGGCAGTTTATGGAACAGAATGTTTTTTAATTTGACACTAATTCCACTAATTCTTTTAAAATTAATCAATAAAAATAATTCGTGAAATTCGTGTCAACCTAAGCAGGCTGCTTTTTCATAATGATAGTCTGCTTTCTATCCGGACCAACAGAAACAATACTGATAGGCACGCCTGTTTTCTCCTCTATAAAGTGAATGTAGTTCAGTAATTCCTCAGGCATATTATTTCCGGAAGTAATATTTTGTTTCCAGCCTTTCAATTCTGTATAAACGGGCGTGATAACCGCGTCAACAACATCAAAGGGCAACATATCTGTTTCAACACCGTTAATTTTATAATGCGTACAAATTTTAATAGTATCAAAATCATCCATCACATCGGCTTTCATCATAGTAAGTTCCGTAACGCCGTTAATCATGATTGCATAATTAAGTGCGGGTAAATCCAGCCAGCCACATCGGCGCGCGCGCCCCGTGGTTGAGCCAAACTCGTTACCAACTTTACGCATGGCCTCGCCTGTTTCGTCCAGCAACTCAGTGGGAAATGGTCCGCTACCCACTCGAGTAGCATAAGCTTTAAAAATTCCGATTACATTTCCAATTGCACCAGGAGGAATTCCTAAACCTGTGCAAGCACCCGCACACATCGTATTAGAAGAAGTAACAAAAGGGTAAGTTCCAAAATCAATATCCAACATGGAGCCCTGTGCTCCTTCGGCCAAAACTTTTTTTCCGCTTTTAAGCGCTTTGTTTACAAAATACTCGCTGTCAATATGCGTTAATTGCTTTAAGCCTTCAATAGCTTCAAACCAAGTTGGCTCAAGCTCAGTTAAATTGTATTCAAAATTATGAAATGCCAAAAGTTGTTTGTGCTTTTCAACAAGGGTATTATACTTTTCCTTAAAATTTGCCGACGTAATATCGCCCACACGCAAACCATTGCGCCCGGTTTTATCCATGTAAGTTGGACCAATACCTTTTAAGGTAGAACCAATTTTTTCTTTTCCTTTTG
This sequence comes from Bacteroidia bacterium, assembly GCA_038214655.1. GTDB lineage: Bacteria > Bacteroidota > Bacteroidia > B-17B0 > Aurantibacillaceae > PALSA-968. The sequence goes on along the minus strand of JBBQRR010000010.1, from coordinate 82,433 downwards.
ATGCTTCAGAAGCAGCATCTAACAAACGATGCGTTGGTAAAATCAAATGCGCACGTTTACTTACCAGCAATTGCTTTTTTATGTCGACACCCATTTTTGTAAGCGCGTCGATTTCTTTTTTCAAAATAACAGGATCAATTACTACGCCATTACCAATAACGTTAAGTACATGTTTATGAAAAATTCCGCTGGGAATAGTATGCAGCACGTGCTTAATACCATTAAACTCTAAAGTATGCCCCGCGTTGGGGCCGCCCTGAAAACGACAAATTAAATCATAAGAGGGGGTAAGTACATCCACCACTTTTCCTTTTCCTTCATCGCCCCATTGTAAACCTAAAAGTACATCTGCTTGCATAGTAAAATCATTTAAAAAGTCAACCTCCAAAAATACGCTAATTGCGGTATGAGTAGGCGAAATTTAATAAGTTGTTCATAAAAGCCTTTTACAGGATTATGGCTTTATTTTAGCAAATTTGCAGCCCATGCGGCATTTGCTTGTTTTATTTGAGAGTAAAGAGGTTAAGGAGATAATTCCCATAACCGAAAAACCTGCTGATGTACAAGAAACGCCCGGAAAATTTTACTGCCGCATCAACAAAGAAAAATATATTGAAACGGTAAACAAATTACTTGCCCATATTAAGCGTGGCGATATATACGAGATAAATTATTGCATAGAATTTTTTGCCGAGGATATCGTCATTAACCCTCACAAAGTTTTTACTCGCTTAAACGAGCTTACCGAAGCGCCCTTTGCCGGTATGTATCAATGCGAAGATCACATCATACTGTGCGCCAGTCCCGAACGCTTTATTAAGCGCGAAGGCAATATGCTTACTTCGCAGCCTATGAAAGGCACGGCGCCTCGCGGCAAAAATGCCGCCGAGGACGAGCTCCTTAAAAAAGCGCTCGCCAAAAGCCTAAAAGAACAAACCGAAAACGTTATGGCGCTTGATGTGGCCCGCAACGACCTATCGGTTATAGCAAAAAAAGGAACCGTGCATACCACCGAGCTTTTTGGCGTGCATACTTTTAAAAATGTGCACCAAATGATTAGCACGGTTGACTGCGAGTTAAAAGAGGAAACAAGTTTTGAAGAAATTATCGCGGCAACCTTTCCGCCTGCATCAATGACCGGGGCGCCAAAAATAAGTGCCTGCCGTTTAATTTCAAAGTACGAATTATGGCCCCGAAATATCTACTCGGGTTGTTTGGGAAAAATCAATGAAAACGGCGATTTTGATTTTTGTGTGGTTATACGAAGCATTGTTTATAGTCCAAACCAAACGCGACTTTCATTTCATGTGGGAAGTGCTATAACGGATTCTTCGGAACCGGAACAAGAGTGGGAGGAATGCCTGCTAAAAGCTGATGCTCTTTTAAAAGCTTTAGGCGTTGAAATAAATGAGGTGACTTTTATTAAATAGAAAAAGCAGAAATTGTTGAGTAGTCTGCTTTGTTTATCAATTCGTTAAGCCTCTTTACCTAAATCTTCAAAACTTAATCCGCTATCGGCTGCGGCAGGCACCGCGTTTTCGATAATTGGCGAGTTTTTACGGATATAATCAATGGCATCGGCCAGGTTTTCGTTGAATTTGTCAAAATCCTCCTTATATAAAAATACTTTATGCTTCTCAAAAAAGAACTTGCCATCATCGCTAAAGCGCTTTTTGCTTTCTGTAATGGTTAGATAGTAGTCTCCCCCGCGGGTAGCTCGTACATCAAAAAAGTAGGTGCGTTTTCCGGCTCTTACGGATTTAGAGTACAAACCTTCTTCGCTGTACCTTGGAGCGTTTTCTTCAGCCATAATTTATTTTTTAAAATTGGACTATAACAAAAATAAGAAAGTAAACGATAAAAAAAAATATTTCAGACCAAAAAATGAGGTAAACAGCCTGTTTTTGACCCCTTTTGCTCTTAAAAAATTCGTACCTTTGTCCTATCATGAGGAGCCCTAGATTTTTTGTAGGATGGCTTATTTCAGCTACGCTGATGTACATTTTATTCTATGTATTTCATGGAATACTTACCAATGATTTGTTAAAAATATCGATGCCGCAAACTGTGTTTCTTACGGTTGCAGCAGTAGTTTATCTGCTTTTGGCCTTTGGAATGAGCGTTTTGTTGGACGCTACTTTCTTTAAAAAGGAGATTAAAAGCGTGTATACTAGGGCTTTTATAGCGGGCCCCGTTACCGGCATTTTTTTATATGGAGTGGCTTTAGTGGTTGGTGTATCCTTCTCGGCAAAATTTACCATGATTAATATGATGGTTGATGTGGGCTGGCAAATATGCGAGCAAACGGTAGGTGTCCTCTTTATAGCCTTTGTAAAAGTTATCACCTTCGATCCGAACGAGATTGAAGTATAAGCCTTTTTTTTAAATTCTTTTCTTTAAAATTTCGTGTAAAAGTGTAAATTGCCCCCGCAAACAAAACTGTTTATGGCTGTATACAAGCTACGGGTAACTTTTGAAGAGTACGAAGACATTTATCGCGATATTGAGATAAAGTCCTCGCAAACTTTTTTTGACCTGCACGAAGTTATTTTGCAGAGCATAAGTTTTGATAATAAACACGCTTCTTCTTTTTTTGTGAGCGATGAATACTGGCGCAAACACGAAGAGTTTACTCTTTTGGAAGAAGACCTTGAAGACGGCGTTAAGCTGATGAAGAAAATAAAAATTTCTTCTACTGTAGTGCAACCTAACCAGCGTTATATTTATTTATACGATAAACAGGTTTTATGGTCGTTTATGATACAACTTATAAAACTGGTGCCCGAAGATATAAAAGTGCAATACCCGCGTTGCATTAAAACCGTGGGCCAAGCGCCAAAACAATACAAGCAGCAATTACTTGATAAGCTTAAAGCAAAAACGGAAGAAGAATTAGACCTTGATAAATCGCTTTTGCCCGAAGAAGAAATTTATAAAGCCGTGGCCGAAGAAAAACTGGTGTTTGATGAAGATGAAACGCAGGCCGGCGATTTACACGACGATGAAAACGCTGAGATTGATGGAGAAGAAGATCAGGAAGGCGAGGACAGCGAAGAGACACAGGATGCCCACGACGAAGAGGGCGACCACTAAAATTTTATTTTTTTCTTAAAGGTATCTGAAAGCCAAGTCCGGCCGAGATTCTTATTTCATCCATATTTATAGTACTGCCTCCTTGATAGCCAAAATATCGGCCACTTACATATCTTGCTTCTAAAAAAAAGTTAACGTATTTGCCGGGATAAAAAGTAATGCCCGTAAAAGGTGAAATTAATGGAAGAGCTTTTGCAGTATATGAATTTGTAAATTGAGTTATTGTGCCGTACAAATCCACACTATCATAATAAGTATCTGATGGCTTCGTCAAACTCATTCCTGTTTGCAAGCCAATAAAATAATCTAACCTATTTTTATGCATGTGATATAGGCCGCCAAATAAAAGGGTGCTGTTTTGATTTAACAAAGATGGTTTTTGTTGCGCACCGTTAAACCAAAAAATATCACCTCGTAAACTTACTTTCTCCTCCGGAAAATATTCTAAATGTCCGTGCACATAAATATTAGTTTGTGCCTGAGCAAGCATATAGCCGGGAGCAAGCGTGGCAGACGCTTTTAACATGCTTTTATATTTAAATAGCTCCTCTTCCTGTGAAAATAGTCCGCAAGAAAAAAATAATAAAAAAAAGAATGCAAAACCCCTTACCATAAATCTGCCAGTTTGTAATTTACGGTTAAGGATGTAAGAACATGTCCTTCTAAGTTTACGCCGCCCTTCTGCGTAAAGCTAACCGCGTTGTTTTCGTATTTTGTATCAATATCGTTGCCTAAATGCACCATGTATTGCAGCTGCAACGAAACATCAAAGCGCTGCGTAAAATTATAATGTGTTCCAAACCCCGCCTGCACGGCCGAACTCCAGCGTTCTTTAAAATTTGCTTTATTGGTGTTATCCTGAATATTGCTGTAGTCAAAACAATGCCCGGCCAAAACATAAGGCTGTAATTTGGGTGTTTTTTCGGCGTTGGAAGGGATGAGGTAATACATAACACTCCAGCCAATATGATAATCGGTGCGATTTGCATAAGTACCCACGCCTGTTGTTATATAATCAAAAAACCATGCTGTGTTTACTCTGTCAGAAAATTGCAACATAAATTGTCCGCCTGCCCCGGTACCCATATCGCCCCATTTACCATCGTTAAAAGTGCTTAATACGCTGCGGCCGCCTACCGAAAGCACGCCCCCGTAATTATTTTTTAGTTTTAATTGCGGGAAACAAAATAAAGGGAGAAAAAGAAGCGAGAATAAAACCCTTGTTTTTAAAAATGAATGTAACATAACGGTAAAATTAGGTTTTTAATAAGGAATATAAATACAAAACGAAAAAAATACCTCAAAATTGCTATTGAGGCAGATATTTTAGTAATTTTAGATGAGTAAAAGCCTATGGAATATAAGAGAAACGAAGCGCAGGAAAAGAAGGAGATACTTAACCGCTACAAAAACTTATTGCAAGCCTCGCGTCGCCGGATGGAAAAGGGCGATAAGGCATTAATACGCAAAGCTTTTGAGATGGCGGTTGAAGCGCACAAGGATATGCGCCGTAAATCAGGCGAGCCCTATATTTATCATCCTATTGCAGTGGCGCAAATTTGCGCTGAGGAAATTGGTTTGGGAACTACCTCAATTGTTTGTGCCCTTTTGCACGATACGGTTGAAGATACAGATATTACCATTGAGGATATTAAAGGAATGTTTGGCGACCGCGTTGCTAAAATTATTGATGGGCTTACAAAAATTTCGGGTGTATTTGATCAGACTTCTTCTTTACAGGCAGAGAATTTCCGTAAAATGTTGCTTACACTTAGCGATGATATTCGTGTTATTCTTATAAAGCTTGCCGACCGCCTGCATAACATGCGCACGCTTGAAAGCATGGCGCGCGATAAGCAAATGAAAATTGCTTCCGAAACTTTGTATTTGTACGGGCCGCTTGCACATCGCTTAGGATTAAACGCAATTAAATCTGAACTGGAAGATTTGGGATTGAAGTATACCCACATGGATGCGTATGATGATATTGCCGAGAAACTAAAGCAATCGGAGCCCGAAAGAAAAAAATTCATCGCAAAATTTATTGAGCCGCTGAAAGATATTTTAAAAGAGCAGGAGTTTAAATTTAAAATGTTCGGCCGGCCAAAATCTATTTTTTCTATTTATAATAAAATAAAACACAAAGGTGTAAACTTTGATGAGATTTATGATTTATTTGCTATTCGTATTGTAATAAGTTCAAAGCCCGAAGAGGAGAAAGCTGATTGCTGGAAAATTTATTCTATCATCACTGATTTTTACCATCCCAGTCCCGAGCGTTTGCGCGATTGGATTTCTACTCCTAAGGCAAACGGTTACGAAAGTTTACACACCACCGTAATGGGCCCCGAAGGTAAATGGGTTGAGGTGCAGATACGCACCGATAGGATGGATGAGATTGCAGAAAAAGGGTACGCCGCGCATTGGAAATATAAAGACACCGCGTCTGAAAAAGAAAGCCAACTTGAAGAATGGATTGGCAAAATACGCGAGATGCTTGAAAGCCCCAATGAAAACGCGCTTGAGTTTATTGATGATTTTAAACTGAATTTATTTGCCGAAGAAATTTTTGTGTTTACGCCAAAAGGAGAAATGCGCACCATACCTTCGGGCGCAACCGCGTTAGATTTTGCTTTTGATATTCATACCAAAATAGGCGAGCATTGTATCGGCGCCAAAGTAAATCATAAACTGGTGCCCTTAAGTTACGAGTTAAAGAGTGGCGACCAGGTTGAATTGCTAACTTCTAAAAAGCAACATCCTAACGATGATTGGTTAAAGTTTGTAATTACAGCTAAAGCAAAATCTAAAATTAAAAATGCCTTAAAAGAGCAACGTAAAAAAACAGCGTCCGAAGGAAGAGAAATTCTGGAAAGAAAATTCTACCGTCATAAATTGGAGTTTACTATACAAAACATAAAAGAGTTTGCCGGGTTTTTAAAACTACCTTCTACACAAGAAGTTTTTTATCGCACTGCCAAAGAAGCAATAGGTTCGCCCGAAATTAAAGAATACATAAACTTTAAAAAGCATCCCGAAAAATACGTAAACAAAAAATTAGAACAGCAACATACCATCGAAGAATTAGTAAATACCAAACGCGGCAAAAGCGATTGGTTGGTAATTGGAGATGATATGGAAAAACTGGATTATAAATTATCTCCGTGTTGCAATCCTATACCGGGGGATGACGTGTTTGGATTTATTACTGTAGGCGAGGGAATAAAAATTCATAGGGTAAATTGTCCCAATGCGGTTAAGTTGCTTTCTAACTACGCGTATCGTGTGGTAAAAGCTAAATGGAACAGCCAGCAACTTCTTACTTTTCTTGCCAGTGTAAAAATTAAGGGAACAGATGCTTTGGGTATTGTAAATAATATCACAAAAATTATTTCAACACAGCATAACGTAAACATGCGCTCCATTACATTTGATACCGAAGACGGAATTTTTGAAGGAACCATTATGGTTTATGTGCATAGCACCGAGCACTTAACGCAGCTCAGCAATAATCTTAAAAAAGTTCCGGGCGTTATTTCTGTGCAGCGTATTGACGGCGAAAAACATAAAGTAATTTAAATGAGTAAAAGGGCCTGTCTTTGGTTTTCATTGGCACTTGCGGCTCTCTCGGTGCTGGCTTACTTCTTTTCATTTACAACGCTGCAAGGGGCGAAAGAAAAAGCTGAAAAGAATTTAAGCGGACTGGAAAAAAAAGCGGAGACTTACTTAGATAGTGTGCACAGTCATTTACACAATTCAGGAAAAAAAGCATTTGTAAATTATTTATCGGCCAATTTTACCGTAACCTATGCTAAAGAAGGGGTAGCCTGTTTTGTATACGAAAACGATTCGCTTTTATATTGGACCGATAGCCATCCGGCAGTAGAGAATTACATGCTTAATGTATGTTTGGAAAAACGACTTGTTAAATTAAAAAACGGGTATTACGAAGTAATTCGACACCCTAAAAATGCTTACAGCACTTTTCAGTTATATGCGTTGGTATTGGTAAAAAATAATTTTCCGTACGAAAACAGATATCTGGTAAACGAATTTAATGAATTGCTGCAATTGCCCGAAAATGCAAGTATCATTGAGGGAGAAGCGCTTGCAGGTAGCACAATGGCCACCATAAATAACGGTAAGCAGCTTCCTGTTTTTGCTATAGAAATGAAAGAAAAAGGGAGGCAGATGGTTCCATCGCTCGTTTCCTTCTTATCCCTGTTTGGCGCAGTGGTACTATTTATTTATTTTTTAAAGAAATCTTTTTTACCCGAAAACTCAACGGGTGGTTTTATAAAATGGTCGGCTGCAATTTTATCCGGTATACTAATTCTTGATTTGTTTATTTTACGAATGAATATTTTATTTATTCCAAGGCTTTGGTCGTACGATGTGGCCGGTTTTCCTGAATTGGTATTTTTAGTTTGCTCCTCGCTACTACTCGTATGGTTTTTTTCAGCTTTACGTAACACTTTATTTAGTGTAAAAAACAATTTAGTATTGCTAATTGCTTTTCTCGGTTTAATTTTTGGAATGGGCCTTTTGGTTAACCAAAGTGTAACGAATGTATTTAATAAGCCTTATCTGGCAGCCGATTTATCTGAAGTTATTTTCTCCTCGTCGGCACAGGTTTACTTTAGCTATGTACTTATTTTTATTTTACTTTTTTGTTTTGTAGTTTTTTGCGAAGCATTTTTAAAGAAATTTTCTTTTGGCTCTTCAAAAACTCATTGGTTTGTTTTCTTTGTGTTTATTTCTGCGGCGGATCTCGCACATCACTTAACAGGACAGTATGATATTTTAAAAGCTATATGGCCGGAATTACTTTTTCTTCTTGTTTTTTTCTCAAAAAAAGTATTGGCCAACAATCGTTTTGTGTATGGTACGCTTATCTGTTTATTTGTCTCATTTTTTGTGGCCTACCTTACCATTCAGCAAAAAACTGGTACCGACAACGAGCAGCGTCTTAACGTTGCCAAACAATTAGCAAGCCCCAAAGACGAAATTGCCGAAAACCTTTTTACCTCTGTAAAAAATGCCATTTTAAATGATAAGGAATTACTACGCATCATTCAAAAGAAGGAAAAAGGCATTGTTGACATAGAGCAAACAATTTTAAAAAAATATTTTAACGGCTATTGGGATAAATACCATATTTCGGTTTGTATTTTCGATTCATTGTGTTTTCCCCTTGTTCAGCACACACAGCATTTATATAATAACAACTCTTATTTTGATGAATTAATAAATACCAAACTGGCCCCAAGCAGTTGTGAGCGACTTTACTTTAACGAGCAACTAAGAGACAAAACATTTTACTTATTTAAGGCGCCTTTAGAAAGGGAACATAAGCCGCATCTAATGTATTTGGTTATCGAATCTAAGAAGGCTGCCGAGTATAGGGGGTTTCCTGATTTGTTACTCAGTCGCTCTGTACAATTTTCGGGAACGGATTATTCGTATGCCGTTTATCGTAAGGGGCAAATTCATATGAAGCAGGGCAAGTACGAGTATCCTGCTTATTTTGCTTACCCTGATGATATACAAGAAAGCTGGACTTTTCAGCAGGGTGGATTTAATCACCTGGTATATAAACCCAATGCCAATACAAAAATTATTGTTTCTAAGAGTTACAGTTATTTTAATGATTTGTTTTCTACTATTGGCTTTATGTTTTTGGCCAGCACTACGGTTTTATTGCTTTTAAGTTTTATAAATGCTTTTGCTTTTGGTAAAGAGAATTCACTTTCGGTTAAAATTCAGCATTACGCGGCCGTTGCTATTTTCGCTTTGTTTATTCCGGTTGCCATAAGTGCAGTAGCCTTGGTAAAAAAGCAAACCGAAAATGCGAATACAGATGCTATTAAGGAAAAAACACAAATGCTTGCCGATTATTTAAGTGTACGGTTAAGCGACTACGATACACTTAATAATTCGCATAAAGAATATGTTTCTTATCTTTTATCGCAGGCAACCGGTTTATTTAAGAATGATGGAACTGTTTTTCATACTAATGGCGAGTACTATGCGGCCAGTCTTCCAAAGTTATTTGAAGAGGGACTTGTTTCCAAAAAATTAAACCCCCGAGTGTATGACCGTATATTAAATGCCAACGAGAACAAAGAAGTTTTTAAAGAAAGCGTGGGTAATTTAAATTTTTATTCGGCATACCGGCTTGTAAAAAACAGGCATGCTAAAAACTTATGCGTGGTAAACCTTCCGTATTTTTCTAAGCAAGGCGAATTACAATCGCAATTGTTTTCTTACCTCTCGGCCTTATTAAATATTTATATTTTGGCTTTTATGGTGGTGAGTTTAGGTGTAGCGCTGCTTGCAAACTGGTTAACGCGCCCCTTAAGGCAATTGCAAAAACAATTTATGCAAATTGGCTTAAACCATCAAAACAATTCAATTAAGTACGATAAAAAAGACGAAATTGGCTTGCTAATCTCTGCTTACAATGATATGTTAGTTAAGCTGCAGCAAAGTGCCGATAAATTGGCGCAGAGTGAGCGGGAAGGGGCCTGGAAGGAAATGGCACGCCAAGTAGCACACGAAATTAAAAACCCACTTACCCCAATGAAATTAAGCATTCAACATGTGCAACGCTTAATGGAAACCGATACTAAAGCAGCGGCCGAGCACATGAAAAAAATTACTCCGGTTTTATTGGAGGAAATCGATGCGCTCTCGCATATTGCAACCGAGTTCAGTAATTTCTCTCAACTTCCCCAGCCAAAATCTCAGGAAATAGAAATGGTTACTTTTATTGAATCTGTTTTACCGCTTTACTCGGCCAATACAAAAATCAAAATAGAATTTAATGCTGCTGTTAAAGAAGCCCATGTGCAGGCCGATAAAGATCAGATGCTTCGCGTATTAAACAATCTTGTAAATAATGCGGTGCAGGCCTTATCGGAAAATGAAAATGGTAAAATTACTTTGTCACTGAGTAAAGAAAGCCAAAACGTAATTGTTTCGGTGGCGGATAATGGTGGGGGTATTGACGAAAGCATGAAGCCTAAAATTTTTCAACCAAATTTCTCCACAAAATCATACGGCACCGGACTCGGATTAGCCATGTGTAAGCGTATTATTGAGCACCATGGCGGACAGATATGGTTTGAAAGCAAAATAGGCCAGGGAACCGTGTTTTATTTTACTATAAGCGGCAATTCATCCTTATAAAAGGTTTCGCCAACACAATAGTTCTGTTTAACTTGCGTTGAATTTAAGAATCCCGATAGCTATCGGGAGTAACTTTTAACCCTGTTGGTTCGTCATACTCTATATGCGCATTAAATTTCTCCTAACTCTTTTAATTTTCTTTTCCGGCCTTGGGGCTTTTGCACAGCTTTATTCTCTTTCGGGTAAAATAACCGATGATAAAAAAAATTCTTTGCCCTTTGCCGCCGTTCTGGTAAAAGGCTCAGGTACCGGAACCAATAGTAATGCCGATGGTTTTTATAATATTAAACTGGCCGCAGGTACTTACGACATTATTTTTCAATACGTAGGCTATAAAAGGGAAATTCGTCAGGTAGAGATAAAAGCCGATACAAAACTCGATGTAGTTTTGCAATCGGAAGCCTACGAATTAAAAGAAGTAGTTTATAAAGCCGGCGAAGATCCGGCCTACGCGGTAATCCGCCAGGCAATAAAAAAACGCAAATATTATTTGTCGCAGGTAAATTCGTATACCTGCAAAGCCTACATAAAGGGCTTGCAGCGTTTAAAAGACATTCCTAAAAACTTTACTAAATTCCTTAAAGTTGCCAATGATGGCGAAGGGTTGGACTCTTCTATGCTCGGCGTAATTTATTTATCGGAGAGCGAAAGCAAATACCATTACCGCAGGCCAAGCGACGAAAAGGAAATTATGTATTCGAGCAAAGTAAGCGGTGATAATAAAGCTTTTAGCTTTAATCAGCTGAGCGATATGAAATTTAATTTTTACGAAAATTTGGTAACGATAGATGCGCTAAGTGATCGTCCGTTTATTTCGCCTATTAACGAAAACGCTTTTTTATCGTATCGCTATCATTTATTAGGAACGATGCATGAAGACGGTAAGATGATTAATAAAATTGAAGTATTGCCTAAACGTAAAACGGATCCTTGCTTTCATGGGGTAATTTACATTCAGGAAAATACCTGGCGCATACACAGTGCCGATATGTTTTTAACCAAGGATGCTAAAATTGATTTTGTAGATACATTAAAAATAAGGCAAATGCATGCACCTGTAAAAGGCGATAGCATTTGGATGCCTATTGGTATGAATTTTGGTTTTTACTTTAAATTTTTAGGGTTTAAGGGCGATGGATATTATAACGCGGTAATTTCCGATTACGAAATTAATCCAACGTTCCCGAAACGTTTTTTTAAGAATGAAGTTTTGAAAGTAGAAGAAGAAGCCAATAAAAAAGATACCGGTTACTGGAAAGATAACCGCCCCATTCCCCTTACAAACGAAGAGTTGAACGATTATCATAAAAAAGACAGCATCGCTTTGCGAAAAGGTACCAAGCAGTATAAAGATTCTATTGACCGAAAAGCAAACCGTTTTAAAATTGGTTCTTTGCTGATGGGTTATAATTACCAAAATACATTTAAAAAAATCCATTTTAGTACCAGCGGTATTATTAACAGCGGTATTCAGTATAATACTGTGGAAGGAATTAATGCGGGAATGAATCTTAATCTTAACAAGGAGTATGAAAATTTTAGGGAACATAATTTAAGTGGCACAGCACATTACGGCGCATCAAATTATTTGTGGGGTGGCAGTTTTAAATGGGATTATTTGCAGAAGCCTGAAAAATTTCAGCACTTTGGTATTAGCGTAAGTTCATTGGTTCAGCAATATAACGGTGTAATCAGACCCGTGGTAAATACGGCTTACACATTACTTGTTAATGATAATTTCATGAAATTGTATAAAAAATCCGCTGTTGGTTTTACTTACAGAAGGGAACTTGTAAATGGGTTAATGTTTTATGGTGGGGTAGAATACGCTGAACGTGATGCCTTAAAAAACACAAGCCCTTTTTTAATTATCGACGATAAGAAGAAACTTTTTACAAGTAATGACCCTCAACGTCCTTTAACAGATGATTCTTTATTTAAAACCAATAATGCATTTGTTATTGATTTGGTTTTCAGAATTCGTTTTAAGCAAAAATATTATACCTTGCCGCATCGTAAGATAAATACAGGCTCCAAATATCCGAATATATTTATACGTTATATAAAGGCAATCCCGGTTTTAGGGGCAGCTGCTGATTACGATTTGGTTGGGATAAGCGTTGAAGATGATATCCGTTTAGGTTTGTTCGGTACATTTGCTTATCGCATAAAGGGTGGTTATTTTCTCAATAACAAAACGATGTACTTTATGGATTACCGCCATTTTAACGGTAACCAAACCGTAATTGCCAATGCTGATTATCTCAACTCTTTTAAATTACTGCCTTATTACACTTATAGCACTAATAAATATTATGGCGAAGTGCATGCCGAGCATCATTTTAACGGATTTATTTTTAATAAAATTCCACTCATCAAAAAAACCAAATTGCAAGAGGTGGCAGGCTTCCACGCTTTGTTTAACGATAAAATAAGTAATTACTACGAAATAAATTTTGGTATCGAAAATATTTTCAAGGTTGTTCGCGTTGATTATGTGTTGGCTTACGGAATTGGCGGTAAAGTAAGTAATGGAATTTTAGTTGGATTTAGTACACAGTTTTAAATTACAGATATGAAAATTAAAGTAATGTTTTTATTAGCGGGATTGTCGCTTGCGCTTAATGCCCAAACCTATCCTACAAAAACCACCACTTTGCCAAATGGTTTAAAAGTAGTGGTGTGCGAAAAAACAACCAACCCTATGGTTGAAGTAGAAATTTGGTACCGCGTGGGTAGTAAAGACGAGTGGGACGGCGTACGCGGCATGGCACACATGTTTGAGCACATGATGTTTCGCGGCTCTAAGAATTTTAACGGCGAAGGAGATGTGTACATTAAACTTCTTGAAAAAATGGGAGGCAATGTAAATGCGTACACAACTTTCGACCGAACCGTGTATCACGAAGAAGTGCTTGCTCAGCATGTAGAAAAAGTGATGGAGATGGAAGCCGACCGCATGGCGAATTTGATGCTTAGTCAAAAAGTATTAGACACCGAGCGCGAAGTAGTGGGCGAGGAGTTACGTTTAGGAGAAAACAACTGGTACCAACGCACCGGCTACGAAAGATATAAGCATCTGTATCCAAAAGGGCATCCTTATCAAGTAGATGTTATTGGGTATTTAAATGAGATAACTGCATTTACAACCAAACAGTGTCAGGAGTTTTACGATAAATTTTATAGTCCAAATAATGCTTTTATAATTGTAACCGGCAATGTTAAGGCGGAGGATGTTTTTGCTTATGCTAAAAAATATTTTGGCCCCATTACAAAGCAGCTACCTGTAAATACAAAAAAGCAGGAGCCGGATATTTTTACGCATAGTATTGAGATTGAGGAAATGAATATTGATTTTCCGGTGCAGATTTATTCTTACATAGTTCCTTCTCCTGCATTTGGCCATAAGGATTACTACGCTTTTAATTTGTTGACTGAGTTATTGTTTACCAATAGCAATTCTATTTTAATGAATCGCCTGGTTGTGGTTGGTAATATGGCTTATGGAATTCAGGCGCAAACAGATCCGTCTCGCATGTATAATAATTATGCAAATTTTGATGTGATTATGCAGGCAGGAATTGGAAATGCTAAAGTAAAAAAGGCAATTTCGAAAGAAATAAATGAAATTATTAATGAGGGAATAGAGCAGCAATTGATAGATGACTACATTGCTAATCTTACCGCCCAGCGTACTTTTGGGAGTTATTCAAACCAAGGTATTGCCGGCGATTTAGGTTTTGCCGAGTATTATTACAATGATTACAGCAAATCCAACGCACAACTTGAAGCTTACAAAAAAATTAAAGCGGAAGATTTGAAAGTTATAGCTCAAACGTATTATAATCCCGAGAAGCTAAAAGTAATTAATATTAAACCTCCCAGCGAGTAGTATAAGGAGATAGTATAAGTATAAGGAGATAGTATAAGTTTAAGAAGAATAATAAATGCAAAGCAGAATAATAAATAGAGTAGTTGTAAATCTCAGTTACCCGAAGGGTGTTAAAGCAATCTTTGCGTTCTATGCGCTCCAACTAAGCACCACTAAGACCTTTGCGTCTCTGCGTCTTTGCGCGAAATCAACACTTCGCCGGCACAAAAAAACGTTACGTTCTCTGCGCAGTATTTTCTCTGCGCTCTTTGCGGTTTCTGTAGTAATGATGAACATTATAAAATAGTAATATGAAAAAAATATTTGCAATAGCACTCAGCCTGATAGTAGCAACAACATTTGCACAGGAAGTACCAACTTTAGAAACCTACACGCTTAAAAACGGTTTAAAAGTTTACCTGATGCAATACGGTAAAATACCCGCGGTAAATGTAAAGCTCATTATTAATTCGGGTAAGAAGAACGAGACCCCCGGCCAGCAGGGCTATAGTGAAATTACAAGCAACATGCTGCTAAAGGGAAATAAAAAATACACCGAAGAAGCGCAGGATGATAAAGGCTTTAAACTGGGCGCTGAGCTAAGCACAAGTTCAAGCTTTGACTATACAACCGTAAGCGCTAATTTTCTGAGTAAAGATTTGGATGGAGGCATGGATTTATTCAGCGCCGCAATTTTAACTCCGCTGTTTGATAAAGATAAACTGTCGCAGGAAATTTCTTATATCATCGATTACAATAACTTAAATAAAATGGACATCGCTGATTTAACAGGTGCATTCAGCGCGTATGCCCTGTATGGCACTGCAAATCCATTGGGCAGGCGTTATTATAAAAAGCAATTGCAGGAAATTACTCCGGCTAAACTAATCGAGTTTCATAGTTTTAATTTTACGCCTAAAAATGCTTCTATCGTTGTGTGCGGTAATTTTAATCCAACCGATGTGAAGGCGGCAGTAGAAAAATATTTTGGCGCCTGGACTTCCGCTTACGGCGAGGTAAATGGTGTTGCTTTGGATAAACCTGCTGTTAAAAAGAAAGAAACCGCTTTTATTAATCGTGCCAACTCTACCCAATGTAATTTTCGTTGGAACAAAATTGCCCCTTCGGTAAAAGACAAGGATTATATGGCCTTTAGAGTAGCCAACCAGATTTTTAACCGCTTTATTTTTGTAGAAGTGCGCGAGAAAGGCGGAAAAACGTATGGCATAAGCAGCGGCCATCAGGCCACGCAGTTTTCAAACCTGTTTATTATTGCCTGCTCGGTACGTAATAACGAAATGCTGAATACTATTAATCTTTTCGATAAAACATTACAAACGTTCAGCGCAGGCAACATTACGCAAGAAGATTTTGATATGGCCATCACCGGAATTAAAATTAGCATGGTAAGCTCAGAATTGCCGGATGCCATTTTAAATTTTTACAACCCTGTGGTATATGATTTTAATAAGCGCAAAAACTTTTTAGCCGACCTTACAGCAATAAAATTGGAAGACGTGCAAAAGGCCATCAAAAAATACTTCACTTCCGATTCGTATAAATTGGTTGTTGCCGGAGACGAAAGTAAGGTGGCTGATCAGTTAAGCGCCATCAAGGGCCTGGTTAAGTTCAGCGCTACGGATTTGGAGAAGGATAATTAGTCTTTTGTTCTCTTTAGTTTTTTAACCGGATTTTGATAACAGTTAAAAACTGCCACTATAACTACTGTATTATCTTTTATTTTGTAAAGTATAACGAAAGGAAAGCGCTTTAAAGATGCCTGATGTACATCAGCCGATACTTGTTTGAATAATTTCGGGTTTTTCTCTAAGTATTCAAATAATTGCTCAACATCGTCAATAAATTTATCTCCTAAGCCCAATTCTCTTTCGTCGTACCATTTAGAGGCTGAAAGAAGATCCTCGTCCGAATGTTTTGTGGTAACAACTGACTACATTACCTGTTTTTCAATTTTTGACGTATCATTTTTAGTGATTTTTTATATGGGGTAGTTTTCTCTTCAACTTTATCAATAAGCTCTAATCGATGTTTTAATTCTTTTTCCTGCACTTTACTGAGCGAGTATTCGTGGATGTTTTTATTTAAGAGAACATAAACAGCTTCAAGTAAACTGTTGTCATCAATGCTATCAATGGCATCATGTAATTCTTTTTTTAAAGTTGCTGTTTTCATGCTATCTTAGTATATGCAAATATGCAAAAAATTTATTTTAACAAGATTGGTGAAAATAATTTTTGGTAATACGATAGTTTACAAATAAAGTTTCTCACCCAGGTATTTCTCTAGTGTCACTTCGCCGGCTTTAGGAGCAATTAAATCGTGCTGCACTACTTCTAAAAAGAAAGCAAATTTATCGTACATGTTTTTGTTGAATATTTTCAGCAAAGGTAGACCGCATTTAACTAATCCGGCAGGCATTGACCTTAATTTTTTTTTCGGAGCGATATCCTGTTGTATAATTTCATTTATTTCTTTTCGCGTATACACTTTTTTCCCGCCGGCTTCAATCGTGGCATTTTTCTCAAGAATGCTTTCCACAAGAATTCTTGCCAGATCTCCTTCGTAAATAGGGTTTGTTTGTTTATCGCCCTTGCCTATATTCATCAATTGCCCTTTTTTAGCCATGTCAATTAAATCAACAAAGGCGCTTAAAATAGCAGGAGGCTTAATGATGCTGTAATCTATGCCCGAGTGTTTTAATTTTTCCGAAAAATCGTGATGTACTTTAAAATAATTTAAGTGTAAACAATTCTCTGCACCCAAAGCCGAAACATAAACAAATTTTTTAATTCCCGCTGCAACTGCTTCCTGTAAAATGATGCTATTGGCATTTAAGTCAATATCAATAAAACCGGGTTTGCTTTTATCGTTAAGCGATACACTTTTGCCAAGCGTTGAAACAACAATATCAAAATCAGAACAAATATTTTTAAGTGCCTCCGGTTTTGTTATATCCGTAATGAGCGTGTGGGCAACATAAGGCTTTAAATAATCGGCCTTGGCCTTATTTCGCACAACAGCGGTTACAGTAAAATTTTTTGTTTGAAGTTCCTGAGCCACCTTAGTGCCCAGTTTTCCGGTTCCACCAAATAGAAGTACTTTATTCATTGGGATTATTTTACAGTATAAAGATACAAGATAATGCGTCAGGCTTGCCTCAAAAGAAGAAACAAAAATCCTCGGAAATACAGTTTTAAACCATAATCCGAGTAGTTTTTTTAATTATTAATGATAACCTTGCGGGTGGAGGCAAGAGTTCCATCCAAATATATTCCGGCAAAATAAATTCCACCCGGTAAGGAGGCAAGGTCAAATTTATAAGAATTGCCGCCTGCTATCCCTTGCGTTTCAGTATTACTTAAAACAACTGCGCCTAAAGAGTTAAATAATTTTATTTCCACTTTTTTGCTCTCAGTTAACGCAACACTAAAATTAATTGTGCCTGAACCGGGATTAGGAAAAATTGAAATGGATTTTGAAAAAGCGCTTTCTAAATTAATTCCTGTAGTGGCGTTGCTTAAATAACCCGCGCCCTGCCCACTAACCGGACTACCCGTAGCAGGAGTAAAAGTAAATGTGCTTACATTAGCTATAGCAGTATGATTACCGTTGAGATACCATTGGTATTGCGTTCTCTGAAAAATATTTACCGAAGGATTGCCACTGGTATTAGAAGAATCGTGATACATATATACGCTGTAAACACGCAATACATTGCTAAAGGTCCCGGCAGGCGTGGTTAGCGTTCCGTAAGCGTCGGCAGTAACGTTTGTATTGCCACTGCGGTAAATAGTTACCCCGCTACTAACGTAAATTGATGAAAAATAATCTAAATAAGTATTTGTATAGGTAAAAGGAAATTGTAATCTGTCCTCCGGATTTGTGTATGAATCGGTAGTGCTGGCATTGGCCGAGCCATACGACTGATAAGCGCCTGCCGAAGTTTTATAATACTCAAAACTGGTGCCGTTGCCCGTTGTGGCAACGTTGGCATTAGGAAACGAAGCGCCATAGGTTGTGGTTGAAGCCGTAAGAACCGAAACGGTTGAAGTACTGTTTGTGGTTAAAGCCGCAAAGTTCCAGGTTTGATTTGCACCTGCGCTGCCGGGGCTTGTGTAAGTAGAGCCAACGTTAATGAATTGTTCGCCCGAAACCGGATTTATGCCTGCGGCTGTTAATGTGGGTTGTGCCATCACTGTGATAGCGCTTAGGCAAAATGCAATTGAGAGAAAGTGTAATTTTGTTTTCATTTTTATTGGTTTTTAGGGTTGGTATATTGATAGACGGATAAAAGTACGGAAAGGTTGCCTCATAAAATGTTAAACTTGCATTGTTTTTATTGGAATTTCACGCTTTTTTATCCAACCTGCTTTAATCTTGCTTTCTCGGCTTCGGGGCCCGAGTTTAAAGCTTTATTGATTCGCATTTTGCCAAATTTCCACACTATGAATCCACGAAGCCTCCGCGTATCGTTACGCTCGGTGTAATACGAATGCTGCCCGCCCACTGTATTGGTGTAAGGCTGCCTGTCGGTATAAAAAACATCAAATATGCTGAACGAAACATCCAGTTTTTTGTTGAAGAAGGATTTTAAAATAGTAAAATTGGCAACGCCTATTGGGTAATAAAACTGAACACCATCTGTAAAACTTGAGCTGTAAAAACCCTGCAACTGAATTTTAAAACTCTTTGGCAAAACAAATTCGGCAGTAAAATTTGCGTAGCCCTGAAAAGTTTCTGTGTTTGCGCTATATCCGTTAACTGAACCCCGCAAAGTGCGGTAAATGCCCGCTACGTATGTATTAAAATTAAACCATTTAAATCCTTTTTGCATAAACATGCTAAGCGAATAATTATTGCGCTGGGGATAATTGAAAGTAGTATCAACGGTTGTGTTATTATTACCATAAGCGTAATTATAAATAAAACCATTGATTTGCTGGTAAGCGGCGCTGAGCGTAATCATTCCTTTAAAACTATAATCCATATTACCAAAATGACTGTACTGCGGCTTTAAATACGGATTGCCCGCTCCTCCGGCAAACTGATCGTAAAATGTTTTAGCAGGATTCATTTGATCGTAATTAGGGCGGTCTATGCGGTAACTGTAATTAAACTGCACATTATGTTTTTCGTTAAATTTATAATCAAAGCCACCGCTCGGAAAAAAATTAATGTAATCTCGGTGCAAACTAAACCAAGAGTTTTTATTGTACGCGTTAATAAGCGTATGCTCGGTTCTTAACCCGCCCCGTAATTCTAATTTTTTAAAACTTTTTGACAGCGTAAAGTATCCCGCTAAAATCCTTTCAGTGTATTTATAACTAAACGAACGTGAGGTATCTGTACTAAGTTGCCCGTTTAATGCGGTGAGCTGAAAAACAGAATTACTGGCATTATCAACAAAACTCGATTTAAACCCTGTTTCGAGGGTAAGCGACTTTTTAAAATCTCTTGTTAAATCTAATTTTTGGGTAAGCACATTAAAATTGCTGTGTATAAACGAGGCGTAGAGATTGCGAGGTATAACTTCATTACCTGCATTATCGTAATAAAGGTTGTTGGTGTTGCGCGTTGAACTTTCAAAGTAATTGGTATAATCGGCCATTAATTGAATTTTGGTAAGCGTATCAAATTTATGTTGCAGGGTAAGGTTCAAAGATGGGTTATTTACGTCTGAAGTTTGTGTAGTTAAAAAATTTACGCGGTTGTAAGGATAAATATTACCATGTGTAATATCCAGCCAGCTGTTTCCTGTGTTTGTAAAGTGTGCGTTGCTGCTGCCGTTGTAATTAATACCTGCAATTGTTTTTTTACTAAACTCGTATTCGAGCCCGCCGCTTAAGAAAAAAGCATGTCGGCTGGGGTATTGCACGCCGTACGATACACAATCAAAACTGGAGCCATTGTTGCTAATGCTTCTCTGAAAATAATTATTGGTTTCAAAATTCCACCAGCCAAAATTACTATTAGTAAATAAAGTTAATTTATTGGTTTTAAAATTTAGAGCAAGGAATGTCCCTCCCCTCCATAAATCGCCGTGGCTGTTGCTTTCACTAAGCGAGCCGCTGAAACCTTTTACTTTTGCTTTTTTTAATACAATATTTATTAAACCTCCGCTGCCGGCGGCATCGTATTTGGCAGGCGGGTTTTTTATAAGCTCAAGCGTTGAAACCGATTCGGCGGGCATACCCATTAGCATATTTATCATTTGCGCGGTTGGAATTTGTTGCAGCCTTCCGTCAATTAAAAAACGCACGCCACCCTGGCCGTTTACACTTATGTTATTTTGCGCATCTACTACAACGCCGGGTATGCGTTTTAATAATTCAAAAACGGTATTGCCGCCCGAGAGAATATTATTTTCTACATTCATTACCACAATACCATTTTTAAATTCAATAGTGGGTTTAAAGGCAGATACCGAAACTTCTTTAAGTGTTATACCCTCGGCTTTTAAAATTTGCGGCGGTAAAATTAATTGGCTAAGTGAATCTACGGTGGCCGGGGCAGAGAAGCCCGCTTTAAAACCTACATTGGTAAATTTTACAATATAATTGCCGACTTTTATGTTTTCAAAAATAAATTCTCCGCTTTCGTTGGCCACATTGCCTTTTACTAAAGAGCTGTCTTTAGCATTTAAAATAGCCATGGCGCAATAGGGAATTGGCGTGTTGGTACTATCTACAACGGTACCTTTAATAAAATTTTGGGCGGATAAAGTAAATGCAAAGCAGCATAAAGCAATAATGCTCAGTAAATATCTCCTTTGGTTAAGCTGCATCACCATATGATGCTACAAGGTACGGAATTTTTGCCTGGTTTTGTAAGCCTCCATTTGATCTTTTTTCTAAATGTGCCAAAACTTAGTGTTTTATATTGTGAATACATAAAAACGATGTAATTTTGTAGTAATAAATAAAATGAATGGCATGAAAAAATATTTATTTCTTGTTTTTATTGGAAACTGTTCTTTTTCGTTTTCGCAAATAATACCAAATTCAGGTTTCGAGAACTGGATTACAAATACAGAAACCCCGCACAATTACCTGGTGCCCACCAATTGGATAACTATGGATATGGTGGATAATTTTAGCAATCCTGCATATACGGGCTCTTCGGTAATTAGGACTGCGCAGAGTCATACCGGCGCATACGCTGTATTAATGCAAAGAGGTACCGGCGGTGGCGATACGGTTTCCGGTAGTTTATTTTCCTGTAATTCTATTGCCAATTTCATCGCGGGCGGGGGGCACTTTGGTTTTCCTTTTACCACAAGGCCTGCTACGTTTACAGGTTGGTATAAATTTACAAACGTGGGTGATTTGGTTGGCCTGCAGTTTACGCTTACAAAATGGAATACCTTTACTAATAAACGCGATACGTTGGCAAAGAATTCTTTTTTTGGTTTAAGCAATGTAGCCAGCTATACGCAGTTAAGCATCCCTCTTACATACTCGTTAAATGTTTTTCCCGATTCGGCTAGCATCATTGTTGCAATGGGCTCAATGGGCGGTGGCACTATGCACGCGGGTACGCAATTTTTTTTGGATGATTTAGCCGCCAGTGGCTCTGTTCCATTTGGCATCGAGCAGTACGGGCAGGATGAAAGTATATCTCTTTATCCGAATCCCTCAGCCGGGATTTTAAATATTGAATTAAAAACTAAAGAAGAAGCCGCCGAAGTAAATATTATGAATTACATAGGTGAGGAAGTTTTTCGTACCTCCAACCTTGTACCGCGTACCTCTCAGATAGACATAAGCAGTTTACCCGAAGGAATTTATTTTGTTAAAATAAAAACAACGGAAGGAATCGTAACGAAGAAAATTGTGGTGCAGCGGTAATAAGAACCTTATTCTTTATCTTTCATTATTAATTCGGGGTGTTTTTTAATAAACAACATGCCTTTTTTTAAGTCGGACTTTACATTGCGCGATAAAAAACTCCACCATTCGGGCTCATCTTCTTCGCGTATATAAGAATAAAGTGCCAGTGCGTAGCCCCATTCCATCTGCGATAAGTAACCGGCTTTGTTCCATTCCCAATAACCCAGACCACTTTCAACATTAAACGCGGCGTTAGCATTAAAAATTCCAAGTCCGAAAACTATTGTTGTAAGATCGGTTAATTCTTCGTTGTTTCTGTCTAATTTATTTTCTCCCAAAAGTTTTATGTGCGATAATTCGTGCGCCAAAGTAGCCACTAGTTTTTCGGGCGAATTAAGTTTTTTATCTTCTATGGCGATATGATATTTGCCGTCTTCTTGCTTACCAAAATATAAACCGCCTGAGTATTTATCACCTTCTACCTGATTTAAAAAAATACGATGACCGATTAAGCCTCCTGTATCCAGTTCTGTTTTCCCCTCGCTGTAAATATCCAAGTGAATTTCATCGGGATTGATTTCCATTTGTATGGCTACAATTTTTAAAGTTTCAAGCACAGATTGATGCGAGCTATTATATTTTACAGGAAAATCTTTATAATGCGGCGTGAGAATTTTTCGTTTTTTTATGTTTTCCTCACCAAAAGCCTCTTTAAGCCATATAAAGCAAGAGTCAAGCCAGAATCTGGTTTCTTCATCTATGGGGAGCTCTTCTTCGTTATTTTTAAATAAGCCGAACAAAGATTTACTTCTTCTTAAACCCCGCAATAAAATTCTTGGTAAAATCACTCAGCACAAGCGTTCCGCTCATTTCGGCGCGTTCCAACAAAAGTTTGTCCCAGTGCTCGGTGCCTTCCCACATAACTTTTTTTAGTTGTGCCATGGCATCCGGACTACTTGCAGCAAGTGTGCTGGCTAATTTTAAAACCGCGGCATCTAATTCTTCGGTGCTTGAGTGAACCGATGCGTATAAGCCGGTTTTTTTAGCAAACTGCGCGCTGTGCCATTCGGTAGCATCTATGGTTAGCTGACAAAAAGCGGAGGTTCCCATTTTGCGTTCAACCGCAGGGCCAACCACAAAAGGGCCTATGCCTACTGCGAGTTCGCTTAATTTTATAGAGGCGTCTTCTTTTGCAATGGTGTAATCGGCTGCGCTGGCTAAGCCAACGCCACCACCAACTGCTTTGCCTTGTACACGTGCAATAACAAATTTAGGTGCTTTACGCATTGCATTAATTACGCCTGCAAAACCCGAGAAGAATTTTTTTCCGGTTTCAATATCTTTAATGGCCATCAATTCATCAAACGAAGCGCCGGCACAAAAGGCTTTGTCGCCCTCGCTCTTTAAAACAATTACTTTGGCTTTATCATCCTTGCCAACTTTGGTAATTTCGGCGGCAAGGGCTCGTAAAATTTCGCCCGGCAAAGAGTTGCTTTGCGGGTGAAAAAATGTAACGGTGCCAATGCCGTTTTCGATAATACTTTTAACAAATCCGTTTTCCATAAAAAATCCTTTGGCAAATTTAATTAATCGTTTGTAAAAACTATCTTTGTTTGATAAAATATGATAAGCCCTCCTTTTTTAAAACCCGGCGATAAGGTCGCCATCGTGGCCGCTTCCCGAAAAGTAACGGAAGCAGAAATGGCCTTTGCCCTCAAAACCCTTGCTGCATGGGGCTTACAGCCTGTTGCCGGAAAGCATTTGTACGCATCACACAAGCAATGGGCAGGTACCGACCGGCAAAGAGTCGAAGATTTGCAATGGGCCATTAACGATGAAAGCATAAAGGCAGTCTTTTTTGCGCGTGGCGGTAACGGCATCATTCGTATTATTGATAAACTCGATTTTAAAAAATTTACTGCAAGTCCCAAATGGCTTGTTGGCTATAGCGACGTAACTATTTTGCATGCGCACATAAATAAATTTTGCAAAACCGCTAGTTTGCATGCTGCTATGTTAACGGTGTACAAAAAAAATACCGAAACTGTGGAGAGCATCCGAAAATGTTTATTCGGCGAAAAAATAAAATACGATTTTACCACTGATAAACTAAATAGAGTGGGAGAAGCGCGAGGCGTTTTAGTGGGAGGAAATATTTCTTTACTTCACACTTTATCGGGAACAGCAGAGGATTTAGATACAACCGGAAAAATGTTATTCATCGAGGACTTGGATGAAAACCTGCATCACCTCGATCGCATGTTGCATCATTTTAAACGCAGCGGTAAATTAAAGAATCTTGCAGGCCTTGTTGTGGGCGGATTAACTGATATGAAGGATGATGCTGTTCCTTTTGGCCTAACACCGCAAGAAATAGTTTTAGATGCAGTGAAGGAATATAAGTACCCTGTATGTTTTGGTTTTCCTGCGGGCCACATTGAAAGAAACCTCGCTTTGTATTTGGGAAAGGAAGTTAAACTGGAAGTTAATTCAACTAATTGCTCACTCGAATTTTGACACTAATTACACGAATTCTTTTTTTAATTGGTGAAATTCGTGTCTATATAAAATTAAATGCTCAATAAGTTTACACAATACATAGCCAAAGAAAAACTGTTTACAGTCAAGCATAAACTGCTTGTAGCTGTAAGCGGCGGCAACGATTCTATGGCATTGTGCGAACTTTTGCGCGAAGGTGGATTTAACTTTGCCGTGGCTCATTGCAATTTTACATTGCGAGGGGGCGAATCTGATGCCGATGCTTCTTTTGTGGAGGGCTATTGTCTCCGAAATAAAATAAAATACTTTTATAATTCGTTCGATACCGCGGCTTATGCCGGTAAAAATAAAATTTCTACTCAAATGGCCGCGCGTGATTTGCGTTATGCCTGGTTTGAAGAACTGATTAAGAAACACAAATTCGACTATCTACTTACTGCCCATCACCTGAACGATAATATCGAAACATTTTTTATAAACTTATTACGTGGCAGCGGCATCAATGGCCTCAAGGGCATTGTTCCTAAGAATGGAAAAAAGGTCCGTCCGCTTTTATTTGCTTCGCGCGAGGAGATTGAAAAATATATTCGCCAAAAAGGAATTATTTACCGCGAAGACAGCAGTAACAAAGAGGATAAATACCTGCGTAATCGTTTGCGCCATCATTTAATTCCCGAATTAAAAAGCCTGAACCCTTCTTTTGAGCAAACCATGGCTTCTGAGCTGGAGATTTTACAGCAAGTAAACCAATTGGTTTTTGCCGAAGTAGCAAAAAAGAAAAAAAGCATCGCCCTCGTAAAAAAGGATTTATGTAAAATTGATATTGAGAAACTAAAAAAATCGGGAAGTCCCAAATTGATTTTGTTTGAAATAATAAAAGAGTACGGTTTTAACTCGGTACACGCCGCCAATATTTTCGACGGACTCGATGGACTTACCGGGAAAATGTTTTTTAGCGAAACGCATCAATTATTAAAAGACCGAAAATATTTATTGATTAGGGATAAATCGGAGGTGGAAGATGAAGAAGCTTCTATTTATAAAAAGACCGATAAAATAAAGGCACCGGTGCAGTTGGCTATTTCTTATTATAAAATTAAGAAAGGCGAGCCCGTAAAAGTCCCTTCCTTAAAAAATGTAGCTTATCTCGACGCCGATAAATTAAAGTTCCCAATGAAAATTACGCGCTGGCAAACCGGCGATAGGTTTGTACCATTGGGTATGCAGCAATCAAAAAAGCTGAGTGATTTTTTTGTTGGCGAGAAGATGAGCATGTTTGATAAAGACAATCAGTGGATTTTGCGAAATAAAGACGCGATTGTGTGGGTTATAGGAAGCAGGATTGATGATAGATTTAAGATCACTTCTTCTACTAAAACCGTGTGCATTATGGAGCTTATTTCTTAAGTTTTGCCACAAAGGCACAAAGTCGCGAAGAAAATTTGTTGCTGTGCGGAAAAGGGCCGGTACGAAAACTTAGTATTCTCTCTTAAATGATGTATTACATAACTTCAAGTCGTGGAGAAACTTCATAAACAAAATCGCCTGTATTAAAAAAACTTCGCGCCTTTGCGTCTTTGTGGCAAAAGGGAGAATTATGCCCCGAAGGCAGCTTTGTATTGCAGAAACATCTCGTTAAAGCGTTTTCTCACTTCCTCAATGTAAGTTTCGTTTATGATGAGTTTTAAATCACCTACGCTTTTTACTTCGGACATGTTAAATTTAAAAGCTTGCTCCATGGGGCCGGCTTCAAATTTTACAATGTATTTATCGTTCATCTGAAAGATGCTTATGTTGATGGATGGGTGCTGAATCGAATCTATTATCCTCATGCGTTGTATTCTTTAAATTTTTCTTTGCGTCTTTGTGGTAAACCTAGCCAAAATACTCTACGTAGTTATTTTCCGTTTCGTACAATTTAACGCAATGGAGGTCTCCGCCCAAAGGTTTAATTTTTGGTTTCAGGATATTGAAAATAGCGATGGCTACGTTTTCTGTACTTGGCATGATGCCTTTCATAAAATCAACATCTAAGTTAATGTTCTTATGATCAAGCTTCTCGCAAATCTCGTCGCGTATAAGCACGCTAAGCTCTTTTAAGTTTACTAAAAAGCCTGTTTCGGGGTTTGGATTGCCTTTTACGGTAACGTAAAGCGTGTAATTATGCCCGTGCCAGTTTGGATTGGCGCATTTGCCGAATACCTCTGTGTTTTTCTCGTCGCTCCAGTCGGTACGATGTAATTTATGGGCTGCGTTAAAATGTTCCTTACGTGTTATAAAAATCATAGTATATTTATTGCGGTAAATATAGCCAATAATGAACACATTAATAGTATCGGCAACAAAACAAGAAATTGCCCCTTTTTTAGAGGAGATTAAAGCAGATGCGGGTAATTCAGTACTTTCTTCTCACTCTTACAAAAGTCATAAAATAGATATTTTAATTAGCGGCGTTGGCATAGCACAAACTGCTTTTTATTTGGGAAAGTATTTAACACCTAAATATGATTTGGCCATTAATGCCGGCATTTGCGGAAGTTTTAACCGCAACATTAAATTGGGCGAAGTACTAAACATTACTGAAGATTATTTTGCCGACTTGGGTGCCGAGGACGACGATAAATTTTTATCAGTTTCGGAACTAAGTTTGCCTGCGGCCTATTATGTAAAAAACGAAAACTTATTTGCGATCGAAAATATCCCGCAGGTTAGGGGAGTTACCGTAAACACTACACACGGCAACGAGCACAGCATTACTAAATTTACTACAAGAATAAAGGCGGATGTTGAAAGTATGGAGGGCGCTGCATTTTTATGGGCCTGTAATACAGAGAAAGTAAAATGTATTCAATTGCGTTCTGTTTCTAATTACGTAGAGAAGCGCGACAGAAATAAATGGAAAATCGGAGAGGCGATTACTTCGCTAAACAAATGTTTAATTGGGTTATTCCCTTTTTAATTTTTTTCTCTTTCGTACCTCGTACCTTAACCCTCGTACCTCGGATTCTACCACCACTTTTTGCGTTTAAAATAAACCCCCATACCAATCATAATGGTTAGCATGATGGCCCATACAACCCAATAGGCGTAAGGCGATGCGATTTCGGGCATGTATTTAAAGTTCATGCCGTAAACTCCCACAATAAATGTTACCGGAATAAATATTGCTGATACTACCGTTAAGGCTTTCATCGCCTCGTTCATTTTAAAGGAGTTATTGCTCAGGTAAATATCCATAATTCCCGCAAGTGTTTCCCTGAAGCTATCAATGGTATCCAGCGCCCTAACTATATGATCCTGCAAATCGCGCAAATATGCATCGTTGCTTTCTTTTATTAAATCAGTTTCGTTACGCACAATGCTATTTATCATTTCGCGGGCAGGGCCCAATTGCTTTCTTAAAAAAACTACTTCGCGTTTTAAATCGTGCAGTTTTAAATTAGCAAGGCGGTGCTTGTCGTAAATAATTTCTTCATCCAGATGTTCAACTTTCTCTCCTACTTTTTCGAGCACATTAAAATAGCAGTCAACCACCGCGTCAATTAGCGCGTAAGAAAGATAATCGGCTGCCATTTTACGAATGCGGCCCTTGCCCTGGCGCAAACGCGAGCGTATAATATCAAAGGCGTCACCGCCATGTGGTTCCTGAAAAGAAATAACCATGTCTTCAAACAAAACAATACTTAAATGTTCGCTGTGCACGTGGTTTTCGTAATACAGCATTTTCATTATAGAAATTACGTAATGCCCATAATCTTCAAACTTTGGGCGCGACTCAACGTGTACTATATCCTCTAACGTAAGTGGGTGAATGTTGAATTGTTTACCGATGTGCTCAATTAAATCGAGTTTGTGTATGCCATCAACATTAATCCATTTTATAAAACCGGGTTTAACTTGTTTAAGGAGTTCAGAGAAATCGTAAAAATCTGTTTCAAAAAATTCGTGTTCGTTATACTGAATGAGAGTAAGCTTAACGCGCTCTTCTTTGGCAGCACCTGTATAATATAACTCGCCGGGAGGGGCGCCTACGTTATGCTTCTTTTGTTTTTTCTTTCCCATTTTTAGATTTTTTTTCTAATCCTTCTACAATAATAACAATTTCTCCTTTAACTGTTTTCTCCGAAAAGTATTTTGCCAGTTCTGCTAAGGTGCCTCTTTTATTTTCTTCAAACATCTTGCTCAATTCGCGCGATACGCTCGCTTTTCTGTCGGCCCCCAAATAGGGCTGCAATTCTTCCAGCGTTTTTACTAATCTGAAGGGCGATTCGTAAAAAACCATTGTATGTGTTTCTTCAACTAAGGTTTTAAATTTTGTTTGCCTTCCTTTTTTTTGCGGTAAAAATCCAATAAAAATAAAAGTATCGCAGGGCAAGCCACTATTTACCAAAGCAGGAACAAACGCTGTAGCACCCGGTAAAGTTTCTACATCTATGCCTGCTAAAATGCATTGGCGAACTAATAAAAAACCGGGGTCGCTTATTCCGGGAGTGCCTGCATCACTTATAAGAGAAACATTTTTTCCAGCAGCAATAAGCGTAACAATTTCACCGGCAATTTTATGTTCGTTGTGCATGTGATACGACTTCAATGGCCTGTCGATAGAGAAATGCTTTAGTAAATGAACGCTGTTGCGCGTATCTTCTGCAAAAATTACATCGCTCTCTTTTAAAATACGAATGGCTCTCAGAGTCATATCCTCGAGGTTTCCTATTGGGGTGGGTACAATAAAAAGTTTAGCCATTGTGCGTAGCAATTTTTTTTTGAAAACTGCTTTCGTTTACAAAGTTATAAATAAGTTGCGCGTTTGCGGCAGGGTTGTCGGTTTCAGTTTCAACAATAAACACATTTTCGTATTTGCGTTTTTCGTGACTAAAATCGTAGGCCTTGTCGTAATAATGTAAGGTAATTGCTGCAACCTTGTCCATTTCACCTTTTTCTAAATGTTCGAGCGCTGTTTTGCAATGTTGCGGGCCCAAGCGGGTTTTTATTGCCAATAAGGGCTTGCGTAAAATTTCGATAGAAGTTTGTCCGTATTCGGCCACCAATCTTTTTACGCGTAAATCAAAAGGCATTTGTAATTTAACTATTGGAGAAGCTTTCATTTGTAACCACAAATCATAGGGCAATTGCACGTGGCCAATGCTGAAGGATTCGTCTTCGAGCATGATAATTTCATTTGGATTAAGCGTGCTCATTGCCAGATGCAAATTATTTTCGAACTGTTGTTGCGGAGGCTGCTTTTCTTGTCCTATAAATCCAAAAGCAGAACCTTTGTGGTTGGCCAATCCTTCTAAATCCACAGTTTGTTGCTTTAGTTTGTGAAGCTCTTTGAGTACATCGGTTTTACCGCTTCCGGTAGGGCCGCCAACCAGACAAAAATTGTGTTTTTGCTTAAACAGGGCAAGTATTTTATTACGATAGGCTTTATAGCCGCCCTCCAGTTTAAGAGGTTTTAGCCCCGCAGTATCCATCAACCAGCAAAAACTGCTGCTGCGCATGCCCCCTCTAAAGCAATATACATACACATTGCCCGTGGGGTTGCCCTTGTCTTTTACAGATTTTATGAAATCTGATAGTTTAGGAGAAACAATTTCTATCCCTCTTAAAACGGCTTCTTCTTTGCCTTTTATTTTGTACAAAGTACCTATTTCGGCTCTTTCGTGATCGTCAAATAAGGGAATATTGATGGCTCCGGGAATGTGGCCATTGTAATATTCGCCGGGCGAACGCACATCTACCATTATCCCCGAAACGCCCTCCCGAAGGAAATTTTCTATCGATAAACCCGTTGATTGTATAGCTGTAGAATTCTTCACTTATAATTGTTTAAAATTAAAGATATTTTCGTAACTTACCTTTTGAAAAAGAGGAATATTTTTTATATTATTGTAGTATACATGAAAAGGTGTTTAGGCATATTGTTGTTGGCAGGATTTTTTTTCCTTGTCCCCGACATTTCCTATGCTCAAAAGGCAAAAAAAGAAAGCACTTTTAAAGAAAATCACACTCCTTTTGGTAAGCGTAAAAAGGAAAAGAAAAATCAAAAAGGTACATCAGGAAAAATATCGCGTGGCGGTGGTTTTTCTTTATTTAAAAAACGACAAAAAAGCGGGGGTAACGCTGATGCATTTGCCAGTAACAGCGCCAGGGGTGGAAGAGGTTTTATGTACAAACTTTTTCATCCTAACAGCGGCCAAACAAAAAATGCTTCTTTAAGAAAAACAAAACCCGGAAAGGTTCAAAACCGCGAGCAACATAAATTGTTTCACAGACTTTTTACTAAAAATAAAGGCACTCACGAGCGTGTACAAAAAACCAACCGCAAGGAGCGTAGCCGCAAAAGGAAACGCGGTAACGAGGTGTTTTCAGATAAAAAACGCTGATTTAAACCAATTATTTATTTAGCAATTAGCTCCGAAAGGGTTTAATTAATACTTTTGCCCATATTTTACTACTATGAAAAAGATTTTATTTGTTGCAACAATTTCGGGCCTGCTGTTTTCTTGCGGTGGCGGTAATACTTCTAAAAATACAGCTTTCGAATTAAAGGGCACACTTACCAATGTGGTAGGCGGAGAAGTTATTTATCTGGAAGAACTTTCGCCTAACGGAAAGGTTTTACTTGACTCGGCCGTATTGGATAACAAAGGAAATTTTGCTTTTGAGCATACAGCTCCCACACTGGGTTTTTACCGTGTAAAAGTTAACGAGGCAAATTTTGCGATGTTGGTTTTGGATTCGACGCAAAAAATAAAAATTACCGGCGATTTTAAAGACATAGGCAATACATATAGTGTAGAAGGCTCGCCCGACACCAAGATTTTTTTAGACTTTAATGAACTTGGAAAAGTAATTCAGGTGCGTTCCGATTCTTTGCAAAGAGCATTTCAGGCGGCTATGGGTGTAATTAAAATGGATTCTGCAAAAGTAGATTCGCTAAATAAAGTATTTGAACCGGTTTATATGGCCATGATGGGTGCGCACCAGCAACAAGTGGCCGATATCGTTTCTAAAAACAGTTCTTCGCTTGCGGCGTTGGCAGGTATTCAGCAATTAGATCCCGATAAATATCTGGATGTTTATAAAAAAACTTACGCCGATTTATCAGCTAAATTTCCCGGAAGTAAATACTTGGCAAAATTGCAGCAGGATATTAATTCGTTTGGCAAAGTAACAAAGGGTGGCGAGGCTCCTGATTTTACTTTCAATACTCCCGAAGGTAAACCTTTATCGCTTTCTTCTTTTAAAGGAAAAATTGTTTTGGTAGATTTTTGGGCAAGCTGGTGCGGTCCTTGCCGTAAAGAAAATCCAAACGTGGTACGCATGTACAAAAAATACCACAGCAAGGGCTTTGAGATATTAGGCGTTTCGTTAGATGAAGATAAAGACAAATGGATAAGCGCCATTAAAAAAGATGGACTAACCTGGAACCATGTTAGCGATTTAAAAGGATGGAGCAGTCAGGCCTGCACACTTTATGGCATAGAAGCTATACCTTTTGCGATGTTGCTTGATAAGGAGGGAAAAATTATTGCAAAAAACCTTCGCGGCGCTGATTTAGAAAAGAAGCTGGAAGAAATTTTTAACTGATAGTTATTTATTTAAAACCTCAATTGCCTTTATCAACTGCTGGTCTTTTCCATTGGTAACTTCAAGATAATCGTTAAACACTTTGTAGTCGGGCTCAAGCTGGTTGTTTTCGTAATACTTACCATCTAAAGTTTTAATACCTACTTGCGGAATACCGAAAACCATGGTATTGTCTTGCAGAGGTTCCCACCAAACTGCCGTGCCTGTGCCCGGCACCGGCATACCCACGAGTTTACCAATACCCAGCGTTTTGTAAACAACCGGAAACATGTGCGCGTCAGAATAATTTCCCTCGTTCATTAAAACAACAGATGGACTAAGCCATTTGTTTTGCGGCTCTGAGCCAATTTTTCTTTCGCGCGGCACAAAGTCAATATATTTTTTGCCACTTAAAAAAGTTGCCAAATCATCGTGCAACCAACCGCCGCCATTAAAACGTGTATCTACAATTAATGCTTTTTTGTTTGAATATTTACCCAACACTTCATCAATAAAGGCGCGGAAACTCTCATCATCCATTCCTCTTACGTGCATATAACCAATTTGTCCGCCCGATAGTTTATCTGTCATATCCTGCATCTTTTTTACCCAGCGATGATAAACTAATTCACCCTGCTGGCCAAGACTGATTGGTTTAATAGTTTCTTCCCAACGTTTTTTTGTTGACTCATCGTAAAGAGAAAGCAAAGTGTATTTGCCAGCTCTTCTATTAAGCAATTGATAAATATTTGT
Organism: Bacteroidia bacterium; assembly: GCA_038214655.1. GTDB lineage: Bacteria > Bacteroidota > Bacteroidia > B-17B0 > Aurantibacillaceae > PALSA-968. Next base: position 49,604 of record JBBQRR010000010.1, on the reverse strand, counting down.
TTCGACTCCTATTTCCTGCCCGTCAATTTTTTCAATGATGGTTCCTGCTTTTATTTGAGAAGTGGCTTGTATCAGCGGGCTCTTATCAATTACTTCGGCAATTTTCATTCCGCTACCTGTGTAAGTATCATCATAAAATACACCTAAAGCCGCAGTTTCATCCGGATTTTTTGGCTTACCATGATATCCGCAACCTGTGTGCGATGCGTTCAGCTCGCCTAATAATTCGCTGGCCATCTCTGCAAAATCGATATTGTTATTTATGTAAGGAAGAAAGCGCGAATAATTTTCTTTATAATAATTCCAATCGGTTCCCTGCAAATCGGTAACGTAAAACTTTTTTTGCACCTGCCGCCAGATATGCTCAAACTCGTAATTACGTTCGGCTGCCGCGTTTAAATTCATCTCGGCGGTAAACATAATGTTTTTATTTTCGGCCTTATCAATATTTATTTTTACAATGTTGCCATCGGCAATAAGAAAAATATTTTTTCCGTCTTTATCCATTCTCATACTACTTGCCATGCCGGCATTTAGCTGAACAAGCAGTTTTGTTTCTTTTTCTTTAAACTTGTTTACCCAAAGATTAAATCCTTTTTCAAATTTGCAGAGGTAGTAAAGTTGTTCCCCGTCTTTAGATAAAACTGCATCTGTAAGTTCTGATGAGTGAATGGTTAATCTTACTTTGCGATCGGAGATGCCGTCTAATTCAATTTTAACTGCCTCTACAGTTACTTTTGCGGTTGAGTCTTTCCCTTTTGCTTTATCGGTAGGTTTTTTCTCAGTGGTGGCTGATTCTTCTTTCTCTTTTACTAAGGCATAATCTTCTTTGTTTAATTTGAATCTGTCAAAGGCTGCCTGCGTAAAAAACATACCGTACACGTCCATCTGGCCACCCCAACTTCCCACACTCTTCAATCCATGACGACCAGAAAAATAGAGCATCATTTTTCCGCCCATCATCCATTTTGGCATTACACAATCAAAGCCGGCTTTGGTAATGTCAACCGGTTTTTGAATTCCTGAAGCATCAATGAGTGCAATTTCGGTACGCCAGTTATTATCCTGTAAAAATTGCGCCAATAAATGTTTTCCATCAGGACTCCAATCAAACCATTGGTCTCCGTCTTCGTACGAATAATTTTTGTCGCCCGGTAATACTGTACGAATTGCTTTTGTTTTAAGATTGATGATGCGCAGCGTTGTGCGGTCTTCTAAAAAAGCAACCTCAGTTCCGTCTGGCGAATATTTTGGCTGAAAAGCTTCGGTTGTTCCAACCACAAGTGGTTCTTCTTTTAAAAGGGTAGAATTAAAAAATTGAGATTCTTCTTTGCGGGTAAGCGATGTTTGATAAATGCCCCAAATTTTATTTCGCTCGGCAGCGTATAAAACACTGCGGCCATCCGGGCTAAAACTAACTGATCTTTCCTGCTCGGGTGTATTGGTAATGCGTTTTGTAATTCCGCCTTCTATAGAAGTAACAAAAACTTCTCCTCTTACGCTAAACACAACTTCTTTTCCGTTAGAAGAAACATCCATGTGTGTTACTCCGTTTGTAATTGTTTCTGTTTTAGTTTCTGTGTATCGCTCGTCGGTTTCAATTTTTATGGCTAATTTTTGTGGTTCGGCGCTTTCTGTTTTTGTAAAAATCTCTCCGTTGTATCCAAAGCAAAGGGTTCCGTTAGTCGAAGAACTTAAAAAACGTACCGGATTTTTATCAAATTTTGTAACCTGTGTGCTTTGCGCTGGAGCAGCGATATTCATTTTCCATACATTGAAACTTCCACTTTTTTCACTGAGATAAAAAAGAGAGTTTTCGTCGGTACTGAATACCGGGTTGCGGTCTTCGCCTTCCCAGTCGGTTAGTTTGGTGTATTTATTTTCTTTTTTGTTAAACATCCATACATCGCGTGCAAAAGCCGACACCTGATGTTTTCTCCAGGGATTTTCATAAGCTTTCCTATCGTGAAATACCAATCTGTTACCTGCTTTGTCCCATCTGGCATCTTCTGCAGAAATTGAAAGAACCTGTATTTCTTTACCACCTTTTACGGGCACGCTATATAATTCGGGTAAGGCCCCGGTTGGAAACATTACGTTCTTTACACCGTCCATACGTGATGAAGTAAAAATTACAGCAGAACCATCGGGAGTAAATGAAGATGGAAAATCGCCTGCAGAATGATATGTTAATCTTTTTGCGGTTCCGCCTTCGGCGGGCATCAAGTAAATATCAAAATTTCCGTTTCTGTCAGATGCAAAAGCAATCCATTTTCCATCGGGCGACCACACGGGCATGAAATCGTGGGCATCGCTGATTGTTAGCAGAGAGGCAGTGCCGCCTTTTGCATCTACTCTGTAAATATCGCCCTTGTAACAAAAGGCTATAGTGTTTGCATCAGGAGAGATGGAGGGATAACGAAGCCATAAGGGAGCAGAATCAGTAGGTAAAAATTTGAAAGCTGCGAGTGAAATCAGGATAATAGTGGAAACAAGGATTTTCTTCATTTGTTGCGATTTAGTGCCAAATGTAGAATAATATATCAGAAATAAAAATATGTTTAATAGCTTAAAATAGGGCCCAGCCATTTTTCGGTATCAGGCAGGCTCATGCTCTTCCTTTTGGCATAATCTTCCACCTGTTCTTTGTTAATTTTGCCTACCCCAAAATAGTGCGATTGCGGGTGAGAAAGGTACAATCCACTTACAGCAGCTGTAGGAAACATGGCCATACTTTCTGTTAAAATAATGCCGGTGTTTTTTTCAACATCCAGCAATTTCCAGATAGTGGGCTTCTCGGTATGATCCGGCTGAGCAGGATAGCCCGGCGCAGGGCGAATACCTCCGTATTCTTCCTTAATTAATTGTTCGGTACTAAGTGTTTCATTTTTTGCATAACCCCAAACTTCGGTGCGCACTTTCTTATGTAGTAATTCCGCAAAAGCTTCTGCAAGTCTATCTGCAAGAGCTTTCAACATAATGGCACTATAATCGTCGTGATCTTTTTCAAATTTTGCAACGTGTGCATCAATGCCTATGCCGGTTGTTAGTGCGAATGCGCCGATGAAATCGCTTTCCCTTGGAGAGGGTAGGGTGAGGTCTTTTGGTTTAACAAAATCAGATAGCGCAACATTATACTGTCCGGCAGGTTTTTTTGTTTGCTGACGAATCGTATGAAATTTACCAATCACATTTTTAACTTCTTTGTCAAATATCTCAATATCATCTCCCACCGCGTTTGCAGGATAAATGCCAATAACTGCTTTTGCTGTCAGCCATTTTTCGGCAATTATTTTTTTCAGCATTTGCTGAGCATCATTAAATAATTTTGTTGCTTCAACACCACGTGTAGGGTCTTTTAATATTTTTGGGTAAGAACCTTTCATCTCCCACGAGTGAAAGAATGGGGTCCAGTCAATAAATTCAGCAATTTCGGCTAACGAATAATTGTCGTAAACCTTATTTCCTAAGAAAGCAGGCTTTGTAATTTCGGTTTTGCTCCAATCCACCGTAAATTTATTTCCGCGCGCTTCCTCCAATGAAATAAATTTATTTTGCCCCTGCGCATTTTTATTTTGTTCGCGCACACGCTCATAATCTTTCAGTACATCGGCCATAAAAGCACCGCGCAGTTCTTTAGAAATTAAACTACTGGCAACCGGCACCGATTTACTTGCGTCGTTTACATGCACAACTGCGTGCGAGTAGTGCGGCGCCACTTTTACAGCAGTATGCACTTTGGAAGTAGTTGCTCCGCCAATTAACAATGGAATTTCAAAGCCAAGGCGTTCCATTTCTTTGGCAACGTGCACCATTTCGTCTAACGACGGAGTGATTAAACCGCTTAAACCAATTACATCTACATTATGATGACGCGCTGCCTCTAAAATTTTATCGCAAGAAACCATTACGCCCATATCAATAATTTCGTAATTGTTGCAAGCTAAAACAACGCCTACAATATTTTTACCGATATCATGCACATCACCTTTTACAGTGGCCATTAAAATTTTGCCGGCATTTTTTTGCGTGCTGCCGCTTTTCTTTTTTTCTTCGTCCATAAAGGGCAGGAGGTAAGCCACAGCTTTTTTCATTACGCGTGCGCTCTTTACCACTTGCGGTAAAAACATTTTTCCGGCACCAAATAAATCTCCCACCACATTCATTCCGTCCATTAGCGGTCCTTCAATAACATCCAATGTTTTTGGATATTTTTTGCGGCATTCTTCAACATCTTCGTCAATGTATTCTACAATTCCTTTCACTAAGGCGTGACTCAAACGTTTTTCAACGGGTTCTCGGCGCCAGGCTTCGTCTTTTGCTTCGCGTTCTACACTTATGCCTCGTAATCCTTCGGCGTGCGTAATTAAACGTTCGGTGGCATCATCTCTGCGATTTAATAAAACGTCTTCAACTAATTCTAAAAGTTCTTTTTCAATGTCATCGTACACCACCAATTGCGCGGGGTTTACAATGCCCATGTCCATTCCGTTTTTAATGGCGTGATATAAAAATGCAGAGTGAATTGCTTCACGCACGTGATCGTTACCGCGAAACGAAAATGAAACGTTACTTACACCGCCACTGACTTTTGCATAAGGAAGATTTTCTTTGATCCATTTTGTGGAATTGAAAAAATCAAGCGCGTTTAAACGATGTTCTTCCATACCGGTAGCAACGGGAAAAATATTTGGGTCGAAAATTATATCCTGAGGCGGGAAATGTACTTTGTTAACCAATATGTCGTATGCACGCTTGCAAATATCTTTGCGGCGTTGTAATGTATCAGCCTGACCATCTTCGTCAAAAGCCATAACAATAACTGCGGCACCGTACTGTTTTATTTTGTGCGCGCATTCAATAAATTTTTCTTCGCCTTCTTTTAAAGAAATTGAATTTACAATGGCTTTTCCCTGTACACATTTCAATCCTGCTTCAATAATGCTCCATTTTGAAGAGTCAATCATTATAGGAACACGCGAAATATCGGGCTCTGACGCAATCAGATTTAAAAATTTGGTCATGGCAGCTTCTCCGTCCAACATTCCTTCGTCCATGTTCACGTCAATAACCTGTGCGCCGCCTTCTACTTGTTCGCGGGCAACCGATAAAGCTTCGTCGTAGTTGTTTTCTTTTATTAAGCGCAAAAACTTTTTTGAGCCGGTAACGTTTGTACGCTCACCCACATTCATAAAATTGCTTTCGGGGCGAAGTGTTACCGGTTCTAATCCGCTTAAGTGCATTAATGTATCGGCCTTCGGCTTTATGCGCGGCTTTGCATCTTTTGCTAATTCGGCAATACGTTTTATGTGTGATGGAGTTGTGCCGCAACATCCGCCCACGATATTTAAAAAGCCTGCTTTTAAAAAATCTTCAATTTGATGGCCCATGGTGTGCGCATCTTCATCGTACTCGCCAAATTGATTTGGAAGTCCTGCATTTGGATAAGCGCTTACAAAAAACGGAGCCTTATCAGAAAGTTCTTCTAAATAAGGACGCATATCTTTTGCACCCAGAGCGCAATTCAATCCTATGCTCAATAAATTTACGTGCGAAACCGAATTTAAAAATGCTTCGGTGGTTTGTCCCGATAAAGTTCTTCCGCTGGCGTCGGTAATAGTTCCCGAAACCATTACAGGCATTACTTTATTTATTTTTTCGCAATAATTTTCAATCGCAAATAAAGCAGCTTTGGCATTAAGTGTATCAAAAATTGTTTCGATTAATAAAATATCAGCGCCTCCTTCAATTAAACCTTTTACTTGTTCGGTATAAGCAGTTACCATCTCATCAAACGTAACAGCACGGAATCCGGGGTCGTTTACATTGGGAGAAAGAGAAAGTGTACGATTTGTGGGACCGATTGCACCCGCTACAAATTTTGGAACAGAAGCAAGTTCCGGAAATTCTTTTTTAAATTCTGCAATAGCTTCCTTGGCAACTTTAGCCGACTCATAATTCAATTCGTAAGCGAGTTCCTGCATGTCGTAATCGGCCATAGCGATTGTGGTGCCGCTGAAGGTATTAGTTTCAATAATATCGGCGCCTGCTTTTAAATATTCTTTGTGAATGGCTTTAATAATTTCGGGTTGAGTAATCGATAATAAATCATTATTCCCTTTCACATCTTTGTGCCAGTCGGCAAAGCGTTTGCCACGGTAATCTTTCTCCTCCAGCTTGTATTGCTGAATCATGGTGCCCATTGCGCCATCAATTACCAAAACTCTTTTTTCTAATTCTTTTTCTATATCGTGCATATACTTTCTTTCTGCTATTATTTGTGATCGGCTAATGGAACGCGGATGACACCGATTGTTTATGATTTAAAATGTTTTTTTGTTTAGTTGCAATGTGAGCGTTGTTGTGTAATATTTTTGCTTGAGTCTTAAAATAAAAATTTTATCCGCGTTAATCATAATCATCTGTGTTCTATTGTATTTCTCCGTAATAAATTTTTGTATCGTAATCCAGTTTAACTTTTCCGTTTTCCTGGTAGCGTATGAAGATTTTCTTCAAGGTGCTAATCATAAAATCATAATCGGTGTGCCCTTCGCCGGGCATATACGAAGATGAAAGCACGCGGCCTTTTAATCCGGCAAAATCGACATCCTGAAAATTGTAAAAACTTTTTTCGTTAAAGTTTCCGCCAAAAAATTCGGTAAATATTTTTTTGTCCTGCGTATTTTTGTGATTTACCTCTTTGTAATCGGTGCCAAACATTTGTAAAAAATCTTCGTACACTTTTAAAAAGTCGGTTGTATCAGTGCGGCGGTCATTCCACATTAAAACAACTTGGCCGTTTGGTTTAAGGATTCGTTTGAACTCGGCCTTCGTTTTTTCTCTATCGAACCAATGAAAGGCTTGTCCGGCAACGATAGCGTTAACCGAATTATTTTCGAGTTTCGTGTTTTCTGCAGTTGCTTCTACGCTTTTAAATTTTTTGAATTCTTTTAAGATATTTTCGGCGGCTTCGCGCATTTCTTTGTTGGGCTCTATTCCATAAACGGTATAACCACGTTGTAAAAGTTGCTCAGCTGAAATTCCTGTGCCGGAACCTATATCTGCAATGATTGAGCCCTCGGCAATAATTCCTTCGCTTTCTAAAAAGTCAAATACTTCCGCGGGGTAATGCGGCCGGTATTTAACGTAGTTATCTACGCGATCAGCGAATCTATTTAGCACTTCTTTACTCATTTTATTCTTTCTGTCATTTCGAGCGTAGTCGAGAAACTAATACAATGCCCTCGACTACGCTCGATCTGACATTGGCTTTATTCCAAAAAAAAATCCCTTCCAAATTTAGTCAGAAGAGATTGTATGAATTTTTTAATCATATATCATTCTGACTTATCTCTCCAGATTTTAATCTGAACGAGTTGGCACCTTCTTCGAAAAGTTAAAAATTAAAAGTGAAAAGTTAAAAACTTGAGTTTTGACTTTTTACTTCTGACTTTTTAATTCTGTCAGGGTTGCCAAGGCTTCAACGGGCGTATCCCTCTGCCTTTCTTGATAAGTTTAAAAAAGAACTGATGCAAATGTACAAATATTGAGCAAAATGGCAAAATGATTGGCATAGCGCTGTAATCGGGCGTGGTCAGTAGGCAGTAAGGAGTTGGCAGTAGGCAGGGTTGTTCCGTAAAAATAGAAAGCTACTTTGCGCCTTTGTGACTTTGCGGCAAAAAGCCGAACTCCTTATAGATGTTCCAGATACCTTGCGAATGCTTTAGCAGATGGAAGCTTTTGGTTGAGAAGTTGGCGGAGTAAGTTTGGGTTTTAAAATGTTCCCAGGCCCCTGTAAATTTGGCTTTATTCAGGTCACGGAATGCGATGGTGGCGTGTGGGTGAAAGCCGCGCATGTTTTCTGCTTCGTTCATTAAACCGAGGTTTAGCTTTACGTGCTTAACGAGTTCTTTTTGTAATTGGTTCAGAGTGTCGTTCTTTACAACATCCACATAAACCACTCTCGGTTCAAAGCAGGAAAAATTTTTTAATTCTAATTTGAACTCCTCGTTGAATTTAAATTCTGATAAGGTTTTTATCAGAAATTCTTCTTTCTCAGATTTCCACTCAAAAGGCATGTGCAAGGTAATATGGGCGGGCGAACGTAAAGCTCCCTTGCTATTAAAATTGTCTTTAACGTATTCTTTAAAAGCCATTACTTCTTGCTGTAGCGGCTCGGGTAAGACTATGGCTATAAAGTATTTTTCTATTACCATTTTATACTAAAAATCTCCATCATTCTCTTCCTCTTTCTTTTTCTTTTCCTCTTCTTTTTTCTTTTGGTTGAAATCTATTTTAAATTGCTGGTCTTTTTTGTTTTCTTTTTTAGCGAGACTGTCTTTCTTAAACCAACCGAATTCTTCATTGAGAATTTTCTTCAAAGTATTTTTTTCTTCCTTTAAATCTTCCTTAATTTTTTGCTTCATCGCCTTGCGGTCGTAGGTAATAATCGGTTTGTCAATGGTGCCGGTCATGTGTATAAACACGCAGCGCCTGTTTTCGGGGTCGTTCTCCGTTTCTAATAACTCATCATCCATTTGTTTGCTCTTGCCCGGCCGCTTCGCCAGCCAGTCGCTCAATCGCAACTTAACTCTGTAATCAATTACATAATCAAAAGTCTGCGAACCCGAAATTTCAATATCAAGAGCCGAGTTTTTAACCGAAGTTTTAGAAATATAAACGGTTTGGTTTTTTATGTCCACATGTGTTTGCAAATTCGAGAACTTCACATGCTTCAATTCTTTCAGCTGCACATATTCGCCCAACACTTCCAGTAATTTGTAATCATTCAATTCGCCGTTAACAATACTTAAGTCGGCAGCGGCCTGTACACTCTTCAAATCGCATGCTAATTTATTATCCCAACTTGCACTAAAATCAACCTGTGTGGTGGCTTTGCCGTTTATGTTTTGCGCTTCTATTACAGTTTGTCCAAAATTATTCAGCTGCGTAAACATTTGTTTGATGTTTACATCAACCAGCTTCGTACTTCCTCTAATATCGAGTTTGTCGGGCTTACTTGCGTCGGCAACTCCGGTAAACGCAATATCTCCTCCAAATGCTTCGAAGGAAAAGTTTTTAGCCATAAGTTTTTTGTTTTTTATTTCCAAGGCTCCCTGCAAATTGTGTGCTTTAAAGCTGCGGAACACAACATCTGTAATTTCTAATTTTAAATCGGCGCTGATATTATCCTGCAGGTTAAACGTATTTTGCTTCTCGCCGTTCTCTGTCTTCTTCACTTCTGCAGGAGGCAAAATAAAATCATCCACATAAATAAACGGCGATTTAACACGTAATTCTACAAATAAAGGCTGCTCGGGTTTTAAAACATAATTTAAAAAGTTTGTAGCCTTACCGCTAACCTCTATGGAGGATTTACCGTGAATAACAGTTAGGTTTTTTGTCTCCAGACTTTCATTGTCAATACTAATTTCTCCGCCCGGTACTTGCAGTGTGTGGCCGTTTTTAAACACAAGCTCAACTTCTTTTAAATCTATTTTACCTTTGGCCGAGCTCGTACCTATTTGCTTTGTTTTGGCGTCATTTAAATTAATATTGCCTTCCACTTCAAAATCAACCATCCCATTTGCGGAAGAAATTGTGTCGATAGGAACAAGCGTAAGAAAATCTGTCAGATTGTAATTTCCTTTGGCCTTTAATTTTAAATACGGACTGGCAAAATTACTCAATGAAAATTCGCCTGAAACAAAGTTTTGATTTTGATGCGCTTTAATTTCTTTAAGACTAAGTATCTCCGCGGAAAATTTCTCCTTCACAAAAGAACCTGTAAAACTGATGTCTGCTAAAGTTGTTTTAGTAGGAGCGTAAGTAACGCTGGCTTTAGATGTACCGAAGTTTGCTTTTATATCAAGCGTATTATAATCCCCTAAATTTCCTTTTAAACTTAAATCGCTGTAAAAAATCCCTTCGCTCCGGTAATTTTTAATTTTTTCGTGGAACTGTTCGGGCATCAACGATAGGATAGATTGCACATCAATATTTTTTCCTTTAAAGACAATTTCTGCGGGCGTTTCGGTTTCCTTATCGCTCACCCATCCGCTAACTGTAAAAAATAATTTATTTAAACCAATTTCTGCATTGGTAAGCGTATAAGTTTTCTCCTTTACCTGAGCCGATACTGCCGCCGTAATATTTTTATTTTTTATAAAAGTGCGTTTGTTTGATTTGATATAATTCAGATATCCATTAGCCTTTACTTCCAAAGCATATTCTTTGTCGCCAAAATTGCCCGAAAAAGTAACTTCTTTAAAAGCCGCCGCCGTTTTAATTTTACTCTGAATATTTTTATACGAAAAATTAAAATCGCTAAAAGAAACCATTTCCAGTTTAAACGCTGTAGCTTTTTCTGTTTTTGTTAAACTCTCCGCAGTGCTTTCCCAAATATCATAATTTGTATCGCCTTCTTTATTTACAAGCAGGTTTAAATCAGAGCCCAAGACCTTTATTTGCTGAATTTCGTACTTCTTGTTCCAAAGATCTTTGGCGTTAAAAAGCAGGTAAATGCTTTGGGCATGCAGAAGAGTGTCGGTTTTTAGCTCCTCCAAGGCCCCCATAACGGTAACATCTTTAAAAATCAATGCCGCTTTTGGAAAGGTTCTGAGTATGGTGAGGTCGATATTATCGGGATTTATGTACACTTTGGCCTTTAAATGGGTGTTTATTTCGGTAATAATGGCGCTTTTTATTTCCTTTTCGTAAATAAACAGCAGCGTAATTGGAATGAGGACTAGAATTAAGATTATACTTATGAGCCAAAATAGCGCCTTTAGCAGTCTTTTTAGGGCCGAGGGCTTCCTTTTTAGAGGAAATTGCTCTGGTATTTGCTCGTTGGGGTTCATTCTTGGTAAATTTCGGGTTTAAAACCCAGCTAATAGGGTATAACGTGCTTAATTAGCTAACAGTATAATTTTAATATATTTTACATTTTTTTTTGGTGTTTTTATAAAAAGCCATATTTTTGCCCTCAAATAAAAACTAAAAACAACCATGAAAAAAGTTCTATCAACCGTTGCCATCGCTTCTTTAGCTCTTGCTATCGTTGCTTGTGGTCCAAGTAAAGCCGAATTAGAGAAAAAAGCTCAAGCTACTGCTGATTCAATGTCTGCTGCTGTTACTGCTGATTCTTTGAAAAATGCTGCTGACGCTGCTATTGCTCAAGCAAAAACTGACTCTATCGCTGCTGCTGACAAAGCTGTTGCTGATGCTGCAGCTGCTGCTGCACACGAGGATTCAATCAAGAAAAAATTGATTAAACCGTCTAAAAAGTAATCTGTAAAGATTCTTTTAAAAGAAAGTCCCACCGTAAGGCGGGACTTTTTTATTTAACAAAGTTTGTACTAATTCAAACTGCATTTTATTACCTTTGTTAGAGTGAAAAAGCTGCTTTTTATACTTGTTTTTGCCCTCACTTCTTTCGAACTTTTTGCGCAGCCCAATATGCAGCGCGACAGCAGTATTGTGGTTAATATTGCCGGCAGTACATTAAAATTCCCCTGGGCCGGTGGCCTTAACTTTACCAATTGGGGAATGATAGATTTGGATAACGACGGGTTTAAGGACCTTGTAGTTTACGATAAATCGGGAGGGAAAATCCGCACTTTTATAAATGATAAACAAGCGGGCGTAGTTTCTTTTACGCATAATCCGGATTACCAAAATAACTGGCCCACTATAAATTCGTGGTTTGCGCTGCATGATTATAATTGCGATGGCAAGGAAGATATTTTTACATATGCCAATGGTGCCGGCGGAATTTTAGTTTACAAAAATATTTCTACCGCAGGTAATTTTCAATTTACGCCCGTTGGCCATTACGACGCGGGTATTGGCACTTATTATTTAGCAAGTGATTATACTCCTCTTGGGGTTCCGGGTACTTTTAATATTCCTGTTAATCAGGTTGCGCTGCCGGGCGTTACGGATATAGACAATGACGGCGATTTGGATATACTTGTTTTTAATGCGCAGGGCTACCAGATAGAGTATCATCAAAATCAATCTAAAGAAAAAGGGTATAATTGCGACAGTCTTATTTTTAACGCCGTAGATAATTGTTGGGGCGATATTAATGAAAGCTCCTGCACCGTAAATAAATTTGTTTGCGCTTTTCCAAAAATTCTGAACGACTTAAATGCACAAATGGCAAAAACAAATCACCATGCGGGCTCTTGCATTATGTGTTTTAATGCCGATGGCGATTCTTTAACGGATGTTTTGTTGGGCGATGTTGTTTGCGATTCGGTTATCTACCTGCATAACGGCGGACATTTTAACAGCGCGCACATTGATGCTAACACAACAAATTATCCACCCGCGAAACCTATAGGCATGAGTATTTTTCCATGCACGTATTATTTAGACTTGAATAACGACAGTAAACGCGATTTGATTGCTGCACCAAATATACAGGGAAGCGAAAACGTAAATAATCTTTGGCTTTATACAAATAGCAATGTGGACAATAGTCCGGTATTAAATTATGTAAAAAATAATTTTTTGCAAGAGAGCATGATTGATTTAGGCGAAGGTGCTTATCCAACTTTGTTTGACTATGAAGGCGACGGAGATTTGGATTTACTGGTTGGTAATTTTGGATATTATGGCACGCCATATTCTTCAAAAATTGCACTGTTTAAAAATATTGGCACTCCTGTAACTCCGTCATTCACTTTAGTGACGGCAGATTTTTCTAATCTTTCGGCAATAGGAATTATAAATATGGCTCCCACCACCGGCGATTTGGACGGCGATGGCGATTTGGATTTATTGGTTGGCGATAATAACGGACGTTTTTCTTATTTTACAAATACGGCGGGCTTTGGTAATCCTGCAGTTTTTTCAAATATTCCTACAGCAAGTTACGGCGTTGGATTTTTGCAATTGATGGATGTTGGTGTTAAGGCCTATCCGCAATTAATTGATTTAGATAAAGACGGCAAATTGGATATAATAGCAGGCAACCAGGCCGGAAAAATTTATTACTATTATAATATTGGTACCACAACGGCACCTACCTTTACTTTAACCAGCACTGCTTTGGGCGGCGTAAATGTTTTGCAACCCTTGTGCAGCAATTTAGGGCAAGCGATGCCATTTGTATTTGATGATGGCGGCAGTTACAAAATGTTGGTTGGCAGCGAGTGCGGCAATATTTACTTGTACGGTAATATTACAGGTAATTTGGGTGGAACATTTTCATTGATAAATTTAAACGCTTATGGAATTTTTGAAGGAGAACATACCGCGCCTGTTTTATACGATTTAAATGGCGATGCACGTTTGGATATGCTGATTGGAAATTACAGCGGGGGATTGAGTTTTTACAAAGGGCTTTCTACCAATTATAACAATATTGCCGAAACTATTTTGTTCAACGAGTTAAGTGTTTATCCAAACCCAAGTTCAGATTTTTTAAATATTAAATTTAATTCGTTTAACGTAAATTCTAAAAAAGTGCAAGTAACCGATGTGTCGGGGAGAATTATCAAAGAAATGAATTTTAGGGATAATGAAATGCAAATGGATTTGTCGGGCGTTTCTAATGGAATTTATTTTTTAAACATTCAGGTATATAACGAAAGTGGAAATCTTAAAAAGATAAGTGCTCAAAAAATTATTGTGCAACATGAATAAAAGTAAGGTTTTATTTGCAATTGTACTTGTGATACTTTTTTTTGCAAATTCCTGCAAGCGCGATGAGATTATTATTGGCAAAACCGGTTTCCCGAAGGATATAGCGTATATTTTAGAAAGTAAATGTATAAGCAGCGGTTGCCATAACAGTACCGATAGGGCAGGAAAGCTGGATGTTAGCTCGTGGAATAAATTATTTGAAGGCTCGGATGCGGGTGCGGTGGTTATTCCGTTTCGCCCGGATTATAGTACGCTTTTGTATTTCGTAAATACCTATGCGGATTTGGGAATAACAACAACCAACCCAATGCCCCGCACAGGCGCTGCCTTATCCCGTGACGAAGTAAATAAATTGAAAGCCTGGATAAGCGCAGGCGCACCGGATGAAAAAGGCAATATAAAATTTTCGGGTAATCCAAATCGTAAAAAATATTATGTAGTTAATCAGGGTTGCAGAGTGGTAACTGTTTTTGATGCCGAAACAAATTTGCCAATGCGCTATGTGGATATTGCCGATGCTACAGAGCAAAATACTTCTCCGCATCAGGTAAAATTATCTCCCGACGGCAAGTATTGGTATATCTGCGCCATAGGAGGTTCTTATATTAAGCGTTACCGTACTACAGATGATGCTTTTGACGGTAAAATTTATGTGGGCAATGCAAATTGGAATACGATGAATTTTACGCCTGACAGCAAATTTTTATTTGCGGTTGAGTGGGCTCCTTTGCCGGGAGGTAAAGTAGTTAAATGTGATTTAACCACGATGGCGGTAACTGATTCAATTCATTTAGCAGATTCGCCGCACGGCTGCTGCGTTTCTCCGGATGGAAAAAACTTATTTATAACTGCCACCGGTGGAAATTATTTGTATAAAATAAATGTGGATAGTCTTTCAAAGCCGGGTACTTATGATCAGGTGGCTTTTCAAATATCGGGACCTCAAACTTCAATTCTGTATAATCCGCACGAAATTGTTTTCTCTCCCGACGGAACAAAATATTATGTAAGCTGCGCCGGTAATAATAATGCAGGCGATTTGGCGGTAAAAGTTTTTGATGCGCTTACGGATAATTTAATTACAAGTATTGCGCTTAAGTCGGGCGGATATGAAATGAGTATCTCTGCTACAAAAAATTTATTGTTTGTTACTTCGTACGACGGCACTTATATGGGCATGCAAGGTAGGGTTGCGGTTATTGATTTAGTTACAAATACTTTGAAGACAGAGATTGCCACGGGCACACAGCCTCACGGAATTGCTGTAGATGATGCTGCAGGATTAGTTTATGTGATAAACCGTAATTTATCAAGTACATCGCCTCCGCATCATACAAGTGTTTGTGGCGGCGTAAATGGTACTCTTGTTTTTATTGATTTAAATTCGCTTTCAGTACTTGATAAAGTAATTGTGTTGTCAAGAGACCCATATTCCCTTAACATCCGCTTTTGAAAGAGGTTAAAGATATTCTGTTTTATGATGGCGATTGCGCCCTTTGCAACCGGAGCGTTCGTTTTGCCTTGAAGCATGAAAAAAATCACGAACTTTTTTTTTCGCCCCTGCAAAGTAATTTTGCAAAAACGGAATTAGGCAAATACAAGTATGATTTTTCTCAAATGGGAACTTTTGCTTTAATTTCGGATGGCAAAGTGTATTATAAAAGTGATGCAGCCTTAAGCCTTTCCAAGTTTTTAAAAGCGCCTCAAAGCTGGTTTATTGTTTTTAAAATTGTGCCGGGCTTTATTAGAAATGCGGTGTACGATTTAGTGGCGCGCAACCGAAAAAAGTGGTTTAAAAAAGAATTTTGCTTTTTGCCCGATGCCGAAACCAAGAAAAGGTTTTTGGACTAGCGTGTCAGTTCGAGCGTTTCTAGGCCTTTGGAATCACTGTCAGTTCGAGCGTTTCGAGAACATCGTAAAGAATCTCAAAACGCTCAGTTTGACAAGGAGTTCAATTGTAATAAGGATAATCCTTACCAAAATAATTTACTTTCACTAAAAAATGGTACTCGCCTTTACCGCCCATAAAAGTAAATTCTACTTTTATTTTCATCCCCTTGTAATTTTTCCAACGCGCTTCTAAAACATTATAGCCCCAATGATGCTTTTTGTAAGGGTCAACAAAATTGGTATTACACTTTATGGTAGTATCAGGCTTGCCGTAAGCTTTGCTGTACTCTTTAATAATTTTTTGGGCGGCGCTTAAACAAAGTTTAAAATTCTTCTCGCTTAGCGTATCAATGTATTTGTCAAAAAATATCCAATCTAATTTACCATTATCAAAACGATAGCCCCACTCGTCGTCTAAACCGTAAAGTGTTTCGGGTCTCGTAAGAATAGTGGTTCTTTTAAATGTTTCTTCTTTAATGCCCGGGTAAATTTTCTTCACCGAGTCTAAACTTATGCCAATGGTTACTTTTGACTGGCAAAATGAAACAGTACATGCAATAAAAAATAAAAAAGTAAAAATATTTTTCATGCTAAGCGTCTTTTTGCGATTCGGATTTGCTGTGTTTTAAAATAAAGGCAAAATACCCGATGTAATAAGCGCAAATAACCAAAAACACCGAAGAAGTTAAAGGATCGCGTACATTTTGCAAACTGTTTTGCATTTCTTCGGGCGAGTTGGATTTAACATGCGTAAATAGTGTATAGAAACGATAAATAAAGCGCGCCAAAAATAAAATTAATATGGTTAGTTCAATCCAAATGTGGGTACGATAATATAATCCGTCTTGTCTCTTTTCGAAAACCGTGTTTTTTACAGCTAAATAGAGCAGCGTAAGTCCTAAAGAAATCCCGGCAAGGTCGGCAATCAAAGAAGTGGTTTTTGTAACTGTAAAACTTAAAACCATTGTTGCAACTAAGGAAAAAAGAATAATCCTGAAAATCATCACCGCCGGAATGTATTTTTGAAAACCAATGGTGCGTTTAATCCTTCTGTAAATAAGAAAAATAATTAATCCAAGCGGAATCAGGTAACGAGTGTAGTTTTCCATTTTTTATTTAAAGATATAAATATTTTACAAGACAATTTTCCGGCTGCTAACTGCTTACTTCCAACTGCTTACTGCCAACTGCTTACTGCCTACTGATTATTGCCAACTGATTACTGCCAACTGATTACTGCCGACTTCTTACTGCGAACTGCTTCCTGCCAACTGATTACTGCCTACTTGTATTTAAAACTCGCTCTTAAAAAAGAACTGAACTTTGGGAAATTTCTCCTGCGCCATTTGCAATAACCAAGCCGACTCAGCTAAAAATACAGGCCGGCCTTCTTTATCGTAAGCAATGTGATTAGCGCGGTCAAGTAAAAAAGCGTCCATTTCTTTTTTATCGTCTGATTTAATCCAGCAAGCTTTATGTAAATTAATTTGCTCGAAGCCGCAAGACGCATTGTACTCGCTTTTTAAACGATGTTGCAATACCTCAAACTGTAAAGCTCCCACGGTTCCTAAAATGCGGCGCCCGTCTTGTTTTTTGGTAAACAATTGCGCAACACCCTCATCTGTTAATTGCTCCAATCCTTTTTGAAGTTGTTTAGTCTTCATTGGGTCCATATTAACTACATACCTGAATAACTCGGGCGAGAAACTCGGAATTCCTTTAAAATGTAAAACCTCTCCCTCGCTTAATGTATCGCCAATCTTAAAACTGCCCGAATCGTATAATCCGATAATATCGCCGGGGTAGGCCTCATCAATAACTGATTTACTCTGTGCTAAAAACGCAGTAGGATTGCTAAAACGCATTTGTTTTTTTTCGCGATTATGAAAATAATATTTGTTGCGCTCAAACTTGCCTGAGCAAATTCGTAAAAACGCAATCCGGTCGCGATGCCTTGGGTCTATATTGGCAAATATTTTAAATATAAAGCCGCTGAACTTAGCTTCAAAAGGGTCAACAATTCGTTCTTCAGTTTCACGCTTAAGCGGGTAGGGGGCAATATCCACAAAACAATTTAACAGCTCGCGCACACCAAAATTATTTACGGCCGAGCCAAAAAATACAGGGCAAATATCTCCGTTTAAATAGTCTTCGCTCTTAAATTTTGGATAAACCGTTTCAACAACTTCAATATCATCAAGCAAGGTGTCGGTAAAATCTTCGCTTAAGTATTTGCGCAGGTTTTCTTTATTAAATTCTGTAATTTCTACCGACTCGGAAATAGTTTGCTTTTCATCGCCGGTAAAAAGGTTTAGCGATTTTTCGTAAACATTATAAACTCCTTTAAAACTTTTACCAATACCGATGGGCCAACTAAGCGGGCGGACTTTAATTTTAAGTTCTTTCTCCACTTCATCCATCAACTCAAAAGCATCGCGGCCCTCGCGGTCCATTTTATTTACAAAAACAATTACGGGTGTTTTGCGCATACGGCAAACTTCCAATAACTTTCTTGTTTGCGGCTCAACTCCTTTTACGCAGTCAATAACCATTATAACGCTGTCAACCGCTGTTAAGGTGCGGTACGTATCTTCTGCAAAATCTTCGTGGCCGGGCGTATCTAAAATATTTACTTCTTTGCCTTTAAACTCAAAAGCCATTACCGATGTAGAAACCGAAATTCCTCTTTGGCGTTCAATTTCTAAAAAGTCGGAAGCGGTAGATTTTTTAATTTTATTTGATTTAACTGCGCCGGCTATTTGTATAGCGCCTCCAAACAGTAATAATTTTTCTGTTAGTGTAGTTTTACCCGCATCGGGGTGAGCAATGATGGCAAAGGTGCGGCGGCGTTTTATTTCTTCTTCTGTGGTCATTTAATCCCAATAGCTATCGGGATGCAAAAGTACTATAAATGCTTGAATTAAGTAAAAAGAAAAACCCTCTTAAAAAGAGGGTTTTAATTCATTAAAAAAAACAAGAATCTATTCAAAAATATAAGTAGTAACCATAAGATGCGAATCTCCGGAATTACTTGTGCTTTTAATTTGTACACCGGTAGCAAGTACATCGTTAATAGATTGAGCAAACATTTTATCATTCATTTCATAGTTCTGATGCTTGCTTTGCAATAAGGCTTGCTTTTTTGTTTTCCCATCGGGGTAACAAATAATTATCTGATTACCGAAGTCAGAATCGGCCGATTGATATTGTCTTAGTATCACAACCTTTTTAACATCAGCACCCGGGTTTTTAAACGAAACAAGGATGAAGATGCTTACAATAAAAGTAAGGCAAACTATAATGAGATTTTTTGATTTCATAGTACTTAGAATTTAGCGGCTAAACCAACTTGCATAAGCGCCCATTTGTCAAATCCAAATTCGGCATACATACCTATGTTTTCGGTAAAATAATATTTTAATCCCACGCCTAAACCAAAGTAAATTGGAGTAAAGCTCATAGACGTATTATTTGATTTTGATTGATTGGGGTTATTATCGGTATACGTAAGTGTATTGCCCGACCATCCAGCGCCAACTGCAAAATAAGGATCTAATTTTTCTTTTGTTGCAAAGTGAATGTTGAAACGAAGGCCGGCTGTTGGACTGTTCCATTGAATTTTTGCAGTGTAATTAACCGTGGCACCGGTAGTAGTTTGATCTTGATAATCGTAGCTTATAGAAGCCATTGAATAACCCAAAACAACACCCATACCGATTTTCTCTGATAATCCGTACTCGTACCTTAAAAACATTGGGCCGAATGCCTTAAAAGAGTAATTAGTGTGGGAGGTTGAATTATAAGCAGCTCTAATAGAGGCTGTAATAATGTTAGGAAAACCGTAACCCAAAGTAACAACAGATTTGCCCTCATCAAATGCTTGAGCGCTTACGTTAAATGCAGATAGGGCTAAGCCCGTAGCTGCAACAATTGAAAGTAGTTTTTTCTTCATAGGGATTTTTTAGTTAAACAAATATAGCAATTACTTTTTAATTTCAAAATTGCGGAAGTTTTGCATCTCTTTCTCTTCTGCGTTCACTTCGGTTACTTCTGCAAGCGGTGGGCCGCTATAGCACCACTCAATAAGCTTGTCGATATTCTCTTCTTTTCCTTCGGCTTCAATAAATACATCGCCGTTGTGCAAATTTTTTACATATCCGGTTAATGAAAGTTTGTGCGCTTTGCGAAGTGTAGCAAGGCGATAAGATACACCATGAACCTTTCCTTTAACTGTAATGTTGTAGTGATGCACTAAAAAAGTATTTGCGCTAAATTAACTGAAAAGCTTTGGTTAAAAAAATTTAGAGCGGGATAATCAGAATTTAGAAGATACCCCTGCGTTAAAAAGAGCGCCTCCCAGAAAGCCCATATTAAAGTGTATGCCGATAAAAGGAACAGGAAAATACCTGAACCCAAACTCCATTCTAAATGCCATAGGAAGCGGCCAACTTAAACTCGGAACTTTAAAAGTAGGGTCGTCAGTAGTAAACTTTATGGAGCGATAATAATATCCAATTTTAATAGCCGAATAAAATTCAATTTTTTCTTTAACCTTATGAAAATTAAACCCAATCATCGATCGCACAGCCGGTGAACTTAATTTATACGAGTAAGTTTTTATAGTACCACTGCTGTCTTTCTTTTGGTCGGTATAACTTACGTTGATATTAGAATAGTTGGCATCTACACCAATGCCGAAATTATCAGTAAGCATAAATTCGTATTTAGCACCCGTTGGGCCGATACTGCTAACATGAACACCTATGGAGCTGGAAGTAGTGGCAATGCCCCTGAAAATTAGGGCATATAAATTAGGAAATCCGTAATACGTATCAGTTATCGATTTATATTTTTTAATGCATTTTTTCTGTTCCGGTTGTTGCTGGTCAAACTGCGCGGAGACTTTGAAATGGGAAAGAAAAATGCAGCTAATTGCAAGTACTAATAGTAGTTTTTTTACCATATTTTTTTTTGATAGGTGAAATTACTACTCAGTAAATTATTTCAAAGGCAAAAAAACACGATTATCCTAAACTTAATGCATGAATTTTTACGTAACACGTTGAAAAAAAAATCTTTAACTCGGCTTTTGATGCTGCGCCCAATTAAGCAATAGAGGAATAAAAAAAAGCGTAAAACTATTTATTGAGCTTTTCAAGGTCGCGATGCTCGGTTTTAAACAGCTCTTCTTTAGGAAGTGATTTAAAATATTGGTAAGTAATTTTTAACCCTTCGGCACGACTTACTTTTGGTTCCCAGCCTAAAATGGCTTTTGCCTTCGTAATATCGGGCTGACGCTGTTTGGGGTCGTCTTTGGGTAGCGGCAAAGAAATTAATTTTTGATTGGCGCCCGTAAGTTTTAAAATTTCTTCGGCAAAATCTTTAATGGTAATTTCACTTGGATTGCCAATGTTAACGGGCAAGTTATAATCACTTAAAAGCAAACGGTAAATGCCCTCAACTAAATCCGATACATAGCAAAAACTTCTTGTCTGACTTCCGTCACCAAACATGGTTAAATCTTCTCCGCGTAGCGCCTGTCCTATAAATGCGGGTAATACGCGCCCGTCGTTAAGGCGCATGCGTGGGCCATAGGTGTTAAATATTCTTACAATGCGTGTTTCTAAATGGTGTGTGTTATGATAAGCCATGGTGATAGCTTCCATAAAACGTTTTGCTTCATCGTAACAACCACGCGGGCCAACAGGGTTTACATTTCCCCAATATTCTTCGGTTTGCGGATGCACTGTAGGGTCGCCGTACACTTCGCTGGTAGAGGCTACCAATACACGTGCTTTTTTTACACGAGCTAATCCCAGTACGTTGTGTGTGCCTAACGAAGAAACTTTTAATGTTTGTATCGGAATTTTTAGATAATCTATCGGACTTGCCGGCGAAGCAAAGTGCATTATATAATCTAAAGTGCCCGCAATATCAATGTGCTTTGTTACATCGTGCAGCAAAAATTCAAAGTTGGGAAGTTTTGTGAGGTGTTCGATATTACGCATATCGCCTGTGATGAGATTATCCATGGCAATTACATGATACCCTTCTTTCATAAACTTATCGCATAGGTGCGAACCTAAAAAACCTGCGGCACCTGTTATTAAAACTCTTTTTGTATTCACTCTGACTTTGTTTTTAATGGATTTAAAGAATCGATCAATATAAATAGCCCCGCAATAAATATAAACTCATGAAGTATTAAATAACGTTGCAAAATAGGGTGCGTGTAAGCAAGAAAAAGCGAATTTATGACAAAAAAGGCGGACAGGAAAAAAATAGTTTTTTTAGTGTTTACGGAAAGTTGAACATCTTTTTTAATTCGCGAGTAAATAAGAAATGCAATAAACCCGATTGCCAGCAAAAAATATTTGAACCCGCTCCAGGCCGCAAAAAAATCACCAAAAATGTCTTTTCTTGGAAGTGAGTAAGTAAAATCTGCATTACAAACTTTAGCAGTGTTTTTATCCGTTTTTAGGGTAAGGCCCCCGTTTATATCGTCTTTTTTTGGATAAACAGCGCGAAGTAAATTGGGAAAATAAAACTTACTAAGATATAGGGAGGTATTGTTTTTTATAAGATGCGAAGCGTACTCGCTGTATAATTTACCGCAGTAAACATAACAGGTAAGATATCCTTTATCCTTATTCCTTTTTGAAATAAAATTTGTGTAAATCTTTTGCGGATACATGTTTCCCCATATTAGTGTGCCGGTAAGCACTTTTTCGGTTGTAAATAGGCTGTCGGGTTGCTTTTTAAAATAGGTTTCAAGCAAGTCAAGTTCCTGATTCCTGAAGCCGCTTTTTGCTTTAGGAATTAACACAGAGGCATTGTTTAATTGTGCCAAACCGCCAAAGGCAGAGAATATAGGTACGCCGTATTTTTCTTTATTCTGATTAATGCCCTGATTATATACAATAAGAAATACAAGAATAAATCCACCGGCCCCTAAAGCCATAATGCCTATTTTCTTTCGATAGATTAGTATGGTTACCAGGACACCTATAACAGGATAAATAAGCCCTGCATACCGTACTTTAGAAGCAAGAAAGCAAACTAAAAAGTTGAACAAAAAAAGCGAGAAATTTATTTTTTGGGCATAAATGAGGTGTATAAAACTACTGACCCATAAAAGAGAAAGACTAATGAATAAACTGTCGCTTATTAACACATTATTTAAAAAAAACGGATTAAAAGAAATGCAAAGAAGAAAAATGAAGAGATAAAAATTTCTTTTGCTTTTAGAAGGAAAGAAGTATTGAATTGTAAAAATGAAAGACAGACTGGCAATTAAAAAGAAAAGCGATTGAAAAAATACGATTGAATAAACGCTTTGCCAAAAGAAGGTACAAAAATTAATAAAGAACGAGTAACCATAGGGCCTGTATCCGCAAAATTCTTTCAGTTGCGCAGCCAGCATATAATTCGGGGTATCATAGGAAGAAATCGCAAAAGGGTAGGCCCAATTAAAAATAAAAGCTAAAAGCAAGTGGTAGCAAACAATAAAAGCCAGCACTTTTCGGTTAGAAGAATGAAATATAAATTTAATAAACTTCATTCGTAAAAAAATTATTTAATCACCTCTCTTCCGATACTACAATAGTAATATCCTAATTTCTTCATCTGGTCTAATCCGTAAAGATTCCTTCCGTCAAAAATTACTTTGTTCTTTAAACTGGCAGATACTCTGTCAAAATCAGGCGTACGAAACAGGGCCCACTCAGTAGCAATAATCAAGGCGTCGGCATTTTGCAACACCGTGTACGGGTCCTCGCTGTATTTTATTTTATCGCCAAAAATCTTTTTTACATTCTCCATTGCCTCGGGGTCATGAGCCGCAACGGTTGCGCCCGCTTTAAGTAATTCTTCAATTACAAATAGAGAAGGTGCTTCGCGTATATCATCGGTATCGGGTTTAAAGGCCAATCCCCAAATTGCAAAATGTTTTCCTTTTAAATTATTATTGAAATACGAATTTATTTTAGGAACGATAATGGTTTTTTGTTTTTCGTTAACTTCCATCACCGAGTGCAATATTTTAAAATCATATTTTACTTCATCAGCCGATTTTGCAAGTGCCTGCACATCTTTTGGAAAACAACTTCCGCCATAACCTATGCCCGGAAATAAAAAACGTTTTCCAATACGATCGTCGCTACCAATACCAATACGCACCATATCCACATCTGCTCCCAATTTCTCACAAAGATTTGCAATCTCATTCATGAAAGTAATTTTGGTAGCCAAAAATGCGTTAGCCGCATACTTCGTAAGCTCGGCAGATTTTTCATCCATAAAAACAATTGGATTACCCTGACGAACATAGGGCTTGTAAAGTTCCTCCATTGTTTTGCGCGCTTTTTCGCTGCTTGCACCAATAACAACGCGATCGGGTTTTAAAAAATCATCTACCGCAAAACCTTCGCGTAAAAATTCGGGGTTAGAAACTACATCAAATTCTACTTTGGCGTTTTTTGCCACAGCAGCACGAACTTTATCGGCTGTACCAACAGGCACCGTACTTTTATCTACAATAACTTTGTAATCTTTAATTAATTTGCCCAAATCTTCAGCAACACCCAACACATAACTTAAATCGGCACTGCCGTCTTCGCCCGGAGGGGTAGGCAAGGCAAGAAAAATAATTACCGAATGCTCAATAGCTTCTTGTAAATTGGTAGTAAAGGATAAGCGCCCTGCTTTTATATTTCTATGAAAAAGTGTATCAAGATGCGGTTCATAAATAGGCACAACACCTTCTTTCATTTTTTTTACTTTCTCTTCATTAATGTCAACACAAATAACAGTGTTACCGGTTTCCGCAAGGCAAGTGCCCGTAACCAAACCAACATATCCTGTTCCTACAACGGTAATTTTCATAATAGATTATTTACAGAATTCTAAAACAGAATTGCTAATATACGTTAATGTTTCTTCGTCTAACTCGGTATGCATGGGCAATGATAAAACGCAAGCGCACAATTTTTCGGTAACCGGAAAGTCTCCCGCTTTATACTGCGGACTGGTATAAGCCTTTTGCATGTGTAATGGAATAGGATAGTAAATCATACTTGGAATATCTTTGCCTGCTAAAAACTCGCGAAGCTTATCCCTGTCAACACCCGTTAATTGCAGAGTGTATTGATGAAAAACGTGCGTTGAGTTTTTTACGCGAAACGGAGTTTTAATTTTAGAATGATTGGCAAAAGCTTTATCGTAATGAGCCGCTACTTTATTACGCGCAGCAGCATACGCATCCAAATGTTTTAATTTTATTTTTAAGACAGCAGCCTGAATGGTATCCAAACGCGAATTTACACCCAAAACATCGTGTACATATTGTACGCTTTGTCCGTGATGCGCAATCATTTTACATTTTGCTGCTAAAGCTTCATCATTGGTATAAATGGCACCGCCATCGCCATAGCAACCTAAATTTTTAGAAGGAAAAAAAGAAGTACAGCCAATCGTTCCAATTGTACCGGCTTTTACTTTTGAACCGTTATTCAAAATATAATCGGCGCCCATTGCCTGGGCCACATCTTCAATAACAAATAAATTATTTTTTTTGGCAACAGCCATAATCGCTTCCATATCGGCGCACTGCCCGTATAAATGCACGGGCACAATGGCTTTTGTTTTTGGAGTAATAGCTTTTTCGATTGCCTTTACATCAATGCAAAAAGTATCGGGATAAACATCCACCAAAACGGGAGTTAATCCTAATAAGCCAATAACTTCGGCAGTAGCCACGTAGGTAAAACTGGCTGTAATAACTTCGTCGCCCGGTTTTAAACCAAGGGCCATCATTGCAATTTGCAGGGCATCTGTGCCATTGGCACAGGGAATAACATGCTTTACGCCAAGGTATTTCTCTAAATCGGCCTGAAATTCCTTAACAGCAGGTCCGTTTATGAAAGCAGTGTTATCAATTACTTCCTGTATAGCCGCATCCACCTCCGGCTTAATTTTTTGGTACTGACCTTTAAGGTCTACCATCTGGATTTTTTTTACGCTTGTTGTGCTCATAAATAATGGACTACGAAGATACATATTTGGTAATGAAAAACTAAGAATTGACTTAATTTCTATACACTAAAGACAAGCCCGAAAGGACATTTTTACGCTTTAACAAACCTGAATGCGGTGCGACGATTGAATTTGGGAGAAAAGTTTGTTTATTTAATGTATTTCCCATCTTTCATCATAATTTCGGTTGTACCATCGGCTTTGTTGCGTATAATTTCTACGGCAACACCTTTTTCATCATTTTTAAATGTGTCCTTGTAATACAATTTTCCGCCTGCATCATACACGGAATTCTCTAAAGTATTTCCGGTAGCGTCATATTTCGCAACCCATTTACTCAATAATTTTCCGGTAGCATCAAACGAATTAATTTCTGAAGCCTTTGAGGAAACATAATCTTTTTCTTTAAACTGCTGCATGGTTTGTTTGCTGTAACTTCCGTCCTCGGTATAATTTGTTACTTCAAGTACAGTTCCGTTTCCGGTATATGCGTTTTCATAAATTTTAAAACTTTCAATTTTGCCCGAACTAAAATAGCTGGTGATTTCTTTTCTTTTGGTTATGTAACTGTAAATTTCTTTTCGGATAAGCGTATTTTTACTGTTATACGTGAAGCATTCGCTTTGCTTGCAGGATTCCATTCGTCCGTCGTACTGACAAACTTCTTTGCTTCTTATTGTGCCGTCTTTGCTGTAAGAAATATTTTCCAGCTGCCTTCCGTCCTGATCGGTGGTGTTTAATGATTCCAGAATTCCTCCTTTACCGTATCGTGCCGTTTTTGAAGTTCCGTTGCCACCATTTGTATAAACACTTTTATCATGTATCTCGCCGTTTTCTTCATAAAATGTGGTTTCAGCCTCTTTTCCTTCGGCGTTATATTTTGTTGCAAAAGATAGTTTGCCTGCGCCGGTATAATACTGTGTTTCCGATATTTTACCGTTGGTATACAATTGCTTTTCGTTAATTGTATCACTTTTTGGGGTGCTACGGTGGCGGTAAAAAATTTTTTCTATAAGCTGGCCCTTTGTATCGCGTTTTTCTTCTACTCTAAGCGGAATACCCGACTCGCTGTAATATTGCTCGGGCGCTTTTACTTTAATGTTAACGGATTTTTTTTGCGCCTCAGTTTTTTTTTGCCCAAAGAACAAGGCGGGTAACACACAAAAGACTGTAAAAAAGAGAAGGGTTTTGAATTTCATCAGTTTATCAACTTAATCAACAAATCTATATAAAAAAAGAGTGAAAAACAACGAACAAAAGCTAATTAAGCCATTAAAATGCACCCGTAACAGGAAAGTAATAATTATCTTTGTTGCCATGTTTTTATTTGACCCAAAGAAGTATTTTACCCTTGCCGATGTAGAAAAAATTATTGCATCCGACGAGAAGCTTGAATTCTCTGCAGAGGCTGTAAAAAATATTAAAAACTGCCGCGCTTATCTGGATAAAAGATTATCCTCAAAAAAAGAATTAATTTATGGCATAAACACCGGCTTTGGTTCTTTGTGTAACGTAATTATTCCACAAAAAGATTTGCAGCAGTTGCAGGAAAATCTTGTAAAATCGCATGCTTGCGGAATGGGGGAGGAAGTACCGCAGGAGGTAGTTAAAATAATGATGCTGCTTAAAATCCGTAATTTTATTTATGGTAAATCGGCAGTGAGTATAGAAACTGCCGAGCGTATGTTGTTTTTTTATAACAATGATATTTTACCGGTTATTTATCAGCAAGGTTCTTTAGGCGCCTCCGGCGATTTGGCTCCATTGGCACATTTAACTTTGCCGCTTATTGGTTTGGGCGAAGTTTATTATAAAGGAAAAAAAATTGCTACTGAGCAACTCTATAAAACGTTAAAATTAAAAGCCCATAAACTTCAATCAAAAGAGGGCTTAGCACTATTAAACGGCACACAATTTATGAGTGCGTACGCGGTTTGGTGTTTACTAAAATCAAATCATTTAAATAAACTGGCCGATTTTACAGGAGCGCTTTCTTTGGATGGATTTTTTGGAAGAATTGAACCTTTTTGCGAAGCTCTGCAAAATATACGTCCGCATAAAGGACAAATAGAAACTGCCAAAGCAGTAAGAGATATTTTAAAAGGAAGTAAAATTACCGCTGCAAAAAAAACAACTGTTCAGGATCCGTATTCCTTTCGTTGTATTCCTCAGGTACACGGCGCTACCAAAGATGTAGTAAGGCATGTTGTTGGAGTAATTGAAACAGAAATTAATTCGGTAACCGATAACCCCACTATTTTTCCGGAGAGCGATGAAATTATTTCGGGAGGAAATTTTCATGGACAGCCATTGGCACTTGCATTAGATTATTTAGCAATGGCCATTGCCGAATTAGGAAGTATTTCTGAAAGACGCATTTATCAATTAATTTCTGGTGCACGCAATTTGCCTCCGTTTTTAGTGGCAAACGCAGGTATTAATTCGGGATTGATGATAACGCAGTACACCGCTGCATCTATTGTTAGTCAGAGTAAACAGTTTTGTACGCCGGCATCTATTGATAGCATTGTTAGCAGTAACGGGCAAGAAGATCACGTAAGTATGGGTGCCAACGCGGCTACAAAATGTTATAAAGTGGTTGAGAATAGCTATAAAGTGTTGGCTATAGAATTTATTACTGCGGCGCAGGCATTGGAGTTCAGAAGGCCCTTAAAATCTTCTCCTACTATTGAAAAAATGGTTGCCGCTTATCGTAAAAAAGTTTCGTTTATAGATCATGATAAATTAATGTACAACGAAATTGAAAAGACGCTTAAATTTGTTCAACAAGTAAGTTTTAATTAATGAAATGAGACGAAAAAAAATTCACATAAGCAGAAAAAACGGAGAGCGAATTCCATTTGGCAAAGAAAAAACAAAACACAACAAATGAAAATTTATTTAGATAACGCCGCTACTACGCGCCTGGATGATGAAGTTTTGCAGGCGATGCTTCCTTATATGAAAGAAGAATTTGGGAATCCTTCTTCTATTCATGGATATGGGCGTAAAACGCGTTCGGCTATAGAAATTGCACGTAAAACGGTGGCAAAACTTTTAAATGTTACTCCTGCCGAAATATTTTTTACCTCGGGCGGAACCGAGGCGGATAATATGGCCATTGTAAAAGCTATCGAGTGTTTTGGAATTAAACATGCCATAACTTCTAAAATAGAACATCACGCGGTTGAACATACTTTGCGCGAACTTGAAAAAGAAGGAAAAATAAAATTAAGCTGGGTAAACATTGATAAAAAAGGCAATGTTGATTTGGCACATTTGGAGGAATTACTTAAAACAAATTCAAAATCGTTGGTGTCGCTAATGCACGCTAATAACGAAATAGGAACTTTATTGCCGATTAATAAAGTGGGCGAGCTTTGCGAAAAGTACGGAGCCATTTTTCATAGCGATACGGTGCAAACCATGGGACATTTTGCAATGGATTTACGCGCTATGAAAGTGCACATGGTAACTTGCGGCGGACATAAATTTCACGGCCCTAAGGGAGTTGGATTTTTATATATCAACCACGAAATAAAGTTAAAACCACTTATAACAGGCGGGGCGCAAGAGCGTAACATGCGCGGCGGAACCGAAAATGTTTATGGAATTGTGGGCCTTGCAAAAGCTTTTGAGATTTGCAATAAAGAAATGACTGAACATCAAAATCATATTCGAGGCATAAAGAATTATATGATTGAGCAATTGCGCAAAAATATTCCGGGTGTTGAGTTTAATGGCGAAATTGATGAGCATAGTTTGTATACGGTGCTCAATGTTCATTTGCCGCCGAGCGAAGATGCCGAGATGTTATTATTTAATTTAGACATACAGGGCATTGCGGCTTCGGGCGGAAGCGCCTGTTCGTCGGGTAGCAATCAGGGCTCGCATGTATTGCGTGGTTTGGGAATTGACATGAATAGGGCATCGGTTCGTTTTTCATTTTGTAAATACAATACCAAAGAAGAAATTGATTTTGTGGTGGCTAAATTGAAGGAGATTTTGAAAATTAAGGAAACGGTAACTAAATAATTCAGCATGTTATTAGCAGCAGAAAACAGTATGTATCAAATAGGCGGAAGCGAGATATTTATCATCGCCATTGTAGCGCTTGTGTTTGCTTTAGGAATTTATACGCTAGTTAAGTTTCGTAAAAACAAAAATTTTTAGGATGAAGACGGTACTGTTGTTGTTTGATTTTTTAGGCGGGGGAGAGCTCTTCATTGTGTTTTTGGCAGTACTTCTTTTATTTGGCGGTAAAGGTATGCCTACAGTAATGCGCAATATAGGAAAAGGAATTCGTCAGTTTAAAGACGCCACCGCAGGCATACAGCGCGATATACAGGAAAGCGCCAATAGCATAAAGCAGGAAATGGAAAAGCAGGCTAATGTTATTGAGGAAAAGGCCAAAGAAATTGAGCAGCCTTTAAATTCTAAAGAGTAACAGCCATGGAACAGGGATGCCGCTGCTGATTAGAGTAAACGCAGATTTTAGTATTTTTGTTTAAGTGAAAAATGTAATTATTTTTTTTATCAGCGCAATGTTTTTTTTCTCCTGTACAAATACAGAAGATAAAAAGCAGGAAGATAATTCGCCGATCAATTTTGCGGAACATATCGCACCAATTATTTTTAAAAATTGTACCCCTTGTCACCGTACCGGTGAGGCAGGCCCTTTTACGCTGCTAAATTACCGGGATGCAAAAAAGAACGCCAATAAAATAAAATTTGTTACATCCACGCGCTACATGCCGCCCTGGCCGGCCGATAAAAGCTACAGCCATTTTGTAAAAGAGCGTGGCCTAAGCGACAACGAAATTTTAAAAATTAAAAATTGGGTAGAGCAGGGTTGTGCGCCCGGTGATACTTCTAAATTAAAAGCTCCCGAATTTTTTACCGGTTCATTTTTTGGTAAGCCCGATTTAGTTATACCTTTTCGTGAAGCAGTGCCCATTAAAGGAAACGGCACGGATAATTTTTATATGGTAAAAATTCCGTACCAGATGAAGAAAGACACTTTTGTTTTGTTCTACGAATTTGTGCCGCAACAGCGCAAATTGGTGCATCACGTAAACGGTCACCTAATAGGTTTTGAAGATGGGAAAAAGAAAAATGTGTTTGAAGGAATATCTTATTGGCAGGATAATCCTAAATTGGAAAATGATGTTTACATAAAAATGGGCCTGGCCAATGACGACGGCACTTTTCCGCCGATGCTGCCCAATACAGTTTATTATTTGCCAGGTTATTTGCCGCAGGTTTATCCCAACGGTATTGGCGGTTACTTTATGAAACAGAAAGGGGCCATACTTTTAAAAAACCTGCATTACGGGCCCAGCAAGGCAGATGCCACCGACTCTTCGGTGATTAATGTGTTTTTTGGCCCAAGGCCTGTTCGTCCACTTAAAGAATCACAGCTCGGTACTTTTGGTATCGCACCTATTGAGCCTAAATTTGATATTCCTGCCAATAAAATCTCAAGCTACAGCAGTCACTGGACAACACGCGAGGATATTTCTATTGTATCGGTGAACCCGCATATGCATTTACTGGGAAAAACTTTTTTGGCCTTTGCCATACAGCCAAACGGAGATACCATTCGTTTAATACGGATTAATCAATGGGATTTTAAATGGCAGTATTATTATACCTACAAGCATCCTGTAAAAATTCCCGCGGGCAGCACGATTTACGCTTACGGCGCGTACGATAATACCGATAAAAATCCCAATAACCCGTTCCATCCGCCGCGCGAAATAAAAGAGCGCAACGATTTATACAGCATGGGCACCACCGAAGAGATGTTTCAATTTATTTTTTCTTATCTACCTTATCAAGCGGGTGATGAGAATTTGGATTTGGAACAGAAATAAGCCGAAATCGACCACTTATTGCCAAAAGCTAGCCAGTTACAAAACTGCTTAGATAAAATTACTGTTTTTAGTTATATTTGGTATACAAAATCCAAGACATGAAAAAACTAATAATTTTTGTTTTTGTTGTTTGCACATTAAACCTCAAAGCACAATTCGTAACAATACCGGATGCAAATTTTGTTACTTGGTTGCAAGCTAATATACCTTCTGCAATAAGCGGCAATCAAATGGATACAACTAATTCCGCAGTAACATTAAGAGCTTCTCTTATTTTGGAAAACGCTAGTATTACGGATTTAACAGGCGTTCAGTATTTTGACGGATTAAAAACTTTGGATTTCGGTAATTACGGCGGCCCTTTTAGTATGAATGCAATTACTTATCTACCTAAACTTCCTATAGGGCTTGATACCCTAATTTGTGCGGAAAATCAGTTAACTACTTTGCCTAATTTGCCGAGTACTTTAGTTTATTTAGATTGTTATTATAATCATGATATGAATTATACTCAGACATTATTGAGTCTTCCTGCTTTGCCTCCTGCAGTTAAATATTTAAATTGTTCACTAAATCAAATACCTGTTTTACCTGCTTTGCCTTCTGTATTAAAGCATTTAGCTTGTGCATCTAACTATGGCATTAATTTGCCTGCTATTTTACCAGCAAACCTTACTTATTTGGATTGTTCCGGACTCAGTTTA
The DNA here is from genome assembly GCA_038214655.1 of Bacteroidia bacterium. Taxonomy (GTDB): domain Bacteria; phylum Bacteroidota; class Bacteroidia; order B-17B0; family Aurantibacillaceae; genus PALSA-968. Next base: position 17,449 of record JBBQRR010000010.1, on the reverse strand, counting down.
ACTATGTTACCATCTTTGCCAAATTCTATCGATACATTAATTTGTAGTGGAAATAATCTGAGTTATTTCCCTAATATTCCCAATGCTCTTATTTATCTTGTGTGCTTTGGTAATCAAATAAGTTCAATACCTCCATTACCAAATACTGTTACATTTCTTCATTGTCGCGATAATATACTTACAACTTTACCAAACTTACCATCTGCTTTAGGGTATTTAAATTGCCAAAATAATCAGTTAACAAATTTGCCAGTGTTGCCAACAGCACTTTATGCGCTGTATTGTAATAACAATAGTATTTCTTGTTTTTCAACTTTCCCAAATACACTTGTATCTTCTGCTTATTTTGATATTTCAGCGAATCCGTTTAATTGTCTGCCTAACTATATTAGCGTAATGGATACAGTAGCTCTCGCTTATCCTTTGTGTGGGGCAGGCAATTCATACAGTTGTTCTGTTGCCACTAATTGTGCACCCGGAGTAAATTACATGTTGGTTATGAATGGACCACAAGTGTGGAGTGCGCAATCGTTTTATACAAGTAATACAACAAATGCTAGATGGTATTGGGGCGATGGAACAAGTTCTTTAGGACTATATCCCAGTCATACATATTCAATTTCAGGCTTGTATAATATTTGTGTTACAGCTTTTGGCTCTTGTGGAGATTCAGCAATGTATTGCAAAAATAATTATTTATATCGTTCAACTGCTTCTATGATTTATTTAAATGTAATTCATGGAAGTTTAAATGGTATAAGCAATAAAATTGAAAATGAGACTCCTAATATTTACCCTAATCCGTCAAATAATTTTATAAATATTAAAGGGGTCAGCGAATTGGGCACAATCTCAATTTTCAACTCCCTTGGCGAAACCGTTCTCCAAATAAAAAGCAAAAACCTGCAAGAACAAATCGATATCGGAAAACTTCCTTCAGGAATTTACATTGTGCAGATTCAGGATAAAAGAATAAGGCTTATTAAAGAGTAAAGGCTTATTCGTATATTCGTACCTGTAAATGAGCAAGCAAAGCGATTTATCTTCTTTTAATAATAGCTGGTACAAGCCCGGAAGAGGTTCGCTTACACGTTTTGTGTGGTATTGTGTAAATGCCTGCTATTTTAAATCTTCTTTTCCGTTTAACGGGGTAAAAATTTTCTGGTTAAAAACTTTTGGCGCAAAAATTGGTAAAAACGTAATTATAAAACCCGGCGTAAATATAAAATACCCCTGGCGCTTAACCATTGGCAATAATGTTTGGATTGGCGAAAAAGTTTGGATAGACAATTTGGGAGATGTAGTTATTGAAGATAATGTTTGCATCTCGCAGGGCGCTTTTCTTTTATGCGGCAATCACGATTATAAAAAAACCACTTTCGATTTAATGGTAGGTAATATTACTCTCAAACAAGGCGCATGGATAGGCGCAAAGTCAACTGTTTGTCCGGGTGTAACCGCCGGCACGCACTCTGTTTTAACTGTAGGATCAGTTGCAACTTCCGATTTAGAAGAATACACCATTTACCAGGGCAATCCCGCCGTAGCTGTTAAAAAACGCGAAATAACGTAATTCCCTATTAATAACTGACACCCCCACTTACATCTCAATTCTCTATTCTCATTACTCAATACTGTATTGGCTATTCCCTAACCACTAATCCCTAATCACACCTTCGTACTTTCTCCATTCGTAGTTTATTTGTATTTTTACTTCCGTATATGGCACTCAGGCAAACACATTCGTTAAGGCTGCAGCAAAAACTCTCTCCGCAGCAAATTCAGTTAATGAAACTGATACAGCTTCCCGTTATGGCCCTCGAGCAACGCATTAAAGAAGAACTCGAATTAAATCCCGCCCTCGAAGAAGACGATGATACGATTCCGGATGCAGAAGAGGATTTTAGTGATGATGAAGCACCAACTACCGAAGATGACCGCGCTACCGAAGACAGTGAAATAACCGTAAGCAACGATGATGTTACGTATGAAGATTTTGTGGATGAAGATGAGTTTGCCGATTATAAATATCAGGTAAACAACAGCGGCAAGGACAATGATTTTAAAGAAAATCCTGTTAGGGAAACTACCGATTTTCATGATCAAATGGAAGAACAATTGGGTCTGCTTGATTTGGATGAAAAACATTATACCATAGGATTATATTTAATTGGTTGTATTGACGACGACGGATATATTCGCAGGGACACCGGTTCTATTGTAGATGATTTGGCTTTTTCGCAAAACATTACTGCCACCACAGTAGAAATTGAAGAAGTAATTAAAGTTTTACAAAGCCTCGACCCCCCGGGAGTAGCCGCGCGTACATTACAGGAATGTTTGCTTTTGCAGTTAGAACGCAGCGAAAACCAAACGCGCGAAGTTGCATTTGCCATTGATGTGGTAAAACAATGTATGGAAGAGTTTTCTAAAAAGCATTACGATAAAATTTCTAAGAAACTCGATATTAAAGAAGAAGATTTAAAAGATATTATTGAAGAAATTACCAAGCTAAATCCTAAACCGGGTGGAGCGGGACAATCAACACAAAACATACAGGAAGTAATACCCGATTTTGTGATTTCTACCAATAATGGCGAGCCGGAGCTGGCTTTAACACAGCGTAACATGCCCGATTTAAAAATCAGCCAGGATTACATGGAAATGCTTACGCGCTACGCCAAGCAAAAGGATAAAACGGCTAAAGAAGCTTCAGGGTTTATAAAAAATAAAATTGAAAATGCGCAGTGGTTTATTGAGGCTTTGTTTCAGCGTCAGCAAACTTTATTGTTGGCCATGAACTCAATTATGCAATATCAAAAAGAATATTTCGTTACAGGAGATGAAACGAAGCTGAAGCCGATGATTTTAAAAGATATCGCCGAAAAAGTAAATCTGGATATTTCTACCGTATCGCGGGTGGCAAACAGTAAGTATGTTACAACGCCTTTCGGTACTTTTCCGTTAAAATATTTCTTTTCAGAATCGTTGAGCACTGATAGCGGCGAGGAAGTTTCTTCGCGCGAGGTAAAAAAGATTTTGGGAGATTGCATTGGGGTCGAAAACAAAAAGAAGCCACTTACCGACGATGCTCTTTGCAAAATATTAAAAGAGAAGGGTTACAATATTGCGCGCCGCACCGTTGCCAAATACCGCGAGCAACTGGACATTCCTGTTGCGCGTATGAGAAAAGAAATATAATTTACACCAACAATTACAAACCTTTGTGTCTTCGCGCCTTTGTGGCAAAAATCGGATGAATATCTACCAACAAAAACAAAGATGGAAATGGTGGCTGGCAGCAGCAGCCATGTGCATTGTATTAACCTCACTCTGGTACTCGAGCAAAATAGTTAAAAAAATATCCGACGAAGAAAAAGACAAAGTAAAACTCTGGGCAATCTCTGTACAAAAACGTGCCAACCTCGTTAAAACCACGCACGACCTTTTTGACAGAATGAAAACCGAAGAGCGTAAAAAAGTAGAGCTCTACGCCGATGCCACCAAAGAACTTACCAAAGATGTTACCGATTTAAGTTTTGCCCTGCGTGTTTTGCAGGATAACAATACGGTGCCCGTAATTATTGTAACCAACGAAGGTAAAATAGGAGGGAAGCGTAACCTCGATTCACTTTTAGAAAAAGATACTGTTTACTTAAGACAGCAATTGGATGAGATGAAGAGTTTGTATCCTCCAATAGAGATTCAATACGCACCGGGGAAGAAAAATTATATTTATTACAAAGACTCCCGTGTTTTTTCGGAAATAAAATTGGTTTTCGATAGCCTTATAAAATCTTTTATTGCAGAAGTAGCTGCCAACAGCGCATCTGTTCCTGTAATCTTTACCGACTCAAGCAAAACAAAAGTTTTAGAGGCCGGCAAAATGGACACTTCAGAAATTAATACCCCCGCAAAACTTAAAATAACTTTAGATAGGCTTGCAGCGCAAAATACGCCCATTGAAATTGATTTTGGGCAGGGTACTACACATTTTATTTTTTATGAGGAATCATACACGCTAAAACAGCTGCGCTATTACCCTTATGTGCAATTAATGATTATCGGTTTGTTTTTATTAATTGCCTACACCTTGTTCAGCACCGCGCGCCGTAGCGAACAAAATTTAGTTTGGGTAGGCATGAGCAAAGAAACCGCACATCAATTGGGGACTCCGCTCTCATCGCTAATGGCATGGATGGAACTTTTAAAACAAACGGCAAAGGATCCGAGTATGATTGTGGAGATGGAACGCGATGTGCAGCGTTTGCAAACCATTACGGATAGATTTTCTAAAATCGGCTCACAACCAACTTTAGAAAAAGAAAACGTTGCAATTATTTTAGAACACGCGGTTGATTATTTAAAACAACGCTCTTCTAAAAATATAAATTTCAGTTTCCAAAATAATTTAGGCGAGATTACGGAAGTCCCTATTTGCGTTCCGTTATTTGAGTGGGTTGTTGAAAATCTTTGCAAAAATGCCATTGACGCTATGGACGGAAAAGGAACCATAAGCGTTAGCATACAAAGTTTAGAAGAAACCGTTTTCATTGACATAAGCGATACAGGGAAAGGAATTGCCAAAAATAAATTAAAAGCAGTTTTCGAGCCGGGCTTTACCACCAAACAACGCGGCTGGGGTATGGGCCTTTCACTCTGCAAACGCATTATCGAAAATTACCACGAAGGAAAAATATTTGTTTCTCAGTCAGAGATAGGCAAGGGCAGTACTTTTAGAATTACGTTACCCGTTAAATAGCTACGGATTACGGATAGCAGCCGTACGGATATGCGGATAATTTTTTCGTTTTAATGAGCTGTAAAATCAAGGAGTGAATTCATCCGTAAATCCGTAAAAATCCGTATCCGTAGTTATGTTAATCGCTTCTCAATAATCTTACTCAAGTTCCCAAACACTTGCCCCGGACTAAATCTTCGCCAGTTAAAATCATCCAGCTCGCCGCCCGATAAAAAAAAGTAATCTATGTTGTGCGCTTTAAATTCAGCTAAAACGTGTTCTCTAAAATTTAAAAAAATAATCCAGCCTTCTGTACCGGCTTCATCAAACCACTCTTCGTAATAGCTGTCGTCGCTGGCATGAAAGTTAAAAACGTTTTCGCCGATGATGATAAATTTGTTGATGCCGCACAAAATAAGTTCGTCAAAAATTTCTCGTTTCAGCAGCATAATATCATTAGTGATGGCATCGTTCCATTCGCCCATCAATTCTATAATGCTGTATTTTTCATCGTAATCAACGTATAAAATTTTAATGTAAAGCGTTTCTGAGCCAATTTCGTCCCACTGGGGGTGTATCACAAAATTGTAAATAACGTTGGTAAATTCCATTTCGCTGTAATCGCGGCCATAAAAAGGCGATTGCTCATCTTCTGATGCGATGTACAGGTGCCTCCAGTTAAAATATGGTTCAATATCGTGCAAAGGGTAATTTTGCGGTAAATGTATTAACAGTTTCTTATAAAAATAAGCGAATTACACTTTTTATAGTGAGACGAAACGGGGTTTATTTGATATTTTTAAGTATTTCGCTCGCTATTAAACAAGTATGGAAAGAATTGTGGTAAAAGGATTGTTTAACTTCTATAAATTCTCTTATTTTTGAACTATAATCCATACCTATGAAAAAGTACCTTTTGGCTCTCTTGTTTTTCCCTTTTGCTATGTTGGCGCAGGACGAAGAAACTATTACCAAAACCGACCCCAAGGTGGCCGAGGATAAATTAATTGCGGGTAATTACGAAGAGGCTCTTGCTGATTTTTTAGCCTTGCACGCCAAAGACCCACAAAACGAAAAATACAATTACAACATTGCAGTTTGTTATTTAAATTACAATGGCAATAAAGCAAAAGCGGTTCCTTACCTTGAAAAAACTATTCATAATCCAAAGCACGACCCCAATGGAGATTATCTTTTGGGACGAGCTTACCAATATGCTTTACGTTTTGATGATGCCATTAATTCATTTACAAAATTTGTTACTAACGGAAAAGGCAAAGAAGATAATTTAAAAGATGCCGGCTTTCAAATTCAGTATTGCCTTAACGCTAAAGAGCGTATTAAATTCCCGATGAACGTAAAGTTTGAAAATTTGGGTAAACCCGTAAATAGTGAGTACGAAGATTATTATGCCTTTGTTCCTGTTGACGAGTCGTTTGTTATTTTTAATTCGAAGCGCCCTGTTGAAGCTTCGGAGGCAAGTAATGATAATGGCGATTATCCCAATGTAATTATGTACTCTGAGGTAAAAGACGGAGTGTATCAAAAAGCAAAAAGAGTTGATCTTGTATTACCAAAGTCATCGAGTCACGCCGAAGTAATTGGCCTTAGTGCCAGTGGAAATGTGTTGTTGCTAAATATTCACGATGAAAAGGGAGCCGGGAATATTTATATTTCTGAGCGTGTTGCCGCCGGAGTTTACAGCAAACCTGAGATGCTCGATAAGCATATTAATTCGCCCAGCGATGAAATTGCAGCTTCAATTAATGCTGAAGGAGATTTGATTTATTTTGCAAGTAACCGTCCGGGTGGCTTTGGCGGAACCGATATTTATATTTGTAAAAAAACGCCGCATGGCAAATGGGGCTTGCCGCAAAATGCAGGTAAGGAAATTAATACAGTGCAAAACGAAGATTTTCCGAATATCTCTCCCGACGGAAAAACACTTTATTTTAGCAGCATGGGCCACAGCAGTATGGGTGGTTACGATATTTTTAAGGCTTCCCAAAACGAAGAAGCGCAATGGGATAATCCTAAAAATTTGGGCTATCCTGTAAATACGCCAATGGACGATTATAATTTTAGAAGTTCCAAAAACCCGCGTTATGGATATATCTCGGCAGTGCGCGAAGAGGGGCTTGGCGATTTTGATAACTACCGTGTAATTTTTAATGATGTTGAAGCTGAGCTTACGGTTATGTACGGACAGGTTTTGGCTGAGGATGGAAGCCAGGTTAACTTTCCGGATGTGTTTATTACAGTTACCAGCGATAAAAACGGCGAAATTATAGGTAATTACCTGCCTAACTCGCAAACGGGTAAGTATGTGGTTATTTTGCCGCCGGGCAAGTATACGCTTGTGGTTGAGCTTTTTAATTTTACCTTGTTAACGCAAAAACTTGAGATAATGGATAAAGTATCTTTTGAGAGCGAAAGAGAGTTTGACCTGAAGCTGAAAATTCAGAAATAATTTCTATCTTAGATTAGAAATTATACAATGAAAAAACTTTTATTTCTTGTTTTTGCCTGCTTGTTTTTTGTGGAAGCAAAGACGCAAACAAATATTGGTTTTGAATTTGGAAATTTTTTGAATTGGTCGAACGGCTATTATTGTTATAACACTTGTGATTCTCTTAGTTCTCCAAACCCAATGCCTTATTCTGGATTTAATTTTAATGCTATGAATGTAACAAGTGATCAGCATGGTTTATGTAATGCAGGCGCAGACCCTTCTGTTACAACAGGTATAATAAAACTTCCATGCCCTTGGGGAGGAAATATTTCGGCAAGATTAGGAGATGTAGTGGATGATTGTAGTGCCGCTAAAATGAGCTATGGTATGGTTATCAATCCTAATAATTGGGATCTAGCAATATCGTATGCGGTGGTGCTATTTGATAATCATCCTGCCAATGATGCGCCTAAATTTATTTACACTCTTCGTGATTTGACGAGTGGATTTCTTATCGATAGTGCTTATTTCGATTCTAATACTATTTCTATAGATACGGCTTTCCATCCAGCCGACATCACTACTCCCGGGTTATATTATAAAAACTGGACAAGAGTATGTTATAATTTAATTGCATATCTGGGTAAAAATGTTCAATTCGATTTTATTACAACGGATTGCGATACTCACCGAGGTTATGCTTATCTGGATTTTAATCTGGACTCCTGCTTTGGTGGTATTATGGCTATGCATGAGCCAGTCGGTTTGAATGTGGGCGTAAAACTTTTCCCGAATCCTGCCTTCGAAAAGGTTAATTTATCTTATAAAAATTTGCAAAACGACGAATTTGAAATAACTTTGCTAAACATACAAGGAGATATTTTATTAAAAGACAACTTTGTCTGCGCCCCGGGGCAAATAAATAAAACCTATAAAACAGAAGACTTACCGAAAGGTATTTATTTTGTAACTATAAAAACAAAAAAACAGGGCACCATACAAAAAAAGTTAATTGTAAACTAGGCACTAATCACTAATCACTAACCACTAATCACTAAAAATCATGGGATTATTTGACAAACTGAAAAATGAATTTATTGATATTATCGAATGGGTGGATGCCACGCAGGATACTATCGTGTGGAAATTTCCACGTTACCAGAACGAAATTAAAATGAATGCAAAGTTAACCGTGCGCGAAAGCCAGGTAGCTTTATTTTTAAACGAAGGAAAATTAGCCGACGTGTTTCTGCCGGGTATGTACACGCTTACTACCGAGAACATGCCGCTTATGTCTACCTTAAAAGGGTGGAAGTACGGTTTTAACTCGCCTTACAAAGCGGATGTATATTTCTTTAATACCAAGCAATTCACCAATCAAAAATGGGGAACCAAAAACCCGGTAATGATTCGCGATGTAGAGTTTGGCCCGGTGCGTTTGCGTGCAAATGGTAATTACGCGTTTAGAATTAAAGACGCTTCGCTTTTTTACAAAGAAGTTTCGGGTTCTAATCCCGATTTTGATGTAGACATGATTGTTGATCAATTACGCAATCTTGCCGTTACCCGCGGTATGGATGCCATTGCCGAAAGTAAAATTGCGGTTTTAGATTTAACGCAAAACTACGACGAGGTTTCTAAAATTATTCTTGAAAAAATTCGCCCCGAGTTTAACGAGTTGGGTTTAGAATTAACCAAATTCTTAATCGAAAACGTTTCCGTTCCACCTGAAGTAGAAGCAGCAATCGATAAACGCAGCAGCATGGGTATCATTGGTAACTTAGGCGCATTCAATCAATACCAGGCAGGTGTATCCATGGAAAACGCTTCTAAGCAAGAAGGCGGCAACATTATGGGCGCGGGCTTTGGCGCAGGTTTAGGAATGAACATGGGTAACCAGATGGGCAATGTGTTTAATCAAAACCAGCAATTTAATTCGCAGCAAGGAACCAATATGCCTCCGCCACCTCCTGTAACATCGTATTTTGTTGCAGTTAACGGCGCGCAAAGCGGCCCGTTTAATTTGCAGCAATTACAAGCCATGACGCAGGCCGGCCAGTTTAACAAACAAAGTTTGGTTTGGAAACAGGGCATGAGCGGATGGTTAGCCGCCGAGGGACAACCCGATTTAGCGGGCTTGTTTAACTCGATGCCCCCGCCGATTCAATAGTAAACCTCACCCTAAATCCCTCTCCCGGGGGAGAGGGACTTTAATACAGAACACAAAAAGCCCGCTTTGAAAAAGCGGGCTTTTTTGTTTCTAGGCATTTTTAATTTTCTTTTTTTGGAAGTTTGCTGTAATCCATAAACAAAACATTCCAGCGGTGTCCGTCTAAATCACTAAAGCCGCAGCCGTAAAGCCAACCTTGTGCTTCGCCCGGCTTTCCAAAAATAATTCCGCCCGCAGCTTCTGCTTTTTTTGCCAGTTCATCCACTTCTTCGCGGCTTTCAGCATCTATCGAAATAAGTACTTCGCTGCTTTGCACGGTATCGGTAATGGGGTGCTGCGTAAAACTTTTAAATATTTGCTCAGAAAAAAGCATCACCACAAAATTGCCGCTGCCTACCAACAAACAGGCAGAATCGGGGCCGCCCCCGAAATTATCATTAAAAGAAAATCCAAGTTTGGTAAAAAACTCTTTTGATTTTGCAACGTCCTTAACCGGTAAGTTAAGCCAGATTTGTTTAACCATAAATATTTTTTATAAAAATAAAACTATTTTTTTTATCTCGCAATAAAAATCTGTTGCGTATAAACGCTGTCATTGCTATTCAATCGCAGCAAGTAAGTACCCGCAGGTAAATGTGCTAAATTAATTTCGGTTTTGTTGGCGCCGCTAAATCTATTGCTATAAACTGTTTCGCCTAAAATAGTATTTACGCTCAAAGTAAATTGCTGCGTATTGTTTTGCTGCATGTAAACCGTAAAATTTCCATTGTTGGGGTTTGGAAAAATTTTAATCCCGCTATTTTCTTTATTCGTTTCAATTGCGTTAACCACACATGCGTCCGTAACCTTACCTCCGCTTTTTACAAGTGGTGATACCGAATTGCTGAATAGAGTAATAAATATTTTTCCGGTTGTTGTGTTTCCCATAAGGGTGGCGGGATTATTTACAATAGTATTTGTGTTGTTTTGGTGGCAAAGCCCATTACCCAACGAATCAATTTTAAGTAACAAGGCATCGTTATTACCGCTGCCATATGTAGCCGTGTATCCGCAAATAGCAAAGCCCCTATCTGCAGTTTGCACAATACCCTGCCCGCTTTCAGCGAGCCCGCCGCCAAATGCCCGCGTAAAAAGTGTATCGCCCAGCGAATTTGTTTTTACAACATAAATATCCGTACTCCCTGCGCCAAAAGTACTTGTATACCCAACAAAAACATAACCGCTGTCGCGCGTTTGCTTTACATCATAAATTAATTCGCTGCCGCTGCCACCGTAAGTTTTGCTCCATTGTATATTTCCGGTAGAATCTATTTTAATTAAATAAGCATCCGTTCCGCCACTGCCAAAACTAGTAGTATAGGCCCCTATAATAAAGCCTTTATCAAAAGTATATTCAATGCTTGCTCTCGCCCCCGAAATCCCTCCTTCAGTAAGCGTGCCTCCGTATGTTTTGGTCCACAAAGTATCACCAAGGGCATTAATTTTAATTACATAAATGTCCCATCCTCCCGCTCCGTAACTATCCGTATTCCCTGCAAAAATATATCCTCCATCAGGCGTTTGCCTTATACAAGTTGCATATTCATCTATAGGGCCGCCCAATTTTCTCGACCACTGCTTTGTTCCTAAAGAATCAATTTTTAATAAGTAAACATCTTGGCCGTTAGAACCATTTGTTTGTCCGATACCACCCGCCAAAATAAATCCTTTATCCTTGGTTTGTTGTATCGAGTAAAAAGAAACTGTATTATAAACAAAATCCCAAAGTACACTGCCTTTTTTATCTACCCGGGCAAAGCCGCTGTTGCCGCAAACCGCAAAACTGCTATCGCTGCAAGCAAAAACAGACATACCAAAAACCGTATTGTTGGTAGTATAGCCTCTTATCATGCTGGTGTCTCCATTGGCATCGGTCTTCACAAAAAATAATCCGTTACCGCCACCGTAACCATTGGATATTCCGCTTAAAATATAGCCTCCGTCAAGGGTTTTTTGCATGCTATAGGCAACATCAGGTTGTATTTTACCGTAGGTTTTAAAGAAACTTGCCTGCGAAAATGTGTTTTTAGTCCAAAAAATAAAAAGGCACAATAATAAAAAGGAAATGCGTTTATACATAGGTTTCAAATATACTGAATAGACCTTAAAACCGGGCTCATAATTTGGTAAGCGGCAGGTTTTTAACAATAATTGGCTCAATATAATATTCTGTATCTTTGTGCTTTAAATTTCTATTCATGAGAGACGTCATTTGGACCATTATTGCCATTTGGGTTGTTTACCAAATCTACAAAGTAATTAAATCTTCGCGCGTGTATGTTTATCAAAAACACGAACACAATTACAATACCAAAGAAGGCGAAGTAAAAATTGAGCATAAAAGCGATACAGAAGGCCGCAAACCCAATTCTGATAAAGGCGGCGAGTATGTAGATTTTGAAGAAATTAAGGATAAAGAAGTATAAATTATGGATTTTAAAAAGTTCCTCCCTCACCTCGTTGCCATTGCGGCATTTTTAGCAATTTCCTGTTTTTATTTTTCTCCGCTGTTAGACGGAAAAAAAGAAATACAGCAGCATGATATTACCCAGTTTAAGGGTATGAGCAAGGAGATTGACGATTTTCGTAAATCGCACAACGGCGAAGAAGCCCTTTGGACCAACAGTATGTTTGGTGGTATGCCTGCTTACCAGATTTCGGTGCAGTACCACAATAATTTAATGAAGTATGTTGATAAAGCTTTTCAGTTGTGGTTGCCACACCCGGTTGGCTATGTGTTTTTATATTTCATCGGTTTTTATATTTTACTTTTATGTCTGCGCGTTAATCCATGGATTGCCGCTGTAGGTGCATTGGCTTACGGATTTTCTTCTTACTTTTTTATTATTTTGGAAGCAGGCCACAATACAAAAGCGCATGCTATTGGTTACATGGCTCCTTTATTAGGTAGCGTTATTCTTGCACTGCGAAGAAATTGGATGTTGGGTGGCGCATTAACCGCATTATTTGCTTCGCTTGAATTGTACAGCAACCACGTGCAAATAACGTATTATCTGTTTATGATAATTGGCACCGTAATATTGGTTGAATTATACGGCGCATTTAAAGAAAAACATTTACCTAATTTTTTAAAGCGTGCAGTTGTAGTTGTTGCCGCAATACTTTTAGGTGTATTGCCAAACACTTCTAATTTATGGGCTACTTACGAGTATGGTAAATACACTACGCGCGGCGGTTCAGACTTAACCATTAACGCGCAAAAACAAACTAATCAAGCTAATACTACCAGCGGACTCGACAGGGATTATGCCGTGCAGTGGAGTTATGGCATTGGCGAAACTTTTACATTTTTAATTCCAAATTTTAAAGGAGGCGCTTCTCAATCTATACAAAGTTATAGCAAAGGTTCATTGGATGATATTCGCGACCCGCAAATGAAGCAATACGCCGGCAGCATGACGGCTTATTACGGAGACCAGTCTTTTACTTCGGGGCCGGTTTACATTGGAGCGATTGTTATTTTTTTATGCGTGCTGGGATTATTTTTAATAAAAGACAGATTGAAATGGTCTTTACTCATAATAACTATCATTGGCATAATGTTGTCATGGGGTAAGCACCTGATGTGGTTTACAAATATCTTTTTTGATTATCTGCCCGGGTACAATAAATTCCGTGCGGTTTCTATGATTATGGTAATTGCCGAGCTTACTATTCCTATTCTGGCAGTTTTGGCATTGCAAAAAATTTACGAATCGCAGGCAAATACCGAAGTAAATATTGGTAAGAAAAAAGTACCGATGATGAAAGTACTGATGATTGCCGGAGGTATTACTGCAGGATTTTCTTTGCTATGCTGGCTAATGCCCGATATGTTTACCACTTTTCAGGGCCCCAATGAATTAAGGCAAATTGTTGCACAGGCTCAGCAACAAGATGCGTCTGCAAATCCTGCGCAGGTTGAGGCTATGTACGCACCTGTAATAGAGCAGGCAGCTGTTGCACGTAAAGCTATGTTTCGCAGTGATGCAATGCGTACTGTAATATTTATTTTGCTTGCGCTGGGCGCCATGTGGTTGTTTTTGCGTAAAAAAGTTAATCAGCAATTATTGGTTGCTGCGCTTGCCATTTTTGTTTTGGCCGATATGTGGCCCGTTGCAGCACGTTATTTAAATAGCGAAAACTTTGCGCCAAAAGCGGCGGGGCAAACGGCTTTTCAAAAAACAAAGGCCGATGAAATAATTTTGGAAGATAAATCGCCCGATTACCGTGTGATGAACATTACAAAAGATTTGGATAAAGACGCCATTACTTCGTATTGGCATAAATCAATAGGCGGATATCACGGCGCTAAATTAAAACGCTTTGCCGAGCTTATCGATTTTCACATTGACAGAAATACAGCTGAGGTAATGCAGGGATTGCGCAAAGGTGGCATAAGCGACTCTTCTTTACGTGCCGCATTTGCAAATGCGCAAGTGCTTAACATGCTTAACACAAAATATATTATTTATAGCGGCGAGGCAGCTCCATTAGTAAATCCTTTAGCTAACGGCAATGCTTGGTTTGTAAAAGATGTGCAAATGGTACAAAGCGCTAACGACGAGATTTTAAAATTAGGTGATATAAATACGAAGGATGTTGCCATCATAAATGAAAAATTTAATGCCGACTTAGCGGGCTTTAAACCACAATATGAAGCCGACGCAACTATTCAGCTAAAAGCGTATCAGGCTAATAAACTGGATTACGAAAGCAATAGTAAAAATGCGCAGCTGGCAGTTTTCTCCGAGATTTATTATCCTAAAGGATGGATTGCTACTATTGATGGAAAAGAAACTCCGATTGTAAATGCCGATTATGTTTTACGCGCAATGGTTGTTCCTGCCGGCAAACACAACATTACATTCGAATTTAAACCAAAGGTTTATTTTACAGGAGAAAAAATTTCGTTGGCGGGCTCTATCTTAGTACTGCTTGTTTCTTTTGGCGGAATATTTATGGCTTATCGTAAAAAGGATGCACCGGCCAATGCCTAAGGTTTATATCATAGCCGAAGCAGGCGTAAACCACAACGGCAGTCTGGATATGGCTTTTCAGCTAATTGATAAAGCTAAAGAGGTAGGGGCAGACTGCGTGAAATTTCAAACTTTTAAGGCAGAGCAAATTGTTACTAAAGAATCTCCCAAAGCAAATTACCAACTTGAGGTAACGGATAAGCAGGAGAGTCAGTATGACATGCTTAAAAAACTGGAACTGCAAAAAGAGGATTTTAAAAAACTAAAAGATTATTGCGCGCAAAAAGGAATCGACTTTATGAGCACGCCTTATAATTTTGAAGATGCTGATTTACTGAATGATATTGGTGTTACCGTTTTTAAAATTGCATCCGGACAAGTTGCCGAACTTCCTTTTTTAAAATATGTGGCTTCTCTTAAAAAGAAAATGATTGTCAGTACCGGCATGGCCACTATGCAAGAAGTTACAGATGCCGTAAAAACAATGCGCGATACCGGCAATGAGGATATCGTAATTTTGCAATGCAATACAGATTATCCTTCTAAAATTGAAGACACAAATTTACTTGCCATGTGCACTATGCGCGAGGCTCTGAAAATAAAAACAGGTTATAGCTGCCATGTGCCTAATAACTACGCTTGCTTTGCGGCAGTTGCTTTGGGGGCAGAGATGATTGAAAAACATTTCACACTCGATAAAAAATTACCTGGACCAGATCATTCTTCCTCTCTCGAGCCTTCTGAGTTTAAAGAATTAGTTGAGGGAATCAGGAATATTGAAAAATGTTTTGGCACCGGAGTTAAAACTCCAAGTGCTTCCGAACAAAAAAACACCTACGGCATGCGCCGCAGTTTGGTTGCCAAAACAAATTTAAAAGCCGGAACCGTTTTGCAAAAAGAACATTTTGCCTACAAACGCCCAATGAACGGTCTCTCTCCAAACTTTTTAGAAAAAGCGATTGGCAAAAAGCTTAAATCAGATTTAGTTAAAGACGCACCTTTTACAAAAGACAATATAGAATTTTAGTTTTGCAATTTGTACAGGTAAAATATCCCGACGTAAAACAACTGCAACAATTTATTGATGAAGCCGGCACTTCGCTTAAAGCTTTCAGGTATTTTCAAAAACGGCCACTTGATGTCATCAAAAATCACCTTTGCACATTTTTATTGCTGGATAATGAAAAACCTATTGCTTATGGACATTTAGATGTAACCGACGAAGCAACCATTGCCTCACATTGCGATTCTAAAGAAGAAGGGCTTAAAACCGAAAAAACTATTTGGCTGGGAATTGCTGTTTCTGAAAGCTATACCGGAAAAGGCCTTGGATTAATGACGATGAATCAATTAATAAGCTTTGCCAAGAATAACGGGGTAAAGCAAATTAAGCTTTCGGTAGATAACGATAACCAAGCGGCCATTGCATTGTACAAAAAGCTGGGTTTTGTGCTTCAGGAAAAGAAAGAGACATTTGGATTTTATACCTTAACTTTGGGCTAATGCAAATAGTTGTTAGCACATTAGCCTTGATGGGCAAAAGCGCAGAGGAAATCATTTCTCTGGCAAAAAAAAATAGCTGGTCCTTAGAATTTAGCAGTGGTATGCCTTACCGCGGCGATATGGAAAAAATATTTCTGGAGGCCGATGTAAAAAGGTTTGCGCACAATTATTTTCCGGCACCGCAAATTCCTTTTGTTTTAAATCTGGCTTCCTCTAAAAGAGAAATACGCGAAACTTCCATTAAGCATTGTATACAGGGCCTCGAACTTTCTAAAAAAGTAAATTCTCCTTTCTTTTCGGCACATGCCGGTTTTTGTGTTGACCCGCACCCCGATGAATTGGGACGCAAACTGGCATTATCACATCCGTTTGATAGAAATGAACACTGGGAAATATTTTTACGCAGCGTAAAATTAGTTTGTGAAGCAGCAGAGAAATTAGAAATGAAAATTTTAATAGAGAATAATGTTCTTGCTCCCATAAACGTCCATCCAAACGGAAGCAACCCTTTATTTTGCTGCGACGCCAATGAAATGCTGAACATGCTTGAAGAAGTAGATCATGCTGCATTGGGTTTATTGATTGATACAGCGCATTTAAAAGTATCGGCCAATACTTTGTGTTTTGATGAAGACGAAGCCATTGAAGAGCTAAACGGCGAAATAGGATGTATACATCACAGCGATAACGACGGAAGCTTTGATACCAATGATAAAATGACTGCCGACTATTGGTTTTTAAAACACATGGATAAGTTTACGGATATTGTGCATGTAATAGAAGTAAAAAAAATCAGTGAAGACGAAATAAACGGCCAAATAAAAATATTGCAGCAGGCGTAATATGTTTAAAGATTTAAGCAATAAAGTAATTGTTGTAACAGGCGGCTGCGGTTTATTAGGTAAATCTTTTATTGCGGAAATCCTTAAAAATAACGGAACAGCTGTTGCCGCTGATATTAACGACGAAGAATTACAAAAATTAAAATCAGAAGTAAGGAGCGATAAACTTTTAACGGTTAAGCTTGATATTACCTCCGAATCTTCGATTCAGGCGGCCATAAAAGAAATTAAAAGTAAGTTCGGTAAGATAGATGCATTGGTAAATAACGCCTATCCCCGCAATGCCGCGTATGGCAACGATTTAGAAAAAGTAAGGTACAAAGATTTTTGTGAAAATGTAGATTTACATTTAGGTGGCTACTTTTTGTGCATGCAGCAATTCTCGCTGTTTTTTAAAGAGCAGGGACATGGCAATATGATTAGCATGGCTTCTATTTACGGTGTAGTATCACCTAAATTTGAAGTGTACAAAAACTCGGGTTTTACAATGCCGGTTGAGTACGCTGCCATTAAAGCAGGGATAATTCACCTCACAAAATACTTTGTAAATTATTACGCCGGAAAAAATATTCGATTTAACTGTATCAGCCCCGGTGGCATTTTTAATAACCAAAACGAAGAATTCGTAAAAAAATACAACGAGCACGGGGTAAGCAAAGGTATGTTGGCGCAAGAAGATATTATGGGTGCCTTGGTGTATTTACTTTCTGATGCTTCGTCTTA